>NZ_JAVIWS010000001.1:3243125-3891750 GCF_031323975.1 Escherichia ruysiae
AACTGCACAGCAGCACCCGACCATCGATATCCCATGAATGAATAGTACGCGGGCGTGGATACTCCGTTGCCAGTTCGCCGTAGACATCATCTTCAAAAATCACAATATCATGACGCTGAGCGAGAGAGAGAACGGCTCGTTTGCGGGCGTCCGGCATAATAAATCCCAGCGGATTATTGCAGTTTGGCACCAGAATGATGCCTTTAATCGGCCACTGTTCCAGCGCCAGTTCCAGAGCTTCAACGCTGATACCGGTTTCTGGATCGGTTGGGATTTCAATCACTTTCACGCCCATACCGCGCAGCATCTGCATTGAACCGTAATAACACGGGGATTCGACCGCGACGATATCGCCCGGTTTACACACCGCCATTAACGCCAGCGACATCGAGTTATGGCAGCCGCTGGTGATGATAATGTCATCGGCGGTGACCACCGAGCCGCTGTCGAGCATCAGACGGGCAATCTGCTCGCGCAATACCTGCTGACCGGCTAATGAGTCATAACCGAGAACGGTTTGCAGATTATGCTGCACCACCCGGCTTAGCTCCCGCCAGAGCGGTTTCAGGCTGGGCGTTTCGACATCCGGCGTGCTTTTGCTTAACGGAACAATGGAACTGTCGCTATGCGCTTCCAGCATATCCAGCACCTGATCCCACTGGGTAATTTCCACCGGGCGCTGCACCGGACGCGTCATCGGCGGTACAGGCGGCTGGGCTTTACGTTGTGCGACAAAATAACCCGAACGCGGCTGCGGAGTGATGAGCTTCATCGTTTCCAGCGTCTGATACGCCTGCTGCACGGTGCTGATACTGACGCCGTGCTCCTGACTTAAGCTGCGCACCGACGGCAATTTCTCCCCGTGACGATACAGCCCTTGCTCAATCCGTTCGGCAAGCAGAGTCGCCAGATGTTGATAACGCGTCATGCTGTATTCCTTATTTGGAGCATACAGAGAGAAAAACCGGTACAGATGAGGCTAAAAAACCGGATGCAGATGCTGTTTTAACCTGTCTGTATGTTAAATAAAAGTAATATTTGCATCTGTATTGTGAACTGCCAGAAGGCGGATGATTAAGCCTCTGAAAGATGAGGAGGCAGCAGATGGAATTTCACGAAAACAGAGCCAAAGCGCCGTTTACTGGCTTCGTACAACTCTGGCAGGCAGTGAGAAGCTGGTGGCTGAAAAAACAGACCCGGCGGGTGTTACAGCAGATGAGTGATGAACGGTTGAGGGATATTGGGTTACGCAGGGAGGATGTGGAGTGAGGGGCTGTTCGTCGCGGATAAACAGGATTTCTCTATAACCTTCACAAGGAAGTGTTTATTATTGTGAAATCATCGCTCCACGGAAAGACGTCAGAATGAAAGCAACAGAAGCCCGTTTACTCGATTTTTTAAAACGTTCGCAGCAGTTTGTTATTCCCATTTATCAACGCACCTATTCATGGACAGAGCAACAATGTCGGCAACTTTGGGACGACATCATTCGTGCCGGAAAGCGTGACGATATATCCGCGCATTTTATCGGTTCGGTTGTTTATATAGAGCAGGGGTTGTATCAGGTTTCCGGTATTTCTCCGTTGCTGGTCATTGATGGTCAACAGCGGCTGACGACCGCAATGTTGCTGATTGAGGCTTTATCGCGCCATCTTGGCGAAGAAGAAGTTTTTGATGGCTTTTCGGCAATGAAATTGCGTAATTATTATTTACTCAATCCTTATGAGTCCGGTGAGAAAGGATTTAAATTACTGCTGACCGAGACCGATAAAGACAGTTTGCTGGCGTTAATAAAACAAAGACCAATGCCAGAAAACTATTCCCATCGAATAATGGAAAATTTTAGTTTCTTTGATGAGCAAATTACCAAAATCGGTGATGACTTGATCCCCTTATGTCGTGGGTTAGCAAAGTTATTAATTGTTGATGTGGCGCTTAATCGTGGTCAGGATAATCCGCAACTGATTTTTGAAAGTATGAACTCCACCGGTAAGGCGTTAAGTCAGGCCGATCTGGTGCGCAATTTTATTCTGATGGGCCTCGAACCAGAGCATCAAACACGGTTGTATGAAGATCACTGGCGTCCAATGGAAATCGCTTTTGGTCAGCAAGGTTACAGCGAATATTTTGACAGTTTTATGCGTCATTATCTGACGGTAAAAACGGGGGAGATCCCTCGGACAGATGAAGTCTATGAGGCATTTAAACTACATGCCCGCAGCCAGAGTGTTGCTGAAAAAGGCGTAGATCGGCTGGTTGAAGATATACACATCTACGCGGAGTATTACTGTGCAATGGCATTGGGTAAGGAAAGTGACAAATCGCTTGCCACGGCTTTTCAGGATTTGCGCGAGTTAAAGGTCGATGTGGCATATCCTTTCTTACTGGCGCTTTATCATGACTATAAAAATGGCGTTTTGTCTCACGAAGATTTCCTGAGCATAATTCGTTTAATTGAATCTTATGTTTTCCGCCGTGCAGTGTGTGCAATTCCGACGAATTCTTTGAACAAGACGTTTGCCACTTTTTATAAGATCATTAATAAAGAAAATTATCTGGAAAGCATTCAGGTGCATTTTATGAACCTGCCTTCGTATCGTCGTTTCCCCAACGATGATGAATTTAAACGGGAATTAAAAGTTCGCGATCTCTATAACTTCCGCAGTCGCAGCTACTGGTTACGACGACTGGAAAACGATAAACGCAGAGAGCGCGTGGAAGAGTTTACGATTGAACACATTATGCCGCAGAACGAAAATCTGTCGGCTAAATGGCGCGAAGAGCTGGGAAGCGACTGGCAGCGTATTCATAAAGAATTGTTGCATACGTTGGGGAATCTCACTTTAACACGCTATAACTCCCGCTACAGTGACAGACCTTTCGCGGAAAAACGCGATATTGAAGACGGCTTTAAGCATAGCCCGCTCTATTTGAATATCGGTCTTGGACAGTGCGAAAAATGGGATGAAGCCGCCATTCGCACCCGTGCCGATCGTCTGGCCGATCTCGCGGTTCAGGTCTGGCAAGCGCCTTCTCTTCCTGAAGAGGTTTTAGCTGTTTATCGGGGGCAGCCGGAGAACAAAACCAGTTACAGCCTGAATGATTTTCCTTTCCTTGCTGATGGTTCGCATAGCTGGGTGTTATTCGATCATCTTCGCGATGAAGTTATGCGCCTGGACGCAGGGATCACACAGGAAGTTTTAAAGCTGTATATTGCGTTTAAAGCTGAAACGAATTTTGTTGATGTTGTGCCGCAAAAAAGCCGACTGCGGTTGTCGCTTAATATGCAGTTTCATGAACTGGTCGATCCGAAAGGTATTGCCAAAGATGTGACAAATGTTGGGCGCTGGGGCAATGGTGATGTGGAAATTGGTTTCAGCGACCTCGCACAACTTCCTTACATTATGGGATTAATTCGTCAGGCATTTGAAAAACAGATGGAGAGTGCGTTGGTATAACGCGGCGAATAATACCCGGTAGCACTGGCGCTACCGGGTCAATCTATCAGGCGACTTTCTGTTTACCCGCAATCACCCCAATAAAATCCTGCACCTGCTTTTGTTTACGCGCCGACAGCTTGCACACCTGGCGCAGCGACTGCATCAGTTCGCTCTCTTCGGCTGCGGGTGGTTGGGCGGTGAGGACAATACAGCCTTCCATCACTTTGACATCTACCGCCGTGCCAGTGGCAAAACCGGCGGCTTCCAGCCACTGACCTTTCAGGGTGATGGCGGGAATACGGCTGTAATCCGGGTAGCGACTCGCATAACTCACGGTTAATTGACGGTTATTTGCCGGGGAGACTTCTGCTTCGAACGGTTGTGCAATAGAATGCGTGTCAGTCATAACTGCTATTCCCTATAAATAGTGATTGTGATGAGCGGTGCGGGTGTGTTGGCGCACATCCGCACCGCGCTAAATACCTGTATATATCATCAGTAAATATGGGGAAAGTCCAGCTAAAAATTAATGAAAATAAGATGAAAATTAGCGTGAAATATAATTTTTGATGATGTGAATAAAGCGGCTATTTAGCCGCTTTATTGATTTTTTGATGGCGAGAAAATTAGTTTATCGCCGCGTCAGTGAGTGCGTCTGCAAGGTGCAGTTGGGTTTGTTGGGCAGATTGAATTTGACTCTTTAGAGTTATAAAATAATCCATCATTTCATTTATTTTATCTGTTATTTTTAATTGTTCATGTGTAGTCGGGATAGCTATAGGTGCCATTTTTAAAATATCTTGTGAAATATTCATCTGACTTTCTGCCATGCCAGATTTGGAGTTTTCAAGATATGTTGAAGTAAACCCATAGTTTAGACATAAGGAAATGTATTTCTCGGAGATATCCTCTGATATCAAATGAAATCTGATTATTTTATCTGAAATCATTAAATTTTCTCTTGTTTTTTCAACAAGGCATGAAATACCAACCCGATTTTTAGGACCAGCTCTTGTTATAAGAATATCTCCTGCTTTTACTTCTAGTTGTGGCCTTGGGGCTTTATTTTTAGGGAGCGCCTTGTTTTCGTACTCTCTATATTCAAGAGATTGAACTGCGGTCGTTTTTAACACCCCCCATTCTCCTGGAGCGGCTGGTTCAGAAGAACATGCAGGACTCCACCCAGCATCAATGGAATCAATAAGCTCTCCGAGCCTGCACCATTCCCATCCATTAGGCAGTTCAAACGGTTTTTCCTCATCGCTAATTGGCGGCAACGGTTTTTGTTTTTTTATTTTCCCTTCTTTCACCAATTGAGCTTTTGCCTGCGCAATACGTTTGAGCAGTTCAGAGGCAGGTTCGTCATTCGGATCCTGCGGCACAAGTTTACCCATTACGGCCAGTTGCAGAATGGTCTGTTTTAACGCATCCACGCTGGCTTCGGTGGTAAATAGTGTGTCGAAATACTCGCTAATACGCGCCCAGTTTTCAGCCAGTTCCTCGGCGTTTTGGCTGTCTGTAAGTGTTCCCAACAGGGTTTCAACCAGTTGCTGATGTGCGTCCAGACTGGTCAGGGATTGCTGTTCCAGTTGGTCGCAGAGGGACATTAACTGAGTAAACCTAATAATAATGCGCTCTTGTTCTTGCAATGGAGGGAAGGGAATAGGATTATTTTCAAAAAAAAGCCTTGGAACACGTTTCTGACCTGCAGAACCAGTCATTTGTGATTCACCAGACTTAAGGAAATTAGGTGATTTAAAGTTTAAAAGAAGATATTTTCGATTAATTATATCGCTAAAAGGGCGTGCAACATGTAATTCGGTTGTTCCAACACCAATGCCGTTTTTTAAGCAAGAAAAAATAGCTGCTTTACTATTTTCAAAGCAAGGTGTTATTTTTGCAATAGCGATATCACCATTAGCAAAGTGTGTATAACCTTTTTTAACATCTTTCCATTTTTTTATTTCAAATTCATGCGTGCCATCAAATTTAGTAGATATGAGTGGCATTGGAATAAATGATATTTCTTGCTCATCATCACTGACATCAATTTTAGGATTTATTTCCGCAATTCTAGTTAGCGTTGTCCACTCCCATCCCTCCGGCAATTCAAACGGCTTCTCTTCCTCGCTAATTTCTGGCAGTGGTTTTTGCTTTTTAATTTTGCCCTGTTTCACCAGCTCGGCCTTTTCCGCCGCAATACGCTTCAACAGCTCCGACGCCGGTTCGTCATTCGGATCTTGCGGCACTAGTTTACCGCGCACAGCCAGTTCCAGAATTAGCTCACGCAATTTCTTAATGCCATACAAATCAATTTTACCGGAACTGCCGCGCCCGGCGGTGGAACGGGTTTGCAACGCCGAGGTCCAGGTTTCCATATGATCAACGATCAGCTTTTCCACACTCATCAGTGAACCTCCTTGCCAGACAGCGCAGCGCCAAGAATATCGCGAAGTTGATTACGCAGCGTCTGGATCTCCGCCTGCTGTTTTGCATACTGCACTAACAGTTCATCCGGATCATGGCTGACGGTTTCCGCCTGATGTGGGTTTTTAATATCCAGATTGAAGTTACGCGCAATGACATCATCAATGCTGACTTTCCAAGCCTGCTCATTCTCGACGCGGCTGGCAAAACCATCAGCCTCGTTGCCCCACCAGTCGATCTCCGCCTGAAACTCTTCAAACTTCATCGGCTTGGTTTTGCTGTAGTTTTTCACGCCCGCCGGATACGGATGTTCATAGAACCAAATCTCTTTGGTTGGTTGACCTTTGGTAAAGAACAACAGGTTGGTTTTAATGCCGGTATAGGGATTAAACACACCATTCGGTAAACGCACGATGGTATGCAGGTTGCACTCTTCGGTAAGTAGCTTTTTGATTTTGGTTTTAACGCCTTCGCCAAATAGCGTGCCATCCGGCAATACCACCGCCGCACGACCGTTTTTCGCCAGTACTTCCACAATCAGTTGCAGGAACAGATCCGCCGTTTCGCGGGTTTGCATCTCTGCCGGAAAGTTCTTCTCAATACCGTCTTCTTCCGTGCCACCAAACGGCGGGTTGGTAACAATGACATCCAGTTGCTCATCCCAGGAGGAAAGCGGTTTGTTCAGGGTGTTGTCGTGACGAATTTGTACCGGTACTTCAATGCCGTGCAGCAGCATATTGGTGGTCGCCAGCAGGTGCGGAAGCTGTTTTTTCTCAACACCGTGGATCTGTTGTTGCAGCGTCTGATGATCGGCGACGCTCTTCACGTATTTGTTCTTTACATGATCGAACGCGCAGGCAAGAAAACCACCCGTACCGCAGGCCGGGTCCATAATGGATTCGCCGAGTTTCGGATCAATGCGATCCACCATAAAGCGAGTGACGGCGCGTGGAGTATAGAATTCGCCAGCATTGCCCGCAGATTGCAGATCTTTAAGGATCTGTTCGTAAATATCACCAAACAGATGGCGTTCGCTGGCGCTGGTAAAGTCAATTTCGTTCAGCTTGTTGATCACC
The DNA here is from genome assembly GCF_031323975.1 of Escherichia ruysiae. NCBI lineage: Bacteria > Pseudomonadati > Pseudomonadota > Gammaproteobacteria > Enterobacterales > Enterobacteriaceae > Escherichia > Escherichia ruysiae. Next base: position 3,250,069 of record NZ_JAVIWS010000001.1, read on the forward strand.
TGACGCAGTAGCGTACCGTTTTTCATATAGTTATAGGCATCGCTGAACGCCTGCTTCACCACGTAGCCGCGTGGGTTTTTATCGATAGGCGCAGTGAGGTTTTTCAACGCCGGGAACAGATCATCATTAACGAATTCCAGCAGAGAATCACCGGTAATGCCCTGCGCGTTTGCGGCCCAACTGCGCCACAAATAACGCTGGGGGATCGGATATTGATAGTTATCCTGCTCCAGTTCCAGCGCCTCTTCCTGGGCATCGAAGATTTTCAAAAACAGCAGCCAGGAGAGCTGACCGAGACGCTGCGCATCGCCGTCCACACCGGCATCTTTGCGCATAATATCTTGTAATGATTTGATTACTGAACTGATAGACATGTTGTATTCCATGAAAAACAAGGCCTTCTGCAACATGATGGTTGCAGAAGGCACAAAAGAGAGTTGTTAAGCAGAGCGGGGCGGTAATTGGTAGATTTCGTTTTCCAGCTCGCTGAGCGCCTGATTATACCCGTTACGGTCGCCAAATCCGGTTTTAATAATCTCCGGTAAGGTGCCCATGCTGTCGAATGGTTTAAGTTTCAGCACCTGAATACTTTCGATCTCCTGTACGCCCGCATCGGCGTATTTATCCAGCAGATTATCGAGCACGGCTTGCGCTGCTTCAGAGTATTTTGTGAAGTAGTTCCGCTTGCGCACGTTCTCGGCGCGCTCTTTGCGGGTTAACGGCGGCTGACCATACACTACGTGGCAAAGCATGTCGAACGGGTCGAGATCTTTACCGACTTCTTCTGCCAGTACTTCCCAGATGATCCCCTGTTGCTCCAGCTCGTGAATGATCGCTTCTTTGCGATCGGCGTCCTGCCACTTGCGGGTAAAGTCATCCAGCGAGGCATATTCTTTAAGCAGTGTTTTGCGGGTGTAATCTTTAAAAGATTCGGTAACCAGTTTACCGTCGGCATCGTAATACTGAACACGCTGCGCAATAACACCCACCGCTACACCGTTGACGTGAAACTTGCGGATTTTCTTCTCGTCTTCTTCCGGAAGTGGGCCGACATCATCGGTATCGGTAACCTGGTATGGCGGCGCAGGCGGTTCATCAACGCCTGTCACCTGTTCTTCGTCATGTTCGCTGATTTCTTCGAGTTTCTCTTCAAAATCAGATTCTGGATCGGCGATATCCTCTGGTGTGGTATCCATGACTTTTTCGGGAATGCCATCGAAACGCTCATCGGCAAACAGTTCGGTGGCTTTTTTAAAGTCGAGGATGGTAAACCAGAGTTTGCCGTAACGTTCGTCGATGCGTGTACCACGACCGATAATCTGCTTGAATTTGGTCATCGACTGGATGTTCTGATCCAGTACTACCAGTTTGCAGGTTTTAGCATCCACACCGGTGGTCATCAGCTCTGAAGTGGTCGCGATAACCGGGTACGGTTTTTTCGGGTTGATGAAGTTATCCAACTGAGCTTTGCCAATTTCATCATCACCGGTGATTTTCATGACGTATTTGTCGTTCTTTTTCACCTGCTCCGGGTTGAGATTAACCAGGGCGCGGCGCATACGTTCTGCATGATCGATGTCGTTACAGAAGACGATGGTTTTATCCATCGGGTTGGTGCGCTTGAGGTAGTCGGTAATGGTTCTGGCAACCAGTTCTGTGCGTTCGTCGATTACCATCGTGCGATCGAAATCTTTCTGGTTATAGATACGATCGTCGATCACTTCGCCGTTTAAGTCAGTTTGCCCTTTGGTTGGGCGCCAGCCTTGCAGATCAACATCAATATCAACACGGACAACTTTATACGGGGCGAGGAAGCCGTCTTCGATCCCTTCTTTTAGCGAGTAGACGTAAACCGGATCGCCGAAGTAATCCGTGCTGGAGACTTCATGCGTCTCTTTTGGCGTGGCGGTTAAGCCAATTTGGGTGGCTGAACTGAAATAATCAAGGATCTCTCGCCAGGCGCTATCTTCGGATGCGCTGCCGCGATGGCATTCGTCGATCACGATCAGATCGAAGAAATCTGGTGCGACTTGTTTAAACGCTTTTTGGTTTTCCTCCGGGCCAGTTATAGCCTGATAGAGCGCGAGGTGTATTTCATAAGCGGGATCAATGGTGCGTCCGCTGACTTTGGTCATTGCCGTACCAAATGGCTGGAAATCATTATTTTTGGTTTGGTCGACCAGAATGTTGCGATCGGCAAGGAACAGAATGCGTTTTTTATTTTTTGATTTCCACAGGCGCCAGATGATCTGGAATGCGGTATAGGTTTTCCCTGTTCCGGTCGCCATTACCAGCAGAATGCGGTTTTGCCCGTTGGAGACGGCTTCTATGGTTTTGTTGATTGCCTGAAGCTGATAATAACGTGGCGATTTACCGCTGCCATCGTCGTAATAGTCCTGAGTAATCACCGGAAGCTGAGCTTGTGTGTATCCTTTCCAGAGGCAGAATTTTTGCCAGAGTTCAGCGGGGGAGGGGAAGTCATCCAGCGTTATTTGCTTTTCAAGGCATTCACCTTCGGCTGCGGTAGCATCGCGGAAGATAAAGCCATCACCGTTGGTGGCAAAAACAAAAGGAACGTCCAGCAGGCGCGCGTATTCAATGCCCTGTTGCATCCCTTTGCCAATTTCATGTTTGTTGGCTTTTGCTTCAATCACGGCTAAGGGAATGCCTGGTTTGTGATACAGCACGATGTCAGCAGATTTTACCGTTCTGCGTGCCGCAACTTTACCACGTACGATGACTTTACCGTCCCGGAGTTTGACCTCCTGTCTGATTTGCGTTGTGTTGTCCCAGCCTGCATTAAGAATGGCTGGCATAACGCATTTGGTAATGATGTCTGCTTCCGTCAGGTTACTTAGGTTCAGTTCCGCCATGGGGTGTTCTCGCTTTTATCAGGACGATTCTGATTGTACATAAAATCAATAGACTGGCTATGACTTAGGGCGGTGTTTCAACGTGAAGTACGTAACAGAGATCTCTGTTATACCTTGCTTGAATTAATCTGGGTATATCAGAGCCAGATAAACAGAAGTTACAGGAACCGTATCATCTCTAACAAAATATATAAAAATCTTATAGTTGCGTTTCTTTCGAGCAGGAAAGATAATGTTATTGTTGATTGTTTAATTGAGTATACAAAATGGAAGCTAAAGAATGTAAGGTGCATGATATCCTTACTGAAAACAAAAAGTTTATTATTCCTTCTTATCAGCGTCCTTACAGTTGGACGGTAGATAATGCAGAGCAACTCATTGATGACATTTATAAAAGCTCTCAATCAGAAGAGAATGAATATTTTATTGGGAGTATGATTTGTATCAATAAAGGGAAAAATCAGTATGAAGTTGTAGATGGGCAACAACGTCTTACAACGTTAAGCATTATTGTCTCTGAGCTAAAAAAAATCATCCCGATTCAGGGGGTAAAAGATGATTTGCAAAAAAGAGTTCTGCCTATTGATGTTTATTCTGATGAAACAGATGAACCAAGACTAATTGTAAGAAAAAAAGAGTATGACCTTTATAAATATTACATACTGCAGGATTCGAAAGATTATAAACCTGAAAAACCATCGGATACTGAGTTAGTATTCATTAGCAACGCTGAAACAATTAGAGATTATTTGTTGCGATTATCTGTTGATGAGTTGAAGTTGCTTGCTAAATATATTTTGCAAAATGTATATATCGTATTTGTGCAAACAGATGATTTCGCATCATCATTTAGACTCTTTAATGTATTAAATAGTCGTGGTTTACCTTTAAGTAATGCAGACCTTTTAAAAAATGCATTGTTTGAATCAGCTTCTACGCATAATAAAAAATCAGAGCAAATAGAATCAGCATGGTCGCAAATTGAAGATATGGTTGGAGTGAGACGGCTTGATAAATTTCTTACTCTTCATAAGCTTTCCGAGAAAAAAGATCGTGACAGGGTGTTACAAAAAAGTTTTGAAGCTTTTATTGAAAATCTCCAACAGCAATTTGATGGAGATGCTATTGCTATGTCACTGATGTTGGTTAATTCTGCAAAAAATTATACTAAGATATTAGAGAATGATTTTGAACATCCTTCAATACGACGAAAAATTGCATCGCTAAGTAATTTAGGGGTAGATGAGTGGATTCCTCCGGTTATGGCATTCATGAATCGGATGGCTCGTACAGAAGATTTTAATTTGGATGATTTTTCGCAATTTATTACAGCCTTTGAGAAGGTGTATATGCATGGGTGATTAAAAAAACAAATTAAAAGCCAAAGAGAAATGGTTTGTTATTCAGCTCTGGTCGCAATAAATGATGATATGCCTTTTGATTCTGTGATAAATCAGATAAACCAACATGCAGATAATTCAGGTTTTATAGCTGCTCTGGATGAAGATTTATATGAGCCTCGTCCGAATCAAGTGAACTTAATAAAAGCAATTTTGCTTCGCTTAGATATGGAGCAACAAGATGAGAGTGTGATTAAAACCTATACAGGGCGAATCATAATTGAGCATATTCTTCCTCAAGCATTAGTTAATGAATACTGGATTAATAGATTCCAACCTCAAGAGCATGTCTACTGGTTGCATAAAATAGGTAATTTGACACTCATAAGTGGCTCCAAAAATTCTGAAGCACAACACTATGATTTTATCAAAAAGAAATCTATTTATGAGAAACTTAATAGTAAAAGCTCTTTTGATTTAACAAAAGATGTTTGTAATTCTTCAGAATGGGGATTGGCTGAACTGAAAATGAGACATGAAAAAATGAAAACGCAATTGAAGAAGCTTTGGTTGGTCTGACATATCTAAAGAGTTCCACACGTAATAATGTTGCGGTGGAACTCTCGAAAAGTTGATCTTTCTCGAACTTACTTCCTCAACCCCGCAAACGCCGCCCTTATCTCTTCCTCTGGCAGCTGAATCCCGATAAACACCATCGTGCTATGCGGTTTTTCATCGCCCCACGGGCGATCCCAGTCGGCGCTGTAGAGGCGCTGGACGCCCTGGAACAGCAGGCGGTTAGGTTCGCCGTCAATCCACAGCATCCCTTTGTAACGCAGCAGTTTATCCGCCGATTCCAGCAGTAGGTTTTCCATCACCCGTGAAACTTCGCTGATATCTACCGGGTAATCCAGTTCCACCACAATCGACGAAATATCGTTTTGTTTATCAGCGATAAAGTGGAAACGTGGTTTGGTGCTGACGACGTTCTCTTCCAGCATAAAACCGTTGGTGTTGAACAGCAGGCCCAGGTCGATGTCGCCGTGGGTGACGGTGTAGACCGGTGCACGGGCGTTGATGCGCGCCAGGCGTTCACGCAGTTTCTCTGCTTCGCCTGCGACGTCGGTTTTAGTCAGCAGAATACGGTCGGCGTAGCCAACCTGGGACTGGGCGATGGTGAACTGGTTCATCTGCTCATCGGCATGTACCGCATCCACCAGCGCAATCACGCCGTCCAGCAGGTAGCGCTGGCATAAAATCTCATGGGAGAAAAAGGTCTGAATAATCGGGCCGGGATCGGCCATGCCGGTGCATTCAATCACCAGACGGTCGAACTGAATATTGCCCTTGTCGAGATTATCCAGCAGGTCGAGTAGCGCGTCTTCCAGCTCGTTGGAGCGCGAACAGCAGATGCAGCCGTTGGTCAGCGTTTTGATCTGCGTGGCGCGGTCGCCAATTAATTGATCGTCAACGGAGACTTCGCCGAATTCGTTTTCAATCACGGCAATCTTGTAGCCGTGTTGTTCGTTAAGAATATGGCGCAGCAGGGTGGTTTTGCCCGCGCCTAAAAAACCGGTGAGTAGGGTAACTGCAATCGGGTTCATGCTCTCTCCATTAACAACAGCGCATACCGCCTTTACCATCGCCGCCGTAGCGCGCGTTCTGGCGTTCGCGGAAGAATTCTTCATAGCTCATGTACGGCTTGTCGGGATGGTTGGTCTTCATATGCTCGACGTAGTTGTCGTAGTCTGGAATGCCAATCAACATCTTCGCCGCCTGGCCGAGATATTTTTTTGCCTGTCCTAAGTTACCAAACATAGTTCACTCTGATAAGAACAAAGCCCCGCCGAAGCGGGGCTGAGATTGCTGACAAACTCGCTTACAGGTCAATACGGTCACTGTTTGCTCCCTTTCCCTGGAAGGCGAGAGGGCCAGGGTAGAGTATTTATATACACCGACGCTGGCCTGTTCCCCTCACCCTAACCCTCTCCCCGAAGGGGCGAGGGGACAATCCGTGCGCTTGCCTGGCTTTGTCATCAGTCTGAGCCCCGCCGAAGCGGGGCTAAACACGGTTAGTGGTGCGAAGAGATCTTCACGCCGCCTTCCGGGATTGGAACGTACGGCGTTTCTTTGTCAGTACGTTTGTCGCTGTTACGCACCTTCAGCCAGGTTTTGAAACCGTAGAAGATGATGCTGTACACCACAATCAGGAACAGAATACTCAGACCCGCGTTGGTGTAGTTGTTCACAACGATGTGGTTCATGTTGGCAATCTGCTGCGCCGTCAGGTCAGTACCGTTAGCAATCTTCTCTTTGTACTGGCTTGCCATGTAGAAGAAGCCTTCCATCTGCGGGTTGGTGCTGAACAGTTTCAGGCCCAGCGCCCAGGTGGTGCAGATAAGCAGCCATACCGCCGGAACAACAGTTACCCAGATGTATTGGGTGCGCTTCATCTTAATCAGCACAACGGTGCCCAGTACCAGCGCCACGGCTGCCAGCATCTGGTTGGAGATACCGAACAGCGGCCACAGGCTCTTAACGCCGCCCAGCGGATCGACCACGCCCTGATACAGCAGGTAGCCCCACAGACCCACACAGCCCGCTGTACCGATGATACCGGCAACCAGAGAGTCGGTTTTTTTCAGGAACGGGATGAAGTTACCCAGTAGGTCTTGCAGCATAAAGCGGCCAGAACGCGTACCGGCATCCAGTGCGGTCAGGATGAACAGTGCTTCGAACAGAATACCGAAGTGATACCAGAAGCCCATGTCAGCCATCGGCAGCACTTTGTGGAACACGTGAGCGATACCTACCGCCAGCGTCGGCGCACCACCTGCACGGTTCAGGACAGAAGGTTCACCAATGTCTTTCGCGGTTTGCAGGATCTGCTCTGGCGAAATCACGAAGCCCCAGGAGCTGACGGTTGCTGCCGCGTGTGCGGTAACGTCTTTCAGCTGCGCCATGATGATCGGCGCGTTCTCGCCACCCATTTCATGCAGGTTAGGCATGGTGATGCCGAGACCCGCAGGCGGGGTATTCATCGCGAAGTAAAGACCCGGTTCGATGATGGACGCAGCAACCAGCGCCATAATCGCCACGAAGGACTCCATCAGCATTGCGCCGTAGCCAATGAAACGCGCGTCGGTTTCGTTAGCCAGCAGTTTCGGCGTCGTACCGGAAGAGATCAGTGCGTGGAAGCCAGATACCGCACCACAGGCGATGGTGATGAACAGGAACGGGAACAGAGCGCCTTTCCACAGCGGGCCAGTACCGTCAATGTACTGGGTCATCGCAGGCATTTTCAGTTCCGGGTTCAGTACCACGATACCCAGCGCCAGGCCGACGATAACGCCAATTTTCAGAAAGGTTGCCAGATAGTCGCGCGGTGCAAGGATCAGCCACACTGGCAGCAGTGCAGAAACAAACGCATAGCCAATCAGCGCGAAGGTAATGGTGGTGTCTTTAAAGGTCAGTGCCGGACCCCAGTACGGATCGTGAGCAATCACGCCACCGAAGTAGATAGAGGCAACCAGCAGCACGATACCAATGACAGAGACTTCACCCACACGCCCCGGACGGATAAAGCGCATGTAGATACCCATAAACAGCGCAATCGGCACGGTTGAGCAAACGGTGAAGACACCCCATGGACTTTCGGCCAGGGCTTTAACCACAATCAGCGCCAGGACGGCGAGGATGATGATCATAATTAAGAAACAGCCAAACAGCGCGATAGTTCCCGGTACTGGCCCCATCTCTTCTTTGATCATCTCACCGAGAGATGCGCCGTTACGGCGAGAAGAGATAAACAGCACCATAAAGTCCTGCACTGCACCGGCCAGCACCACCCCCGCCAGCAGCCACAGCGTACCTGGCAGGTAGCCCATCTGCGCGGCGAGAACCGGACCAACCAGCGGACCGGCACCGGCGATAGCGGCGAAGTGGTGACCAAACAACACGTAACGGTTGGTCGGAACGTAGTTCAGACCGTCGTTGTTAATAACCGCAGGCGTCGCGCGCGTGGGGTCGAGTTTCATCACTTTCTGGGCGATGTATAGGCTGTAGTAGCGATAAGCCACCAGATACACCGACACAGAGGCGACCACGATCCACAGGGCGCTGACGTGCTCCCCCCGACGTAATGCAACTACCGCGAGGCAGAATGCACCGATGATTCCAAGAATCACCCAGGGTATGTGCTTGAATATCTTTTTAGTATCCATAGTAAAACCTGGCATGTATTGATTAATAGTTGGCCGAAGCCGTTCTAGGTTTGCGTTGCGTTTGAGGAGGTAAATTGACCGCTATCCTGCAGTGATGTTGCCAGAGTTACGCGCGCGTAAAGTAAGGTAAATAACTGAGTGGTTAAATTAGGGACGTAAGCGGTCAGTTTTGCGGTTGAGCGGTATTGAGCAAGGTTTATGAAAGCTATTTATGTGATATTGATCACAACCGAAGCGATTTTTAGCCCTCAGTTGTGTTACTCATATAAAAATTATATTCATGCTATATATATTAAAACCCCATTTCCTCACTGATAATATTATTTTGGCCAATAATATTAATCTATTGGCAAATATCCTCACGTTCAAAATAGATACAGCTAATGTGAAAAATAAGAAAGAAAAATATATCAATACGCGGTTATTGTATTTTTGAACAAAAATAAAAAAGTGAGGTAAATTTAATCAATTTCAGGTCACTACCTATAAAGTTTTCTCATTCCAGGCCGAAAATTCTGCTATCGGTCAACAGGAAAAGAGAAACCATGTTAAAACGTATCAGGATCGTGACCAGCTTACTGCTGGTTTTGGCCGTTTTCGGCCTTTTGCAACTGACATCAGGCAGCCTGTTCTTTAACGCTTTAAAAAAGGACAAAGAAAATCTCTCCGTCTTACAAACCATTCGCCAGCAGCAATCTACGCTAAATGGCAGTTGGGTTGCGTTGTTGCAGACGCGTAACACCCTCAACCGTGCGGGTATCCGCTACATGATGGATCAGAACAATATTGGCAGCGGTTCAACCGTCGCCGAGCTGATGCAGAGTGCCACTATTTCGTTGAAACACGCGGAAAAAGACTGGGCAGATTACGAAGCACTACCGCGTAACTTGCATCAGAGCACAGCGGCTGCTACGGAGATCAAACGTAATTACGATATCTATCACAATGCACTGGCGGAGCTGATCCAGTTGTTAGGGGCGGGCAAAATCAACGAGTTTTTTGACCAACCTACTCAGGGATATCAGGACGGTTTCGAGAAGCAGTATATGGCGTACATGCAGCAAAACGATCGTCTCTATGACATCGCCGTCGCTGATAATAATGCTGCCTTTAACCAGGCAATGTGGGTGCTGGCGGGTGTGCTGATCGTCGTACTGGCGGTCATCTTCGTCGTTTGGTTTGGTATTAAAACATCGCTGGTAGCGCCGATGAATCGCCTGATCGACAACATTCGTCATATTGCTGGCGGCGATCTGGTGAAACCGATCGAGGTAGACGGCTCCAATGAAGTGGGGCAACTGGCAGAGAGTTTGCGCCATATGCAAAGTGAACTGGTACGTACCGTGGGTGATGTGCGTAATGGTGCAAATGCCATCTATAGCGGAGCCAGCGAAATCGCTACCGGTAATAACGATCTCTCTTCACGCACCGAGCAGCAAGCCGCTTCGTTAGAAGAGACGGCAGCCAGCATGGAGCAATTGACTGCGACAGTGAAACAGAATGCCGAGAACGCGCGACAGGCAAGCCATCTGGCGTTAAGTGCTTCCGAAACGGCACAACGTGGCGGTAATGTGGTCGATAGCGTGGTACAAACTATGCGCGATATCTCTACCAGTTCGCAGAAAATCGCCGATATTATCAGCGTTATCGACGGTATTGCTTTCCAGACTAATATTCTGGCCTTGAATGCGGCGGTCGAAGCAGCGCGTGCGGGTGAACAAGGGCGTGGTTTTGCGGTGGTCGCGGGAGAAGTGCGTAATCTGGCTCAGCGTAGCGCCCAGGCGGCGCGTGAAATTAAAAGTCTGATTGAAGATTCGGTTGGCAAAGTGGATGTCGGATCGACACTCGTCGAAAGCGCCGGGGAAACTATGGCGGAGATTGTCAGCGCCGTGACCCGCGTGACCGATATCATGGGCGAAATTGCCTCCGCTTCTGATGAGCAGAGTCGCGGTATCGATCAGGTTGGTTTAGCGGTTGTTGAGATGGACCGGGTAACGCAACAGAACGCTGCGCTGGTGGAAGAGTCAGCCGCTGCTGCTGCCGCGCTGGAAGAGCAGGCCAGCCGCCTGACTGAAGCTGTGGCTGTATTTCGTATTCAGCAAGAGCAACAGCGTCAGCGCGAAGCGTTGGCGGTAAAAACGGTGACGCCGGTTGTGCCGCGTAAAGCGGTAGTGGCTGATGGCGGGGATAACTGGGAAACGTTTTAATTGCCACAAAAAATGCCCGATAAGCGATGACTTATCGGGCAAGGGGAGATTACTCTTTATGCGGATCGCTAATGGGTTGATGTACCATGAAGATGTACGCCAGCGCGCCTGCTGCGGTGACGCAACCGCAGATGAGCAGCGCCAGACGGAATGAGTGAGTGGTATCGACAATAAAACCGGTAATAATCGGTGCTAATGAGGCACACATGAAGCTGGCAAAGTTCTGGATACTGCCCACTGACGCAGCCATGCGAGAAGCGACCGCTACGTGAACCAGCCCCCAGCAGGAGGTTCCAGCAAAGTGAAGGCAGAACAGCGCCATGCCAATCAGCAGAACCGCACTCATGGGGGTTGTCGCTTGTGGTACTACCAGAGTAAAGGCGGCTGAAATGAACATCCCGGTAACAATACAGAGCTTACGGTTCTTAATCGGCTTCATCCCGCCTTTGACCAGCCAGTCGGTCACATATCCGTTGAGTAGCATCCCGATCCCACCAAACAGGAAAGGTATTGCTGCCATCAAGCCCGTGCTTTTTAAATCCAGGTGATAGACTGTTTGCAGGTAACCTGGCAACCAGGCAATGTACAACCACCCCGCATAGTTCATACCACTGAAACCGAGCATCATTCCCCACATTGTGCGGTTACGAAACAGGCTGCGCCATTCGGCAAAAGTGAGTGGGTCGCGGCGGGTATTGACGCTACCGGCGTTGAGATAGGTTTGTTCAGCGGCGGTCAGCACCACCTGCTCGCGGTTGCGATAGAACATAAACCAGGCGATGGCGAGAAAAATGCCCAGTAAGCCGATGGTTATAAACATCCCACGCCAGCCGATGGCCAGCATTATCGCCGCCAGAATCGGCGGGCTTATGGCAATACCAATGACGGAGGCCGCGTTGAAAAAGCCCATCGGGCGTCCACGTTCTTTGATGTTGTACCAGTCGTTAATCACTTTAACACCGCACGGGTTCATGGGAGCCTCACCGATCCCCATACCTATGCGCATCAGCACGAACTGCGCCAGGCTGTGCACCATGCCAGACATTGCCTGGAACAGCGACCAGACGATCATCCCTAGCCCCAGCATCAGGCGTGGGCCTTTGCGGTCCAGCAGTATGCCTGCGGGCAATTGCGCAATCCCATAAGAGAGCGAGAACACGGAGAGTAAAGCGCCCATCTCGGTGGCGTTTAACCCCAGCTCTCCACGAATAGTTACATTTGCTACCGACAGCGAACTGCGATCGAGAAAATTTATTACCGCAGCAATAAATAATAACAACATGGCGGTGGTTTGAATGTGTTTAATTCGGGGACTACGTTGAATTAATCCATTTGGTGGCACGGGGATATCTACCGACGACGATGAGCGAAAGGACGAATGCGGATCGAGGGTAATATTTTCTTTTTCCACGCCGAACTCCTGTATTTATAATATTTTAATTATTGCGTAATTATGTATTGCGCAGGGTTAATATTAATGGCAGATGAAATTTTTAGGATTTCACTACCGCTCACAAAAAAACATTTATAGTCGACTGGTTGCGAGCATAGGTAAGCCGGAAATTTCGGGCGTTTATATTTTGATAAAACCGTGCACAATCTAATAGTTTGCTGTTTTTAATCTGTATTTAATAAACGTACCGCTTGTTCTTCTTGATGGAACGAATCATCGCTTGTTTAGCTGAATTCAAATGGTTACGTAGTGCAAGCGTTGCATCCACATAGCTGCGGCAAACCAAAGCACTGAGAATAGTCATATGCTCATCTATGGCAATAATATTGCGCTGCCTGCGATCGTTTTCGTCCCATTGATAGTGGAAGTGGAAGATGACGGAGATAATATCAATGGATTGATTGAAAAAGATATTGTCAGTGGCTGAAAGCAATAAGGCATGGAACTCTCTGTCCAGTTGCGAGAAGGTGTGAAAATTACTGCCGATGTTGTCACGCAGCATTCGGTGGCGTTCGAGCATGGTTTTCACCTGAAACCAGCGCGGATCATTATCAGGCAGAGTGAGAAAACGCTGGATTGAGCGCGTTTCCAACATTTCGCGCAGTTCAAAAAGCTGCTCGGCGTAGGATTGATCGAAATGCTTTATCCTCCACTGACCGCGTTTTTCGCTTTGGGTGAGGTTGTAGCACCATAATTTTAAAAGATATTTTCTTGCCGTAATCGAGCTGACACCTGCTGCTCGCGCCAGTTGCAGCTCAGAAAAAGTTTCACCAGGCAACAACTGACGCTGATTTATCATCGTGAAAAAAAACTGCTCAAATACTTTATCCTGCTCACTTATCGAAGCTGCGGGACAGGCAAAACCGTCGTTGTGATCAGGTTTACGCGTGATGACGTGGTCATTTCCGACCTGCGTCAGGACACCGCATTCGCGTAAGTGGCTGAGAACATGACGCACCGTGGTGCGACTGACGTTGTACATTTCCGCTAGTGAGCTTTGCGATGGGAGTGGGGAAGGGATATGACCACATACCATCTCATCAATAAACTGGTTAACTACATTATGGCGTAAATTTTGTGAGCGACTCATATTTTTCTCCTTGTCGCGCTATTAAAACCCGATTTAAAACATTTTTATGCGTGTATTTTCACAAAATAGATTTTCTATTTCACTGGCGTTTTTCATTTTCATTGATATCTAAGATAACAAAAAATGGAGAGCAGAATTATGCCTAAGATAAATACATTAATTTGCCAGAAACCGAAAGAATTAGTCTGGAAACAATATGAAATGCCTATTCCCGGTGGCGATGAAGTATTGATAAAGATTAAGTCTGTCGGAATTTGTGGTACTGATATTCATGCCTGGGGTGGGAATCAACCATTTTTTAGTTATCCACGTGTGTTAGGCCATGAAATATGTGGCGAGATTGTTGAATTAGGTAAAGATATTGCTGATCTCAAAAATGGTCAGCAAGTTGCCGTGATCCCTTATATTGCCTGCCAGAAATGCCCGGCGTGTAAAAGTGGTCGCACCAACTGCTGTGAAAGCATTTCGGTCATTGGCGTTCATCAGGATGGCGGTTTTAGTGAGTATTTAAGCGTGCCAGAGGCGAACATTTTGCCCGCAGATGGCATTGACCCGCAGGCGGCAGCGTTGATTGAACCCTTCGCCATTAGTGCTCATGCGGTACGTCGCGCGGCAGTTGCGCCTGGTGAGCAAGTGCTGGTGGTCGGGGCGGGGCCAATCGGTTTGGGAGCTGCGGCAATCGCTAAAGTTGATGGCGCACATGTGGTGGTGGTGGATACCAGTCCGGCGCGGCGTGAGCATGTGATAAGGCGTCTGGAGCTGCCCGTGCTTGATCCGTTCGCAGAAGATTTTGATGACCAACTACGTGCGCAATTTGGCGGCTCTCTGGCGCAGAAAGTGATCGACGCGACAGGTAATCAACATGCGATGAATAACACTGTTAATCTGATTCGCCACGGTGGCACGGTAGTCTTTGTCGGCCTGTTTAAAGGCGATTTGCAAATCTCTGATCCAGAATTCCACAAAAAAGAGACCACAATAATGGGTAGCCGTAACGCTACGCCGGAAGATTTTGCGAAAGTCTGGCGGCTGATGGCGGAAGGGAAAATCACTGCTGACATGATGTTAACCCATCGCTATCCGTTCGCCACGCTGGCAGAAACCTATGAGCGCGATGTGATTAACAATCGTGAGTTGATTAAGGGCGTGGTTACTTTCTGAGAATGAGTGACTGGTAAAGTGGCTATGCAGTGTTGGACACTATTTTTATTTATCAATAATGTTTTGTTGGTCGGATAAGGCGTTTACGCGTCTTATCCGACCTGTAAATCAGTCAGTGATTACCCTTCTCGCTCCACCACTTTAATTTCCACCATCCCGATACCGAGTTTACGCGGCGAGTGACCGAGAATATTCCCTTCGTTGGTTGCGACGGGTTCCGGCGGCACAATCACCAGGGTGTCGGCATCGGTTGGGTTCTCGAAATGCAGCGTAGTGGTGGTTACTTCGTTGCCCAGCACGATGGTTTGTTCTTCATTGCCAACGCGTACCGGAATGGGGCGGCTGGCGTTATTACCGTAGGCTTTGGCGGTAATCACCAGATCAAATTTCTTCGGCAGCGGATGCTTGTACTCGATTTTCACTTCATCGCCAAGCTGTGCGTTGGACCAGCGACCCCACGACTCCGGACGGGAAATCCCGCTAAACTGTTTTACCTCTTCCGGCGCACCCGCGACGTTAAAGATGAAACTGTCTGCTTTGTAGCGAATATCGTTATCGACAATCTTCAGTGTATCGACATTGCCTTTGTAGCGTTCCATGTCGATGACCGTGTCCTTAAATGCCGTTTTACCTTTCCATTCTGGCTTATCGACATGCTGCACTGTTTGTTGCCCGCCAAGTTGCCCCTGTGAAACACACCAGTCGGTAGAAAGCGCCAGTTCCGGCGCCCACAACTGCCCCATTTTGTAGCAGCGGTCAACCCAGATGAAATTATCACGTGGGGCGAAATCGGCCAGTTGGAAACGCAGTGGCGCGGAGTATTCACTTTCTGGCAGTGGTTCCACTCGTTTGTCTGAAACCCGCAACAGCAGCGGCAAACGGAAATGACTACCTGAGAAGACGATCATATTTTTATTCTGATTGATGGTAAATTCTTTTATCTCGGTGGGGAATTTCCACAGACGAACGATATCCGGTTTCCACGCCAGTACTTTCTCTTTCATGTTGAGGAACACTTCTGACATTGACTGACCAGAAAGGCTACTGCGTCCGAGGCCGATAAAATTATCACCACCAAGGATATCCAGTACCGTAGCGCCGTTATCCATCGTGTTGCGCTTCACCGCCAGCGTCTCTTGCTGCGGTTTGTCGCCACGGATGACAAAAAACAGGTTATTGCGATCCTGCTTATTGAGGTATTTCCATGCCGTGTTGTTCATCGCCAGATGGTCGGAAGAGACGACAATGACGGTATCTTTAAACCACGGAGAGGCTTTGATTTTATTGATAAACGCCGCAATGTTCTCCTGGCTGCAACTTACCGCGCTGAATGACTGGTTCGGTTTACCGTCAAAATCATATTTTTTGCGATTACAGGTACGAGAGATAAAACCATCCGGGTGATGGGTATCGACCGTCAGGGTAAACAGTGAGAACCGTTGACCGGAGCGAGACAGCTCCTCAAATTTTTTCCATGCTTCATCCAGCACGGTATCGTCGTAGAATCCCCAGTCGTTGCGATAATGTGGGTCTGCGACCACGCTTTTCAGCTCTTCCGAGCCGTACAAATGGTCGAAACCGTGTGATTTCAGGAACACATCTTTACCGGCAAAACGCAGATTGGCTCCCTGTACGAAATAGTTCTGATAACCCGAGTTTTTCAGAATATCGCCCAGACAGATGTTCTGCGGGAAGAAGCTGGAAACGGATGCAGAAGCGTTGCCTTCAAATGGAGCAAAAAGCGGAATGCCACACTGGGAAGCCACCATGCCCGCAATCGTGTAGTCCGTTCCCGGCAACTGCTGCGTGTGGCTGAAATCCAGACTTTCATTTTTCAGCGCGCCCAATTCAGGCGTGAGATCCGGGAAAGCATCGTTGTCAAAATAGGTGCGCTCGAGGCTTTCTCCGTAGATATAAACCAGGTTGAGTTTCGGGTCAGGAATGGTTTTCGACGGTTCTTTATAATAAGCCGCAAAGTCCGGATCGCCGTCGCGTGACTGTGATTTCACCAGTTCCGTTATCTGACGAAACGCCGGGCTGGCATCGACAGAAGCCAGTGCCAGCAAGAGCGCCAAAAGGCTGTAACCAAAATGGTGCGGATGATGACGGCGGCGGCGCAGGATCCAGCCCAGTGCACCGAAAACGACTGCCAGTGCCAGTACAATGCCAATACCTGGCAGGATATATTTGCTGACGCCTGCACCGGTCAGGCTGTTGGTTAAGGTATAGAGAACCGCGTCGTTAATGCCATCGCCAGTAAAGTAGTCACTGGCAAAAAGGGTGATATTTAAAACGACAAATAGCCCCAGCACCGTTAATGTGGCGGCAAACCACCAGGTGTTACGTCCCGCTTTCCATGCGTAGATCAGCACAGAGGCGAGAAACAAGGCAAATGAGAGTAGTTCTGACAACGGGCGATCCTCACTAAACCAGGCTGTGTAGCCGATGCTTAAGATTTTTTGAGAAACACAATGTAATGGCGCTGCCATATTGCTGCAATTCTAGTGTCAAAAAAATGCGATGTTGTTAGGAATTAGTTTATAAACAGACTTTTTTGATCGGGGTTGTTTCCCGCATAGCAGGGGATGAAAGCGTCAGAAGCGGGAAAAAGAGAAGGGGATTGCCGCGCCAGCCGATTAACAGCTAAAACGCGGCGTTATGCGGATCAAGAGATAAAGTTCAGACCTTGCTTTAATACCAGATCGCAGGCTTTGGTTTTCACTTTCTCCGCCAGCGGAGTCGTACCGATGTTATCCAGATTAAGCTGCTGGCCATCTTTGGTTTTCAGCAAACCCTGAATACCGTCCAGATAGTTGGTGTCTTCTTTCTGCTCTTCGCTGTTCAGACCTAACTTTTCCAGCACCTGGTTTTTGATGTTTTCCGCATCGGTCACCGAAGCCAGCTTTTGCTTCGCGCAGTATTGCAGAATGCCTGCGGCATTGTTCATGTTATCTGCGCTTAATGCCTGGTTGCCGCTACTAAGCAGGTTAGTTAATGAAGCGAGCGACCAGCCGCCTTCCTGTGTAGTGCTGTTTTGATTGCTTAACTCGCTGGCGGCACTGGAGAGCGCATCTTTCCAGGAAGCGGCATTTACCCCGGTGGAAATTAATGCGCTGGCGGTAATTGCACAGCACAGAAGGTGTTTAACAGTTTTCATCATCATTACTCAAGGTGGAATTGTGTCGCAGTATAACGCCGGGAATGGGGATTAATACTCTTTACCCGTTACCCGACTACGATAACTGTCCCAGTTGAAGATCACCCACAGACTGTTACCCAGGCGCATACGATCCATAACACGCTCGCCCAGCAACTTCGTCATTTCTTCCATATTGCTGTTCGTCAGCATTCCGGTTGGGCGCTTGGAAGAAGAACGACGATCGACGATCTGATTGATGATCACTTTTTCGTATTTAGATTCGGTCTGCACGCCGATCTCGTCGATCACCAGTAGATCAACGTTGCTCAGATCGTTGAGCAGTTGTTCTTCACTGACGCCGCTATTTCTGAAGGTATCTTTCATCGCCGACATAATATCGGCAACAGTAATAATCAATACCGATTTGCCGCGCAGCAGTAGTTCGTTGCAGATTGCCGCCGCCAGATGGTTTTTACCGGTGCCCGGCTTGCCAGAAAAGATAAAGCTGGCGATGTTGCCGTCGAACTCTTCGACATATTGACGCGCTTTGCTCAACGCATTCATCTGCCCTTCGCATTCAACACGATAGTTCTCAAAGGAACAGTTCTGATGCAGCGGACGAATGCCGGAGCGGTTAAAGGTGCGCTGCATTTTCATCGCCCGATTCTCGCGCTCCAGAGCGGCGGAGCGGAGCGCCCCTTGTTCTTTCTGCCACGCCAGAAGTTCTTCACCCGTTTTGAAGGCGGGTTTGATATGGGCAGGCATCATTTTTTGCAGGCGTTGCATCAGGTCGCCAACGTTTTTCATCGTTACCCTCTGAATCCTGGTGGAATTTGGCTGTCAGGTTCGCTGACCGTGTTCACATCTCGTTTGGCTAGTCCGCCGTTGCTGGCGCGGCCAATTTGCAGACTGCGCGCCAGTTTTTGCTGCCACTGCACATGGTGAAAAACTTTACCTTCCGCCTGCCAGTAGGCAATGAATGAGGCCAGTTCTTCGGCGGTAGCGGGTTCTCTTAGTGCCACGCCCCATAACGCGGCCTGGCGGGTAAAGTCGGCATCGGGTCGCCAGTCTGGGTACATGGCAAATTTCCCCATCGGTACGGCAACGGGGGCAGTTTGCGGTTCCTGATAGAGTTGATCGTCCAGAGCGATATCGCTTCCCGGACGTGCCAGCTTTTCTTCCAGCGCCAGCAGTTCAGCAAGACGCGCGGGCGTGACGGCATAAAACGCCGGAGCGTTGTTAGCAAATACGGCAACCATTCCGCCTTCAGCTTTTGCCAGAACGGTCTGGTGATCGTGTACCAGGGCGTCAATACCAACGACGTCCGGGGTCAAAACTCTGGAAGACATACTGTTTCTCAATATGGAACGATGAACGAGAAGGGAGATTACTTTTATAGTAACACACGGATGAAAGGAGGCTGTCTCTCATCCGTGTGCTTTAAGCGAGGCAATTTTATACGCGAGGGCGCTTGCGGTACAACCATAATCCAGGAATGGAAAGGCCGATGGATAATGCTCCAACAATTGATGACGCCGTAAGAAAGTTGGTTAACAGGGTAATCATCAACGGCTCGCTGTAACCTAACTGACTGATTTTTACAGCTGAAATCATTGCTGTATAAGCAGAGATGCCAGGGAACATAGGGATAACGGCCGCCACGGTAAAGACTTTTGGATGCGCCAGATACCAGCGCGACCATTGAATTCCAATGGTGCCGACCAGCATAGAGGCCATAAAGGTTGACCACTCAATATTCAGCCCGGTAGTCATTAAGATCATTCGTGAACCATGACCAATCGCGCCAAGCAGCGCACACCAGCGTAACGCTCGAACCGGAACGTTGAATACCATCGCAAATCCGACCGCAGGAATTGCCGCGAGGATCATATCCTGCACCAACGCTATGAGAAATTCGATCACACCCATCCGCGTAGCCCCCAAATCGTGAGTGCCATCACCACGCCAACGCAGGTAGCCAACGTCAACAGGCTGGCAATTGCCCAGCGTGCCAGCCCGGTATTGATATGGCCTTTAAACATATCGGCGACGGCATTAATCAACGGAAAGCCCGGCACCAGCAACAGAACGCTGGCCGCCATCGCGATGGTAGGCGTATGACTGAATGTCGGAAGTTGTAAAAGGAGGCCGGAAATCGTGGTGGCGGCAAATGCAGTGAGGCAAAAGTTTATCTGTGGGTGAAGATGGCGTTGTGCCAGCAGCTGGCGGATGTACATAGCGATCATGCTGGCGAAGAACGTAATTAGCGCGCCGTCCCAGCCACCGTTATTCAGTTTGCAGAAACAGGCGCAAGAAAGTCCTACCATCAAGGCTACCAGCCAACGCGGATAGCGCAGAGGATGTATTTGGCTAAAACGCTTCTCCACACCTTTGTAATCCAGCAATTTGTGTTCCGCCAGAATCACAATGTGTTGTACTTCAGTAACCACATGCATATTAATGCCGCGATCCTGATTTTTACGTGTCGAGGTTAAACATTGACCATCTTTAATGGTGGTTAGCACAATTGCGTTGGAAGAGATGGAGCTTTCAACGCAGTCCATCCCCAGCGCGCGCCCAAGTCTTGAAGAAAGCTCATCCACCAGTGCGCTTTCCGCCCCGTGCTGCAAAAGAAATAATCCGCACTGGATACATAACCGTGTTACGGCTCGCTGTTGCTCAGTTTGCATAACTCGCCCTTTGTCATAGACGTGCTGCGTATTGTTCAAATAATGAGACCCCATTTGTATCATGAAGCGCGGTTGTTTTGGGGTTGGTTAAGATCAAAATTGCGCTGATTAATTCTGGTTATGGCGACAGGAAGCGATCTGCGTCAGAGGTCAAATAAATATCCTCATGAATATTATCACTGAAATGAATTTATAGTTTTGTTTTTACTCGTTTGGCTAATAGCAGGGAAAATCAATTTTTCGAATCTGGATAAGAAATATCTTTCAGTTTTTATTGATTTTTTTGTTGCTCTTTCGGTCTAAAGGTCTTGATTTTCGCCTTTGACCATTATTTTGAATGATATCGTAAACTGATTGGATTTGTGGTTTTTGATTAAGTATTTCTAACAACATAATTTAGATATTTTAAATGTGTCAGAGGTATTTTACCAGGTTATTATTTGATGCTAGCCTCCTGAAACATACAAAGGATTTTTGGTGTGTCAGGGGTAAACTGATATGGAAGTGAATGCTAAGGATAATTTATTCGCTAGAACTATTAATTTGTTGGATTAATTTAGGGGGTGAATATCCTGAATTAACCATCATGATTTATAGAGAGTGGATATGGAGGATATATGTTGCCAGGATGCTGCAAAAATGGAATTGTTATCAGTAAAATACCCGTTATGCAGGCAGGATTAAAAGAGGTCATGAGGACCCATCTACCTGAATATGAAATAACGAGTAGCGCCTCTGCGGAGGAGTTAACCTTATTACAATTACGTCGTGCTGGGTTAGTGGTTGCCGATTTATCCGGCGAAACGGAAGACCCGCGTTCCGTTTGTGAACATTACTATTCATTGATCTCACAATACCGGGAAATACATTGGGTTTTCATGGTTTCGCGTGCCTGGTACTCCCCGGCAGTAGAACTGCTTATGTGTCCAACAGCGACGTTACTGTCGGATATTGAACCCATTGAGAATCTGGTTAAAACCGTTCGTTCCGGTAATGCGTATGCGGATCGTATCAGCGCGATGCTGACCTCTCCGACAATGGCTGAAACTCAGGATTTTAGATATCGCACCGTCGTTCTGACGCTTTCAGAGCGTAAGGTACTGCGGCTGTTAGGCAAAGGATGGGGCATCAACCAGATAGCTTCATTGCTCAAGAAAAGTAATAAAACTATCAGCGCACAAAAAAACAGTGCGATGCGTCGGCTGGCAATTCACAGCAATGCTGAGATGTATGCATGGATAAATAGCGCACAGGGTGCAAGAGAACTTAACTTGCCTTCTGTTTATGGAGATGCCGCAGAATGGAACACAGCCGAATTAAGAAGAGAAATGTCGCACTCGTAGAAAAATGCGTCATGAGCAGTATCGGTATTGAGAGTTTATTCAGAAAGTTTGCGGGTAACCCTTATAAGCTCCACACCTATACCAGTCAGGAGTCGTTTCAGAATGCAATGTCGCGGATCTCGTTCGCGGCGGTCATTTTTTCTTTTTCTGCCATGAGAAGTGAGCGCAGAGAAGGATTATCTTGCCTGACTGAGCTGGCGATTAAATTTCCGCGTACCCGACGTTTGGTTATTGCAGATGATGATATTGAAGCACGGTTGATTGGTTCATTATCTCCATCTCCGCTGGACGGAGTATTAAGTAAAGCATCGACGCTGGAAGTTTTTCATCAGGAGTTGTTTCTGTCATTAAATGGTGTGCGTCAGGCGACAGATCGGCTGAATAATCAGTGGTACATTAACCAAAGCCGGACGTTAAGCCCAACGGAGAGAGAAATATTGCGTTTTATGTCGCGTGGCTACTCAATGACACAAATTGCCGAGCAGCTTAAACGCAATATTAAAACGATCCGGGCGCATAAATTTAATGTGATGTCGAAACTGGGCGTCAGTTCTGATGCGGGGTTGTTGGAGGCCGCAGATATTCTGTTATGTATGCGGCATTGCGAAACAAGTAACGTGTTGCATCCCTTTTAATATGCTTAATGCCGGGTTATCGTCCCGGCAAAGTTTTTATTTCAGCGTACAGTCACCACATTGCTGCACATCCGGTAGGCGATAACGCTGGCAGCAGGTACGGCGTACCAGCAGACCATCGCGTAGCACTACTGTACGCCAGAGTGGATTATCTTCACCTGTAGTGAGCGTTTTCTCAAAAAACAGGGCATGACGCAGCGATTCAACCGCTGCCTCGCCGAGCAACTGCTTCATCTCTGTCAGATACCAGTTGATCAAATAACCGGTATTACTCCAGATGAGTTTGCCGTTGATCTCTCCAGTTGCTTCTAATGCCTGCACTACCGGGACAAGCGCCTGGCTGATTAACGTTTCCATTCGTTGTTGTGGAGAATGCGTTGTTGCGTTTTTATCTTCACATACATCGACCCAGAAACAGGCTGCGCGCCCGGTTTCGTGAAACTCAACGTGGAAATGTTCTGGAGAAAGGTCTAACGCTTTTTCCTGCGTCAGCAGCGCCAGCATTAAGGGTGGCACCATCAGGCCGATATACCATTGCGCCCAGAGTGAGATCAGCGGTTTGTTCTCACGGATCATCATCGGTTGATTACGGTAGATATGATCGGAATAGACCGCCAGTAGAGAACGTAGCGCATTCGGTGATGACCATTGCGCCAGTGTCATGGCGTTAAGCGGGGCGGGTTCATCCAGACGGATAAACTCCAGCAAATGTCCACGATGTTCTGCGATCGTCGCCCGTACTGATTCCGCAAGCCCAGCATTCTGCGGCTGGAGATGCGTTCGCCAGATAACATCTTCATAGAGCGGTGCAGAACGATAGGCCATAATCGTGATAGTAATCTAAATGATAATGATTGCTAATCCTAGCGATAGGTTTGCCCGATAGCAAGGGATTTCTCTGGCTTGCAAATGATAAAAATTATCATATGATATTGGTTATTATTATCGCTTTGAGAGATTAAACCATGTTGCAACGTATGCTGGGCAGTGGTTGGGGAGTGTTGCTGCCGGGATTGCTGATTGCAGGGATGACGTATGCGGATTTATCGCCGGATCAGTGGCGGATTGTCATTCTGATGGGATTAGTGTTGACGCCGCTGATGCTATATCACAAACAGTTACGGCATTACGTTTTACTACCATCGTGCCTGGCGCTTATTTCTGGCGTCATGTTAATGATAATAAAGTGGAATCAGGGATGAAAAAGCAGGGAAGAAACAAGAGAGGAAGTAAAGATAATTGGTGCGAGGGGGGGGACTTGAACCCCCACGTCCGTAAGGACACTAACACCTGAAGCTAGCGCGTCTACCAATTCCGCCACCTTCGCACAGTCATCTTACTTTTTTGATATCGCCTCGTTTGGTGCGAGGGGGGGGACTTGAACCCCCACGTCCGTAAGAACACTAACACCTGAAGCTAGCGCGTCTACCAATTCCGCCACCTTCGCCCAGTGCGAGCAATATCAACGTGGTTTTTGGTGCGAGGGGGGGGACTTGAACCCCCACGTCCGTAAGGACACTAACACCTGAAGCTAGCGCGTCTACCAATTCCGCCACCTTCGCATACCATCAATTCTTAAAAAGAATTGCTACCACGGAGGCGCATTCTAGTGGTTTTCAGCTTTTCGTCAATAGTTAATTATCGACTGATGTGTAATTGCTGGAAAAATGGTCATCAGGAGGCTAACGTGCAGGTTTTGTATGTCGGATAAGGCGTTCACGCCGCATCCGACATGGTATGTGGGTGCAGATGCCAGATGCGACGCTGGCGCGTCTTATCTGGCCTACGAAGGGCTAATGTGCAGGTTTTGTAGGTTGGATAAGGCGTTCACGCCGCATCCAACAAGGCTTGCGGCGAGAGACTTAACCTTTCTTCGCCTGGCGGGTCATAATCGCGCGATATACCTTGAAACGCCCGGTTTGCGCAATGACTTCGTGGAAGCCAAATGTCTCATCCAGCACGTCCGGGTAAGGCAGGAAGGCGTTCGCCACAATTCGTAACTCGCCGCCGCTGTTAAGATGACGCACCGCGCCGCGAATCAGCGTTTGTGCTGCATCCAGGCTGGTTTGCATCCCATCATGGAACGGCGGGTTGGAGATGATCATATCAAAACGACCTTTCACTTCGGAAAAGACGTTACTGGCAAAGACTTCACCTTCAACACCGTTGGCCGCAAGCGTCGCACGGCTGGCTTCTACCGCCGGGGCAGAGACATCGCACAGAGTGAGACGAATCTTCGGCGAGTGGCGCGCAAACGCAACTGAAAGCACACCTGCACCGCAGCCGACATCCAGCACTTTGCCTTTTGTGTGCGGGGTTAATGTCGAGAGCAGCAGCTGGCTGCCGACATCCAGACCGTCGCGGCTAAACACGCCAGGCAGCGTTTTGACCGTCAGTCCATCTACGTTATATTCGCCCCAGAATTTATCCGCATCGAACACTGGCTGCTTTTCCAGACGACCAAAATAGAGGCCGCAGCGACGGGCGCTGTCGACTTTATTCAACGGCGCATAATCTGCCAGCATCTGCTCGGCGCTGCGCACGCCGCTACGGTTTTCGCCAACGACGAAAATGTCAGTGCCCACTGGCAGCAGAGAAAGTAAATTCATCAACTGGAACTGAGCTTCCGGTTTGTTCTTCGGCCAGTAGTAAATCAGCGTATCGCAATCTGCGACGTCGTCCGCCGTTGCAACCAGACTAAAACGGGCGTTATCACCCATCTGGCGGCTTAACACCTGCCAGTGGTGGAATTGCTGGGTATGAGCACGACTGGTCGCGGTATCTAAACGCGCGGGCAGGTCATCCTGTAAGTCACCGGCAAACAGAATACGGCTTTGTTCGAAATCATCACTGTGGCGCAGCAAGACTTCACTTGCCGGGGTAAATGCAGACATGGAATGCTCCTCAATTGATACTGGCGGCGATTATAGCCATATGTTGGCGCGGTATCGACGAATTTGCTATATTTGCGCCCCTGACAACAGGAGCGATTCGCTATGACATCCCGACGAGACTGGCAGTTACAGCAGCTGGGCATTACCCAGTGGTCGCTGCGTCGCCCTGGCGCGTTGCAGGGGGAGATTGCCATTGCGATCCCGGCACACGTCCGTCTGGTGATGGTGGCAAACGATCTTCCCGCCCTGACCGATCCTCTGGTGAGCGATGTTCTGCGCGCATTAACCGTCAGCCCCGATCAGGTGCTGCAACTGACGCCAGATAGGATCGCGATGCTGCCGCAAGGCAGTCGATGCAACAGTTGGCGGTTGGGTACTGACGAACCGCTGTCACTGGAGGGCGCTCAGGTGACATCACCGGCGCTCACCGAATTACGGGCAAACCCAACGGCACGCGCCGCGTTATGGCAACAAATTTGCACATATGAACACGATTTCTTCCCTCGAAACGACTGATTTACCTGCGGCTTTCCACATTGAACAACGCGCCCACGCCTTTCCGTGGAGTGAAAAAACCTTTGCCAGCAACCAGGGCGAACGCTATCTCAACTTTCAGTTGACACAAGACGGCAAAATGGCTGCGTTTGCGATTACGCAAGTGGTGCTGGATGAAGCTACATTGTTCAATATTGCGGTCGATCCCGACTATCAGCGTCAGGGACTGGGAAGGGCGTTGCTGGAACATCTGATCGACGAGCTGGAAAAACGCGGCGTGGCGACGCTATGGCTGGAAGTCCGCGCCTCTAACGCCGCCGCCATTGCTCTGTACGAAAGTTTAGGCTTTAACGAGGCGACAATTCGCCGCAATTACTACCCCACCACGGACGGTCGCGAAGACGCCATCATCATGGCGTTGCCAATCAGTATGTAAGACAAGGTGGAATAATGAAGTGGGACTGGATTTTCTTTGATGCCGATGAAACGCTGTTTACTTTTGACTCGTTCACCGGCCTGCAGCGGATGTTCCTTGACTACAGCGTCACCTTTACCGCTGAAGATTTTCAGGACTATCAGGCCGTTAACAAACCACTGTGGGTGGATTATCAAAACGGCGCGATCACTTCATTACAGCTCCAGCACGGGCGTTTTGAAAGCTGGGCCGAACGGCTGAACGTCGAGCCGGGTAAACTCAACGCTGCCTTTATTAATGCGATGGCGGAAATCTGCACACCGCTGCCTGGCGCGGTTTCCCTGCTTAACGCCATTCGCGGCAATGCCAAAATCGGCATCATCACCAACGGTTTTAGTGCCTTGCAGCAAGTGCGTCTGGAACGAACGGGTTTGCGTGATTATTTCGATTTGCTGGTGATTTCCGAAGAAGTTGGCGTTGCCAAACCGAATAAGAAAATTTTCGATTATGCGCTGGAACAGGCGGGCAATCCTGACCGTTCACGCGTGCTAATGGTTGGTGACACTGCTGAGTCCGATATTCTCGGTGGCATCAACGCCGGGCTTGCTACCTGCTGGCTGAATGCGCACAATCGCGAGCAACCAGAAGGCATTGCGCCCACCTGGACCGTTTCTTCGTTGCACGAACTGGAGCAACTCCTGTGTAAACACTGATTGCCTCCCCCCCGTTGATGGGTAAAATAGCCGCAATTTTTCGTTTTCAACAAGCGCGGCGCGATGCCGCTTACTCAAGAAGAAAGAATTATGACGTTGTCTCCTTATTTGCAAGAGGTGGCGAAGCGCCGCACCTTTGCCATAATTTCTCACCCGGACGCCGGTAAAACCACCATCACCGAGAAGGTGCTGCTGTTCGGACAGGCCATTCAGACCGCCGGTACAGTAAAAGGCCGTGGTTCCAACCAGCACGCCAAGTCGGACTGGATGGAGATGGAAAAGCAGCGTGGGATCTCCATTACCACGTCTGTGATGCAGTTTCCGTATCACGACTGCCTGGTTAACCTGCTTGACACCCCGGGGCACGAAGACTTCTCGGAAGATACCTATCGTACCCTGACGGCGGTGGACTGCTGCCTGATGGTTATCGACGCTGCAAAAGGTGTTGAAGATCGTACCCGCAAGCTGATGGAAGTTACCCGTCTGCGCGATACGCCGATCCTCACCTTTATGAACAAACTTGACCGTGATATCCGCGACCCGATGGAATTGCTCGATGAAGTTGAGAACGAGCTGAAAATCGGCTGTGCGCCGATCACCTGGCCGATTGGCTGCGGCAAGCTGTTTAAAGGCGTTTATCACCTGTATAAAGATGAAACCTATCTCTACCAGAGCGGTAAAGGTCACACCATTCAGGAAGTGCGTATCGTTAAAGGGCTGAACAACCCGGATCTCGACGCTGCGGTCGGTGAAGATCTGGCACAGCAACTGCGTGACGAACTGGAACTGGTGAAAGGCGCCTCTAACGAGTTCGACAAAGAATTGTTCCTTGCGGGCGAAATTACTCCGGTATTCTTCGGTACTGCGCTGGGTAACTTCGGCGTCGATCATATGCTGGATGGTCTGGTGGAGTGGGCGCCTGCACCGATGCCGCGTCAGACTGACACCCGTACCGTAGAAGCGAGCGAAGACAAATTTACCGGCTTCGTATTTAAAATTCAGGCCAACATGGACCCGAAACACCGTGACCGTGTGGCGTTTATGCGCGTGGTATCCGGTAAATATGAAAAAGGCATGAAGCTGCGCCAGGTGCGCACCGCGAAAGATGTGGTGATCTCCGACGCGCTGACCTTTATGGCGGGTGACCGTTCGCACGTTGAAGAGGCTTATCCGGGCGATATCCTCGGTCTGCACAACCACGGCACCATTCAGATCGGCGACACCTTTACCCAGGGTGAGATGATGAAGTTCACTGGTATTCCGAACTTCGCACCGGAACTGTTCCGTCGTATACGTCTGAAAGATCCGCTGAAGCAAAAACAGCTGCTCAAAGGGCTGGTACAGCTTTCTGAAGAGGGCGCAGTGCAAGTGTTCCGTCCGATCTCCAATAACGACCTGATCGTCGGTGCGGTTGGTGTGCTGCAGTTTGATGTGGTGGTATCGCGCCTGAAAAGCGAATACAACGTTGAAGCAGTGTATGAGTCAGTCAACGTTGCCACCGCCCGCTGGGTAGAATGCGCGGACGCAAAGAAATTCGAAGAGTTCAAGCGTAAGAACGAAGGTCAACTGGCGCTCGATGGCGGCGATAACCTCGCTTACATCGCCACCAGCATGGTTAACCTACGCTTAGCGCAAGAGCGTTATCCGGACGTTCAATTCCACCAGACCCGCGAGCATTAATTCTTGCCTCCAGGGCGCGGCAGCCGCTGCGCCCTGTCAATTTCCCTTCCTTATTAGCCGCTTGCGGAATGTTCTTAAAACATTCGCTTTCGCTTATGTTTGCTCGCTTTTTAGCCGATATGGCGGGCGGTTTCAAAATTGTGATCTATATTTAACAAAGCAATGACATTTGTGTCGGCTTTAAATACCGTTATGTGAGTAGGTAACAGTATTTAAAACCGTTAACTGTCATTCGATTGATATTAATAACTGATTAAGAAGTTGTAACGGTCGTTATTCATCACCTATCGCTTTTGTGATGGCGACCATTGACTTCTGTCGAGGGTGAAGTCTCTCCCTATTCAGCAATGCAACCTCGTGTTGCCTGGCTCAAATTACGAGCAAATATACAGGAATAAATCGATGACTATGACAAGACTGAAGATTTCGAAAACTCTGCTGGCTGTAATGCTGACCTCTGCCGTCGCGACCGGTTCTGCCTACGCGGAAAACAACGCGCAGACCACCAATGAAAGCGCAGGGCAAAAAGTCGATAGCTCTATGAATAAAGTCGGTAATTTCATGGATGACAGCGCCATCACAGCGAAAGTGAAGGCGGCTCTGGTGGATCATGAAAATATCAAGAGCACTGATATCTCTGTCAAAACCGATCAAAAAGTCGTGACTTTAAGCGGATTTGTTGAAAGCCAGGCACAGGCCGAAGAGGCAGTGAAAGTGGCGAAAGGCGTTGAAGGCGTGACCTCCGTCAGCGACAAACTGCACGTTCGCGACGCTAAAGAAAGCTCCGTGAAGGGTTACGCCGGTGACACCGCCACCACCAGTGAAATCAAAGCCAAACTGCTGGCGGACGACATTGTTCCTTCACGTAAAGTGAAAGTTGAAACCACCGATGGCGTGGTTCAGCTCTCCGGAACCGTAGATTCTCAGGCACAGAGCGACCGTGCTGAAAGTATCGCCAAAGCGGTAGATGGTGTGAAAAGCGTTAAAAATGATCTGAAAACTAAGTAATTCGTCGTAATTCGTCCTCCCGAACTTTGTCGGGAGGCGCG
Organism: Escherichia ruysiae; assembly: GCF_031323975.1. Taxonomy (NCBI): domain Bacteria; kingdom Pseudomonadati; phylum Pseudomonadota; class Gammaproteobacteria; order Enterobacterales; family Enterobacteriaceae; genus Escherichia; species Escherichia ruysiae. Next base: position 3,279,469 of record NZ_JAVIWS010000001.1, read on the forward strand.
ATGTGCACCACACTAAAAATATCGCATTGAGTGAATATCAAGCGGTGACATTAACTATGGTAAAGGAGAGGCTTATGTTTCGTTGGGGCATCATATTTCTGGTTATCGCGTTAATCGCCGCCGCTCTTGGGTTTGGTGGTCTGGCCGGTACTGCAGCGGGTGCTGCAAAAATTGTCTTTGTCGTCGGGATTATTCTGTTCCTGGTGAGTTTGTTCATGGGCCGAAAACGACCCTAGATTTCAGACGATTAAGAAAATTTTATACAAAGCCAGTCCAGCGGACTGGCTTTTGCGGTTTTAGCGAATAATAAATTGCGTTACTTTGTCATTCTTTCACAACAAAAACAGGAAGGCAGAGGTGGGGCAGCGAATACCTGTAACGCTTGGTAATATTGCGCCGTTGTCGCTAAGGCCGTTCCAGCCTGGACGAATTGCGTTGGTGTGCGAAGGCGGCGGGCAGCGTGGAATCTTTACGGCTGGCGTGCTGGATGAGTTTATGCGCGCGCAGTTTAATCCTTTCGATCTCTATTTTGGCACGTCCGCCGGGGCGCAGAACCTTTCGGCGTATATTTGTAATCAGCCCGGTTACGCGCGCAAAGTCATCATGCGCTATACCACAAAGCGCGAATTTTTCGATCCAGTGCGCTTTGTCCGTGGAGGAAATCTTATCGATCTCGACTGGCTGGTGGAAGCGACTGCACGCCAGATGCCGTTGCAGATGGATACCGCCGCGCGGTTGTTCGATAGCGGCAAATCGTTTTATATGTGTGCCTGTCGTCAGGATGACTACACACCAAATTACTTTTTACCAACCAAACAAAACTGGCTGGATTTGATTCGCGCCTCCAGTGCTATTCCAGGTTTTTATCGCACCGGGGTTTCACTTGATGGGATTAACTATTTTGATGGTGGCGTCAGCGATGCGATTCCGGTTAAAGAAGCGGCAAGACAGGGGGCGAAAACGCTGGTGGTAATCCGCACCGTGCCGTCGCAAATGTACTACACGCCGCAGTGGTTTAAACGTATGGAACGTTGGCTGGGGGACAGTAGCCTACAACCGCTGGTCAATCTGGTGCAGCATCATGAAACCAACTATCGTGCCATCCAGCAATTTATTGAGAAACCGCCAGGCAAGCTACGCATTTTCGAAATTTATCCGCCGAAGCCGCTGCATAGCATCGCGCTTGGCAGTCGGCTTCCGGCGCTACGCGATGACTATAAACTTGGGCGTTTATGCGGTCGCTATTTCCTGGCCACGGTCGGTAAAATGCTAACCGAAAAAGCACCGTTCACTCGCCATCTGGTGCCTGTGGCGACGCCGGAACCAATCGTCATTCCGCCTGCGCCAGTCGCCAACGATACGCTGGTTACCGAGGTGATAGACGCCCCGCAGGCGAATGACCCGACATTCAACAACGAGGATCTGGCTTGATTTGCCGTTTTATCGACACCCACTGCCATTTTGATTTTCCGCCGTTTAGCGGTGATGAAGAGGCCAGCCTGCAACGCGCGGCACAAGCGGGCGTAGGCAAGATCATTGTACCGGCAACTGAGGCGGCAAATTTTGCCCGCGTGCAGGCGTTAGCGGAAAATTATCAACCGCTGTATGCCGCCTTAGGGTTGCATCCGGGGATGTTGGAAAAACATTGCGATGCGTCGCTGGAGCAGTTACAGCAGGCACTGGAAAGGCGCTCGCCGAAGGTGGTGGCGGTAGGGGAGGTAGGTCTGGATCTCTTTGGCGACGATCCACAATTTGATCGCCAGCAGTGGTTGCTCGACGAACAACTTAAGCTGGCGAAACGCTACGATCTGCCGGTGATCCTTCATTCACGGCGCACGCATGACAAACTGGCGATGCATCTTAAACGCCACAATTTGCCGCGTGCTGGCGTGGTTCATGGTTTTTCTGGCAGCCAGCAACAGGCCGAGCGGTTTGTGCAACTGGGCTACAAAATTGGCGTTGGTGGAACTATCACCTATCCGCGCGCCAGTAAAACCCGCGATGTCATCGCAAAATTACCGCTGGCGTCGTTGTTGCTGGAAACCGACGCGCCGGATATGCCGCTAAATGGTTTTCAGGGGCAGCCCAACCGCCCGGAGCAGGCTGCCCGGGTATTTGCCGTACTGTGCGAGTTACGCCCGGAACCCGCAGATGAGATTGCCGACGTGTTGCTTAATAACACGTATGCGTTGTTTAACGTGCCCGATGGCTGGTAAGGCCGTCCGTAAGTGAACAATGGTGCTGCTTGTTCCCCTCACCCTAACCCTCTCCCCAGAGGGGCGAGGGGACTGATTGTGCTTGATGTTGAGTTTTGCGACATCTCTGGCATGTCACAAATACAGCGCCGGAAATATCAATCGACTTACCCCGCGCTCCCGTAACGCACCAGCCAACTGCTCAACGTCTTCCGGTGTGGCGCTCGCCCAGCTTTGCGCTTCGCCATACACGCCGTGGGCATGAAACGCGTTCAAGCGTACCGGAACATCGCCAAGTCCCTTGATAAACGCCGCCAGTTCTTCAATGTGTTGCAAATAATCCACCTGATTGGGGATTACCAGTAAACGCAGTTCTGCCAGCTTGCCGCGCTCTGCAAGCAAACTGATGCTGCGCTTAATCTGTTGATTATCGCGTCCGGTTAACTGTTGATGACATTCGCTCCCCCACGCTTTGAGATCGAGCATTGCGCCGTCGCACACCGGAAGCAATTTTTCCCAGCCGGTTTCGCTCAACATGCCGTTGCTGTCCACCAGACAGGTGAGATGGCGCAATTGTGGATCATTTTTGATAGCAGTAAACAGCGCCACCACAAACGGCAGTTGGGTCGTGGCTTCGCCACCGCTCACCGTGATCCCTTCAATAAACAACACCGCTTTGCGGATATGACTAAGCACCTCGTCCACGCTCATGGTTTGCGCCATCGGCGTGGCATTCTGCGGGCACATCTTCAGGCAGGTATCGCACTGCTCGCAGACTGCAACGTTCCACACCACTTTGCTGTCAACAATCTGCAACGCCTGATGCGGACACTGTGGCACGCATTCCGCGCAATTATTACAGCGCCCCATCGTCCACGGATTGTGACAGTTTTTGCAGCGCAGATTGCACCCTTGTAAAAACAGAGCCAGACGACTGCCTGGCCCGTCAACGCAGGAGAAGGGGATAATCTTACTGACTAAAGCGCATCTGCTGTTCATGGCTTATCACGCGCGGCTGGCGTTCCAGAATACGAGTGTTACGTGCAGCTTCTTCGCCCAGCCATGTTGTGTTGGTACGTGAACCTTCGGCACGATATTTTTCTAAATCCGACAAACGCACCATATAACCGGTAACGCGAACCAGATCGTTACCGCTGACATTGGCGGTAAATTCACGCATTCCGGCTTTAAAGGCACCGAGGCAAAGCTGTACCAGCGCCTGTGGATTACGCTTGATGGTTTCGTCGAGCGTCAGAATGTCGCTGATCCCAGAGTAATAATATGCATGATGCGGGGCGACGGTTTGCAGATGGGTGATTGGATCTGGCTCATCGCCATACGGCAATCGCGCCCCCGGCGTGGTGCCGATATCGGAACTGATCCCCGACTGTGCGTGTAACATGGCGCGTTTTTGCCAGCCATATTTCACGGGAGTATTGGCGACAAACTCCGCCAGTTGCGCGCTGATGCGATAACCGACTTCATTTGCGGCGGCTTCTTTACCGTAGCGCGCGGCAATCCCTTCTTTCTCGCACAGCAAGTTAACCGCTTCCGCCAGCCCGTACATGCCAAACATCGGCACAAAACGTTCAGGATCAATCAACCCTTCTTTTACCAGGAAGCTATTCTCAAAGAAGTGTGATTGTTGATAGAGAAATTCACATCGAGCATCGATGATGGCGATCTGCTGCTGGCAGTAGTGCGGTAGAGTGCGCGTAAAGAAGTCATCCAGCGATTCACTGCGCTCTGCAATGGCTTTCAGGTTAAGGCGTACTAGCGTGCTGCCACCGCCAGCCAGCGGCAGTGAGTTGTAACAGCTCACGATCCCGTAGCCCCCTTTTGTGAAAATTTTATCATGCACCGGACCGTTGGCGATGTGCGGTTTGCTACATTCACAAATGTTTTTTGCCACTTCCAGCAGCAGATCATCAGGGGTGATTTCAGGATCGTAGATAAAGGTCAGATTTGGAGAAACCTGCTTCAGCTCAGCATCTGCGCGTAAAATTGCACGGGTAATGGGTGAATCAGACGGGCCGATATTGGCATGCATAAAAGCGTCTGGCAGGGTTCTGTCGAGATAACGCCAGAAACGTTTTATTCGAATATCGATTTCGTCTTGTGTTAGAATTTTAACATACGGTTGCAACAACGCATCCAGTTGCCCCAGGTAGACCGGCATTGATGTGACTGACGGGACATGGTGATAAAGAATGGTCAGCAGGGAGAGCGCATCATCAAGATCTTTCGCGCCTTCCAGCTCCAGCCATTCAGAACCGTTCGCCAGAAAACGGGCGTAATCGGGTAAGACATAGCGCGGTTTGTACGGCGCATGACCTTCAAACATATCGCAGATTACGCCTTCATCCAGCGCGCGGCGGGCTTCGGCAGGAAGCTGTGGGTAAGGCAGATTGTTTTCTGCTTCCAGCGCCAGAAAATGGCGCTTCTGCTCCGGGCTAAGTACCGGACTGGTGACAATTTGCTGGCAACGTTGTTGCAGTGCCATTTCATGAGAAGTGGGCATCTTCTTTTCCTTTTATGCCGAAGGTGATGCGCCATTGTAAGAGGTTTCGTGATGTTCACTTTGATCCTGATGCGTTTGCCACCACTGGCGCATTCATTTGAAAGTGAATTATTTGATCCAGATCGCATTACCATAATGCAAATTTGTAAGTAGATTTTCTTAATTGTGATGTATATCGAAGTGTGTTGCGGAGTCGATGTTAGAATACTAACAAACTCGCAAGGTGAATTTTATTGGCGACAAGCCAGGAGAATGAAATGACTGATCTGAAAGCAAGCAGCCTGCGTGCACTGAAATTGATGGACCTGACCACTCTGAATGACGACGACACTGACGAGAAAGTGATCGCCCTGTGTCATCAGGCTAAAACTCCGGTCGGCAATACCGCCGCTATCTGCATCTATCCTCGCTTTATCCCGATTGCTCGCAAGACTCTGAAAGAGCAGGGCACCCCGGAAATCCGTATTGCTACGGTAACTAACTTCCCACACGGTAACGACGACATTGACATCGCACTGGCAGAAACCCGTGCGGCAATCGCCTACGGTGCCGATGAAGTTGACGTGGTGTTCCCGTACCGTGCGCTGATGGCGGGTAACGAGCAGGTTGGTTTTGACCTGGTGAAAGCCTGTAAAGAGGCTTGTGCAGCGGCGAATGTGCTGCTGAAAGTGATCATCGAAACCGGTGAACTGAAAGACGAAGCCCTGATCCGCAAAGCATCTGAAATCTCCATCAAAGCGGGCGCTGACTTTATCAAAACCTCTACCGGTAAAGTCGCGGTGAATGCGACGCCTGAAAGCGCGCGCATCATGATGGAAGTCATCCGCGACATGGGCGTAGAAAAAACCGTTGGTTTCAAACCGGCGGGTGGCGTGCGTACTGCGGAAGATGCACAGAAATATCTCGCGATTGCAGATGAACTGTTCGGTGCTGACTGGGCAGATGCACGTCACTATCGCTTTGGCGCTTCCAGCCTGCTGGCAAGCCTGCTGAAAGCTCTGGGCCACGGCGACGGTAAGAGCGCCAGCAGCTACTAAGCTGCCTTTTGCCAGAGGGCGGATGCCGGATGCTACGGGTCGGGTGCCCCTGCAGGCCTGATAAGACGCGTCAGCGTTGCATCAGGCTGTCAGCAGTGATGCCGGATGCGGCGCGAACGCCTTATCCGGCCTACGGGGCGAGTGCCGTGTAGGCATGATAAGAAGCGGTCAGCATCAGGCAATAACAACATCCGCCATCTGGCAACAACGCCTTCAAACTTATTCCACGGGAGGTTACCTTGTTTCTCGCACAAGAAATTATTCGTAAAAAACGTGATGGTCATGCGCTGAGCGATGAAGAAATTCGTTTCTTTATCAACGGCATTCGCGACAATACTATCTCCGAAGGGCAAATTGCCGCCCTCGCGATGACCATTTTCTTCCACGATATGACAATGCCGGAGCGTGTCTCGCTGACGATGGCGATGCGAGATTCAGGAACCGTTCTCGACTGGAAAAGCCTGCATCTGAATGGCCCGATTGTTGATAAACACTCCACCGGCGGCGTCGGCGATGTGACTTCGCTGATGTTAGGGCCAATGGTCGCTGCCTGCGGCGGCTATATTCCGATGATCTCCGGTCGCGGCCTCGGTCATACTGGCGGTACGCTCGACAAACTGGAATCAATCCCTGGCTTCGATATCTTCCCGGATGACAACCGTTTCCGCGAAATTATTAAAGACGTCGGCGTGGCGATTATCGGCCAGACCAGCTCACTGGCTCCGGCGGATAAACGTTTCTACGCAACCCGTGATATCACCGCAACCGTGGACTCCATCCCGCTGATCACTGCCTCTATTCTGGCTAAGAAACTGGCGGAAGGGCTGGATGCACTGGTGATGGACGTGAAAGTCGGTAGCGGCGCGTTTATGCCGACCTACGAACTCTCCGAAGCCCTTGCCGAAGCGATTGTTGGCGTGGCAAATGGCGCTGGCGTGCGCACCACTGCGCTGCTCACCGACATGAATCAGGTGTTGGCCTCCAGTGCCGGTAACGCGGTTGAAGTGCGTGAAGCGGTGCAGTTCCTGACCGGTGAATACCGTAACCCGCGTCTGTTTGATGTCACGATGGCACTGTGCGTGGAGATGCTTATCTCCGGCAAACTGGCGAAAGATGACGCTGAAGCGCGCGCGAAATTGCAGGCGGTGCTGGACAACGGTAAAGCGGCAGAAGTCTTTGGTCGTATGGTGGCGGCACAAAAAGGCCCAACCGACTTCGTTGAGAACTACGCGAAGTATCTGCCGACAGCGATGCTGACGAAAGCAGTCTATGCTGATACCGAAGGTTTTGTCAGTGAAATGGATACCCGCGCGCTGGGGATGGCAGTGGTTGCAATGGGCGGCGGTCGCCGTCAGGCATCTGACACCATCGATTACAGCGTCGGCTTTACTGATATGGCGCGTCTGGGCGACCAGGTAGACGGTCAGCGTCCGCTGGCAGTTGTCCACGCGAAAGACGAAAACAGCTGGCAGGAAGCGGCGAAAGCGGTGAAAGCGGCAATTAAACTTGCCGATAAAGCACCAGAAAGCACACCAACCGTCTATCGTCGTATCAGTGAATAATTGTATACTGATCTGATCATTTAAATTTGAAGCACTGAGTACGGAGAACATATGAAACGTGCATTTATTATGGTGCTGGACTCATTCGGCATCGGCGCTACAGAAGATGCAGAACGCTTTGGTGACGTCGGGGCTGACACCCTGGGTCATATCGCAGAAGCTTGTGCTAAAGGCGAAGCTGATAATGGTCGTAAAGGGCCACTGAATCTGCCAAATCTGACCCGTCTGGGGCTGGCGAAAGCACACGAAGGTTCTACCGGTTTCATTCCGGCAGGAATGGACGGCAACGCTGAAGTTATCGGCGCGTACGCATGGGCGCACGAAATGTCATCCGGTAAAGATACCCCGTCTGGTCACTGGGAAATCGCCGGTGTACCGGTTCTGTTTGAGTGGGGATACTTCTCCGATCATGAAAACAGCTTCCCGCAAGAACTGCTGGATAAACTGGTCGAACGCGCTAATCTGCCGGGTTACCTGGGTAACTGCCACTCTTCCGGTACGGTCATCCTGGATCAACTGGGCGAAGAGCACATGAAAACCGGCAAGCCGATTTTCTATACCTCCGCTGACTCCGTGTTCCAGATTGCCTGCCATGAAGAAACCTTTGGCCTGGATAAACTCTACGAACTGTGCGAAATCGCCCGTGAAGAGCTGACCAACGGCGGCTACAACATCGGTCGCGTTATCGCCCGTCCGTTTATCGGCGACAAAGCCGGTAACTTCCAGCGTACCGGCAACCGTCACGATCTGGCTGTTGAACCGCCAGCACCAACTGTGTTGCAGAAACTGGTTGATGAAAAACACGGCCAGGTGGTTTCTGTCGGTAAAATTGCAGACATCTACGCTAACTGCGGTATCACCAAAAAAGTGAAAGCGACCGGTCTGGACGCGCTGTTTGACGCCACCATTAAAGAGATGAAGGAAGCAGGTGATAACACCATCGTCTTCACCAACTTCGTTGACTTCGACTCTTCCTGGGGGCACCGTCGTGACGTCGCGGGTTATGCTGCGGGTCTGGAACTGTTCGACCGCCGTCTGCCAGAGCTGATGTCACTGCTGCGCGATGACGATATCCTGATCCTCACCGCTGACCACGGTTGCGACCCAACCTGGACTGGTACTGACCACACCCGTGAACACATTCCGGTACTGGTGTATGGCCCGAAAGTAAAACCGGGTTCGCTGGGTCACCGTGAAACCTTCGCGGATATCGGTCAGACTCTGGCAAAATATTTTGGCACTTCTGATATGGAATATGGCAAAGCCATGTTCTGATAATGGGTGCGGCTTGATGCCCTCACCCCGGCCCTCTCCCACAGGGAGAGGGTGAAAACATGTTGATAAGGATAAAACAATGGCTACCCCACACATTAATGCAGAAATGGGCGATTTCGCTGACGTAGTTTTGATGCCAGGCGACCCGCTGCGTGCGAAGTATATTGCTGAAACTTTCCTTGAAGATGCCCGTGAAGTGAACAACGTTCGCGGTATGCTGGGCTTCACCGGTACTTACAAAGGCCGCAAAATTTCCGTAATGGGTCACGGTATGGGGATCCCGTCCTGCTCCATCTACACCAAAGAGCTGATCACCGATTTCGGCGTGAAAAAAATCATCCGCGTGGGTTCCTGTGGCGCTGTTCTGCCGCACGTAAAACTGCGTGACGTAGTTATCGGTATGGGTGCCTGCACCGATTCCAAAGTTAACCGCATCCGTTTTAAAGACCATGACTTTGCTGCTATCGCTGACTTTGACATGGTGCGTAACGCGGTAGACGCGGCTAAAGCTCTGGGCGTGGATGCGCGCGTTGGTAACCTGTTCTCCGCTGACCTGTTCTACTCTCCGGACGGCGAAATGTTCGACGTGATGGAAAAATACGGCATCCTTGGCGTAGAAATGGAAGCGGCTGGTATCTACGGCGTAGCAGCAGAATTTGGCGCGAAAGCCCTGGCTATCTGCACCGTGTCTGACCACATCCGCACTCACGAGCAGACCACTGCTGAAGAGCGTCAGACCACCTTTAACGACATGATCAAAATCGCACTGGAATCCGTTCTGCTGGGCGATAAAGAGTAATTGTTTTTCGCTGAAAGGCGATTGTCGTGTTAAGCCGGAGCGGGAGACTGCTCCGGCTTTTTAGTATCAATTCATTTTTCTCTCCAGCTTGAATGTTTTCGCTATACTTTTCAGTGAAATGTGTTAATAAATCTATTCAAGTATCTATTCACGAATCTAGTCATTAATGAGCGAACTGACCGATCTTTTACTGCAAGGGCCGCGTTCTGCCCCGGAATTGCGCCAGCGTCTGGCAATCAGTCAGGCGACGTTCTCACGCCTTGTTGCCAGAGAAGATCGGGTGATTCGCTTTGGTAAAGCACGGGCAACGCGATATGTACTGCTGCGGCCTTATCGCGGAATAGAACGTATTCCCGTCTGGCGAGTGGACGCTGCCGGAAAGGCGCATAAATTCGCCGACATCCGGTTGTGCTGGCCGCAGGGAAGTTGTCTGGTAACAGGCGCAGATGGCGACGAACAGTGGTTTGATGGTTTGCCCTGGTATTTGACCGATCTCCGACCACAGGGTTTTTTAGGGCGCGCGTGGGGCAGGAAGTTAGCCGCGCAACTGAATCTGACCGAAGATATCCGTCTCTGGCAGGAAGAAGAGGTGCTCTACGCCCTGACCGTATTTAGCGGTGAATATACCGGCGGCTGGCTGGTCGGGGAGGGGAATTATCAGCAATGGATTACTGCACAACGCCCTGCGGCAATTACTCTGGATGAAAAACTCATCCGCTATGAACAACTGGCACATGACGCACTGTCAGGAGAAATTGTGGGTTCTTCTGCGGGCGGTGAGCAGCCAAAATTTACCTGCTATGCACAAACGCCGTCAGGCAATAAACATGTGTTGGTGAAATTCACCGTGCCGCAGCAAACCGCAGTCAGCCAACGTTGGGGTGACCTGCTTATTGCGGAATCTATTGCCGCGCAAATCCTGCGCGCTGGCGGGATCTACGCCAGCCAGTCAACGGTGCTTGTAACAAGTAACAGGCAGGTATTCCTTGAAGCGGAACGCTTTGACTGCAAAGGTAACGATGGTCGCTTGCCCATTGTGTCGCTGGAGGCGGTGCAAAGTGAGTTTATCACTTCTCCGGGATCGTGGCCGGAGGCAATGCGCCGTTTGTGTGAGCAACAACTTGCCACCCATGAGAGCGTGGCGCAAACAGAAGTGATCTGGGCGTTTGGGCGACTTATCGCTAACAGTGATATGCATGCAGGCAATTTATCGTTTTATTTATCTGAACCGCCATTTGCGCTGACGCCCGTCTACGACATGCTGCCGATGGCTTATGCGCCAAACAGCGCCGGAATGTTGCGAGATGCTGCCATTGAGGTGAAGTTTGATCTTAACGTCAGTAAAAGCGCATGGTTAACGGCGATCCCGCTGGCGCAGCAGTTCTGGCAAACGGTCGCCGGAGATCCGCGTATCAGCGAGGCGTTTCGCCACATTGCGCAAGAAATGCCGGAAAAAATCCGGCAAATCGAAGAGAAAGTTGCCCGCATGGGCGCGTAGTTACCGCACAGCCCCAGCCATCCACGCTGACAATTCCCGTAGCTCTTTTTCCTGTTCCGGGAAGTCAACCAACAGCGTTTCGCACTCCTGTTGCAGCATATCTGCGCGGTACAGGCAGCCTTGCAGTCGCCCGGCGAGGGCTTCCAGCGGCGCGGGGTTAAGACTGTCGGTAAATACCTGGGCGCGGGTGATATGGCCTTTTTCAACGTCGAAATGCAGTTCTACGCCGCCCCAGGTAAAGCGTTCATCCAGCAGATGCGAGAACGCTGGAGCCTGACCGAAGTTCCACTCCCAGCTACTCTGACGGGCAAAGGTTTCAGCGAAATTTGGCAAGTCTGGCGTTTTGTCCGGGGAGATGATTTCCGCTTCCACGCGCTCGCCATAATGGGCGAAAAAGGCCTCGGTTATGGCCTCGCAAACCTGCTCATGGGTAATTCCCGGTAGCAATTCGGTGAGGTTGGTCACGCGGGAACGCACTGAGGTAATGCCTTTCGCTGCCAGTTTCTTTTTATCCGGGTTGAGATAGTTTGCCAGGCGGCTGAGGTCGGCATTGAGCAGCAAGGTGCCGTGGTGGAAGCCACGATCTTTGGTTTCGCGATAGGCCGAGCCTGATACTTTGCGGTCGCCTTCGGCGGTTTTCACCACCAGATCGTTACGTCCAGACGCTTCGGCGCTGACGCCAAGCGCGTTCAGCGCATTGAGCACAATCGATGTGGAGATGGTTTTATCGTACTCCGGCTTGCCAGCCATAAAGGTAAAACAGGTATTGCCGAGATCGTGGAACACCGCGCCGCCACCGCTACTGCGCCGCGCCAGGCGGACGTTATCTTCTTCCATCCGCCGGGTATTACACTCTTTCCACGGGTTCTGCGCGCGACCAATCACCACGGTGTCGGCATTGCGCCAGAGAAAAAGAACGCGCTGCGTGGCGGGCATCTGGCGAAAAATACATTCCTCAACCGCCAGGTTAAACCACGGGTCGTAAGAGTCAGAGATAAGCAGGCGTAATGTGGACATAACGATTTCCTTTCTTGTAGTAATGGGTCACTCTTTTTTCTCGCCTTCTTCCTCTTCCGGCACCGGTTTGCTGGCGGTTAACAGGAAGGGAGATTGCTGCCAGCGGGTGCGCTTACCCTGCAACAACGTGCGGGTCAGCACTACGCCGATTGCCAGTGAGAGCAGCAACATCAGGCGTAAAATGTTAGTGGTGTTATCCACCTGTTGGGCTTCGGTGGCGAGCGTATGGGTGTCGAGTGTCAGGCGCAGATAGCCGAGCGGTCCGTTTTTACCCGCAATTGGCTCGACAATCTGCTGGTTAAAATAGCCGCCTGCTTTTTTACCGTCGAGCGCCAGCCGGTCGCGCACTTCGACGCTTTCGCCAGAACGTGCGATAAGATCGCCTTGTTCGTCATACACACCCGCGTCGAGGATGCGGCTTTCATCCGTTAACTGATCGAGGATCGCCTGAATGCGTTTTTCATCCGGTGAGTCGGTACGCATCAGCGGTGCAACGTTCAGCGTCACCTGACGCGCCAGGGTACGGGCCAGTTCTTCCAGCTGTGGATTACGCTGTCGCTGGTGGTTTTGACTAAACCATGACGCCCCCTGCATCAGCGCCACTAACAAGGCAAGACAGAACAGGACAATCACTGCCCGATGCAGCCGGAATTTCAGTTTTGTGCGAGCCATCTTCCACCCTTTGAAAATTTGAGACTTAATGTTGCCAGAAGCAATGGATACAAGGTAGCCTCATGCGTTATTTTCCCTGCTTCGAACGATTTTACAGGAGCCTTAATGCCTAACATTACCTGGTGCGACCTGCCTGAAGATGTCTCTTTATGGCCGGGTCTGCCTCTTTCATTAAGTGGTGATGAAGTGATGCCACTGGATTACCACGCAGGTCGTAGCGGCTGGCTGCTGTATGGTCGTGGGCTGGATAAACAACGACTGACCCAGTACCAGAGCAAACTGGGCGCGGCGATGGTGATTGTTGCCGCCTGGTGCGTGGAAGATTATCAGGTGATTCGTCTGGCTGGTTCGCTCACCGCGCGGGCTACGCGCCTGGCGCATGAAGCACAACTGGATGTTGCGCCGTTGGGGAAAATTCCGCACCTGCGCACGCCGGGTTTGCTGGTGATGGACATGGACTCCACCGCTATCCAGATTGAATGTATTGATGAAATTGCCAAACTGGCCGGAACGGGCGAGATGGTGGCGGAAGTGACAGAACGGGCGATGCGTGGAGAACTTGATTTTACCGCCAGCCTGCGCAGTCGCGTGGCGACGCTGAAAGGCGCTGACGCGAACATTTTGCTTCAGGTACGTGAAAATCTGCCGCTGATGCCAGGCTTAACGCAGCTGGTACTCAAACTGGAAACGCTGGGCTGGAAAGTGGCGATTGCCTCCGGCGGCTTCACCTTCTTTGCCGAATACCTGCGCGACAAGCTGCGCCTGACCGCCGTGGTAGCTAATGAACTGGAGATCATGGACGGTAAATTTACCGGCAATGTGATCGGCGACATCGTAGACGCGCAGTACAAAGCTAATACCCTGACCCGACTGGCACAGGAGTATGAAATCCCGCTGGCGCAGACCGTGGCGATTGGCGATGGTGCCAACGACCTGCCGATGATCAAAGCGGCAGGGCTGGGGATTGCCTACCATGCCAAGCCAAAAGTGAATGAAAAGACGGAAGTCACCATCCGTCACGCTGACCTGATGGGGGTGTTCTGCATCCTCTCCGGCAGCCTGAATCAGAAGTAATTGCACGCCCGTCATCCTGCGGGCGGCACAGCATTAACGAGGTACACCGTGGCAAAAGCTCCAAAACGCGCCTTTGTTTGTAATGAATGCGGGGCAGATTATCCGCGCTGGCAAGGGCAGTGCAGCGCCTGTCATGCCTGGAACACCATCACCGAGGTGCGTCTTGCTGCGTCGCCAACGGTGGCGCGTAACGAGCGTCTCAGTGGCTATGCCGGTAGCGCCGGAGTGGCGAAAGTCCAGAAACTCTCCGATATCAGCCTTGAGGAATTGCCGCGTTTTTCTACCGGATTTAAAGAGTTCGACCGCGTATTAGGCGGCGGGGTGGTGCCGGGAAGCGCCATTCTGATTGGCGGTAACCCTGGTGCCGGTAAATCCACGCTGCTGCTGCAAACGCTGTGCAAACTGGCGCAGCAGATGAAAACGCTGTATGTCACTGGCGAAGAGTCGCTGCAACAGGTGGCAATGCGCGCTCATCGTCTCGGCCTGCCGACTGACAATCTCAATATGTTGTCGGAAACCAGCATCGAGCAGATCTGCCTGATTGCCGAAGAAGAGCAACCGAAGCTGATGGTAATTGACTCGATCCAGGTGATGCATATGGCGGATGTTCAGTCATCGCCTGGCAGCGTGGCGCAGGTGCGTGAAACGGCGGCTTATCTGACGCGCTTCGCCAAAACGCGCGGCGTGGCGATTGTCATGGTTGGGCACGTAACCAAAGATGGCTCGCTGGCTGGCCCGAAAGTGCTGGAACACTGTATCGACTGTTCGGTGCTTTTGGATGGCGATGCCGACTCCCGTTTTCGCACCTTACGCAGCCATAAAAACCGCTTCGGCGCGGTGAATGAGCTGGGTGTATTCGCGATGACCGAACAGGGACTGCGTGAAGTCAGCAATCCTTCGGCAATCTTCTTAAGCCGTGGCGATGAAGTGACCTCTGGCAGTTCAGTGATGGTGGTATGGGAAGGGACGCGCCCGCTGCTGGTGGAGATTCAGGCGCTGGTCGATCATTCGATGATGGCGAATCCGCGCCGCGTGGCGGTCGGGCTGGAACAAAACCGTCTGGCGATCCTGCTGGCGGTGCTGCACCGTCACGGCGGTCTGCAAATGGCTGATCAGGATGTCTTTGTGAACGTGGTCGGCGGCGTGAAGGTGACGGAAACCAGCGCCGACTTAGCGTTACTGCTGGCGATGGTTTCCAGCCTGCGTGACAGACCGCTGCCGCAGGATCTGGTGGTGTTTGGCGAAGTGGGGCTGGCAGGGGAGATCCGCCCGGTGCCCAGCGGTCAGGAACGAATCTCTGAAGCGGCGAAACACGGTTTCCGCCGGGCGATTGTTCCGGCAGCCAACGTGCCGAAAAAAGCGCCGGAAGGGATGCAGATTTTTGGCGTTAAAAAACTCTCCGACGCGCTTAGCGTGTTCGACGACTTATAATGAGAGATACGGAGGGAGATATGTCGTCATTTGATTACCTGAAAACTGCCATCAAGCAACAGGGCTGCACGTTACAGCAGGTGGCTGATGCCAGCGGTATGACCAAAGGGTATTTAAGCCAGTTACTGAATGCCAAAATTAAAAGCCCCAGCGCGCAAAAGCTGGAGGCGTTGCACCGTTTTTTGGGGCTTGAGTTTCCCCGACAGAAGAAAACCATTGGTGTGGTATTCGGTAAGTTCTACCCGCTGCATACCGGACATATCTACCTTATCCAGCGCGCCTGTAGCCAGGTTGACGAGCTGCATATCATTATGGGCTTTGACGATACTCGCGACCGCGCGTTATTTGAAGACAGCGCCATGTCGCAGCAGCCAACGGTGCCGGATCGTCTGCGCTGGTTATTGCAAACCTTTAAATATCAGAAAAATATCCGCATTCATGCCTTCAACGAAGAGGGCATGGAGCCGTATCCGCACGGTTGGGATGTGTGGAGCAACGGCATCAAAAAGTTTATGGCTGAAAAAGGCATTCAGCCGGATTTGATCTACACCTCGGAAGAGACCGACGCACCACAGTACCTGGAGCATCTGGGGATCGAAACGGTGCTTATCGATCCGAAACGTACCTTTATGAGTATCAGCGGTGCGCAGATCCGCGAAAACCCGTTCCGCTACTGGGAATATATTCCTACCGAAGTGAAGCCGTTCTTTGTGCGCACCGTGGCGATCCTCGGCGGCGAGTCGAGCGGTAAATCTACCCTGGTAAATAAACTCGCCAACATCTTCAACACCACCAGTGCGTGGGAGTTTGGTCGTGATTATGTCTTTTCACACCTTGGCGGAGATGAGATTGCGTTGCAGTATTCCGACTACGATAAAATCGCGCTGGGTCACGCACAATATATTGATTTTGCAGTTAAATATGCCAATAAAGTGGCGTTTATCGACACCGATTTCGTGACCACCCAAGCGTTCTGCAAAAAGTACGAAGGACGCGAACATCCGTTTGTGCAGGCGCTGATTGATGAATACCGTTTCGATCTGGTGATCCTGCTGGAGAACAACACGCCGTGGGTGGCGGATGGTTTACGCAGCCTCGGTAGTTCGGTGGATCGTAAAGAGTTCCAGAATCTGCTGGTGGAAATGCTGGAAGAGAACAATATCGAATTTGTGCGGGTTGAAGAGGACGATTACGACAGCCGTTTCCTGCGCTGCGTGGAGCTGGTGCGGGAGATGATGGGGGAGCAGGGTTAAGACCCAATGCCTGATGCGACGCTGACGCGTCTTATCAGGCCTACTGTTTCGCAACGTATTGAAATCGCTGGGCTTGTAGGCCGGATAAGGCGTTCACGCCGCATCCGGCATTTTACGGATTACTTCGCAATACGCTTGTACTTGATACGCTTCGGCTCCAGCGCGTCTGCGCCCAGCGTGCGTTTCTTATACTCTTCGTACTCGGTAAAGTTACCTTCGAAGAACTCGACTTTACCTTCATCCTGGTAATCCAGAATGTGCGTCGCGATACGGTCGAGGAACCAACGGTCGTGCGAGATAACCATCGCGCAGCCCGGGAACTCCAGCAGGGCGTTTTCCAGCGCACGCAGGGTTTCGATATCCAGATCGTTGGTCGGTTCGTCGAGCAGCAGCATGTTGCCGCCAACCTGCAGCAGCTTCGCCAGATGCAGACGACCGCGCTCACCACCGGAAAGTTCGCCAACGCGTTTGCCCTGATCAACCCCTTTAAAGTTAAAGCGGCCTACGTAGGCACGGCTCGGCATCTCGGTGTTACCGATCTTCATGATATCCAGCCCGCCGGAAACTTCTTCCCAAACGGTTTTGCTGTTATCCATTGAGTCACGGAACTGATCAACAGACGCCAGTTTCACCGTTTCACCTAAAGTGATGGTGCCGCTGTCCGGCTGTTCCTGACCAGAGATCATACGGAACAGGGTCGATTTACCTGCACCGTTCGGCCCGATGATCCCGACGATTGCCCCTTTCGGGATCGAGAAGCTCAGGGAGTCAATCAGCAGGCGATCGCCGTAGGATTTACGCAGGTTGCTGACTTCCAACACTTTATCGCCCAGACGCGGTCCAGGTGGAATAAACAGTTCGTTGGTTTCGTTACGTTTCTGATATTCGGTGTTGTTCAGCTCTTCAAAGCGCGCCAGACGTGCTTTACCTTTCGACTGACGGCCTTTAGTCCCCTGACGTACCCACTCCAGCTCTTTTTCAATCGACTTACGACGTGCTGCTTCTTGCGAAGCTTCCTGCGCCAGACGCTGATCTTTCTGCTCCAGCCAGGAGGAGTAGTTACCTTCCCACGGAATACCTTCGCCACGGTCAAGTTCGAGGATCCAGCCCGCAACGTTATCGAGGAAGTAACGGTCGTGGGTAATCGCCACAACGGTGCCTTCGAAGTCG
The DNA here is from genome assembly GCF_031323975.1 of Escherichia ruysiae. NCBI lineage: Bacteria > Pseudomonadati > Pseudomonadota > Gammaproteobacteria > Enterobacterales > Enterobacteriaceae > Escherichia > Escherichia ruysiae. Next base: position 3,296,973 of record NZ_JAVIWS010000001.1, read on the forward strand.
TGCAGGAAGCGTTCCAGCCACGCTACGGATTCGGCATCCAGGTGGTTAGTTGGTTCGTCGAGCAGCAGCATGTCTGGTTTTTCCAGCAGCAGACGGCACAACGCCACGCGACGACGCTCACCACCGGAGAGGTTAGCGATTTTCGCCTCCCAGTCCGGCAGACGCAGCGCATCTGCTGCACGTTCCAGTTGCACGTTCAGGTTATGACCGTCGTGAGCCTGAATGATCTCTTCCAGACGGCCTTGTTCAGCGGCCAGCTTGTCGAAATCGGCATCCGGATCGGCGTATAACGCATACACTTCATCCAGACGTTTCAGGGCGTTAACCACTTCAGAAACCGCCTCTTCAATGGACTCACGCACGGTGTGTTCCGGGTTCAGCTGCGGTTCCTGCGGCAGATAACCAATCTTGATATCCGGCTGCGGACGCGCTTCGCCTTCGATGTCTTTATCGATGCCCGCCATAATGCGCAGCAGGGTAGATTTACCGGCGCCGTTCAGACCCAGGACGCCGATTTTTGCCCCAGGGAAGAAACTCAGAGAGATGTTTTTCAAAATATGACGTTTCGGCGGAACAACTTTGCCGACACGATGCATGGTATAAACGAATTGAGCCACGTTGGACTTCGCCTCTATGTTTATCGTGATGATGAGTTTTCAAAGGCGAAGTGTAGCCTGTTTCCTTATCTAATCCCAGCCGGTCGATCACCCTCGCAGTAAAAGTAAAAAAGTGTCCATAACGTGGCACAAACGGCAATGACTGGTTAGCATAAATCTATTAGGCGGCATGACGCTGCATTGATGTATTTACACTTAGAGGATGCGCTTGTGGAAAAAGCCAAACAAGTTACCTGGCGGCTGTTGGCTGCCGGTGTCTGTCTGCTGACGGTCAGCAGCGTGGCGCGAGCCGACTCACTGGATGAGCAGCGTAGCCGTTACGCGCAAATCAAGCAGGCCTGGGATAATCGACAAATGGATGTGGTCGAACAAATGATGCCTGGACTGAAGGATTATCCGCTTTATCCCTACCTGGAATACCGCCAGATTACCGATGACCTGATGAATCAACCGGCGGTCAAGGTCACTAACTTTGTTCGCGCTAACCCCACGCTTCCTCCCGCTCGCACGCTACAATCTCGCTTCGTCAATGAACTGGCGCGGCGTGAAGACTGGCGTGGTCTGTTAGCTTTTAGCCCGGAAAAACCAGGGACTACCGAAGCGCAATGTAATTATTACTATGCGAAATGGAATATCGGGCAGAGCGAAGAAGCCTGGCAGGGGGCGAAAGAACTTTGGCTAACCGGAAAGAGTCAGCCTAACGCTTGCGATAAGTTGTTTAGCGTCTGGCGCGCGTCCGGTAAGCAAGAACCACTGGCTTATTTAGAGCGTATCCGCCTGGCGATGAAAGCGGGCAATACCGGGCTGGTGACGGTACTCGCAGGGCAGATGCCTGCCGATTATCAAACTATCGCCTCGGCGATTATTTCGCTGGCGAACGATCCTAATACAGTGCTGACATTCGCGCGTACTACCGGAGCGACTGATTTTACCCGCCAGATGGCAGCGGTGGCGTTTGCCAGCGTGGCGCGCCAGGATGCAGAAAACGCACGGCTGATGATCCCGTCGCTTGCCCAGGCGCAGCAGCTTAATGAAGATCAGATTCAGGAGCTACGCGATATCGTCGCCTGGCGTCTGATGGGCAACGACGTCACCGACGAGCAGGCGAAATGGCGCGATGACGCCATTATGCGTTCGCAATCCACGTCGTTAATTGAACGACGCGTGCGGATGGCGCTTGGCACTGGCGACCGTTCTGGCCTGAATACCTGGCTGGCACGCTTGCCGATGGAAGCGAAAGAGAAAGATGAATGGCGTTACTGGCAGGCGGATTTACTGCTGGAACGCGGTCGTGAAGCGGAAGCAAAAGAGATTTTGCATCAACTCATGCAACAGCGTGGTTTCTACCCGATGGTTGCTGCACAGCGGATCGGCGAAGAGTATGAGCTGAAGATTGATAAAGCGCCGCAGAATGTTGACAGCGCCCTGACTCAGGGGTCGGAGATGGCGCGCGTGCGCGAGTTGATGTACTGGAATCTCGATAATACCGCGCGTAGCGAGTGGGCCAATCTTGTGAAGAGCAAGTCAAAAGCAGAGCAGGCTCAACTGGCGCGATATGCTTTCAATAACCAATGGTGGGATCTTAGCGTTCAGGCAACGATCGCCGGGAAGCTGTGGGATCATCTGGAAGAGCGATTCCCGCTGGCCTACAACGATCTTTTCAAACGCTACACCAATGGCAAAGATATCCCGCAAAGCTATGCAATGGCGATTGCCCGCCAGGAGAGCGCCTGGAATCCGAAAGTGAAGTCGCCGGTAGGCGCCAGCGGCCTGATGCAGATTATGCCTGGCACAGCGACCCATACGGTGAAGATGTTCTCAATTCCAGGTTACAGCAGCCCGGGACAATTGCTTGATCCGGAAACGAACATCAACATTGGCACCAGTTACCTGCAATATGTTTATCAGCAGTTTGGTAATAACCGTATTTTCTCATCGGCAGCCTATAACGCGGGACCAGGGAGAGTGCGTACCTGGCTTGGCAACAGCGCCGGACGTATCGACGCGGTGGCGTTTGTCGAGAGTATCCCGTTCTCCGAGACGCGCGGTTATGTGAAGAACGTGCTGGCTTATGACGCGTACTATCGCTATTTCATGGGCGATAAACCGACGCTTTTGAGCGCCACAGAATGGGGGCGTCGTTACTGAACCGCCCGTTTATGATATGCTATCGTACTCTTTTGCGAGTACAACCGGGGGAGGCATCAGGCTTCCCCCGCTAACAATGGCGACACACTATGGCTCAACAATCACCCTATTCAGCAGCGATGGCAGAACAGCGTCACCAGGAGTGGTTACGTTTTGTTGACCTGCTTAAGAATGCCTACGAAAACGATCTCCATTTACCGTTGCTAAACCTGATGCTGACGCCGGATGAGCGCGAAGCGTTGGGGACTCGCGTGCGTATCGTAGAAGAGTTGTTGCGCGGTGAAATGAGCCAGCGTGAGTTAAAAAACGAACTCGGCGCGGGCATTGCGACCATTACTCGTGGATCTAACAGTCTGAAAGCCGCGCCTGTCGAGTTGCGCCAGTGGCTGGAAGAAGTGCTGCTGAAAAGCGATTGATTTTGTAGGCCTGATAAGACGCGTCAGCGTCGCATCAGGCATTGCGCACCGAATGCCGGATGCGTCGTGAACGCCTTATCCGTCCTACAATGGCTGATATATCGCATTATGAAACGGACTTAGCGCCAGGATCACCGCCTGGTGATAGACGCTGGCGCGGGTGAGTTTCCCGGCGGTAAACACGCCGATCGCGCCCTCTTTACGGCCAATCTCATCAATGCCGGTATAACGCGACATCACGGGGCCAAGCGCCTCGCCCTCACGCACTTTCTCCAGAATTACCGCAGGTAACGGCAAAGTTGCCGAACGCGCTTCACCGCGCTGGCTCGCGTTTTCAATCACCACCCAACTGAAGGTGCTGTCACCATCAATACCCGCTTCAATTGCTACCCAAAAATCAGCCTCTGGGCGTAAACGACGAGAATTTGCTACCCGATTTCGTGCGCCAGCGCGCGTTTCCTCACTGCCAAAGGGCTGTTCCGGTACGCCGCTCTCGACGGCAACGGACTCAATGTGGCAGGATCCTTCGCCGAAGATCTCGTGAAATGCCTGCAGAATGGCCTGAATTTTAGCGGGATTGGTGGTCGCACAGACAACATGGTGCATAATCAGGATTACTCACAAAATTAACGTTAAAGCAGTATACGGAAAAAAAGCATGTTACAGGTATACCTTGTCCGCCACGGTGAAACACAGTGGAACGCCGAGCGACGTATTCAGGGCCAGTCTGACAGCCCGCTGACTGCAAAAGGTGAGCAACAGGCAATGCAGGTGGCGAACCGTGCCAAAGAGCTTGGCATTACGCATATCATCAGTAGTGATTTAGGCCGCACCCGGCGTACGGCGGAAATCATCGCCCAGGCTTGTGGTTGTGACATCATCTTTGATTCCCGCTTGCGTGAGTTAAATATGGGCGTGCTGGAGAAAAGACACATTGACTCTCTGACTGAAGAAGAAGAGAACTGGCGTCGTCAGCTCGTCAATGGCACCGTTGACGGGCGTATTCCTGAAGGCGAGTCGATGCAGGAACTTAGCGATCGCGTTAACGCAGCACTGGAATCTTGTCGGGATTTACCACCGGGAAGTCGACCACTGCTGGTGAGTCACGGTATCGCGCTGGGATGCCTGGTGAGTACCATTCTGGGCTTACCGGCATGGGCAGAACGCCGCTTACGTCTGCGTAACTGTTCTATTTCGCGCGTGGATTATCAGGAAAGCCTGTGGCTGGCATCTGGCTGGGTAGTTGAAACCGCAGGGGACATCTCGCATCTGGACGCCCCTGCATTAGACGAGCTACAGCGTTAACGACGTATTGGAATAAGCAGCTCGCAGCGCAGATTAATTGGGCGATCTCCCGCTTTGGCATCTTCTGCCGGGTAGTATCGCTCAATATCCTGACCTTTACGGCGGGTCAGGTTGAGCATCGGCATACAGGTTCCGTATACCGTCAGAATAAACTCCTGCACGCCGGTTCCCAGACCTTCGTAGGTAAACATCACATAGTCGCCACCCTGCAACAGTACCGGATGTCCCGTCAGTACATAGCCGTCAGCTTGATCCCGAGCCAGAGCCGTGGTGTAAAACACTTCTTGCTCGTCATCTTTATCCTGGCTTGGACGCGTTTCGTTCAAACCGTAAAGCACTGGTGGAATGGTTGGCGAGTTGCCGAGAAAATCGTGCCAGAACTGGTAGCGCATTTCGTGGCGGAAATCAGAGATTTGCTCCAGCGAACAGGAGTAGCTCTGGGTAACACCAATCAGCGGCGTATCTTCCAGGGTGACAAATTTGTGCTCTGGCATGGTAAATTCACCCAGACGCAGCGGCGGGCGAATACCAAAGGCGCTCCATTCAGGAGAACGGCGGTAAAGTGCGGGAGTCTGGGCAAACTGCTTCTTGAATGCGCGGGTAAATGTCTGTTGAGAGTCGAAGCGGTATTGCAGCGCGATATCCAGAATCGGACGCGCAGTCAGGCGTAGTGCGACCGCCGATTTCGACAAACGACGAGCACGAATATACGCGCCAATAGCATGGCCAGTGACATCTTTAAACATTCTCTGTAAGTGCCACTTGGAATAACCTGCTTTCGCCGCTACATTGTCGAGCGACAGGGGCTGATCCAGATGACCTTCCAGCCAGATTAAAAGGTCGCGAATAATGCCGGCCTGATCCATAAAATATCCTCATCCTTTCAACAACGAGCACCTGACATCAGGTAATTGGATAATAGCATTTTTTGTTGTTTTAGCATTCAGTGTTTTTTTTCTTAGCAGAGTATGTTTTAGGTCTTGACGGAGATAAAAATATTGAGTTTTTGTTCTTAATCAATATGTTATTTATCATGACGAACTAATTGCTCAGTGTAACTTATAAAAATGGTAACAATATGAAATACAAGCATTTGATCTTGTCCTTAAGCCTGATAATGCTGGGACCATTGGCTCATGCGGAAGAAATTGGTTCGGTCGACACCGTATTTAAAATGATCGGCCCGGATCACAAAATTGTCGTGGAAGCCTTTGACGATCCCGATGTAAAAAATGTCACTTGTTATGTGAGTCGGGCGAAAACCGGCGGTATTAAAGGGGGATTAGGTCTGGCGGAAGATACTTCCGATGCGGCCATTTCCTGCCAGCAGGTAGGGCCGATTGAACTGTCGGATCGCATTAAAAACGGCAAAGCTCAAGGCGAAGTCGTGTTCAAAAAACGGACTTCTCTGGTCTTTAAGTCGTTACAGGTCGTGCGTTTCTATGACGCCAAACGCAACGCGCTCGCTTACCTGGCTTACTCCGACAAAGTTGTCGATGGTTCACCGAAAAATGCCATCAGCGCCGTTCCTGTCATGCCGTGGCGACAATAACAGAGGCGATTTATGCAACGGGAAACGGTCTGGTTAGTGGAAGACGAGCAAGGGATAGCCGACACGCTGGTCTACATGTTGCAGCAGGAAGGTTTTGCCGTCGAGTTCTTTGAACGGGGCTTACCGGCGCTGGATAAAGCGCGCCTGCAGGTTCCTGACGTTATCATTCTCGATGTCGGCCTGCCTGATATTAGCGGTTTCGAACTGTGTCGCCAGTTGCTGGCGCTCCATCCTGCGTTGCCTGTACTGTTTCTGACCGCCCGTAGTGAAGAGGTGGATCGCCTGCTTGGGCTGGAGATTGGCGCTGACGACTACGTGGCTAAACCGTTTTCACCTCGCGAAGTGTGCGCCAGGGTGCGCACCTTACTGCGTCGGGTGAAGAAGTTTTCTACGCCGTCTCCCGTCATCCGTATTGGTCATTTTGAACTGAATGAACCTGCGGCGCAGATCAGCTGGTTTGACACGCCATTAACGCTGACGCGGTACGAATTTCTGTTGTTGAAAACGTTACTCAAGTCGCCAGGCCGCGTCTGGTCACGCCAGCAATTGATGGATAGCGTCTGGGAAGATGCACAGGACACTTACGATCGCACTGTCGATACTCACATCAAAACGCTGCGCGCCAAACTGCGCGCTATAAATCCCGACCTTTCGCCAATTAATACTCATCGCGGAATGGGATACAGCCTGAGGAGCCTGTAATGCGCATCGGGATGCGCCTGTTGCTGGGCTATTTTTTACTGGTGGCGGTGGCAGCCTGGTTCGTACTGGCAATTTTTGTCAAAGAAGTTAAACCGGGTGTGCGAAGGGCGACGGAAGGTACGCTGATCGACACCGCAACGTTGCTGGCGGAGCTGGCGCGTCCCGATTTGCTCTCTGGTGACCCCGAGCATGGACAACTGGCGCAGGCGTTTAACCAGCTACAAAATCGCCCGTTTCGCGCCAATATCGGCGGCATTAACAAAGTGCGCAATGAATACCATGTCTATATGACTGATGCGCAGGGCAAAGTATTGTTCGATTCGGCAAACAAAGCCGTGGGACAGGATTATTCCCGCTGGAATGATGTCTGGCTAACGTTGCGTGGTCAGTATGGTGCGCGCAGCACGTTGCAAAATCCTGCCGACCCCGAAAGTTCTGTGATGTATGTCGCCGCGCCGATTATGGACGGTTCACGGCTTATTGGCGTTTTGAGCGTAGGCAAACCGAACGCGGCGATGGCACCGGTCATTAAACGCAGCGAGCGACGAATTTTATGGGCGAGTACCATTTTGCTGGGGATTGCGCTGGTGATTGGTGCGGGAATGGTTTGGTGGATCAACCGCTCCATTGCCCGACTCACCCGCTATGCTGATTCCGTTACCGACAATAAACCCGTTCCTCTCCCTGAACTCGGCAGTAGCGAGCTGCGTAAGTTAGCGCAGGCGCTGGAAAGTATGCGCGTGAAGCTGGAAGGGAAAAACTATATTGAGCAGTATGTTTACGCATTAACTCATGAGCTAAAAAGCCCACTGGCGGCGATTCGTGGCGCAGCGGAAATTTTACGTGAAGGCCCGCCGCCAGAAGTGGTGGCTCGCTTTACCGATAATATTTTGACGCAAAATGCGCGAATGCAGGCACTGGTAGAAACGTTATTACGCCAGGCAAGACTGGAGAATCGCCAGGAAGTGGTTCTTTCTGCGGTTGACGTAGCGGCATTATTTAACCGCATCAGCGAAGCGCGCACCGTGCAGTTGGCAGAAAAAAATATCACTCTGCATGTTATGCCTACAGAGGTTAAGGTTGCTGCTGAACCTGCGTTACTGGAGCAGGCGCTGGGGAATTTACTGGATAACGCCATCGATTTTACTCCCGATCATGGCTGCATAACGCTTAGTGCTGTGGCAGATGAGGAGCAAGTTACGCTTAAGGTGCAGGATACCGGCAGTGGCATTCCTGACTACGCGCTGTCGCGCATTTTTGAACGCTTTTACTCTTTACCGCGTGCAAATGGGCAAAAAAGCAGTGGTCTTGGGCTGGCGTTTGTCAGCGAAGTTGCCCGTTTGCTCAATGGCGAAGTCACGCTGCACAACATGCCGGAAAGCGGTGTGCTGGCCTCGCTTCGGCTTCACCGTCACTTCACATAACTTCAAATTCTTCTCACATAGCCTTCATACACTGCCGTCATTGCAAAGGAGAAGACTATGTTGAAATCCCCCCTGTTCTGGAAAATGACCACTTTGTTTGGCACGGTGTTGCTGTTGTTAATTCCATTAATGTTGATTCGGCAGGTGATTGTCGAACGTGCCGATTACCGGAGCGATGTGGAAGATGCGATTCGCCAAAGCACCAGCGGACCGCAAAAACTCGTTGGGCCGCTCATCGCTATTCCTGTGACCGAGCTTTATACGGTGCAGGAAGAGGATAAAACCGTGGAGCGGAAACGAAGTTTTATCCATTTTTGGTTACCTGAGTCGTTGATGGTTGATGGCAATCAGAACGTGGAAGAACGGAAGATCGGTATTTATTCCGGCCAGGTCTGGCACAGTGATTTAACGCTGAAAGCCGATTTTGACGTTTCGCGTCTTAGCGAACTCAACGCGCCAAATATCACCTTAGGCAAGCCATTTATTGTGATTAGCGTCGGGGATGCGCGTGGTATTGGCGTGGTGAAAGCGCCTGAACTTAACGGAACTGCGCTGAGCATTGAACCTGGCACCGGGTTAGAGCAAGGCGGGCAGGGCGTGCATATCCCTTTACCCGAAGGAGACTGGCTGAAGCAGAACCTGAAGCTGAATATGGCGCTGAATTTAAGCGGTACTGGTGATTTTTCTGTGGTGCCGACGGGACGTAATAGCGAGATGACCTTAACCAGCAACTGGCCGCACCCCAGTTTTTTAGGCGATTTTTTGCCAACGAAACGGGAGTTAAGTGCATCCGGTTTTCAGGCGCAATGGCAAAGTAGCTGGTTTGCTAATAATCTCGGTGAGCGTTTTGCTTCAGGCAATGATAGCGGCTGGGAAAATTTCCCGGCGTTTAGCGTCGCAGTCACTACGCCAGCCGATCAGTATCAATTAACGGATCGGGCGACCAAGTACGCCATTTTGCTGATCTCGCTAACTTTTATGGCCTTCTTTGTCTTTGAAACATTAACGGCAAAGCGTTTACACCCGATGCAATATTTGCTGGTAGGGCTGTCATTGGTGATGTTTTATTTGCTCTTGCTGGCGCTTTCTGAACATACCGGTTTTACCGTGGCATGGATAATCGCCAGTCTGATTGGGGCGTTAATGAACGGTATTTACTTGCAGGCAGTATTAAAAGGCTGGCGCAACAGCATGTTGTTTACTCTCGCGCTGTTGTTGCTGGATGGCGTGATGTGGGGACTGCTGAATTCTGCCGATAGCGCGCTGTTGTTGGGAACCTGTGTGCTGGTGGTGGCGCTGGCTGGCATGATGTTTGTGACACGTGATATCGACTGGTATGCATTTTCACTACCGAAAATGAAAACCAGTAAAGAAGTCACAACAGACGATGAGTTACGCATCTGGAAATAATGTTGAAAAATAAAAACGGCGCTAAAAAGCGCCGTTTTTTTGACGGTGGTAAACCGATTAATCTTCCAGATCACCGCAGAAACGATAACCTTCACCGTGAATGGTGGCGATGATTTCCGGCGTATCCGGCGTAGATTCGAAATGCTTACGAATACGACGGATTGTCACGTCTACAGTACGGTCGTGCGGCTTCAGCTCACGGCCGGTCATTTTCTTCAGCAGTTCAGCACGGGACTGAATTTTGCCTGGGTTTTCACAGAAGTGAAGCATGGCGCGGAACTCGCTGCGCGGCAGTTTGTACTGCTCGCCATCAGGGCCGATCAACGAACGGCTGTTGATGTCCAGTTCCCAACCATTGAACTTGTAGCTTTCAACGCTACGACGTTCTTCGCTGACAGTACCCAGATTCATGGTACGAGACAGCAAGTTGCGTGCACGGATAGTCAGTTCACGCGGGTTGAACGGTTTGGTGATGTAATCGTCTGCACCGATTTCGAGGCCGAGAATTTTATCGACTTCGTTGTCACGGCCAGTCAGGAACATCAACGCAACATTCGCCTGCTCGCGCAGTTCACGCGCTAACAGAAGACCGTTCTTACCCGGCAGATTGATATCCATGATCACCAGGTTGATGTCATATTCAGAGAGGATCTGATGCATTTCCGCGCCATCTGTCGCTTCGAAAACATCATAGCCTTCCGCTTCGAAAATACTTTTCAACGTGTTGCGTGTTACCAACTCGTCTTCAACGATAAGAATGTGCGGGGTCTGCATGTTTGCTACCTAAATTGCCAACTAAATCGAAACAGGAAGTACAAAAGTCCCTGACCTGCCTGATACATGCTGCAAATTAACATGATCGGCGTAACATGACTAAAGTACGTAATTGCGTTCTTGATGCACTTTCCATCAACGTCAACAACATCATTAGCTTGGTCGTGGGTACTTTCCCTCAGGACCCGACAGTGTCAAAAACGGCTGTCATCCTAACCATTTTAACAGCGACATAACAGGCTAAGACGTGCCGGACACCCAATAAAACTACGCTTCGTTGACATATATCAAGTTCAATTGTAGCACGTTAACAGTTTGATGAAATCATCGTATCTAAATGCTAGCTTTCGTCACATTATTTTAATAATCCAACTAGTTGCATCCTACAACTAATAAACGTGGTGAATCCAATTGTCGAGATTTATTTTTTATAAAATTATCCTAAGTAAACAGAAAGATATGTAGCGTTTTTTAACAATTGAACGGTTAGTACAGTCAAGAAATAGTTTAGCTTTTTTTAAGTTAAGTAAAGGGCTTTTTCTGCGACTTGCGTTAATATTTTGTAAATTCTCTCCGCGCAGTAAGTTGACATTCATCACTCTATTCGCGGTTATTTGGTCAAGAAGAGTAGCAACATGCGTTTGACGATTATTCTGGTTGCACCCGCCAGAGCAGAAAATATTGGGGCAGCAGCGCGGGCAATGAAAACGATGGGTTTTAGCGAACTGCGGATTGTCGATAGCCAGGCGCATCTGGAACCTGCCACCCGATGGGTTGCTCATGGCTCCGGTGATATTATTGATAATATTAAAGTTTTTCCGACGCTGGCTGAATCGTTACATGACGTAGATTTCACTGTCGCCACTACAGCGCGTAGTCGGGCGAAATATCATTACTACGCGACACCGGTGGAACTGGTGCCATTGTTGGAAGAAAAATCGGCGTGGATGAATCATGTGGCGCTGGTCTTTGGTCGTGAAGATTCCGGGCTGACCAACGAGGAACTGGCACTGGCTGATATTCTTACCGGCGTGCCAATGGTGGCGGATTACCCTTCACTCAATCTGGGGCAGGCGGTGATGGTCTATTGCTATCAATTAGCAACATTAATACAACAACCGACGAAAAGTGACGCAACGGCAGACCAACATCAACTGCGCGCTTTACGCGAACGTGCCATGTCGTTGTTAACGACGTTAGCGGTGGCAGATGACACAAAACTGGTCGACTGGTTACAGCAACGTCTGGGGCTTTTAGAGCAACGGGATACCGCAATGTTGCATCGTTTGTTGCATGATATTGAAAAAAATATCACCAAATAAAAAACGCCACGTCATGTTGTTTTTAGGTTTTCATTCTGACTGCAACGGGAAATCTGTCTCTGAATGGATTAAAAAAGAGCATCTGCCAGCAGCTTATGAACTGGTTACCTGCCGTGAGTAAATTAAAATTTTATTGACTTAGGTCACTAAATACTTTAACCAATATAGGCATAGCGCACAGACAGATAAAAATTACAGAGTACACAACATCCATGAAACGCATCAGCACCACCATTACCACCACCATCACCATTACCACAGGTAACGGTGCGGGCTGACGCGTACAGGAAACACAGAAAAAAGCCCGCACCTGACAGTGCGGGCTTTTTTTTCGACCAAAGGTAACGAGGTAACAACCATGCGAGTGTTGAAGTTCGGCGGTACATCAGTGGCAAATGCGGAACGTTTTCTGCGGGTTGCCGATATTCTGGAGAGCAATGCCAGGCAGGGGCAGGTGGCTACAGTCCTCTCTGCTCCCGCCAAAATAACCAACCATCTGGTGGCGATGATTGAAAAAACGATTAGCGGCCAGGATGCTTTGCCCAATATCAGCGATGCCGAACGTATTTTTGCCGAACTTCTGACGGGACTCGCCGCCGCCCAGCCGGGATTTCCGCTGGCGCAACTGAAAACGTTCGTCGATCAAGAATTTGCCCAAATTAAACATGTTCTGCATGGTATCAGCCTGTTGGGACAGTGCCCGGACAGCATCAACGCTGCGCTCATCTGCCGTGGTGAAAAAATGTCGATCGCCATTATGGCCGGTGTACTGGAAGCGCGCGGACATAACGTTACCGTTATCGATCCGGTCGAAAAACTGCTGGCAGTCGGTCATTACCTCGAATCTACCGTCGATATTGCTGAGTCCACCCGCCGTATTGCGGCAAGCCGCATTCCGGCTGACCACATGGTGCTGATGGCAGGTTTCACCGCCGGTAATGAAAAAGGCGAACTGGTGGTGCTGGGACGTAACGGTTCCGACTACTCCGCTGCGGTACTGGCCGCCTGTTTACGTGCCGATTGTTGCGAGATCTGGACGGACGTCGACGGTGTCTATACCTGCGACCCGCGTCAGGTGCCCGATGCGAGGTTGTTAAAGTCGATGTCCTATCAGGAAGCGATGGAGCTTTCCTACTTCGGCGCTAAAGTTCTTCACCCCCGCACCATTACCCCCATCGCTCAGTTCCAGATCCCTTGCCTGATTAAAAACACCGGAAATCCACAAGCGCCAGGGACGCTCATCGGTGCCAGCCGTGATGAAGACGAATTACCGGTCAAGGGCATTTCCAATCTGAATAACATGGCAATGTTCAGCGTTTCCGGTCCAGGAATGAAAGGGATGGTCGGCATGGCGGCGCGCGTCTTTGCAGCAATGTCACGCGCCCGCATTTCAGTGGTGCTGATTACGCAATCGTCTTCCGAATACAGCATCAGTTTCTGCGTTCCACAAAGCGACTGTGTGCGAGCTGAACGGGCAATGCAGGAAGAGTTCTATCTTGAACTGAAAGAAGGTTTATTGGAGCCGCTGGCGGTGACGGAACGACTGGCCATAATCTCGGTGGTGGGCGATGGTATGCGCACGCTGCGTGGGATCTCGGCGAAATTCTTTGCCGCGCTGGCTCGTGCCAATATCAACATTGTCGCCATTGCTCAGGGTTCTTCTGAACGCTCAATCTCTGTCGTGGTAAATAACGATGACGCGACGACTGGCGTGCGCGTTACCCACCAGATGCTGTTCAATACCGATCAGGTTATCGAAGTGTTTGTGATTGGCGTCGGTGGCGTTGGCGGCGCGCTGCTGGAGCAACTGAAGCGTCAGCAAAGCTGGCTGAAGAACAAACATATTGATTTACGAGTCTGTGGCGTTGCCAACTCGAAGGCACTGCTCACCAATGTGCATGGCCTCAACCTGGAAAACTGGCAGGAAGAGCTGGCGCAGGCCAAAGAGCCGTTCAACCTTGGGCGCTTAATTCGCCTGGTGAAAGAATATCATCTGCTGAACCCGGTCATTGTTGACTGCACCTCCAGCCAGGCGGTGGCGGATCAATATGCCGACTTCCTGCGCGAAGGTTTCCACGTTGTCACGCCGAACAAAAAGGCCAACACCTCGTCGATGGATTACTACCACCAGTTGCGTTATGCGGCGGAAAAATCGCGACGTAAATTCCTCTATGACACCAACGTCGGTGCGGGATTACCGGTCATTGAGAATCTGCAAAACCTGCTCAATGCAGGTGATGAGTTGATGAAATTCTCCGGCATTCTTTCTGGTTCGCTTTCATACATCTTCGGCAAGCTAGACGAAGGCATGAGTTTCTCTGAGGCGACCACGCTGGCGCGGGAAATGGGGTATACCGAACCGGATCCGCGTGATGATCTTTCTGGTATGGATGTGGCGCGCAAACTGTTGATTCTCGCCCGTGAAACTGGACGTGAACTGGAGCTGGCGGATATCGAGATCGAACCTGTGCTGCCCGCAGAGTTTAACGCAGAGGGTGATGTTGCAGCTTTTATGGCGAATCTGTCACAGCTCGACGATCTCTTTGCCGCGCGCGTGGCGAAGGCTCGTGATGAGGGTAAAGTTTTGCGCTATGTTGGCAATATTGATGACGATGGCGTCTGCCGCGTGAAAATTGCTGAAGTGGACGGTAACGATCCGCTGTTCAAAGTGAAAAATGGCGAAAACGCCCTGGCCTTCTATAGCCACTATTATCAGCCGCTGCCGTTGGTTCTGCGCGGATACGGCGCGGGCAATGACGTTACGGCTGCCGGTGTCTTTGCCGATCTGCTACGCACCCTCTCATGGAAGTTAGGAGTCTGACATGGTTAAAGTTTATGCTCCGGCTTCCAGTGCCAATATGAGCGTCGGGTTTGATGTGCTTGGCGCGGCGGTAACGCCTGTTGATGGCGAGTTGCTTGGGGATGTGGTGACGGTTGCGGCGGCAGAGACATTCAGCCTCAACAACCTTGGACGCTTTGCCGACAAGCTACCGTCAGAACCACGAGAAAATATCGTTTATCAGTGCTGGGAGCGTTTTTGCCAGGAGTTGGGCAAGCAAATTCCAGTGGCGATGACCCTGGAAAAGAATATGCCGATCGGTTCTGGTTTAGGTTCCAGCGCCTGTTCGGTGGTCGCGGCACTGGTAGCGATGAATGAACACTGCGGCAAGCCACTTAATGACACCCGTTTGCTGGCTTTGATGGGCGAGCTGGAAGGACGTATCTCCGGCAGCATTCATTATGACAACGTGGCACCGTGCTTTCTTGGTGGTATGCAGTTGATGATCGAAGAAAATGGCATCATCAGTCAGCAAGTGCCGGGGTTTGATGAGTGGCTGTGGGTGCTGGCGTATCCGGGGATTAAAGTCTCGACAGCAGAAGCTCGAGCTATATTACCGGCGCAGTATCGCCGCCAGGATTGCATTGCGCACGGGCGACATCTGGCGGGCTTCATTCACGCCTGCTATTCCCGTCAGCCTGAGCTTGCCGCGAAGCTGATGAAAGATGTTATCGCTGAACCCTACCGTGAACGTTTATTGCCAGGCTTCAGGCAGTCGCGGCAGGCGGTTGCGGAAATAGGCGCGGTAGCGAGCGGTATCTCCGGCTCCGGTCCGACATTGTTCGCTCTGTGTGACAAGCCGGATACCGCCCAGCGCGTTGCCGACTGGTTGGGTAAGAACTACCTGCAAAATCAGGAAGGTTTTGTTCATATTTGCCGGCTGGATACGGCGGGCGCACGAGTACTGGAAAACTAAATGAAACTCTACAATCTGAAAGATCACAACGAGCAGGTCAGTTTTGCGCAAGCCGTAACCCAGGGGTTGGGCAAAAATCAGGGGCTGTTTTTTCCGCACGACCTGCCGGAATTCAGCCTGACTGAAATTGATGAGATGCTGAAGCTGGATTTTGTCACCCGCAGTGCGAAGATCCTTTCGGCGTTTATTGGTGATGAAATCCCGCAGGAAATACTGGAAGAGCGCGTGCGCGCGGCGTTTGCCTTCCCGGCTCCGGTCGCCAATGTTGAAAGCGATGTCGGTTGTCTGGAATTGTTCCACGGGCCAACGCTGGCATTTAAAGATTTCGGCGGTCGCTTTATGGCGCAAATGCTGACCCATATTGCGGGTGATAAGCCAGTGACTATTCTGACTGCAACCTCCGGCGATACCGGGGCGGCAGTGGCTCACGCTTTTTACGGTTTACCGAATGTAAAAGTGGTTATCCTCTATCCACGCGGCAAAATCAGTCCCCTGCAAGAAAAGCTGTTCTGTACGCTGGGCGGCAATATTGAAACCGTTGCCATCGACGGCGATTTCGATGCCTGTCAGGCGCTGGTGAAGCAGGCGTTTGATGATGAAGAACTGAAAGTGGCGCTGGGGTTAAACTCCGCTAACTCCATTAACATCAGCCGTTTGCTGGCGCAAATTTGCTACTACTTTGAAGCTGTGGCGCAGTTGCCGCAGGAAGCGCGCAACCAGCTGGTTGTCTCGGTGCCGAGCGGTAACTTCGGCGATTTGACGGCAGGCCTGCTGGCGAAATCTCTTGGCCTGCCGGTGAAGCGTTTTATTGCTGCGACCAACGTGAACGATACCGTGCCGCGTTTCCTGCACGACGGGCAGTGGTCGCCAAAAGCCACCCAGGCGACGTTATCCAACGCGATGGACGTGAGTCAGCCGAACAACTGGCCGCGCGTGGAAGAGTTGTTTCGCCGCAAAATCTGGCAACTGAAAGAGCTGGGTTATGCGGCGGTGGATGATGAAACCACGCAACAGACGATGCGTGAGTTAAAAGAGCTGGGCTATACCTCAGAACCGCACGCTGCTGTGGCTTACCGTGCGCTGCGTGACCAGTTGCATCCAGGCGAATATGGTCTGTTCCTTGGCACCGCACATCCGGCGAAGTTTAAAGAGAGTGTGGAAGCGATTCTCGGTGAATCGCTGGCGCTGCCAAAAGAGCTGGCAGAACGAGCTGAATTACCGCTGCTTTCTCATAATCTGCCCGCCGATTTTGCCGCGTTGCGCAAGCTGATGATGAATCATAAGTAGTATCCATTAATTTCCTGAAAATGGCCGGGCTTGCGTTTATGCAGTTCGGCTTTTTTATGGAGAAAACATGAGAAAAATCGACAGAAAAAAAGGAGAAATTTTCAATAAATGCGGTAACTTAGCTCTTTGAATTGTAGAGAATGACAACGGGGATTCTTTTACCGTAAGCTCCTGATATCGGCCCATAACTGGCAATGATAAAAGGAGTCACCTGTGAAAAAGATGCAACCTATCTTACTCGCACTTTCCCTGATTCTGGTCGCTCCTATGGCAGCGCAGGCTGGGGAAATAATGCTAGTACCATCAGTGAAATTACAGATTGGCGATCGCGACCACCGTGGTTACTACTGGGATGGCGGTTACTGGCGTGACCGTGACTGGTGGTATCGAAATTATGAATGGCGAGACAATCGCTGGCACCCACACGGAGCGCCGCGTCATAATTGGTATAATGATCATCGAAATGATCACCGTGGAGATCATCGACACGATCACGGCGGCGATCATCGTCCGGGTCCGGACAGGCACCATCGGTAAATACAAATGCCGGATGACCTCCGGCATTTACCGCAAACTTAACGCAGTTCGTAGCGTTTAAACACCAGTTCGCCATTGCTGGAACTGGCTTCATCGAAGAAGTAACCTTCACTATTAAAACCAGTCAGTTGCTCTGGTTTGGTCAGGCGATTTTCAATAATAAAACGACTCATCAGGCCACGCGCTTTCTTAGCGTAGAAGCTAATAACCTTAAACTTACCGTTCTTCTCATCGAGGAACACCGGCTTGATAATCTCAGCATTCAGTTTCTTCGGTTTCACTGATTTAAAATACTCATCTGACGCCAGATTAATCACTACCTGATCGCCTTGCGCTTCGAGCGCCTCGTTCAGCTTGTTTGTGATCACATCACCCCAGAATTGGTACAGATCTTTACCCCTGGCGTTCTCAAGACGAATACCCATCTCCAGACGATATGGCTGCATTAAATCAAGTGGGCGCAGTACGCCATACAAACCGGAAAGCATACGCAGGTGCTGCTGGGCAAAAGCGAAATCTTCTTCACTGAAGGTTTCGGCCTGCAAACCTGTGTAGACATCGCCTTTGAACGCCAGAATCGCCTGTCGGGCATTCTCCGGGGTGAAATCTGGCTGCCAGTCTTGAAAGCGAGCGGCGTTGATACCCGCCAGTTTGTCACTGATGCGCATCAGCGTGCTAATCTGCGGGGGCGTCAGCTTCCGCGCTTCGTGAATAAGCTGCTGAGAGTTGTCTAACAGCTCCGGCAACGTATAGCGCGTGGTAGCCAACGGGCTTTGATAATCAAGCGTTTTCGCAGGTGAAATCAGAATCAGCATATCCAGTCCTTGCAGGAAATTTACAGCGACTGTAGCAAAAAAAGCGGATGAATTGATCGATAGTTGTGATTAGTCCCGCGAAACATCATCCCACGTATCAGGCGCGAGTTGCTGGTCGATATCCGGGTAGCGCAGCGGATCAAACACCGGACGCACACCAAGTTTGCGCTGGCGAAGATAATCACTGGCAATGGTATGCACTACCGGAGAGAGCAGCAAAATAGCGGTCAGATTAGTGATAGCCATACACGCCATAATAATATCAGCCAGTTGCCACATCATGGGCAGACTAAGTAACGTGCCACCAATCACGGTGGTAAAGATGCAGATACGCAGGCACCAGATCGCTTTGGGGCTGTTCAGGCGTAAAAAGAAAAGATTATTTTCTGCATAAATGTAATTGGCAACGATGGAGCTGAAGGCAAACAGAATTACCACGATTGTGACAAACTCTGCTCCCCAGGAACCCATTAGTGCTCGCATCGCTTTCTGGAGAAGTTGTATACCCTCCAGCGGCATATAGGTTGTACCGTTTCCGGCCAGTAATATCAGCATGGCGCTCGCCGTGCAGATGACCAGGGTGTCGATGAAAATGCCGATCATCTGGACAATGCCTTGCGCAGCCGGATGCGGCGGCCAGGATGCCGCTGCCGCTGCTGCATTTGGTGTCGAACCCATTCCCGCCTCATTAGAAAACATACTGCGCTGAAAGCCGTTTGTAATCGCCTGACTCAGGGTGTAACCCGCCGCACCGCCTGCCGCTTCCTGCCAGCCAAAGGCGCTTTCAAAAATAGACCAAATGACGTGAGGAAGTTGCTCGATATTCATCGCACAAATGGCCAGACTGGTGAGTACCCAGATTAATGCCATCGCAGGGACAAACCATTGCATCAGTCGGGCTACGCCATGAATACCGTGGGTTATCGCCAACAGAGTAAAGACGGCGAGAATGATGCCAGTTACTAATGGTGGAACATCAAACGCAAAATTCATCGCGCGGGCAACGGCGTTTGCCTGAACACCGCTGAAAATCAATCCGTAGGCAATGAGCAAAAAGATAGCGAATAGCACGCCCATCCAGCGCATCCCCAATCCACGTGCCATATACCATGCTGGACCACCGCGAAACTGCCCATTAGCGTCACGTTCTTTATAAAGCTGGGCAAGGGAACATTCTGCAAAAGAGGTTGCCATGCCGATAAACGCGGCAATCCACATCCAGAAGATAGCCCCGGGGCCACCGGCAGTAATGGCCAACGCAACACCTGCGAGGTTACCGCTGCCGACGCGCGCGGCAAGACTAGTGCACAGTGACTGAAAAGAGGTTAAGCCACCCGGTTGGGGATGAACGCTATTTTTGAGACTTTTGCCAAACTGGCGAATGTAGCGAAACTGAACGAATCCGGTGCGAAAAGTGAACCAGCAACCTGCACCGAAGAGCAGGTAGATCATCACTGATCCCCATAGTACATTGTTAATAAAAGAGAAAAAATCAGGCATTCGTATCCCTCTTGTCGCCGGCACGCGGTTACATTCCTGTGTAAACGTTACCAATTGATTAAGAATTATATACGATGTGCATTGGTAGATAACGCCTGTGTAGCATACTCGAGTTTTTGTTTAAAAATGGCGAGCGATATCAACGCAGTGTCAGAAAACTTAAACAGTCTCGCCGGGCTATAACCCTCTCGTCTGCGGTTGCGCTGTCGTTGCGTCGTGATATCATCAGGGCAGACCGGTTACATCCCCCTAACAAGCTGTTTAAAGAGAAATACTATCATGACGGACAAATTGACCTCCCTTCGTCAGTACACCACTGTAGTGGCCGACACTGGGGACATCGCGGCAATGAAGCTGTATCAACCGCAGGATGCCACAACCAACCCTTCTCTCATTCTTAACGCAGCGCAGATTCCGGAATACCGTAAGTTGATTGATGATGCTGTCGCCTGGGCGAAACAGCAGAGTAACGATCGCGCGCAGCAGATTGTGGACGCGACCGACAAACTGGCAGTAAATATTGGTCTGGAAATCCTTAAACTGGTTCCGGGCCGTATCTCCACTGAAGTTGATGCGCGTCTTTCTTATGACACTGAAGCGTCAATTGCGAAAGCAAAACGCCTGATCAAACTCTACAACGATGCGGGTATCAGCAACGATCGTATTCTGATCAAACTGGCGTCTACCTGGCAGGGTATCCGTGCTGCGGAACAGCTGGAAAAAGAAGGCATCAACTGTAACCTGACCCTGCTGTTCTCCTTCGCTCAGGCGCGTGCTTGTGCGGAAGCGGGCGTGTTCCTGATTTCTCCGTTCGTTGGTCGTATTCTGGATTGGTACAAAGCGAATACCGATAAGAAAGAGTACGCTCCGGCAGAAGATCCGGGCGTGGTTTCTGTATCTGAAATCTACCAGTACTACAAAGAGCACGGTTATGAAACCGTGGTTATGGGCGCAAGCTTCCGTAACATCGGCGAAATTCTGGAACTGGCAGGCTGCGACCGTCTGACCATCGCACCGGCACTGCTGAAAGAGCTGGCTGAGAGCGAAGGGGCTATCGAACGTAAACTGTCTTACACCGGCGAAGTGAAAGCGCGTCCGGCGCGTATCACCGAGTCTGAGTTCCTGTGGCAGCACAACCAGGATCCAATGGCAGTAGATAAACTGGCGGAAGGTATCCGTAAGTTTGCTGTTGACCAGGAAAAACTGGAAAAAATGATCGGCGATCTGCTGTAATCATTCTTAGCGTGACCGGGAAGTCGGTCACGCTACCTCTTCTGAAGCCTGTCTGTCACTCCCTTCACAGTGTATCATTCTGTTTAACGAGACTGTTTAAACGGAAAAATCTTGATGAATACTTTACGTATTGGCTTAGTTTCCATCTCTGATCGTGCATCCAGCGGCGTTTATCAGGATAAAGGCATCCCTGCGCTGGAAGAATGGCTGACATCAGCACTGACAACCCCCTTTGAACTGGAAACCCGCTTAATCCCCGATGAGCAGGCGATCATCGAGCAAACGTTGTGTGAGCTGGTGGATGAAATGAGTTGCCATCTGGTACTCACTACGGGAGGGACTGGGCCGGCGCGCCGTGACGTGACGCCTGATGCGACGCTGGCAGTAGCTGACCGCGAGATGCCGGGCTTTGGTGAACAGATGCGCCAGATTAGCCTGCATTTTGTACCAACCGCGATCCTTTCGCGTCAGGTGGGTGTGATTCGCAAACAGGCACTGATCCTTAACTTACCCGGTCAGCCTAAGTCCATCAAAGAGACGCTGGAAGGTGTGAAGGATGCTGAGGGTAACGTCGTGGTGCACGGTATTTTTGCCAGCGTACCGTACTGCATTCAGTTGCTGGAAGGGCCATACGTTGAAACGGCACCGGAAGTGGTAGCGGCATTCAGACCAAAGAGTGCAAGACGCGAAGTTAACGAATAAAAAAATCCCCCCGAGCGGGGGGATCTCAAACAATTAGTGGGATTCACCAATTGGCAGAACGGTGCGGCCAAACTGCTCGTTCAGCACTTCACCCATCGCCAGATAGATTGCGCTGGCACCGCAGATCAAACCAATCCAGCCGGCAAAGTGGATGATCGCAGCATTACCGGCAATGTTACCGATCGCCAGCAGAGCAAACAGCACGGTCAGGCTAAAGAAAACGAATTGCAGAACGCGTGCGCCTTTCAGCGTGCCGAAGAACATAAACAGCGTAAATACGCCCCACAGACCCAGGTAGACACCAAGGAACTGTGCATTTGGCGCATCGGTCAGACCCAGTTTCGGCATCAGCAGAATCGCAACCAGCGTCAGCCAGAAAGAACCGTAAGAGGTGAATGCGGTTAAACCGAAAGTGTTGCCTTTTTTGTACTCCAGCAGACCAGCAAAAATTTGCGCGATGCCGCCGTAGAAAATGCCCATGGCAAGAATAATACCGTCCAGAGCGAAATAACCCACGTTGTGCAGGTTAAGCAGAATGGTGGTCATGCCGAAGCCCATCAGGCCCAGCGGTGCCGGATTAGCCAACTTAGTGTTGCCCATAATTCCTCAAAAATCATCATCGAATGAATGGTGAAATAATTTCCCTGAATAACTGTAGTGTTTTCAGGGCGCGGCATAATAATCAGCCAGTGGGGCAGTGTCTACGATCTTTTGAGGGGAAAATGAAAATTTTCCCCTGTGTCAGGTATCAGGGCTGAGTGGCGCTAATCATTCGTCGCAGACAGGCGATTTGTAACACCGCTGGAATTGTCACCCGAAAGGCAGTGCCGCTAACGGCTTTAACCCCATTTAATGCTGCACCCACCGGCCCTCCCAGACCCGCACCGCGTAGCAGACCATGCCCAAGTACGCTCATCGCTGCGTGGGTACGCAAAATGCGGGTCAGCTGGCTGGAAAGCAGATGCGACACGCCTTTGGCCAGTTGCTTGTCTTTCATCAATAACGGCAGCAGCTCTTCCAGTTCGTTAACCTTCGCGTTGACGGTCTGCAAAAACTCCTTTTTATGCGTCTCGTCCATTTTCTTCCAGGTGTTGCGCAGAAAATGTTCGAGTAACTGTTGCTCTATTTCAAAGGTAGACATCTCTTTATCGGCTTTCAGTTTCAGCCGTTTGGAGACGTCGAGTAAAATAGCGCGATACCGTTTGCCGTGTCCGCGCAGTTTGTTAGCGATGCTATCGCCGCCGAAATGTTGTAATTCCCCGGCAATTAGCTGCCAGTTGCGGCGATGCTGCTCTGGATGCCCTTCCATCGATTTAAACAGTTCGTTGCGCATTAATACGCTGGACAGGCGGGTTTTGCCTTTTTCATTATGAGTGAGTAAGCGGGTAAAGTTTGCCAGCTGTTCTTCGCTGCAATGCTGTAGAAAATCTAAGTCCGAATCATGTAGATAATTGACGTTCATGTCATTGTGGCTTCTGTATTAAAAGATTAGTCGTCGCCGATAATTTTCAGCGTGGCCATATCCGATGAGTTCACCGTATGACCGGAAAAGGTGATTTTTGACACGCAGCGTTTGTTGTCGTTATCGCTGTTAATGTTGATCCAGCCGGTGGTTTGCCCTTCTTTGATTTCAGCCGGAATGTTCAGGCTTTGGCTGGCGCTACGGGCTGCTTTGAAATAAACCGACGCGGCGCTTAACTGTAAATCGCCATGATCGGCAGTGAGTTGTATGCGTTTTACAATGCGGCAAACGGGGAGTTTCAACGTCAGATCGTTGGTTTCGTTACGCGGCATGGCAATGACGCCGAGGATTTTATGGTCGTTGGCCTGCGCGGTGCAGCACAGCATCAGGCCGAGCACGAGGGTGGCGGAAATCATAAAAATGGATTTCATGAAGATTCTCTTAGCGGGGAGCAGTCGGGGGAAGAATAGCCACTAGTTTACTGCTGACGAAAAGAAGATTCAGGTGCGTAATCTTTTCTTTTTATTACAATTTTTTAGTGAATGATTTGTGTGAAATTCATTTTTTACGTGAATATTATTGCTCCCTTTTTTTCACTTCTTCCGGCATATCGTGAAATTTCTGCGCAAAAGCACAAAAAATTTTTGCATCTCCCCCTTGATGACGTGGGTTACGACCCCATTTAGTAGTCAACCGCAGTGAGTGAGTCTGCAAAAAAATGAAATTGGGCAGTTGAAACCAGACGTTTCGCCCCTATTACAGACTCACAACCACATGATGACCGAATATATAGTGGAGACGTTTAGATGGGTAAAATAATTGGTATCGACCTGGGTACTACCAACTCTTGTGTAGCGATTATGGATGGCACCACTCCTCGTGTGCTGGAGAACGCCGAAGGCGATCGCACCACGCCTTCTATCATTGCCTATACCCAGGATGGTGAAACTCTGGTTGGTCAGCCGGCTAAACGTCAGGCAGTGACGAACCCGCAAAACACCCTGTTTGCGATTAAACGCCTGATTGGCCGCCGCTTCCAGGACGAAGAAGTACAGCGTGATGTTTCCATCATGCCGTTCAAAATTATTGCTGCTGATAACGGCGACGCATGGGTCGAAGTTAAAGGCCAAAAAATGGCACCACCGCAGATTTCTGCTGAAGTGCTGAAAAAAATGAAGAAAACTGCAGAAGATTACCTGGGCGAACCGGTAACTGAAGCAGTTATCACCGTACCGGCATACTTTAACGATGCTCAGCGTCAGGCAACCAAAGACGCAGGCCGTATCGCTGGTCTGGAAGTAAAACGTATCATCAACGAACCGACCGCTGCTGCACTGGCTTACGGTCTGGACAAAGGTACTGGCAACCGTACTATCGCGGTTTATGACCTGGGTGGTGGTACTTTCGATATTTCTATTATCGAAATCGACGAAGTTGACGGCGAAAAAACCTTCGAAGTTCTGGCAACCAACGGTGATACCCACCTGGGTGGTGAAGACTTCGACAGCCGTCTGATCAACTACCTGGTTGAAGAATTCAAGAAAGATCAGGGCATTGACCTGCGCAACGATCCGCTGGCAATGCAGCGCCTGAAAGAAGCGGCAGAAAAAGCGAAAATCGAACTGTCTTCCGCTCAGCAGACCGACGTTAACCTGCCGTACATCACCGCAGATGCGACTGGTCCGAAACACATGAACATCAAAGTGACTCGTGCAAAACTGGAAAGCCTGGTCGAAGACCTGGTGAACCGTTCCATCGAGCCGCTGAAAGTTGCTCTGCAGGATGCTGGCCTGTCCGTATCTGATATCGACGATGTTATCCTCGTTGGTGGTCAGACTCGTATGCCGATGGTTCAGAAGAAAGTTGCTGAGTTCTTTGGTAAAGAGCCGCGTAAAGACGTTAACCCGGACGAAGCTGTGGCAATCGGTGCTGCCGTTCAGGGTGGTGTACTGACTGGCGACGTGAAAGACGTACTGCTGCTGGACGTTACCCCGCTGTCTCTGGGTATCGAAACCATGGGCGGTGTGATGACGACGCTGATCGCGAAAAACACCACTATCCCGACCAAGCACAGCCAGGTGTTCTCTACCGCTGAAGACAACCAGTCTGCGGTAACCATCCACGTGCTGCAGGGTGAACGTAAACGTGCTGCTGATAACAAATCTCTGGGTCAGTTCAACCTGGATGGTATCAACCCGGCTCCGCGCGGTATGCCGCAGATCGAAGTTACCTTCGATATCGATGCTGACGGTATCCTGCACGTTTCCGCGAAAGACAAAAACAGCGGTAAAGAGCAGAAGATCACCATCAAGGCTTCTTCTGGTCTGAACGAAGATGAAATCCAGAAAATGGTACGCGACGCGGAAGCTAACGCCGAAGCAGACCGTAAGTTTGAAGAGCTGGTACAGACTCGCAACCAGGGCGACCATCTGCTGCACAGCACCCGTAAGCAGGTTGAAGAAGCAGGCGACAAACTGCCGGCTGACGACAAAACTGCTATCGAGTCTGCGCTGACTGCACTGGAAACTGCTCTGAAAGGTGAAGACAAAGCCGCTATCGAAGCGAAAATGCAGGAACTGGCACAAGTTTCCCAGAAACTGATGGAAATCGCCCAGCAGCAACATGCACAGCAGCAGACTGCCGGTGCTGATGCTTCTGCAAACAACGCGAAAGATGACGATGTTGTCGACGCTGAGTTTGAAGAAGTCAAAGACAAAAAATAATCGCCCTATAAACGGGTAATTATACTGACACGGGCGAAGGGGATTTTCCTCTCCGCCCGTGCATTCATCTAGGGGCAAATCAAAAAAAATGGCTAAGCAAGATTATTACGAGATTTTAGGCGTTTCCAAAACAGCGGAAGAGCGTGAAATCAAAAAGGCCTATAAACGCCTGGCCATGAAATATCACCCGGACCGTAACCAGGGTGACAAAGAGGCCGAGGCGAAATTTAAAGAGATCAAGGAAGCTTATGAAGTTCTGACCGACTCGCAAAAACGCGCGGCATATGATCAGTACGGTCATGCGGCATTTGAGCAAGGCGGCATGGGCGGCGGCGGTTTTGGCGGCGGCGCAGACTTCAGCGATATTTTTGGTGACGTTTTCGGCGATATTTTTGGCGGCGGACGTGGTCGTCAACGTGCGGCGCGTGGTGCTGATTTACGCTATAACATGGAGCTCACCCTCGAAGAAGCTGTACGTGGCGTGACCAAAGAGATCCGCATTCCGACTCTGGAAGAGTGTGACGTTTGCCACGGTAGCGGTGCAAAACCAGGTACGCAGCCGCAGACCTGTCCGACCTGTCATGGTTCTGGTCAGGTGCAGATGCGCCAGGGCTTCTTTGCCGTGCAGCAGACCTGTCCGCACTGTCAGGGGCGCGGTACGCTTATCAAAGATCCGTGCAACAAATGCCATGGTCATGGTCGTGTTGAGCGTAGCAAAACGCTGTCCGTTAAAATCCCGGCAGGGGTGGACACTGGAGACCGCATCCGTCTTGCGGGCGAAGGTGAAGCAGGCGAGCATGGCGCACCGGCAGGCGATCTGTACGTTCAGGTTCAGGTTAAACAGCACCCGATTTTCGAGCGTGAAGGCAACAACCTGTATTGTGAAGTCCCGATCAACTTCGCTATGGCGGCGCTGGGCGGCGAAATCGAAGTGCCGACCCTTGATGGTCGCGTCAAGCTGAAAGTGCCTGGCGAAACCCAGACCGGTAAGTTGTTCCGTATGCGCGGTAAAGGCGTTAAGTCTGTTCGCGGCGGTGCACAGGGCGATTTGCTGTGTCGCGTTGTCGTCGAAACGCCGGTAGGTCTGAACGAGAAGCAGAAACAGCTGCTGCAAGAGCTGCAAGAAAGCTTCGGTGGCCCAACCGGCGAGCACAACAGCCCACGCTCGAAGAGTTTCTTTGATGGCGTGAAGAAGTTTTTTGACGACCTGACTCGCTAATTTTCCCAAAGGCCTGCCCGTGGGCAGGCCAGGGTAAAAAAAATAGGGTGCGTTGAAGATATGCGGGCACCTGTAAAGTGGCGGGGATCGCTCCCCGCCGTTGCTCTTACTCGGATTCGTAAGCCGTGAAAACAGCAACCTCCGTCTGGCCAGTTCGGATGTGAACCTCACAGAGGTCTTTTCTCGTTACCAGCGCCGCCACTACGGCGGTGATACAGATGACGATCAGGGCGACTATCATCGCCTTATGCTGCTTCATTGCTCTCTTCTCCTTGACCTTACGGTCAGTAAGAGGCACTCTACATGGGTCTGCATATAGGGGGCCTCGGGTTGATGGTAAAATATCACTCGGGGCTTTTCTCTATCTGCCATCCAGCTAATGCCTGAGACAGACAGCCTCAAGCACCCGCCGCTATTATACTGCTCTCTTTAATCCATTCTGTTTTATCGATTCTAATCCTGAAGACGCCTCGCATTTTTATGGCGTAATTTTTTTAAGGATTCAATTAGTTAACTTTGATTTAGCTTTTTATTGCGATTATTGACGATAAATTGGAGATATTTGAAATATCGCCTTAACAAACAGCTCCGGTTTATTGCAAATTAATTATTACTTATTCCGAATAAACCCCTCAGAAATCTTGACATTAAGCTATGATTATCAGGGCTTGAGGTCATCAGCCACCGCTTTCGGGCGCCAAAAACACTCCCTCTGCTGGTGACGCAATCTTCTTTATAGATCGTTAAAAGCGAATTATTCCTACACTATAATCTGATTTTAACGATGATTCGTGCAGAGTAAAATAGTAAAAACGATCTATTCACCTGAAAGAGAAATAAAAAGTGAAACATCTGCATCGATTCTTTAGTAGTGATGCCTCGGGAGGCATTATTCTCATCATTGCCGCTGTTCTGGCGATGATTATGGCCAACAGCGGTGCAACCAGTGGATGGTATCACGACTTTCTTGAGACGCCGGTTCAGCTGCGGGTAGGTTCTCTTGAAATCAATAAAAACATGCTGTTATGGATAAATGACGCGCTAATGGCGATATTTTTCCTGTTAGTTGGTCTGGAAGTTAAACGCGAGCTGATGCAAGGATCGCTGGCCAGTTTGCGCCAGGCTGCGTTTCCGGTTATTGCCGCAATCGGCGGGATGATTGTCCCGGCATTGCTCTATTTGGCCTTTAACTACGCCGATTCTATCACTCGTGAAGGGTGGGCAATCCCGGCGGCGACTGATATTGCCTTTGCCCTCGGTGTCCTGGCGTTATTGGGAAGTCGTGTACCATTAGCACTGAAGATCTTTTTGATGGCGCTGGCTATTATCGACGATCTTGGAGCCATCATTATCATCGCCTTGTTTTACACTAATGACTTGTCAATGGCCTCTCTTGGCGTTGCAGCTGTAGCAATTGCGGTGCTCGCGGTGCTGAACATTTGTGGTGTTCGCCGCACGGGAGTTTATATTCTGGTCGGCGTGGTGTTGTGGACTGCAGTGTTGAAATCAGGCGTCCACGCAACGCTGGCAGGCGTCATTGTCGGTTTCTTTATTCCATTGAAAGAGAAGCATGGTCGTTCTCCGGCGAAGCGCCTGGAGCATGTATTGCATCCGTGGGTGGCTTATCTGATTTTGCCGTTGTTTGCTTTTGCCAATGCCGGCGTTTCTCTGCAAGGCGTGACGCTGGATGGCCTGACCTCCATCCTGCCATTAGGGATCATCGCCGGTTTGCTGATTGGCAAGCCGTTGGGTATTAGTTTGTTCTGCTGGCTGGCGCTGCGTTTGAAACTGGCGCATTTGCCGGAGGGAACCACTTATCAGCAAATTATGGCGGTTGGTATCCTGTGCGGTATCGGTTTTACTATGTCTATCTTTATCGCCAGCCTGGCTTTTGGTAGCGTAGATCCAGAACTGATTAACTGGGCGAAATTGGGCATTCTGGTTGGCTCAATCTCTTCGGCGGTAATTGGATATAGCTGGTTACGCATTCGTTTACGTCCATCAGTTTGACAGGACGATGTTCCGGGGAGCCATAAATGGCTCCCTTTTCATTCTTATCAGGGAGAGAAATGAGCATGTCTCATATCAATTACAACCACTTGTATTACTTCTGGCATGTCTACAAAGAAGGCTCTGTGGTTGGCGCAGCGGAGGCGCTTTATTTAACACCACAAACCATTACCGGACAGATCCGGGCGCTGGAAGAGCGCCTGCAAGGGAAATTATTTAAGCGTAAAGGACGCGGTCTGGAACCCAGTGAACTGGGGGAACTGGTCTATCGCTATGCCGATAAAATGTTCACGTTAAGCCA
The DNA here is from genome assembly GCF_031323975.1 of Escherichia ruysiae. Lineage (NCBI taxonomy): Bacteria > Pseudomonadati > Pseudomonadota > Gammaproteobacteria > Enterobacterales > Enterobacteriaceae > Escherichia > Escherichia ruysiae. The sequence continues at coordinate 3,326,187 of NZ_JAVIWS010000001.1, forward strand.
GGAAATGCTGGATATCGTCAACTATCGCAAAGAGTCCAACTTATTATTTGATGTTGGTGTGGCAGATGCCCTTTCCAAACGCCTGGTCAGCAGTGTTCTGGATGCAGCCGTTGTAGAAGACGAGCAGATCCATCTACGCTGTTTCGAATCGACGCACGAGATGCTGTTAGAGCAGTTGAGTCAGCATAAGCTGGATATGATCATCTCTGACTGTCCGATCGACTCCACCCAACAAGAAGGGCTGTTTTCCATGAAAATTGGCGAGTGTGGCGTCAGTTTCTGGTGTACTAACCCGCTGCCGGAAAAGCCGTTTCCTGCCTGTCTGGAAGAGCGTCGTTTACTTATTCCGGGGCGTCGCTCAATGTTGGGACGCAAGCTATTAAACTGGTTTAACTCTCAGGGCTTAAACGTTGAAATTCTGGGGGAGTTTGATGATGCGGCGTTGATGAAAGCCTTTGGGGCGACGCATAACGCTATTTTCGTTGCGCCTTCGCTATATGCCAATGATTTTTATAATGATAACTCGGTTGTGGAGATTGGGCGAGTTGAGAACGTCATGGAAGAGTACCATGCGATTTTTGCCGAAAGGATGATTCAACACCCTGCGGTACAGCGTATTTGCAATGCCGATTACTCTGCGCTGTTTACGCCAGCCGCGAAATAACTATTCGTACTTTGCAGGCTGCAGTTTCGGCCTGCTGGAGACATAAAAAAACCCGCTTACGCGGGTTTTTTTACAAAGCTGACAACAAAAGGCGATTAAGCCAGTTTGTTGATCTGCGCAGTCAGGTTAGCCTTATGACGTGCAGCTTTGTTTTTGTGGATCAGACCTTTAGCAGCCTGACGGTCCACGATCGGTTGCATTTCGTTAAATGCTTTCTGTGCAGCAGCTTTGTCGCCAGCTTCGATAGCTGCGTATACTTTCTTGATGAAAGTACGCATCATAGAGCGACGGCTTGCGTTGTGCTTACGAGCCTTTTCAGACTGAATGGCGCGCTTCTTAGCTGATTTGATATTAGCCAAGGTCCAACTCCCAAATGTGTTCTATATGGACAATTCAAAGGCCGAGGAATATGCCCTTTTAGCCTTCTTTTGTCAATGGATTTGTGCAAATAAGCGCCGTTAATATGGCGGCGCTCGTTACGTAGTGATGGCGCAGGATTCTACCAGCTTGCGTGGTGTGAATACAGCTTTTCCGCGATAAAATTGCAGCAGGTCGTTAGTTTCTTACCGTGATTTGCGCCATGGCAATGAAAAGCCACTTCTTTCTGATTTCAGTACTCAATCGCCGGTTAACCTTGACCGCTGTACAAGGTATACTCGGACGATTTTCACTGTTTTGAGCCAGACATGAAGCTGATACGCGGCATACATAATCTCAGCCAGGCCCCGCAAGAAGGGTGTGTGCTGACTATTGGTAATTTCGACGGCGTGCATCGTGGTCATCGCGCGCTGTTGCAAGGGTTGCAGGAAGAAGGGCGCAAGCGCAACTTACCGGTGATGGTGATGATTTTTGAGCCTCAACCGCTGGAACTGTTTGCTACCGACAAAGCCCCGGCACGTCTGACCCGACTGCGGGAAAAACTGCGTTACCTTGCAGAGTGTGGCGTTGATTACGTGCTGTGCGTGCGTTTCGACAGACGTTTCGCGGCGTTAACCGCGCAAAATTTCATCAGCGATCTTCTGGTGAAGCATTTGCGGGTAAAATTTCTGGCTGTTGGTGATGATTTCCGCTTTGGCGCTGGTCGTGAAGGTGATTTCTTGTTATTACAGAAAGCGGGCGCGGAATACGGCTTCGACATCACCAGTACGCAAACTTTTTGCGAAGGCGGCGTGCGTATCAGCAGTACCGCTGTGCGTCAGGCATTGGCAGATGACAACCTTGCTCTGGCGGAAAGTTTACTGGGGCACCCGTTTGCCATCTCTGGGCGCGTTGTCCACGGTGATGAGTTAGGGCGCACTATTGGTTTCCCGACGGCGAATGTACCGCTACGCCGTCAGGTTTCCCCGGTGAAAGGGGTTTATGCGGTAGAAGTGCTGGGCCTCGGTGAAAAGCCGTTACCCGGCGTGGCAAACATCGGAACACGCCCTACGGTTGCCGGTATTCGCCAGCAGCTGGAAGTGCATTTGTTAGATGTTGCAATGGACCTGTACGGTCGCCATATACAAGTAGTGTTGCGTAAAAAAATACGCAGTGAGCAGCGATTTGCGTCGCTGGACGAACTGAAAGCGCAGATTGCGCGTGATGAATTAACCGCCCGCGAATTTTTTGGGCTAACAAAACCGGCTTAAGCCTGTTATGTAATCAAACCGAAATACGGAACCGAGAATCTGATGAGTGACTATAAATCAACCCTGAATTTGCCGGAAACAGGGTTCCCGATGCGTGGCGATCTCGCCAAGCGCGAACCGGGAATGCTGGCGCGTTGGACTGATGATGATCTGTACGGCATCATCCGTGCGGCTAAAAAAGGCAAAAAAACCTTCATTCTGCATGATGGCCCTCCATATGCGAATGGCAGCATTCATATTGGTCACTCGGTTAACAAGATTCTGAAAGACATAATCATCAAGTCCAAAGGGCTTTCCGGTTATGACTCGCCGTATGTGCCAGGCTGGGACTGCCACGGTCTGCCGATCGAACTGAAAGTAGAGCAAGAATACGGTAAACCGGGTGAGAAATTCACCGCCGCCGAGTTCCGCGCCAAGTGCCGCGAATACGCTGCGACCCAGGTTGATGGTCAGCGCAAAGACTTTATCCGTCTGGGCGTGCTGGGCGACTGGTCGCACCCGTACCTGACCATGGACTTCAAAACTGAAGCCAATATCATCCGCGCGCTGGGTAAAATCATCGGCAACGGTCACCTGCACAAAGGTGCGAAGCCGGTACACTGGTGCGTTGACTGCCGTTCTGCGCTGGCAGAAGCGGAAGTTGAGTATTACGACAAAACCTCTCCGTCCATCGACGTTGCTTTCCAGGCAGTCGATCAGGATGCGCTGAAAGCGAAATTTGGCGTCAGCAACGTTAACGGCTCAATTTCGCTGGTGATCTGGACCACTACGCCGTGGACTCTGCCTGCGAACCGCGCAATCTCCATTGCACCTGATTTCGACTATGCGCTGGTGCAGATCGACGGTCAGGCCGTGATTCTGGCGAAAGATCTGGTTGAAAGCGTAATGCAACGTATCGGCGTGACCGATTACACCATTCTCGGCACGGTGAAAGGTGCAGAGCTTGAGCTGCTGCGCTTTACTCATCCGTTTATGGGCTTCGACGTTCCCGCAATCCTCGGCGATCACGTTACCCTGGATGCCGGTACTGGTGCTGTTCACACCGCGCCTGGCCACGGCCCGGACGACTATGTGATTGGTCAGAAATACGGCCTGGAAACCGCTAACCCGGTTGGTCCGGACGGCACTTATCTGCCGGGTACTTACCCGACGCTGGATGGTGTGAACGTCTTCAAAGCGAACGACATCGTCGTTGCGCTGTTGCAGGAAAAAGGCGCGCTGCTGCATGTTGAGAAAATGCAGCATAGCTATCCGTGCTGCTGGCGTCACAAAACGCCGATCATCTTCCGCGCGACGCCGCAGTGGTTCGTCAGCATGGATCAGAAAGGTCTGCGTGCGCAGTCACTGAAAGAGATCAAAGGCGTGCAGTGGATCCCGGACTGGGGTCAGGCGCGTATCGAGTCGATGGTCGCTAACCGTCCTGACTGGTGTATCTCCCGTCAGCGTACCTGGGGCGTACCGATGTCACTGTTCGTGCACAAAGACACTGAAGAGCTGCATCCGCGTACTCTCGAACTGATGGAAGAAGTGGCAAAACGCGTTGAAGTTGATGGCATTCAGGCGTGGTGGGATCTCGATGCGAAAGAGATCCTCGGCGACGAAGCTGACCAGTACGTGAAAGTGCCTGATACGCTGGATGTGTGGTTTGACTCTGGATCTACCCACTCTTCCGTTGTTGACGTGCGTCCGGAATTTGCCGGCCACGCTGCGGACATGTATCTGGAAGGTTCTGACCAACACCGTGGTTGGTTCATGTCTTCTTTGATGATCTCCACTGCGATGAAAGGCAAAGCGCCGTATCGTCAGGTACTGACTCACGGCTTTACCGTGGATGGTCAGGGTCGCAAGATGTCTAAATCCATCGGCAACACCGTTTCGCCGCAGGATGTGATGAACAAACTTGGCGCGGATATTCTGCGTCTGTGGGTGGCATCAACCGACTACACCGGCGAAATGGCTGTTTCTGACGAGATCCTGAAACGTGCTGCTGACAGCTATCGTCGTATCCGTAACACCGCGCGCTTCCTGCTGGCAAACCTCAATGGTTTCGATCCAGCAAAAGATATGGTGAAACCGGAAGAGATGGTGGTACTGGACAGATGGGCTGTGGGTTGTGCGAAAGCGGCTCAGGAAGACATCCTCAAGGCTTACGAAGCATACGATTTCCACGAAGTGGTACAGCGCCTGATGCGCTTCTGCTCCGTTGAGATGGGCTCTTTCTACCTCGATATCATCAAAGACCGTCAGTACACCGCTAAAGCGGACAGCGTGGCGCGTCGTAGCTGCCAGACTGCGCTGTATCACATTGCAGAAGCGCTGGTGCGCTGGATGGCGCCGATCCTCTCCTTCACCGCTGATGAAGTGTGGGGCTACCTGCCGGGCGAGCGTGAAAAATACGTCTTCACCGGTGAGTGGTACGAAGGCCTGTTTGGTCTGGCAGACAGCGAAGCGATGAACGATGCATTCTGGGACGAGCTGCTGAAAGTGCGTGGCGAAGTGAACAAAGTCATCGAGCAGGCTCGTGCGGATAAGAAAGTCGGCGGTTCTCTGGAAGCGGCAGTGACCCTGTACGCGGAACCCGAACTGGCGGCGAAACTGACCGCGCTGGGTGATGAATTACGATTTGTCCTGTTGACCTCTGGCGCTGCCGTTGCAGACTATAACGACGCACCTGCTGATGCGCAGCAGAGCGAAGTACTCAAAGGGCTGAAAGTCGCGTTGAGTAAAGCCGAAGGTGATAAGTGCCCACGCTGCTGGCACTACACCCAGGATGTCGGCAAGGTGGCGGAACACGCAGAAATCTGCGGCCGCTGTGTCAGCAACGTCGCCGGCGACGGTGAAAAACGTAAGTTTGCCTGATGAGTCAATCGATCTGTTCAACAGGGCTACGCTGGCTGTGGCTGGTGGTAGTCGTGCTGATTATCGATCTGGGCAGCAAATACCTGATCCTCCAGAACTTTGCTCTGGGGGATACGGTTCCGCTGTTCCCGTCGCTTAATCTGCATTATGCGCGTAACTATGGCGCGGCGTTTAGTTTCCTTGCCGATAGCGGCGGCTGGCAGCGTTGGTTTTTTGCCGGTATTGCGATTGGTATTAGTGTGATCCTGACGGTGATGATGTATCGCTCGAAGGCTACGCAAAAGCTAAACAATATCGCTTACGCGCTGATTATTGGCGGCGCACTGGGCAACCTGTTCGACCGTCTGTGGCACGGCTTTGTGGTCGATATGATCGACTTCTACGTCGGCGACTGGCATTTCGCCACCTTCAACCTCGCCGATAGCGCAATCTGTGTCGGTGCGGCATTGATTGTGCTGGAAGGTTTTTTACCTTCTAAAGCGAAAAAACAATAATAAACCCTGCCGGATGCGATGCTGACGCATCTTATCCGGCCTACCGATTGCTGCGAAATCGTAGGCCGCATCCGGCAAAAATCCTCAAATACAAGAGCAAACCTGCATGTCTGAATCTGTACAGAGCAATAGCGCCGTCCTGGTGCACTTCACGCTAAAACTCGACGATGGCACTACCGCCGAGTCTACCCGCAACAACGGTAAACCGGCGCTGTTCCGCCTGGGTGATGCTTCTCTTTCCGAAGGGCTGGAGCAACATCTGCTGGGGCTGAAAGTGGGCGATAAAACCACCTTCACGCTGGAGCCAGATGCGGCGTTTGGCGTGCCGTCACCAGACCTGATTCAGTACTTCTCCCGCCGTGAGTTTATGGATGCAGGCGAGCCAGAAATTGGCGCAATAATGCTTTTTACCGCAATGGATGGCAGTGAGATGCCTGGCGTGATCCGCGAAATTAACGGCGACTCTATTACCGTTGATTTTAACCATCCGCTGGCCGGGCAGACCGTTCATTTTGATATTGAAGTGCTGGAAATCGATCCGGCACTGGAGGCGTAACATGCAGATCCTGTTGGCCAACCCGCGTGGTTTTTGTGCCGGGGTAGACCGCGCTATCAGCATTGTTGAAAACGCGCTGGCCATTTACGGCGCACCGATATATGTCCGCCACGAAGTGGTGCATAACCGCTACGTGGTCGATAGCCTGCGCGAGCGTGGGGCTATCTTTATTGAGCAGATCAGCGAAGTGCCGGACGGTGCGATCCTGATTTTCTCTGCGCATGGCGTTTCCCAGGCGGTACGCAACGAAGCGAAAAGTCGCGATCTGACGGTATTCGACGCCACCTGTCCGCTGGTGACCAAAGTGCATATGGAAGTTGCCCGCGCTAGTCGTCGTGGTGAAGAATCTATTCTCATCGGCCACGCCGGGCACCCGGAAGTGGAAGGGACGATGGGACAGTACAGCAACCCGGAAGGGGGAATGTATCTGGTTGAATCGCCAGATGACGTATGGAAGCTGACGGTCAAAAACGAAGAGAAGCTCTCTTTTATGACCCAGACCACGCTGTCGGTGGATGACACGTCTGATGTTATCGACGCGCTGCGTAAACGCTTCCCGAAAATTGTCGGGCCGCGCAAAGATGACATTTGTTACGCCACTACCAACCGTCAGGAAGCAGTACGCGCCCTGGCAGAGCAGGCGGAAGTTGTGCTGGTGGTCGGTTCGAAAAACTCCTCCAACTCCAACCGTCTGGCGGAACTGGCACAGCGTATGGGCAAACGCGCGTTTTTAATTGACGATGCGGCAGATATCCAGGAAGAGTGGGTGAAAGAAGCGAAATGCGTCGGTGTGACTGCGGGCGCATCAGCTCCGGATATTCTGGTACAGAACGTCGTCGCACGTTTACAGCAGCTTGGCGGTGGTGAAGCCATTTCGCTTGAAGGCCGTGAAGAAAACATTGTTTTCGAAGTGCCGAAAGAGCTGCGTGTCGATATTCGTGAAGTTGATTAAGTCATTAGCAGCCTAAGTTATGCGAAAATGCCGGTCTTATTACCGGCATTTTTTATGGAGAAAACATGCGCTTGCCGATTTTTTTGGATACTGACCCTGGTATCGACGATGCCGCAGCGATTGCTGCCGCGATCTTCGCCCCACAACTCGATCTCCAACTGATGACGACTGTCGGAGGCAATGTATCGGTGCAGAAAACTACCCGAAATGCGCTGCAATTGCTGCATTTCTGGGATGCGGATATCCCACTCGCCCAGGGGGCGGCAACACCGTTGGTACGCGCACCGCGTGATGCGTCTTATGTTCATGGCGAATCCGGCATGGAAGGTTATGACTTCGTTGAGCACAATCGAAAACCACTGGAGAAACCGGCGTTTCTGGCGATTCGTGATGCGCTAATGTGCGCGCCTGAACCCGTTACCCTGGTGGCGATCGGGCCGTTGACGAATATCGCGCTATTACTTTCGCAGTGCCCGGAATGCAAACCGCATATTCGTCGTCTGGTGATCATGGGCGGTTCTGCCGGTCGTGGCAATTTCACGCCGAATGCCGAGTTTAATATTGCGATTGATCCTGAAGCGGCGGCCCAGGTCTTCCAGAGCGGACTGGAGATTGTGATGTGTGGCCTGGACGTCACCAATCAGGCGATGCTCACTCCCGAATATCTCATCACACTACCGGAATTGAATCGCACCGGAAAAATGCTTCATGCACTGTTTAGTCACTACCGCAGCGGCAGTATGCAAAGTGGCCTACGAATGCACGATCTCTGTGCCATTGCCTGGCTGGTTCGCCCGGACTTGTTCACTCTCAAACCGTGTTTTGTGGCGGTAGAAACACAAGGTGAATTTACTGCGGGTACGACAGTCGTCGATATTGACGGTCGGCTGGATAAACCGGCAAATGTTCAGGTTGCGCTGGATCTGGACGTGAAAGGTTTCCAGCAGTGGGTGGCGGAGGTGCTGGCGCTGGCGCCGTAACCTGTCACATGTTATCAGCATGTAGTCATTCACTGACTCATGCCTTTCACTGATATCCCTCCCTGTTTATCATTAATTTCTAATTATCAGCGTTTTTGGCTGGCGGCGTAGCGATGCGCTGGTTACTCTGAAAACGGTCTATACAAATTAACAAAAGAGAATAGCTATGCATGATGCAAACATCCGCGTTGCCATCGCGGGAGCCGGGGGGCGTATGGGCCGCCAGTTGATTCAGGCGGCGCTGGCATTAGAGGGCGTGCAGCTTGGCGCGGCGCTGGAACGCGAAGGATCTTCTTTACTGGGCAGCGATGCTGGCGAACTGGCTGGAGCAGGAAAAACCGGCATTATCGTACAAAGCAGCCTTGATGTTGTAAAAGATGATTTTGATGTGTTTATCGATTTTACCCGTCCGGAAGGTACGCTGAACCATCTCGCTTTTTGCCGCCAACATGGCAAAGGGATGGTGATTGGCACCACGGGTTTTGATGACGCAGGTAAACAGGCGATTGGTGAAGCTGCCAAAGATATTGCGATTGTCTTTGCCGCCAACTTTAGCGTCGGTGTCAACGTCATGCTTAAGTTGCTGGAGAAAGCGGCTCAGGTCATGGGTGACTACACTGATATCGAAATTATCGAAGCGCATCATCGACATAAAGTCGATGCGCCGTCAGGCACTGCGCTGGCGATGGGGGAAGCGATTGCCCATGCGTTGGATAAAGATCTGAAAGATTGTGCCGTTTACAGCCGCGAAGGGCATACCGGTGAACGCGTTCCCGGAACGATAGGTTTTGCCACTGTACGTGCCGGAGACATCGTGGGTGAACATACCGCCATGTTTGCCGATATCGGCGAACGTCTGGAGATCACTCATAAGGCTTCCAGCCGCATGACATTTGCTAACGGCGCAGTAAGATCGGCATTGTGGCTGAGTGGCAAGGAAAGTGGCCTTTTTGATATGAGAGATGTGCTTAATCTCAATAAATTGTAACCACAAAACATTTGTAATGACGCAAAAATAACACATTTAATTTATTGATTATAAAGGGCTTTAATTTTAAGCCCTTTTATTTTTGGTGTTATGTTTTTGAATTTTATTCAAGTGCTAAAAATTACATGTTTTGTCTTCTTCTTTTGTTGTTTTAATGTAAATTTTGACCATCTGGTCCACTTTTTTTCTTCGTGTTCTTTGTTTACACATTCTTCTCGCTGCGCAAGCGTTTTCCAGACCTTGTTAGATTGTGTTTTTGTCGGTTAGTGCCTGTAAAATAGATGTGAGGCATAAAATTATATAATAAATCCCGCTATTGAGTTGACTTTTAGCGCCCATATCTCCAGAATGCCGCCGTTTGCCAGAAATTCGTCGGTAAGCAGATTTGCATTGATTCATCGCATCATTGTGAATTAATATGCAAATAAAGTGAGTGAATATTCTCTGGAGGGTGTTTTGATTAAGTCAGCGCTATTGGTTCTGGAAGACGGAACCCAGTTTCACGGTCGGGCCATAGGGGCAACAGGTTCGGCGGTTGGGGAAGTCGTTTTCAATACTTCAATGACCGGTTATCAAGAAATCCTCACTGATCCTTCCTATTCTCGTCAAATCGTTACTCTTACTTATCCCCATATTGGCAATGTCGGCACTAATGACGCTGATGAAGAATCTTCTCAGGTACATGCACAAGGTCTGGTGATTCGCGACCTGCCGCTGATTGCCAGCAACTTCCGTAATACCGAAGACCTCTCTTCTTACCTGAAGCGCCATAACATCGTAGCGATTGCCGATATCGATACCCGTAAGCTGACGCGTTTACTGCGCGAGAAAGGCGCACAGAACGGCTGCATCATCGCGGGCGACAACCCGGATGCGGCGCTGGCATTAGAAAAAGCCCGCGCGTTCCCTGGCCTCAATGGTATGGATCTGGCAAAAGAAGTGACTACCGCAGAGGCCTATAGCTGGACACAAGGGAGTTGGAGGCTGACCGGCGGCCTGCCAGAAGCGAAAAAAGAAGACGAGCTGCCGTTCCACGTCGTGGCTTATGATTTCGGTGCCAAGCGCAACATCTTGCGGATGCTGGTGGACAGAGGCTGTCGCCTGACCATCGTTCCGGCACAAACCTCTGCGGAAGACGTGTTGAAAATGAATCCGGACGGTATCTTCCTCTCCAACGGCCCTGGCGATCCGGCACCGTGCGATTACGCCATTACCGCCATCCAGAAATTCCTCGAAACCGACATCCCGGTATTTGGTATCTGCCTCGGTCATCAGCTGCTGGCGCTGGCAAGTGGGGCGAAGACCATCAAAATGAAATTTGGTCACCACGGCGGCAACCATCCGGTGAAAGATATTGAGAAAAACGTGGTGATGATCACCGCCCAGAACCACGGTTTTGCGGTGGACGAAGCAACATTACCTGCAAACCTGCGTGTTACACATAAATCCCTGTTCGACGGTACGTTACAAGGGATTCATCGCACCGATAAACCGGCGTTCAGCTTCCAGGGGCACCCTGAAGCCAGCCCTGGTCCACACGACGCAGCGCCGTTGTTCGACCACTTTATCGAGTTAATTGAGCAGTACCGTAAAACCGCTAAGTAATCAGGAGTAAAAGAGCCATGCCAAAACGTACAGATATAAAAAGTATCCTGATTCTGGGTGCGGGCCCGATTGTTATCGGTCAGGCGTGTGAGTTTGACTACTCTGGCGCGCAAGCATGTAAAGCCCTTCGCGAAGAGGGTTACCGCGTCATTCTGGTGAACTCCAACCCGGCGACCATCATGACCGACCCGGAAATGGCTGATGCGACCTACATCGAGCCGATTCACTGGGAAGTGGTACGTAAGATTATTGAAAAAGAGCGTCCGGATGCGGTGCTGCCAACGATGGGCGGTCAGACGGCGCTGAACTGTGCGCTTGAGCTTGAGCGTCAGGGCGTGCTGGAAGAGTTCGGTGTGACTATGATTGGTGCTACCGCCGACGCGATTGATAAAGCAGAAGACCGCCGCCGTTTCGACGTGGCGATGAAGAAAATCGGCCTCGAAACCGCGCGTTCTGGTATCGCACATACTATGGAAGAGGCGCTGGCGGTTGCCGCTGAAGTTGGCTTCCCGTGCATCATTCGACCTAGCTTTACTATGGGCGGTAGTGGTGGCGGTATCGCCTATAACCGCGAAGAGTTTGAAGAAATTTGCGCCCGTGGTCTGGATCTCTCCCCGACCAAAGAGCTGCTGATTGATGAGTCGCTGATCGGCTGGAAAGAGTACGAGATGGAAGTGGTGCGTGATAAAAACGACAACTGCATCATCGTCTGCTCTATCGAAAACTTCGATGCGATGGGCATCCACACCGGTGACTCCATCACCGTGGCGCCAGCCCAGACGCTGACCGACAAAGAATATCAAATCATGCGTAACGCCTCGATGGCGGTACTGCGTGAAATTGGCGTTGAAACTGGCGGTTCCAACGTTCAGTTTGCGGTTAACCCGAAAAACGGTCGCCTGATTGTTATCGAAATGAACCCGCGTGTGTCGCGTTCTTCGGCGCTGGCATCGAAAGCCACCGGCTTCCCGATTGCCAAAGTGGCGGCGAAACTGGCGGTGGGTTACACCCTTGACGAGCTGATGAACGACATCACCGGCGGGCGTACTCCGGCTTCCTTCGAACCGTCCATCGACTACGTGGTTACTAAAATTCCTCGCTTCAACTTCGAGAAATTCGCTGGTGCGAACGACCGTCTGACCACCCAGATGAAATCGGTTGGCGAAGTGATGGCGATTGGTCGCACGCAGCAGGAATCCTTGCAAAAAGCCCTGCGCGGCCTGGAAGTCGGTGCGACCGGCTTCGACCCGAAAGTGAGCCTCGATGACCCGGAAGCCCTGACAAAAATCCGCCGCGAACTGAAAGATGCCGGCGCAGAGCGTATCTGGTACATCGCCGATGCCTTCCGTGCGGGCTTGTCTGTAGACGGCGTTTTCAACCTGACCAACATTGATCGCTGGTTCCTGGTGCAAATTGAAGAGCTGGTGCGTCTGGAAGAGAAAGTGGCAGAAGTGGGCATCACTGGCCTGAACGCTGACTTCCTGCGCCAGCTAAAACGCAAAGGCTTTGCTGATGCGCGTCTGGCAAAACTGGCGGGCGTGCGTGAAGCGGAAATCCGCAAGCTGCGCGACCAGTATGATTTGCATCCGGTCTACAAACGTGTGGATACCTGTGCGGCAGAGTTTGCTACCGACACCGCTTACATGTACTCCACTTATGAAGAAGAGTGCGAAGCGAATCCGTCTACTGACCGTGAAAAAATCATGGTGCTCGGCGGCGGCCCGAACCGTATCGGTCAGGGGATCGAATTCGACTACTGCTGCGTACACGCCTCGCTGGCGCTGCGCGAAGACGGTTACGAAACCATTATGGTTAACTGTAACCCGGAAACTGTCTCTACCGACTACGACACGTCCGACCGTCTCTACTTTGAGCCGGTAACCCTGGAAGATGTGCTGGAAATCGTGCGTATTGAGAAGCCGAAAGGCGTTATCGTTCAGTATGGCGGTCAGACCCCGCTGAAACTGGCGCGCGCACTGGAAGCCGCTGGCGTGCCGGTTATCGGCACCAGCCCGGATGCCATCGACCGTGCAGAAGACCGTGAACGCTTCCAGCACGCGGTTGACCGTCTGAAACTGAAACAACCGGCTAACGCTACCGTTACCGCTATTGAAATGGCGGTTGAGAAGGCGAAAGAGATTGGCTACCCGCTGGTGGTGCGCCCATCTTACGTTCTCGGCGGTCGGGCGATGGAAATCGTCTACGATGAAGCCGACCTGCGCCGTTACTTCCAGACGGCGGTGAGTGTCTCTAACGATGCGCCGGTGCTGCTGGATCATTTCCTTGATGACGCGGTAGAAGTTGATGTGGACGCCATCTGCGACGGCGAAATGGTGCTGATTGGCGGCATCATGGAGCATATTGAGCAGGCGGGCGTGCACTCCGGTGACTCCGCATGTTCTCTGCCAGCCTACACCTTAAGTCAGGAAATTCAGGATGTGATGCGCCAGCAGGTGCAGAAACTGGCCTTCGAATTGCAGGTGCGCGGTCTGATGAACGTGCAGTTTGCAGTGAAAAACAACGAAGTCTACCTGATTGAAGTTAACCCGCGTGCGGCGCGTACCGTTCCGTTCGTCTCCAAAGCCACCGGTGTACCGCTGGCAAAAGTGGCGGCGCGCGTGATGGCTGGCAAATCGCTGGCTGAGCAGGGCGTAACTAAAGAAGTTATCCCGCCGTACTACTCGGTGAAAGAAGTGGTGCTGCCGTTCAACAAATTCCCCGGCGTTGACCCGCTGTTAGGGCCAGAAATGCGCTCCACCGGGGAAGTGATGGGCGTCGGTCGCACCTTCGCTGAAGCGTTTGCTAAAGCGCAACTGGGTAGTAACTCCACCATGAAGAAACACGGTCGTGCGCTGCTCTCCGTGCGTGAAGGCGACAAAGAACGCGTGGTTGATCTGGCGGCAAAACTGCTGAAACAGGGCTTCGAGCTGGATGCGACCCACGGTACGGCGATTGTGCTGGGCGAAGCGGGTATTAATCCACGTCTGGTGAACAAAGTGCATGAAGGTCGTCCGCACATTCAGGATCGTATTAAGAATGGCGAATATACCTACATCATCAACACCACGTCAGGTCGTCGCGCGATTGAAGACTCCCGCGTGATTCGTCGCAGCGCGCTGCAATATAAAGTACATTACGACACCACCCTGAACGGCGGTTTTGCTACCGCGATGGCACTGAATGCAGATGCGACCGAAAAAGTTATTTCGGTACAGGAAATGCACGCGCAGATCAAATAATAGCGTGTCATGGCAGATATTTTTTATCCGCCAATTTGATCGAATAACTAATACGGTTCTCTGATGAGAACCGTTTTTTTTACCAGTAAGGATAATCTTTCCGGGAAACTCTATTTTTGATGATGTAAGCAGGATTTAGCTCACACTTATTGACAGGGAAGTTGCATACTATCGATATATCCACAATTTTAATATGGCCTTGTTTGATTGCTTCAAAACGAGTCATAGCCAGACTTTTAATTTGTGAAACTGGAGTTCGTATGTGTGAAGGATATGTTGAAAAACCACTCTATTTGTTAATCGCCGAATGGATGATGGCTGAAAATCGCTGGGTGATAGCAAGAGAGATCTCTATTCATTTCGATATTGAACACAGCAAGGCGATTAATACCCTAACTTATATTCTGTCGGAAGTCGCAGAAATAAGCTGCGAAGTTAAGATGATCCCTAATAAGCTGGAAGGGCGGGGATGTCAGTGCCAGCGACTGGTTAAAGTGGTCGATATTGATGAGCACATTTACGCGCGCCTGCGCAATAACAGCCGGGAAAAATTAGTCGGCGTAAGAAAGACGCCGCGTATTCCTGCCGTTCCGCTCACGGAACTTAACCGCGAGCAGAAGTGGCAGATGATGTTGTCAAAGAGTATGCGTCGTTAATGTCATTTCGTTGATACCACGCAGCCTGGTTGCTGGATGCGATGCTGGCGCATCTTATCCGGCCTACGGTTGCGCTCCTGGTTGGTCGGATAAGGCGTTTACGCCGCATCCGATGATGTTACCGCTTTGGCGTCACATCCGTCGTCCCCTGCAAACGGGGACGATTTTCCTCCATTTGCCTCAACGGTTGCGTTTCATGTAACGCTGCATGGCAGCGCCCGACAAGATCCTGATACTCTTTAGTATTCAATTGCTTCCAGTGCAACTCGTCATCGCTGACGCTGCGCACGGCACGGGCTGGCGTGCCCATCAACAACTGGCGTTTCTCGCCGCGAAAGCCTGCTTTGACAAAGCTCATGGCGGCAACAATGCTCTCTTCACCAATGACCGCGCCATCCATAATCACGCTGTTCATCCCGACCAATGCATCACGACCGATCACACAGCCATGCAGGATCGCGCCATGACCGATATGACCGTTTTCCCCGACAATGGTGTCAGTATCGCTGTAGCCATGCATAATGCAGCCATCCTGAATATTGGCTCCTGCTTGCACAATCAGTCGTCCGTAATCACCACGCAGCGAGGCGAGGGGACCGATGTAGACTCCGGCTCCCACAATTACATCGCCAATCAATACCGCACTGGGATGGACAAACGCCGTCGGGTGAACCACCGGAATTAATCCCTCAAAGGCGTAATAGCTCACGGTTATTAACGCCCTTTCCACACCGGATCGCGCTTCTCAGCAAACGCCAGCGGCCCTTCAATGGCATCTTCCGAATGCAGAACTGAGGGATAGTTTTTCAACACACCGCTGCGAATATAGCGATATGCTTCTTCAACCGGCATTTCGCTGGTGGTGCGATAGATCTCTTTCAGTGCCGCAATTGCCAGCGGGGCGCTATTAACAAGCTGCTGCGCCAGTTCGCGGGCGTTATCCATCAGTTCAGCCTGGCTAACCACGCGGTTGACTACCCCCCAACGCAGCGCCTCTTCTGCGCCCATTCGTCTGCCGGTCATCACCATTTCATTGACGACGGCAGGTGGTAGGATCTTCGGCAGACGCAGCACGCCGCCGCTGTCCGGGACAATACCCAGTTTGGCTTCCGGCAGGGCGAAGCTGGCATTATCGGCACAAACAATAAAATCTGCCGCCAGCGCCAGTTCAAAGCCGCCGCCAAAGGCGTAGCCGTTCACGGCTGCGATAACCGGTTTATCGAGATTGAAAATTTCGGTTAACCCAGCAAATCCGCCTGGCCCGAAATCAGCATCCGGCGCTTCGCCTTCTGCTGCCGCTTTTAAATCCCAGCCGGCGGAAAAGAATTTCTCTCCGGCTCCGGTAATAATAGCGACGCGCAATTGCGGATCGTCACGGAAATTAAGAAATACTTCGCCCATCTCAAAGCTGGTTTTTGCATCAATAGCATTGGCTTTTGGACGATCAAGGGTAATTTCCAGAATTGATCCATTGCGGGTCAGATGTAATGATTCACTCATTCCTTTTCTCCATTTTTATTTTTTCAGGGACGACAACATCCCTGCAAAGAATGCATTTATTTTTAGAGCGTGATTATTAGCTGGCAGGATAATTCCCTGCCATTATGTTTATTTCAGATTCTTTCTGATTATTTTCCCCGAGCAATTACGCGGCAGATCTTTTCTGATCTCCAGATAAGAAGGCACTTTAAATTTCGCCATATTTTGTTCACAGAAGCAGAAAAATTCTTCCTCGCTCAATGTTTCACCTTCATTCAGCACCACAAAGGCCTTGATAGCTTCATCGCGAATAGAATCTTTAATACCAACAACCACGATATCCTGAATTTTCGGATGGGTGGCGATGATATTTTCCAGCTCCACGCAGGAAACATTCTCGCCACCGCGTTTGATCATGTTGCAGCGACGATCGACGAAATAAAAAAAGCCCTCTTCGTCGCAGTATCCGGTATCGCCAGTATGAAGCCAGCCATCGGCTTCCAGGACTTTGGCGGTGGCTTGCGGGTTGAGAAAGTACTCTTTGAAGATGGTTTTCCCCGGTTCGCCTTTAATGCAGATTTCGCCGATCTCTCCCGCCGGGAGCGGACGATTGTGATCGTCGCGGATCTCCGCTTCGTAGCAAAATCCCGCCCGGCCAATCGACGGCCAGCGTCGTTTATCGCCAGGGCGATCGCCGATAATGCCCACAATGGTTTCTGTCATCCCATAAGACGTCAGCAAGCGAACGCCGAAGCGTTCACAAAACGCATCTTTTTCCTGCTCCGACAGGTTGAGATAAAACATCACTTCCCGCAGGCGGTGTTGCTGATCGTTCGCTGAAGGCGGCTGCACCATCAACGTACGAATCATCATCGGAATACATTCGGTAACGGTGGCATGGTACTTCTGTACCTGTCCCCAGAAGGCGCGGGCGCTGTATTTCTCGACTAGCACAAAGGTGGCTCCGGCAGAAAACGCCGCCATCGCCGCAGTGCACTGGCAATCGATATGAAATGCAGGCATTACCGTCAGGTAGACGTCATCGTCACGCAGGGCGCACTGCCAGGCGGAGTAATATCCGGCGAAGCGCAGATTGTAATGGGTAATCACCACCCCTTTCGGTCGGGAGGTGGTGCCGGAGGTAAAGAGAATTTCCGCCGTATCGTCGGTCGCTAGCGGCGGCGCATAGCACAAGGTGGCAGGTTGTTGCTCTTTCAGTTGAGTAAACGAACTGACGCCATCATCAGCGGGAAGCGCCACATCGGTCAGGCAAATGTGCCGTAGCTGCGTAGTATCTTCCTGCTGAATCTGTTGATACATGGAATAGAATTGCGCACTGGTCACCAGCAGGCACGCCTGGCTGTTTTGCAGGATCCACGCACTTTCTTCGCGCAGCAGGCGGGCGTTAATCGGCACCATAATCGCGCCAATTTTTGCCAGCCCGAACCAGCAAAAGATAAATTCCGGGCAGTTGTCCAGATGCAGCGCGACCTTGTCGCCTTTGCGGATCCCCAGCGTATAAAACAGGTTTGCCGTGCGGTTAATCTCCTGATTTAACTCAAGATAACTGTACCGGTTAACGACTCCGCCGCTGGATTCACAAATCAGCGCCGTTTTATGACCGTAAACGTCCGCCAGATCGTCCCACATTTGACGTAGATGTTGTCCGCCAATGATATCCATTGCACCTCTATCCATTTTGTTCGTTTGTTATTGAGCGGGCGCTAGTCGGGTAACCCGACCTACGCCACGCGTTTAATCCTCAACTTTGGCCAGACCTTTGCTGACCAACTCCTGAATGTCGTTTTCGCTGTAGCCGATATTTTTCAAAATGGCAGCCGTGTCCATGCCGTGCGATGGCATTCCGCGCCAGATTTGGCCGGGGTTATTTTTGAATTTCGGCATGATGTTCGGCCCTTTGCAGGTGCGACCATCCATCGTTTGCCACTGAGTGATTGATTCGCGAGCCACATACTGTGGATTGCTTTCCAGTTCCGGTACGGTCAGTACTTTGGCACAGGCGATATTCAGTTCGGCAAAGCGTTCTTTTACTTCCGCGATGGTGTGTGCTGCCAGCCAGGTATCGAGTTTCTCTTCAACCAGCGGGCCGTAAGGGCATTCGATACGGTGGATAAGCTGAGTGCCTTCCGGGATTTCCGGCGTACCAAGCAGATGCGCAAGACCAATATCTTTAAAGCACTCTGCGATCTGAGTAATACCCACCAGTTCCATCACAATGTAGCCGTCGGCGCATTTGTACAGACCGCAACCGGCGTAGTAGGGATCTTTACCTTTGGTCATGCGCGGGCACATTTCGCCACCGTTGAAGTAATCCATCATGAAGTACTGACCCATGCGCAGCATCACTTCATACATGGCGATGTCGATACTTTCGCCTTTACCGGTTTCGCGCACTTTGTGCAGTGCCGCCAGCGCCGCCGTGGTGGCGGTCAGGCCGGAGAAGTAATCGGCGGTATACGGGAAGGCAGGCATTGGCTGGTCAACATCACCGTTCTGAATCAGGTAACCACTGAAGGCCTGGGCGATGGTGTTATAGGCCGGAAGGTTGGTGTACTCCTCGGTGCCGTACTGACCAAAACCGGACAGGTGAGCGATAACCAGTTTCGGGTTGTGCTGCCACAGGACTTCATCAGTAATGCCACGGCGGGCAAAGGCTGGGCCTTTACTGGCTTCGATGAAGATATCGGTGGTTTCCATTAATTTCAGAAACGCCTCGCGGCCTTCATCTTTGAAAATATTTAACGACAGCGCGTGCAAATTACGGCGGGAGAGCTGCGGGTAGTTCGGTTGAACGCGAATGGTGTCGGCCCAGGCGACGTTCTCGATCCAGATAACTTCCGCACCCCATTCTGCGAACATTTGCCCGGCGAATGGCCCGGCGATTTCGATACCGGAGAAGACAACCCGTAATCCGGCTAGCGGCCCGAATTTCGGCATGGGTAGATGATCCATATTAGCTCCTGAAAAATTTATGTAGCGCATGACTGCCGGATGCGGCGTAAACGCCTTATCCGGCCAACCGTAGGCCTGATAAGACGCGGCAAGCGTCGCATCAGGCAGCGCACGGACTTAGCGGTATTGCTTCAGCACCGCACGACCCAGCGTCAGGATCTGCATTTCGTCAGATCCCCCGGAGACGCGGTCTACACGCAGGTCACGCCAGAAGCGGCTGATGCGGTGGTTACCCGCAATCCCGACGCCGCCCAGCACCTGCATTGCGCTGTCCACCACTTCAAATGCCGCATTGGCGCAGAAGTATTTGCACATCGCAGCATCGCCAGAGGTGATGGTGCCGTTGTCTGCTTTCCACGCTGCTTCATACAGCATGTTTTTCATGGAGTTTAATTTGATCGCCATGTGGGCGAATTTTTCCTGAATCAACTGGAAACGACCAATAGCCTCGCCAAACTGCACTCGCTGATTGGCGTAGCGCGCCGCATCTTCAAAGGCGCACATCGCCGTACCGTAGTTGGTGAGGGCTACCAGGAAACGTTCGTGGTCGAACTCTTCTTTCACGCGGTTAAAGCCGTTACCTTCCCGACCGAACATGTCTTTCTCGTCCAGTTCCACATCGTCAAAGGTGATTTCACAGCAGCTATCCATACGCAGACCGAGCTTCTCAAGTTTGGTCACTTTGATGCCCGGTTTGCTCATATCAACAAACCATTCGGTGTAGACAGGTTTGTCCGGAGAAGCACCGTCGCGCGCCATCACCACGATGTACGGGGTGTAGGCGCTGCTGGTAATAAAACACTTACTACCATTAAGATAAATCTTACCATTTCTACGGGTATAAGTCGTTTTCAGGCTACCCACGTCGGAGCCCGCGCCCGGTTCGGTAATCGCTGAGTTCCACATCTGCTTACCCGTGCCACGGAACGCCATAATCTTGTCGATCTGCTCTTGTGTGCCTTCGCGCAGGAAGGTGTTAAACCCACCCGGCAACTGGTACAGCACGTAGGTTGGCGCCCCCAGACGCCCCAGTTCCATCCACACGGCGGCGAGGGTGACGAATCCTGCGTCCAGACCACCGTGTTCTTCGGGGATCAGCAGGCTATCGATACCCATATCCGCCAGTGCTTTAACAAAACGTTCCGGGTAGACGCTGTCACGGTCGCACTCGGCAAAATAGGCTTCCCAGTTTTCACTGGCCATCAGTTCACGGATACCGGCGACAAACAGTTCCTGCTCATCATTTAAATTAAAATCCATCTTTCAACCTCTTGATATTTTGGGGGTTAATTAATCTTTCCAGTTCTGTTTCGCGTCTTTAATAAAGGAGAGCGTCACCATAATGTTGACGAAGAACAGCGGGCATCCTCCGGCGATAATGGCGGTTTGAATCGGTTTCAGGCCGCCGAGCGCCAGCAGAACAATGCCGATAATGCCAACCAGAATTGACCAGCCGATACGCACCAGCAGCGGCGGCTCTTCGCCGTCGCGTACTTCGCGGCAGGTGGACATCGCCAGGGTATAAGAGCAGGCGTTAACCAGCGTAACGGTGGCAATAAAGCAAAGAATGAAGAAGCCCCACATGGTGGCGGTGCTGAGCGGCAGAGCGGCCCAGGTTTCGATGATGGCGCGCGCCACACCGTACTGTTCGATCAGGTTCGGAATGTTGATGATGTTTTTATCTATCAACAGCAAAGTGTTACTACCAAGCACGGTCCACAAGATCCAGGTGGAGGCTGTCAGCCCCAGCACCATGCCGAAGCACAGTTCACGCACGGTACGACCACGGGAAATACGCGCCAGGAAGATACTCATCTGGATAGCGTAAATCACCCACCATGCCCAGTAGAAAACCGTCCAGCCCTGCGGGAAGCCGCCTTTGGCGATAGGATCGGTATAGAACAACATGCGCGGCAGATACATCAGCAACATCCCCACCGAGTCGGTGAAGTAGTTCATGATGAAGCTGGCACCACTGACGATAAACACCCAACCCAGCATCAGGAAGCTCAGGTAGCTACGCACATCACTGGCGATACGTACCCCTTTTTGCAGGCCGCAGGCGACGCAAATGGCGTTGAGGATAATCCAGCAGGTAATGATGATGGCGTCCAGTTGCAGGGTATGCGGAATGCCAAACAACCACTGCATACACTCGGTCACCAGCGGTGTGGCAAGGCCGAGACTGGTGCCCATCGCGAAGATCAAGGCGACGAGATAGAAGTTATCGACAATAGTACCGAACAACCCTTTGGCGTGTTTTTCACCCACCAGCGGCACCAGCGTAGAGCTGGGGCGAATCACTTCCATTTTGCGGACAAAGAAGAAGTAAGCGAAGGCGACAGAAAGGAAGCTGTAAGTGGCCCACGGCAGAGGTCCCCAGTGGAACAAGCTGTAAGCCAGCCCCAACTCTTTCGCTCCTGTCGAGTTCGGTTCTAAGCCAAACGGCGGGGTGGAGATGTAGTAGTAGATCTCAATAGAGCCCCAGAACAGTACGGCAGCAGACGTACAGGAGGCGAACATCATAAAGATCCAACTGGCGGTGCTAAATTCTGGTGGTTCGTTACCTAAACGCTTTTTGGCATACGGGCCAAACACCAGCCAGAACCAGCCGAAAAGCATCACCACCATATACCATTCAAATGCCCATCCCCATACATTGGTGACGTAACTGAATACAGCATTAATAACGACATTCGCCGCATCCAGATCTCTGACTGTAAGCCAGCAAAGTATGCCAACGATTATTAACGGCGGAAAGAATACCTTCGGTTCTATTCCCGTTTTTCTCTTTTTATCTTTCATGAGTTAATTCCACTGTGAAAACGAATATTTATTTTGCGTTCCCGTTTGTTTTATTTTTGTTAACATTTAATATAATTATTATTAACCTCGTAAACGCGTTAATGGCTAACTCATAATGGGTATTCAATTGGCTGCATTCTGTGATTTGAATCACATTTTTCTATCGGGTAAAAACAAGAGCTTTTGATGTTAATATTATTTATTAATCAATTAGTTGTGTTTGGTTGTGCGTAAAAAAATAGCATCTGACTTTCAATATTGGTGATCCATAAAACAATATTGAAAATTTCTTTTTGCTACGCCATGTTTTCAATATTGGTGAGGGACTTAACAATATTGAAAGTTGGATTTATCTGCGTGTGACATTTTCAATATTGGTGATTAAAGTTTTATTTCCAAATTAAAGGGCGTGATATCTGTAATTAACACCACCGATATGAACGACGTTTCCTTCATGATTTCTGGAGATGCAATGAAGATTATTACTTGCTATAAGTGCGTGCCTGATGAACAGGATATTGCGGTCAATAATGCTGATGGTTCATTAGACTTCAGCAAAGCCGATGCCAAAATAAGCCAATACGATCTCAACGCTATTGAAGCGGCTTGCCAGCTAAAGCAACAGGCAGCAGAGGCGCAGGTGACAGCCTTAAGTGTGGGCGGTAAAGCCCTGACCAACGCCAAAGGGCGTAAAGATGTGCTATCGCGCGGCCCGGATGAACTGATTGTGGTGATTGACGACCAGTTCGAGCAGGCACTGCCGCAACAAACGGCGACCGCACTGGCTGCGGCTGCCCAGAAAGCAGGCTTTGATCTGATCCTCTGCGGCGATGGTTCTTCCGACCTTTATGCCCAGCAGGTTGGTTTGCTGGTGGGCGAAATCCTCAATATTCCTGCAGTTAATGGCGTGGGCAAAATCCTCTCCCTGACGGCAGATACCCTCACCGTTGAGCGCGAACTGGAAGATGAAACCGAAACCTTAAGCATTCCGCTGCCTGCGGTTGTTGCTGTTTCCACTGATATCAACTCCCCACAAATTCCTTCGATGAAAGCTATTCTCGGCGCGGCGAAAAAGCCCGTCCAGGTATGGTCGGCGGCGGATATCGGTTTTAACGCAGAGGCAGCCTGGTCAGAACAACAGGTTGCCGCGCCGAAACAGCGCGAGCGTCAGCGCATCGTGATTGAAGGCGACGGCGAAGAACAGATCGCCGCATTTGCTGAAAATCTTCGCAAAGTCATTTAATTACAGGGGATGCTATGAACACGTTTTCTCAAGTCTGGGTATTCAGCGATACCCCTTCTCGTCTGCCGGAACTGATGAACGGTGCGCAGGCTTTAGCTAATCAAATCAATGCCTTTGTCCTCAATGATGCCGACGGCGCACAGGCAATCCAGCTAGGCGCTAATCATGTCTGGAAATTAAACGGCAAACCGGACGATCGGATGATCGAAGATTACGCAGGTGTCATGGCTGACACTATTCGCCAGCACGGCGCAGACGGTCTGGTGCTGCTGCCAAACACCCGTCGCGGCAAATTACTGGCGGCAAAACTGGGTTATCGCCTTAAAGCGGCGGTGTCTAACGATGCCAGCACCGTCAGCGTACAGGACGGTAAAGCGACAGTGAAACACATGGTTTACGGCGGTCTGGCGATTGGCGAAGAACGCATTGCCACGCCGTATGCGGTACTGACCATCAGCAGCGGCACGTTTGATGCGGCTCAGCCAGACGCGTCACGCACTGGCGAAACGCACACCGTGGAGTGGCAGGCTCCGGCTGTGGCGATTACCCGCACGGCAACCCAGGCGCGTCAGAGCAACAGCGTCGATCTCGACAAAGCCCGTCTGGTGGTCAGCGTCGGTCGCGGCATTGGCAGCAAAGATAACATTGCGCTGGCAGAACAGCTTTGTAAGGCGATAGGTGCGGAGTTGGCCTGTTCTCGTCCGGTGGCAGAAAACGAAAAATGGATGGAGCACGAACGCTATGTCGGTATCTCCAACCTGATGCTGAAACCTGAACTGTACTTGGCTGTGGGGATCTCCGGGCAGATCCAGCACATGGTTGGCGCTAACGCGTCGCAAACCATTTTCGCCATCAATAAAGATAAAAATGCGCCGATCTTCCAGTACGCGGATTACGGCATTGTTGGCGACGCCGTGAAGATCCTTCCGGCGCTGACCGCAGCTTTAGCGCGTTGATCCACTCTGGCAGGGCTGCATTTCGGCCCTGCCGCTGACAGGGAGCTCTTATGTCCGAAGATATCTTTGACGCCATCATCGTCGGTGCAGGGCTTGCCGGTTCGGTTGCCGCACTGGTGCTCGCCCGCGAAGGGGCGCAAGTGTTAGTTATCGAGCGTGGCAATTCCGCAGGTGCCAAGAACGTCACCGGCGGGCGTCTCTATGCCCACAGTCTGGAACACATTATTCCAGGTTTCGCCGAATCCGCCCCCGTAGAACGCCTGATTACCCATGAAAAACTCGCGTTTATGACGGAAAAGTCAGCGATGACTATGGACTACTGCAACGGTGACGAAACCTCGCCATCCCAGCGTTCTTACTCTGTTTTGCGCAGTAAATTTGATGCCTGGTTAATGGAGCAGGCCGAAGAAGCGGGCGCGCAGTTAATTACCGGGATTCGTGTCGATAACCTCGTACAGCGCGATGGTAAAGTCGTCGGTGTAGAAGCCGATGGCGATGTAATTGAAGCGAAGACGGTGATCCTTGCCGACGGGGTGAACTCCATCCTTGCCGAAAAGCTGGGGATGGCAAAACGCGTCAAACCGACGGATGTGGCGGTTGGCGTGAAGGAACTGATCGAGTTACCGAAGTCAGTTATCGAAGACCGTTTTCAGTTGCAGGGTAATCAGGGCGCGGCCTGCTTATTTGCGGGTTCCCCCACCGATGGCCTGATGGGCGGCGGTTTCCTTTATACCAATGAAAATACCCTGTCGCTGGGGCTGGTTTGCGGCCTGCATCATCTGCATGACGCGAAAAAATCGGTGCCGCAAATGCTGGAAGATTTCAAACAACATCCGGCAGTTGCACCGCTGATCGCGGGCGGCAAGCTGGTGGAATATTCTGCTCACGTCGTGCCGGAAGCGGGCATCAACATGCTGCCGGAACTGGTCGGTGACGGCGTGCTGATTGCCGGTGATGCCGCCGGAATGTGTATGAACCTCGGTTTTACCATTCGCGGTATGGATCTGGCGATTGCCGCCGGGGAAGCAGCAGCAAAAACCGTGCTTTCAGCGATGAAAAGCGACGATTTTGGTAAGCAAAAACTGGCGGAATATCGTCAGCATCTGGAGAGTGGCCCGCTGCGCGATATGCGCATGTACCAAAAACTACCGGCGTTCCTTGATAACCCACGCATGTTTAGCGGCTACCCGGAACTGGCGGTGGGCGTGGCGCGTGACCTGTTCACCATTGACGGCAGCGCGCCGGAACTGATGCGCAAGAAAATCCTCCGCCACGGCAAGAAAGTGGGCTTCATCAATCTGATCAAGGATGGCATGAAAGGAGTGACCGTTTTATGACTTCTCCCGTCAATGTGGACGTCAAACTGGGCGTCAATAAATTCAATGTCGATGAAGAGCATCCGCACATCGTTGTGAAGGCCGATGCCGATAAACAGGCGCTGGAACTGCTGGTGAAAGCGTGCCCCGCTGGTCTGTACAAGAAGCAGGATGACGGCAGTGTGCGCTTCGATTACGCCGGATGTCTGGAGTGCGGCACCTGTCGCATTCTGGGGCTGGGGTCGGCGCTGGAACAGTGGGAATACCCGCGCGGCACCTTTGGTGTGGAGTTCCGTTACGGCTGATGTTGGTTTGATACGTAACGCCGTACTGACTCTCATTGCAAAAAAACAGGAATAACCCATGCAACCGTCCAGAAACTTTGACGATCTCAAATTCTCCTCTATTCACCGCCGCATTTTGCTGTGGGGAAGCGGTGGGCCGTTTCTGGATGGTTATGTCCTGGTAATGATAGGCGTGGCGCTGGAGCAACTGACTCCGGCACTGAAACTGGATGCAGACTGGATTGGCTTGCTGGGCGCGGGAACGCTCGCCGGGCTGTTCGTCGGCACATCGCTGTTTGGCTATATCTCCGATAAAGTTGGACGGCGCAAAATGTTCCTCATTGATATTATCGCCATTGGCGTGATATCGGTGGCGACGATGTTTGTCTCATCCCCCGTCGAACTGCTGGTGATGCGGGTACTCATCGGCATTGTCATCGGCGCGGATTATCCCATCGCCACCTCGATGATCACCGAGTTCTCCAGCACCCGTCAGCGGGCGTTTTCCATCAGCTTTATTGCTGCCATGTGGTATGTCGGCGCAACCTGTGCCGATCTGGTTGGCTACTGGCTTTATGATGTGGAAGGTGGCTGGCGCTGGATGTTGGGCAGCGCGGCGATCCCCTGTTTGTTGATTTTGATTGGTCGATTCGAACTGCCTGAATCTCCCCGCTGGTTGTTACGCAAAGGGCGAGTAAAAGAGTGCGAAGAGATGATGATAAAACTGTTTGGCGAACCGGTGGCTTTCGATGAAGAGCAGCCGCAGCAAACCCGTTTTCGCGATCTGTTTAATCGCCGCCATTTTCCTTTTGTCCTGTTTGTTGCCGCCATCTGGACTTGCCAGGTGATCCCAATGTTCGCCATCTACACCTTTGGCCCGCAAATCGTTGGTTTGTTGGGATTGGGTGTTGGCAAAAACGCGGCACTGGGAAATGTGGTGATTAGCCTGTTCTTTATGCTCGGCTGTATTCCGCCGATGCTGTGGTTAAACACTGCCGGACGGCGTCCATTGTTGATTGGCAGCTTTGCCATGATGACGCTGGCGCTGGCGGTTTTGGGGCTGATCCCGGATATGGGGATCTGGCTGGTAGTGATGGCCTTTGCGGTATATGCCTTTTTCTCTGGCGGGCCGGGTAATTTGCAGTGGCTTTATCCTAATGAACTCTTCCCGACGGATATCCGCGCTTCTGCCGTGGGGGTGATTATGTCCTTAAGCCGGATTGGCACCATTGTTTCAACCTGGGCGCTGCCGATCTTTATCAATAATTACGGTATCAGTAACACGATGCTGATGGGGGCGGGGATCTCGCTGTTTGGCTTGTTGATTTCCGTAGCGTTTGCCCCGGAAACCCGTGGGATGTCACTGGCGCAGACCAGCAATATGACGATCCGCAGGCAGCGAGCGGGGTAATTTATTCAGAATTCTCTCTTTTCTGAATCAATATTATTGACTATAAGCCGCGTGAATATGTGACTACACTTTGTGGGAAAACAAAGGCGTAAACACGCGGGCTAATAACTATGATCCTCATAATTTATGCGCATCCGTATCCGCATCATTCCCATGCGAATAAACGGATGCTTGAACAGGCAAGGACGCTGGAAGGCGTCGAAATTCGCTCTCTTTATCAACTCTATCCTGACTTCAATATCGATATTGCCGCCGAGCAGGAGGCGCTGTCTCGCGCCGATCTGATCGTCTGGCAGCACCCGATGCAGTGGTACAGCATTCCACCGCTCCTTAAACTTTGGATCGATAAAGTCCTCTCGCACGGCTGGGCTTACGGTCACGGCGGTACGGCGCTGCATGGCAAACACTTGCTGTGGGCGGTGACGACCGGCGGCGGGGAAAGCCATTTTGAAATTGGTGCGCATCCGGGCTTTGATGTGCTGTCGCAGCCGCTACAGGCGACGGCAATCTACTGCGGGCTGAACTGGCTGCCGCCGTTTGCCATGCACTGCACCTTTATTTGTGACGACGAAACCCTCGAAGGGCAGGCGCGCCACTATAAGCAACGTCTGCTGGAATGGCAGGAGGCACATCATGGATAGCCATACGCTGATTCAGGCGCTGATTTATCTCGGTTCGGCGGCGCTGATTGTACCCATTGCGGTACGCCTCGGTCTGGGATCGGTACTTGGCTACCTGATTGCGGGCTGCATTATTGGCCCGTGGGGGCTGCGACTGGTGACTGATGCCGAATCTATTCTGCACTTTGCTGAAATCGGCGTGGTGCTGATGCTGTTTATTATCGGCCTCGAACTCGATCCACAAAGGTTGTGGAAGCTGCGTGCGGCAGTGTTCGGCGGTGGCGCATTGCAGATGGTGATTTGCGGCGGCCTACTGGGGCTCTTCTGCATGTTACTTGGGCTGCGCTGGCAGGTAGCGGAATTGATCGGCATGACGCTGGCGCTCTCTTCTACGGCGATTGCCATGCAGGCGATGAATGAGCGTAACCTGATGGTGACGCAAATGGGCCGCAGTGCCTTTGCGGTGCTGCTGTTCCAGGATATCGCCGCGATCCCTCTGGTAGCGATGATCCCGCTACTGGCGGCGAGCAGTGCCTCGACGACGATGGGCGCATTTGCTCTCTCGGCGTTAAAAGTGGCGGGCGCGCTGGTGCTGGTGGTACTGCTTGGGCGCTATGTCACGCGTCCGGCGCTGCGTTTTGTTGCCCGCTCTGGCTTGCGGGAAGTGTTTAGTGCCGTGGCTTTATTCCTCGTGTTTGGCTTTGGTTTGCTGCTGGAAGAGGTTGGCTTGTCGATGGCGATGGGCGCGTTTCTGGCGGGCGTACTGCTGGCAAGCTCGGAATACCGTCATGCGCTGGAAAGCGATATCGAACCATTTAAAGGTTTGCTGCTGGGGCTGTTTTTCATCGGTGTTGGCATGTCGATAGACTTTGGCACGCTGCTTGAAAACCCATTGCGCATTGTCATTTTGCTGCTTGGTTTCCTCATCATCAAAATCGCCATGCTGTGGCTGATTGCCCGACCGTTGCAGGTGCCAAATAAACAGCGTCGCTGGTTTGCGGTGTTGTTAGGGCAGGGCAGTGAGTTTGCCTTTGTGGTATTTGGCGCGGCGCAGATGGCGAATGTGCTGGAGCCGGAGTGGGCGAAATCGCTGACCCTGGCGGTGGCGCTGTCGATGGCAGCAACGCCGATTCTGCTGGTGATCCTCAATCGCCTTGAGCAATCTTCTACTGAAGAAGCGCGTGAAGCCGATGAGATCGACGAAGAACAGCCGCGTGTGATTATCGCTGGATTCGGTCGTTTTGGGCAGATAACCGGACGTTTACTGCTCTCCAGTGGGGTAAAAATGGTGGTGCTCGATCACGATCCTGACCATATCGAAACGTTGCGCAAATTCGGCATGAAAGTCTTTTACGGTGATGCCACGCGGATGGATTTACTGGAATCTGCGGGAGCGGCGAAAGCGGAAGTGCTGATTAACGCCATCGACGATCCGCAAACCAACCTGCAACTGACGGAGATGGTGAAAGAACATTTCCCGCATTTGCAGATTATTGCCCGCGCCCGCGATGTCGACCACTACATTCGTTTGCGTCAGGCAGGCGTTGAAAAGCCGGAGCGTGAAACCTTTGAAGGTGCGCTGAAAACCGGGCGTCTGGCACTGGAAAGTTTAGGTCTGGGGCCGTATGAAGCGCGAGAACGCGCCGATGTGTTCCGCCGCTTTAATATTCAGATGGTGGAAGAGATGGCAATGGTTGAGAACGACACCAAAGCCCGCGCGGCGGTCTATAAACGCACCAGCGCGATGTTAAGTGAGATCATTACTGAAGACCGTGAACATCTGTCATTAATTCAACGACATGGCTGGCAGGGAACCGAAGAAGGTAAACATACCGGCAACATGGCGGATGAACCGGAAACGAAACCCTCATCCTAATAAAGAGTGACGTAAATCACACTTTACAGCTAACTGTTTGTTTTTGTTTCATTGTAATGCGGCGAGTCCAGGGGGAGAGCGTGGACTCGCCAGCAGAATATAAAATTTTCCTCAACATCATCCTCGCACCAGTCGACGACGGTTTACGCTTTACGTATAGTGGCGACAATTTTTTTTATCGGGAAATCTCAATGATCAGTCTGATTGCGGCGTTAGCGGTAGATCGCGTTATCGGCATGGAAAACGCCATGCCGTGGAACCTGCCTGCCGATCTCGCCTGGTTTAAACGCAACACTTTAAATAAACCCGTGATTATGGGCCGCCATACCTGGGAATCCATCGGTCGTCCTCTGCCAGGACGCAAAAATATTATCCTCAGCAGTCAACCGGGTACGGACGATCGCGTAACGTGGGTGAAATCGGTGGATGAAGCCATCGCGGCGTGTGGTGACGTACCGGAGATTATGGTGATTGGCGGTGGTCGCGTTTATGAGCAGTTCCTGCCCAAAGCGCAAAAACTGTATCTGACGCATATCGACGCGGAAGTGGAAGGCGACACCCATTTCCCGGACTATGAGCCGGATGACTGGGAATCGGTGTTCAGCGAATTCCACGACGCCGATGCGCAGAACTCTCATAGCTATTGTTTTGAGATTCTGGAACGGCGGTAAGTTTGTATAGAATTTACGGCTAGTGCCGGATGCGACGCCGGTCGCGTCTTATCCGGCCTTCCTGTATCAGGCTGTGTTTAAGACGCCGCCGCTTCGCCCATATCCTTATGCCGGTTCGATGGCTGGACGAAATACTGCTTATCTTCCCAGCGCAGGCAGGTTAATGTCCCACCCCAGCAGCATCCGGTATCCAGCGCGTAAATACCTTCCGGCGTACCTTTTCCTTCCAGCGATGCCCAGTGACCAAACACAATATTGTACTCTTCGCTAACTGGCCCTGGAATGGTAAACCACGGTTTCAATGGTGCTGGCGCGTCTTCTGGCGACTCTTTGCTGTACATATCCAGTTGACCGTTCGGGAAGCAAAAACGCATACGGGTAAAAGCGTTGGTGATAAAACGCAGTCGTGCCAGTCCGCGTAACTCTGGCGTCCAGTTGTTTGGCATGTCGCCGTACATGGCGTCGAGGAAGAAAGGATAGGAGTCACTCGACAATACTGCTTCTACGTCGTGAGCACACTCTTTAGCAGTCTCTAAGTCCCACTGCGGCGTGATCCCCGCGTGAGCCATCACCAGCTTTTTCTCTTCGTCGATTTGCAGCAGAGGTTGGCGACGCAGCCAGTTAAGCAGCTCATCAGCGTCGGGCGCTTCCAGCAGCGGTGTCAGGCGGTCTTTCGGTTTATTACGGCTGATCCCGGCGAATACCGCCAGCAGATGCAGATCGTGATTACCCAGCACCAGACGCACGCTGTTGCCTAAGGATTTTACATAGCGCAGAACATCAAGCGAACCAGGCCCGCGAGCGACCAGGTCACCCGTCAGCCAGAGGGTATCTTTCCCAGGGGTAAATTCTATTTTATGCAGCAAAGCGATCAGTTCATCGTAACAACCATGAACGTCGCCAATAAGGTATGTCGCCATATTATTTTAATGAATGAGTATTGGAACGGAGAGTCGAAATACAGGAATGTCGATGCTGAATGGAACGCCATTTTCATCGATCATTTCGTAGTGACCCTGCATGGTGCCCATCGGTGTTTCGATTATCGCACCGCTGGTGTACTGGTACTCTTCGCCAGGGGCGATATGCGGCTGAACGCCCACCACACCTTCGCCCTGGACTTCGGTTTCACGGCCATTGCCGTTGGTGATCAGCCAGTAACGCCCCAACAACTGCACTGGCGCTCGCCCCAGGTTGCGTATGGTTACGGTATAAGCAAAAACGTAACGTTCATTATCAGGTGAAGATTGTGCTTCAATGTAAACACTTTGAACCTGAATACACACTCGGGGCGAATTGATCATCGTTAACTCTCCTGCAAAGACGCGTTCTCCGCCAGATAGTTCGCCATCTGGCAATATTGCGCGACAGAGATATTTTCCGCTCGCATCGCCGGGTCGATGCCCATTCCCGTTAACACCTCGACGCTAAACAGGTTGCCGAGGCTGTTACGAATGGTTTTACGACGCTGGTTAAAGGCTTCGGTGGTGATACGGCTTAACACGCGAACATCTTTAACCGGGTAAGGCATCGTTGCATGAGGAACCAGGCGCACGACGGCGGAATCCACTTTTGGTGGTGGTGTAAAGGCCGATGGCGGTACTTCCAGCACCGGGATCACGTTGCAATAATATTGCGCCATGACGCTTAATCGACCATACGCTTTGCTGTTCGGTCCTGCAACCAGACGATTCACCACCTCTTTTTGCAACATAAAGTGCATGTCGGCAATGGCATCAGTATAGCTAAACAGATGGAACATCAACGGCGTGGAGATGTTATACGGCAGGTTACCGAAAACTCGTAGCGGCTGACCCATTTTCTCAGCCAGCTCACCGAAGTTAAAGGTCATCGCATCCTGCTGATAAATCGTCAGTTTCGGGCCTAAGAATGGATGCGTTTGCAGACGTGCCGCCAAATCGCGGTCAAGTTCGATGACTGTCAGTTGATCCAGACGTTCGCCGACTGGCTCGGTCAACGCTGCCAGACCGGGGCCGATTTCGACCATCGCCTGACCCTTCTGCGGGTTAATGGCAGAAACAATGCTGTCGATCACGAACTGATCGTTGAGAAAGTTTTGCCCGAAGCGTTTACGGGCTAAGTGGCCCTGGTGGACTCGTTTATTCATTGGGTATTAACAATCATTTTGATGGCGAGATTAAGCGCCGTAATAAAACTGCCGACATCGGCTTTGCCACGTCCCGCCAGTTCCAGCGCGGTGCCGTGGTCCACTGATGTGCGAATAAAGGGCAGGCCCAGCGTAATATTCACACCGCGCCCGAAGCCCTGGTATTTTAGCACGGGAAGACCCTGATCGTGGTACATCGCCAGCACCGCGTCGGCGTTGTCGAGATATTTAGGCTGAAACAGGGTATCGGCAGGCAAAGGCCCGTTGAGTTTCATACCCTGCGCCCGTAACTCGTCGAGCACCGGAATGATGGTGTCTATCTCTTCCGTGCCCATATGACCGCCTTCGCCCGCGTGCGGATTCAGGCCACAGACCAGAATGCGCGGCTCAGCAATACCAAATTTGGTTTGCAAATCGTGATGCAAAATAGAAATGACTTCATGCAGCAGGGGCGGGGTGATGGCGTCAGCGATATCGCGCAGCGGTAAATGCGTCGTTGCCAGCGCCACGCGAAGTTCTTCGGTTGCCAGCATCATCACGAC
This sequence comes from Escherichia ruysiae, assembly GCF_031323975.1. Taxonomy (NCBI): domain Bacteria; kingdom Pseudomonadati; phylum Pseudomonadota; class Gammaproteobacteria; order Enterobacterales; family Enterobacteriaceae; genus Escherichia; species Escherichia ruysiae. Next base: position 3,359,112 of record NZ_JAVIWS010000001.1, read on the forward strand.
TTTTTTTGCCTGCGAACGCTCTTCGAAAAACTCGGTATGACCGGTAAACGGAATGCCAGCGTCGTTAATGACGCCTTTATGCACGGGGCCGGTAATCAGCGCGGCAAATTCACCGTTCAGACAGCCATCACACGCTCGCGCCAGCGTCTCTACCACGTAATGCCCATTTTCAACCGTTAATTGCCCCGCAGTCACAGGTGCACGTAGCGCGACAGGAAGTAGCGTTAATGTGCCCGCAGTTTGCGGTTGTGCAGGGGAGTCTGGGGAGTAAGGGCGGAGAGTAAGCGGCAAACCGAGCATCGCTGCCCGGTCAGTAAGGAGAGTGGCATCGGCACAAACAACCAGTTCGACCGGCCACTCACGCTGTGCAAGCTGGACAACTAAGTCCGGGCCAATCCCGGCTGGCTCGCCGGGAGTGATCACAACACGTTGGGTTTTAACCATTAGTTGCTCAGGATTTTAACGTAGGCGCTGGCGCGTTGTTCCTGCATCCAGCTTGCTGCTTCTTCCGAGAACTTACGGTTCATCAGCATACGATAAGCACGATCTTTCTGCGCAGCGTCGGTTTTATCGACATTACGGGTATCCAGCAGTTCGATTAAATGCCAGCCGAATGAAGAGTGAACCGGTGCGCTCATTTGACCTTTGTTCAGGCGGGTCAACGCGTCACGGAAGGCCGGATCGAAAATATCTGGCGTAGCCCAGCCGAGATCGCCGCCCTGGTTGGCAGAGCCTGGATCCTGAGAGAACTCTTTCGCCGCAGCGGCAAACGTGGTTTTACCACTCTTGATGTCCGCTGCAATTTGCTCCAGTTTTACGCGAGCCTGTTCGTCAGTCATGATCGGCGACGGTTTCAGCAGAATATGGCGAGCATGAACTTCGGTTACCGAAATATTTTTGCTTTCGCCGCGCAGATCGTTAACTTTCAGGATATGGAAGCCAACGCCAGAACGAATCGGACCAACAATATCGCCTTTCTTCGCGGTGCTTAATGCCTGGGCGAAAATTCCCGGCAGTTCCTGAATGCGACCCCAGCCCATCTGGCCGCCGTTCAGCGCCTGCTGATCGGCAGAGTGAGCGATCGCCAGTTTACCGAAATCAGCGCCATTACGCGCCTGATCGACAATGGCACGCGCCTGTGTTTCCGCTTCGTTTACCTGCTCAGAAGACGGGTTTTCCGGCAGCGGGATCAGGATGTGGCTTAAGTTCAGCTCAGTGCTGGCGTCGTTTTGGTTACCCACCTGCTGCGCCAGGGATTCGACTTCCTGCGGCAGGATGGTGATGCGACGACGCACCTCGTTGTTACGCACTTCAGAGATAATCATCTCTTTACGGATCTGGTTACGATAGGTGTTGTAGTTCAGACCATCGTAAGCCAGACGGCTGCGCATCTGATCCAGCGTCATGTTGTTCTGTTTCGCGATGTTAGCAATCGCCTGATCCAGCTGCTCATCGGAGATTTTCACTCCCATTTTCTGCCCCATCTGCAGGATGATTTGATCCATGATCAAACGTTCCATGATTTGGTGGCGCAGCGTCGCGTCATCAGGAAGTTGCTGCCTTGCCTGAGCAGCGTTCAGTTTTACCGACTGCATTAATCCATCAACGTCGCTTTCCAGCACGACGCCGTTATTGACGACGGCTGCGACTTTATCGACTACCTGGGGGGCAGCGAAACTGGTATTCGCGATCATCGCGATACCGAGAAGCAGCGTTTTCCAGTTCTTCATACTTTTTCCATTTCAATTAACCGCACTGCGGATTACGTGGTAAATCAACAAATCACAAAGAGTTTTGATACGGCAGAATGTTCGAACGCAGCATCTCTTGCGTACCGAGACCGTAGTTAGAGCTCAGGCCGCGAAGTTCGATGTTAAAGCCGATTGCGTTGTCATATACCGCATGTTGTTTATCGTTATCCCAACCGTTCAGCTTCCGCTCGTAACCGACGCGAATCGCATAGCAGCAGGAGCTGTATTGCACGCCTAACATTGAGTCGGCTTGCTTGTTCGCATTGGTGTCGTAGTAGTAAGCCCCGACAATTGACCAACGATCGGCGATTGGCCAGCTGGCGACTGCGCCTACCTGCGAAATACCGTTTTTGTACTGCTCGGCGGTGGAATAGTACTTAGGCAGCGTAGCCTGAATATATTCCGGGCTGGCGTAGCGGTAGTTCAGCTGTACCAGACGGTCTTCATCCCGACGGTATTCAATGCTGGTGTTACTGGTGGCTACGTTATCCAGACGAGTATCGTACTGAATGCCGCCACGCAATCCCCAGCGTTCGGAGATGCGCCAGTAGGTATCGCCTGCCCATACCAGTGAGCCCGTTTTGTCGTCATTCTCCCATGTTATGTTGTCATCGCCGGTGCGAGACTCCGTGAAGTAGTAGATTTGACCAACGGAAATATTAAAACGTTCAACGGCTGCGTCATCATATACGCGAGTTGTGACGCCGGTCGTCACCTGGTTAGCCGAAGCAATACGGTCAAGACCACCGTAAGTCCGGTCCCGGAACAGGCCAGAGTAGTCAGATTGCAGCAGAGACGAGTCGTAGTTGTAGATATCGCTCTGATCGCGATACGGCACATACAGGTATTGCGCGCGCGGTTCCAGCGTCTGGGTGTAACCCGGCGCCAGCATTTCCATATCGCGTTCAAAGACCATTTTGCCGTCAACTTTGAATTGCGGCATTACACGGTTAACAGAATCTGCCAACTTATTGTTTTGTGGGTTGCTGTTATACCAGTCAAGATTGGTCTGTTGATAATGCGTCGCCATCAGTTTGGCTTCGGTATTCAGACTCCCCCAGTTATTCGACAACGGAAGATTGATTGTCGGTTCAAGGTGCAGACGTGTGGCTTCTGGCATATTGCTATTGGTATTTACAAAATGCACAGCCTGACCATAGATGCGGGTATCAAACGGACCGAGATCGTTATGGTAGTAATTGACGTCTAACTGCGGTTCAGCGGCGTAGCTGTTGCCACTGTTATCGTCAAAGACCTGGAATTGTTTGGTTGAAAGCGTGGCGTCAAAGTTCTGCACCGCATAGCCCACGCTGAATTTTTGCGTGGCATAACCATCGGTACTGGAACCATATTTATTATCAAAATCGTTGAAATAGGTCGGGTCGCTGACTTTGGTGTAGTCGATGTTAAAGCGCCAAACCTGGTCCATCACTCCGGAGTGTTGCCAGTAGAACAACCAACGGCGTGAATTGCTATCTTCTGGATGTTCATCTTCATAGACTTTATCCGAAGGCAGATAATCCAGTTCCATCAAGCCTGCGCCTGCCTGGGTGAGATAACGGAATTCGTTCTCCCACATGATGTTGCCACGACGATGCATATAATGCGGCGTGATGGTGGCATCCATATTTGGCGCAATGTTCCAGTAATATGGCAGATAGAACTCAAAGTAGTTGGTGGTGGTGTATTTGGCGTTCGGGATCAAGAAACCAGAACGGCGTTTATCACCCACCGGCAACTGCAAATACGGGCTGTAAAAGATCGGAACCGGACCCACTTTAAAGCGGGCGTTCCAGATCTCCGCAACTTGTTCTTCGCGGTCATGAATAATTTCGCTACCTACCACGCTCCAGGTATCGGAACCTGGCAAACAGGAAGTAAAGCTACCGTTATCCAGAATGGTGTAGCGGTTTTCGCCACGTTGTTTCATCAGGTCCGCTTTACCACGACCCTGGCGACCCACCATCTGGTAATCACCTTCCCAGACGTTGGTATCTTTGGTGTTCAGATTCGCCCAGCCTTTCGGCCCTTTGAGGATCACCTGGTTATCGTCGTAATGGACATTACCGAGCGCATCAACAGTACGTATCGGCTCCGGTTGTCCTGGTGCCTCTTTTTGATGGAGCTGCACTTCGTCGGCCTGCAGACGGCTGTTACCCTGCATGATATCTACGCTGCCAGTAAACACGGCGTCATCGGGGTAATTCCCCTTTGCGTGGTCAGCATTAATCGTCACGGGTAAGTCGTTAGTCTCGCCCTGTACCAGAGGACGGTCATAGCTTGGCACGCCCAACATGCACTGTGAGGCGAGGTCGGCTGCCAGTCCCTGTTGACTATAAAGGGCGGTGGCAATCATGGTGGCCAGGAGAGTGGGGATACGTTTTTTCATACGTTGATTTTATTGTTCCATCATCGGTAACGTTGCGCGTGACAAACGGTCAGAGACTAACGTACTCGTCATCTCTACGCTAGTGTTAATCCTGTCCGAATAGCGTCAGTGGTGTTAGGCACGGCATTGAATGACAGGTATGATAATGCAAATTATAGGCGATGTCCCACAATTGACCGCAGCCGGAAAACGGTAAAAGCACCTTTATATTGTGGGAGATAGCCCTGATATCCGTGTGTCGATTTGGGGAATATATGCAGTATTGGGGAAAAATCATTGGCGTGGTCGTGGCCTTACTGATGGGCGGCGGCTTTTGGGGCGTTGTATTAGGTCTGTTAATCGGCCATATGTTTGATAAAGCCCGCAGCCGCAAAATGGCGTGGTTCGCCAACCAGCGCGAGCGTCAGGCGCTGTTTTTTGCCACCACTTTTGAAGTAATGGGGCATTTAACCAAATCCAAAGGACGTGTTACTGAGGCTGATATTCATATTGCCACATTGCTCATGGATCGGATGAATTTACACGGTGCTTCCCGTACTGCGGCGCAAAATGCATTTCGGGTGGGAAAATCAGACAATTACCCGCTGCGCGAAAAGATGCGTCAGTTTCGCAGTGTTTGCTTTGGTCGTTTCGACTTAATTCGTATGTTTCTGGAGATCCAGATTCAGGCGGCGTTTGCTGATGGTTCACTGCACCCGAATGAACGGGCGGTGCTGTATGTGATTGCTGAAGAGTTAGGGATCTCCCGCGCCCAGTTTGACCAGTTTCTGCGCATGATGCAGGGTGGGGCGCAATTTGGCGGCGGTTATCAGCAGCAATCTGGCGGTGGTAACTGGCAGCAAGCGCAGCGTGGCCCGACACTGGAAGATGCCTGTAACGTGCTGGGCGTGAAGCCGACGGACGATGCAACCACCATTAAACGAGCCTACCGTAAGCTGATGAGCGAACACCATCCGGATAAGCTGGTGGCGAAAGGTTTGCCGCCAGAGATGATGGAGATGGCGAAGCAGAAAGCGCAGGAAATTCAGCAGGCGTATGAGCTGATTAAGCAGCAGAAAGGGTTTAAATAAGTTTCAGAGCGAGTAAGAAATTGTAGGCCGGATAAGACGCGCCAGCGTCGCATCCGGCGGCACAAATTGCCGGATGCGGCGTGAACGCCTTATCCGGACTACCGGACTGCGCCGTCGTCACTATCAAAAATCCGCTGGCGCCTTAAACGTCATACTATTGCCATATGCCGGATGGGTAATCGTCAACATCTCTGCATGTAGCAGCAAACGCGGTGCCATCGCCCTGGCTTCTGGTGAAGCATAAAAACGATCGCCGAGAATCGGATGCCCCAGCGCCAGCATATGCACACGTAGCTGATGCGAACGTCCGGTAATCGGCTTTAACACCACTCTTGCCGTGTTATCCGCCGCATAATCCACGACTTCATATTCTGTCTGCGCAGGCTTACCCGTTTCGTAACAGACTTTCTGTTTCGGGCGGTTTGGCCAGTCGCAAATCAACGGCAGATCCACCAGACCTTCCGCAGGGGATGGATGCCCCCAGACGCGAGCCACATACTGTTTTTTCGGCTCGCGCTCGCGGAACTGGCGTTTTAATTCCCGCTCCGCAGCTTTAGTCAGCGCCACTACAATCACGCCGCTGGTGGCCATATCCAGACGATGCACCGATTCCGCCTGCGGATAATCGCGCTGAATGCGCGTCATCACGCTGTCTTTGTGCTCTTCCAGACGTCCCGGCACAGACAACAAACCGCTCGGCTTGTTGACCACCATAATGTGATCATCCTGATACAGGACAACCAGCCAGGGTTCCTGCGGCGGATTGTAGTTTTCCATCCCCATCTTCGGCTCCGTTACTGATGCGTCACAACGATTAAACGCAGGGCATCCAGACGCCAGCCTGCCTGATCCAGACTTTCCATTACCTGCTGACGGTTGCTTTCAATGGCGGCCAGTTCGTCGTCACGAATGTTCGGGTTCACTGCGCGCAGTGCTTCCAGACGCGACAGTTCCGCAGACAGTTTTTCGTCAGCTTCGTTACGCGCCGCATCGATCAGTGCACGGGCAGACTTCTCAATCTGCGCTTCACCCAGTTGCAGGATAGCGTGAACCTCTTGCTGTACGGCGTTAACCAGCTTGCTACCGGTGTGGCGATTCACTGCGTTAAGCTGACGGTTAAAGGTTTCAAACTCTACCTGTGCCGCCAGGTTGTTGCCGTTTTTATCCAACAGCATACGTACCGGCGTCGGCGGCAGGAAGCGGTTAAGCTGTAACTGCTTCGGCGCTTGTGCTTCAACCACGTAAATCAGCTCCACCAACAGCGTACCTACCGGCAACGCTTTGTTTTTCAACAGTGAAATCGTGCTGCTACCAGTATCGCCAGAAAGGATCAGATCCAGACCGTTGCGGATCAGCGGATGCTCCCAGGTAATAAACTGTGCATCTTCACGCGCCAGCGCCACTTCACGATCAAAGGTGATGGTAATACCGTCTTCCGACAAGCCCGGGAAGTCCGGCACCAGCATATGATCGGACGGCGTCAGCACGATCATGTTGTCGCCGCGATCGTCCTGATTAATACCGATAATATCGAACAGGTTCATGGCGAAGGCGATCAGGTTGGTATCGTCATCCTGCTCTTCAATGCTTTCTGCCAGTGCCTGGGCTTTTTCGCCACCGTTGGAGTGGATCTCCAGCAGGCGGTCACGACCCTGCTCCAGTTGTGCTTTCAGGGCTTCGTGTTGCTCGCGGCAGTTTTTGATCAGATCGTCAAAGCCTTCGGTTTGATCGGGTGAAGCCAGGTAGTTAATCAGATCGTTGTACACGCTATCGTAGATAGTACGTCCGGTCGGGCAGGTGTGCTCGAACGCATCCAGACCTTCGTGATACCAGCGCACCAGCACCGACTGAGCGGTTTTTTCCAGATAAGGTACGTGGATCTGAATATCGTGCGCCTGACCGATACGATCCAGACGACCAATACGCTGCTCCAGCAGGTCTGGGTTGAACGGTAGATCGAACATTACCATGTGGCTGGCGAACTGGAAGTTACGTCCTTCAGAACCGATTTCCGAGCACAGCAGCACCTGTGCGCCGGTATCTTCTTCGGCGAACCAGGCGGCTGCGCGGTCACGTTCGATAATCGACATGCCTTCGTGGAACACCGCTGCGCGAATACCTTCACGTTCGCGAAGCACCTGCTCTAGTTGCAGCGCGGTGGCGGCTTTGGCGCAGATCACCAACACTTTCTGCGAGCGATGACTGGTCAGATAGCCCATCAGCCACTCAACGCGCGGATCAAAGTTCCACCAGGTGGCGTTATCGCCTTCAAATTCCTGATAAATACGCTCCGGATAGAGCATATCGCGGGCGCGGTCTTCCGCACTTTTACGTGCGCCCATAATGCCGGACACTTTAATAGCCGTCTGATACTGCGTCGGCAGCGGCAGCTTAATGGTGTGCAGCTCGCGTTTCGGGAAGCCTTTTACGCCGTTACGGGTGTTACGGAACAGCACGCGGCTGGTGCCGTGGCGATCCATCAGCATCGAAACCAGTTCCTGACGGGCGCTCTGGGCATCTTCGCTGTCGCTGTTTGCTGCTTGCAACAGCGGCTCGATATCCTGTTCGCCGATCATCTCACCGAGCATGTTCAGTTCGTCATTGCTCAGTTTGTTACCTGCCAGCAGCATGGCAACGGCGTCCGCAACCGGACGATAATTTTTCTGCTCTTCAACGAATTGCGCGAAATCGTGGAAACGGTTCGGGTCCAGCAGACGCAGACGGGCGAAGTGGCTTTCCATCCCCAGCTGTTCCGGGGTTGCGGTCAGCAGCAGAACGCCCGGCACATGCTCTGCCAGTTGTTCAATGGCCTGATATTCACGGCTCGGCGCATCTTCGCTCCACACCAGGTGATGCGCTTCATCGACCACCAGCAGGTCCCACTCGGCTTCACAGAGATGTTCCAGACGCTGTTTGCTACGACGGGCAAAATCCAGCGAGCAAATCACCAACTGTTCGGTATCGAACGGGTTGTAAGCATCGTGCTGAGCTTCGGCATAACGCTCATCATCAAACAGAGCAAAACGCAGGTTGAAACGGCGCAGCATTTCTACCAGCCACTGATGCTGTAAAGTTTCCGGGACGATAATCAGCACACGTTCAGCAGCGCCAGAGAGCAACTGCTGATGCAGGATCATCCCAGCTTCAATGGTTTTCCCTAAACCCACTTCGTCAGCCAGCAGAACGCGCGGCGCGTGGCGGCGACCAACATCATGAGCGATGTTGAGCTGGTGCGGGATCAGACTGGTACGCTGACCGCGCAGGCCGCTGTACGGCATACGGAACTGTTCGCTGGAATACTTACGCGCGCGATAACGCAGCGCAAAGCGATCCATGCGGTCGATCTGCCCGGCAAACAGGCGGTCTTGCGGTTTGCTGAACACCAGTTTGCTATCAAGGAAAACTTCGCGCAGGGCCACGCCGGCTTCTTCAGTATCCAGGCGAGTACCGATATAGGTCAGCAAGCCATTTTCTTCTTTTACTTCTTCGACTTGCATCTGCCAGCCATCGTGGCTGGTAATGGTATCACCAGGGTTGAACATCACGCGGGTCACGGGGGAATCACTGCGTGCGTACAGACGGTTTTCACCCGTAGATGGGAAAAGCAGAGTGACAGTTCGCGCATCCACCGCGACAACGGTTCCAAGTCCCAATTCGCTTTCTGTATCGCTGATCCAGCGTTGACCAAGTGTAAAAGGCATATGTGTTCGGCTCTATATCTTTAATTGCAGGCAATAACTACCCGCTACCGGGCTTATGTGGTAGTGGCGTTATTCAGGTCCAGGAATGGAAAGGGCGCTATGGTACTGGATGGCAAAGGATTCGTCACGCATCAAAATGGTATCTGACGAACTCTTTTTTTTGCTCAAAATAGCCCAAGTTGCCCGGTCATAAGTGTAGCAAAATTATCCTCAATAAAAGGGAGTATTCCTTCCGCCACCGGTTGAAGCTGGCGAGTCAGATAGTGTTCGTAATCCAGCGGTGAACGTTGATAGTCCAGCGGTTCCGGGCCGTTTATGGTCCAGACATATTTAATGGTGCCACGGTTCTGATATTGCAAAGGACGACCACGCTTTTGGTTTTCTTCATCGGCAAGGCGTGCGGCGCGTACATGAGGTGGCACATTACGCTGATATTCGCTCAGCGGACGGCGAAGGCGTTTACGGTAAACCAGCCGCGCATCCAGTTCACCTGCCATCAGTTTGTCGATGGTCTCGCGGATATAATCCTGATATGGCTCGTTGCGAAAGATGCGCAAATACAGCTCCTGCTGAAACTGCTGAGCCAGTGGCGTCCAGTCGGTGCGCACCGTTTCCAGCCCTTTAAATACCATCCGCTGTTTGTCACCCTCCTGAATCAGCCCGGCATAACGCTTTTTACTGCCGGTATCGGCTCCGCGAATGGTTGGCATCAGAAAACGGCAGAAATGAGTTTCATACTCCAGTTCCAGTGCGCTGGTCAGCCGTTGTTTTTGCAGCGTTTCAGCCCACCAGGCGTTAACGTACTGCACCAGTGTACGACCGATTTTCGCCGCCTCTTCTTCCGAATGTGCGCCTTTCAGCCAGACAAACGTTGAGTCGGTGTCGCCGTAGATCACGTCATAGCCTTGCGCTTCAATTAACGCTTTGGTTTGCCGCATGATCTGATGTCCGCGCATGGTGATCGACGACGCCAGGCGCGGATCGAAGAACCGGCAGGCGGTCGTACCAAGCACGCCATAAAAGGCATTCATAATGATCTTCAGCGCCTGCGACAGCGGCTTATTGCCCTGACGTTTGGCTTCATCGCGTCCATGCCAGATGTTAGTTACGATCTCTGGCAGGCAATGTTTTTCCCTCGAGAACCAGGCTTCGAGAAAACCTTCGGTACTGTGCTCTGGATCGGGGTGCGCCATGCCTTCCACCAGCCCGACGGGATCAATCAGAAAGGTGCGGATGATCGACGGGTACAGGCTTTTGTAGTCCAGCACCAGCACCGAATCATACAGCCCTGGTCGCGAATCCATCACGTAGCCGCCAGGGCTGGCGTGCGGCGGCACTTCGCCGAGATTAGGCGCGACATAACCAGCGCGATGCATTCGCGGAAAATAGAGATGACCAAACGCCGCCACCGAACCCCCGTGGCGATCTACAGGCAGGCCGTTAACCGTCGCCCGTTCGAGTAAAAACGGCATGATTTCGGTTTTGTGGAAGATCTGGGTGACCAGCTCGCAATCTTTCAGGTTATAAGTCGCAAGCGAAGGTTTATCTTCGGCGAAACGGCGGTCAATCTCGTCCATCCGATCCCACGGGTTATCGATAGATTTGCCTTCGCCTAACAGCTCCTGAGCGACAGTTTCCAGCGAGAATGAAGAGAAATTCCAGAACGCGGATTTTAGCGCCTCGATACCGTCGATAATTAGCCGGCCTTTGGCCTGGGCAAAAAAGACGCCGTTTTTAAAGCCGTGCTCACGCCACTCCAGCTCGCTGTTATCACGCCCCAGACGCAGCGGAATGCGGTATCTCTCAGCATGTTTTTGCAGCATTCGCAGATCGAACTGCACCACGTTCCAGCCGATGATCACATCGGGATCGTGGTTGGCAAACCAGGCGTTGAGTTTTTCCAGTAGCTGCGGGCGGCTGGCGACGTATTCCAGTTCGAAATCGAGCGAGGAGGCGTCGCCATTCTCTGGCCCCAGCATATAAACGATGCGCTGCCCGCAACCTTCCAGGCCGATGCAGTACAGCTCACCATGGCGGGTGGTTTCAATATCTATAGAGACCCACTTGAGCGGCGGGCGGTAGTCGGGATGCGGTTTCAGGCGAGCATTAACGATAGCGCCATCACGCAAATCACCCTCGACCCACACCGGAGCGGTAATAAACCGTTCCATCAGATAGCGTTCTGGCGGGCGCACATCGGCCTCGTAAACGGTAACGCCAGCTTCACGCAGGCGCTTTTCATAATTCATCAACTGGCGATGGGCGCGACAATAAAGGCCATACACCGGCTGGCGGTGAAAATCCTTTAACGCCAGCGGCGTCAGGCGAAATCCTTGCTCACCCTGCAAAATATGTTGAGTGCGGGGAACGTGATCAGCGGGAATAAACGCCACGGACTCTTGCGGCGCAAGCGTGACCTGCAACGGCCCGTTGTCCGTCGCTAACCAAAAGGAAACTTCGGTTCCTTGCGGGGTGTCCCGCCAGTGTCGGGTTAAGATAAAACTTGCCTGCGCCACGCTGAAAATCCAATAAAAAACCAGGCTTGAGTATAGCCTGGTTTTGGTTGACTGGCTGTGGTTTTATACAGTCATTACTGGCCGTAATAGGCTTTTGCGCCATGCTTACGCAGATAGTGCTTATCCAGCAATGTTTGTTGCATATCCGGTAACTGCGGCGCTAACTGACGGCAGAAAATCCCCATATAAGCGACTTCTTCCAGCACGATGGCGTTGTGCACCGCATCTTCGGCATTTTTACCCCACGCAAACGGACCGTGAGAATGCACCAGCACGCCTGGCATTTGCGCCGCATCGATACCCTGTTTTTCGAAGGTTTCTACGATGACGTTACCGGTTTCCCACTCATATTCACCGTTGATTTCTGCGTCGGTCATTTTGCGGGTGCAGGGAATGGTGCCGTAGAAATAGTCGGCGTGGGTGGTGCCGGTTGCTGGAATCGACTGACCCGCCTGCGCCCAGATGGTGGCGTGGCGCGAGTGTGTATGCACAATGCCACCAATGGACGGGAATGCCTGATAGAGCAGCCGGTGAGTTGGCGTGTCGGAGGAGGGCTTTTTCTTGCCCTCAACCACTTCACCGGTTTCGATACTGACCACGACCATATCGTCGGCGGTCATGACGCTGTAATCGACGCCGGAAGGTTTGATCACCAAGACGCCGCGCCCGCGATCAACGGCGCTGACGTTGCCCCAGGTCAGCGTGACCAGGTTGTGTTTTGGGAGCGCCAGATTGGCTTCTAATACCTGGCGTTTGAGATCTTCTAACATGTTGACTCCAGAGAGGTCATTTCCCCTCACCCCGGCCCTCTCCCCAAAGGGGCGAGGGGGAAAAGAATGCCGGATGCGCTTTGCTTATCCGGCCTACAAAATCGCAGCGCGTAGGCCTGATAAGACGCGTCAGCGTCGCATCAGGCGTTGAATGCCTGATGCGACTACTTAGCGACGAAATCCGTAATACACTTCGTTCCAGCGCAGCGCGTCTTTAAACGCAGGCAGGCGGGTGTCGTTATCAATCACCGTGATTTCAATGTCGTGCATCTCGGCAAACTGGCGCATATCGTTCAGGTTCAGCGCATGGCTGAAGACGGTATGGTGCGCGCCGCCGGCGAGGATCCACGCTTCGGAAGCGGTTGGCAGATCCGGTTGCGCTTTCCACAGCGCATTCGCCACCGGTAGTTTCGGCAAGGAGTGCGGGGTTTTCACCGTGTCGATGCAGTTAACCAGCAGACGGTAACGATCGCCGAGATCAATCAAGCTGGCGACAATCGCAGGGCCGGTTTGGGTGTTGAAGATCAGGCGGGCAGGATCGTCTTTACCGCCAATGCCAAGGTGCTGAACGTCGAGGATCGGTTTCTCTTCTGCGGCGATCGACGGGCAGACTTCCAGCATATGGGAGCCGAGCACCAGATCATTACCTTTCTCGAAGTGATAGGTGTAGTCCTCCATAAAGGAGGTGCCGCCCTGCAGACCGGTTGACATCACCTTCATGATGCGAAGCAGGGCGGCAGTTTTCCAGTCGCCTTCGCCCGCAAAGCCGTAACCCTGCTGCATCAGACGCTGTACGGCGAGACCCGGAAGCTGTTTCAGGCCGTGCAAATCTTCAAAGGTGGTGGTGAACGCGTGGAAGCCACCTTGTTCCAGGAAACGCTTCATCCCCAGCTCAATACGTGCCGCTTCCAGCACGTTCTGCCGTTTTTCGCCGTGGATTTGTGTGGCAGGCGTCATGATGTAGCTGCTTTCGTACTCATCGACCAGCGCGTTAACATCGCCATCGCTGATGGAGTTTACCACCTGCACCAGATCGCCAACCGCCCAGGTATTCACCGAGAAACCGAACTTGATCTGTGCGGCAACTTTATCGCCGTCAGTGACCGCCACTTCACGCATGTTGTCGCCAAAACGGCAGACTTTCAGATGACGGGTATCCTGTTTAGATACCGCCTGACGCATCCAGGAGCCGATACGCTCATGCGCTTGCTTATCCTGCCAGTGACCGGTAACGACGGCATGTTGCTGACGCATACGCGCGCCGATGAAGCCGAACTCGCGGCCGCCGTGCGCGGTCTGGTTCAGGTTCATAAAGTCCATGTCGATGCTGTCCCACGGCAGCGCCGCGTTGAATTGGGTGTGGAATTGCAGCAACGGTTTGTTGAGCATGGTCAGGCCGTTGATCCACATTTTTGCCGGGGAGAAAGTGTGCAGCCACACCACCAGACCGGCGCAACGATCGTCGTAATTGGCGTCGCGGCAAATAGCGGTGATTTCATCCGGCGTGGTGCCCAGCGGTTTCAGCACCAGTTTGCAGGGCAGTTTCGCTTCAGTATTCAGCGCATTAACGACGTGCTCGGCATGTTGGGTGACCTGACGCAGAGTCTCTGGGCCGTAAAGATGTTGGCTGCCAATGACAAACCACACTTCATAATTATCAAAAATCGTCATAGTCGTGTCCTTATAGAGTCGGAACGGCCTGGGCAGCCTGTGCCGGGGCGGAAGTTGGAAGATAGTGTTGTTCGGCGCTCATCGCCCATTGCTGATAGCGGCGATAAAGCTGTTCAAAGCGTTGTGCCTGTTCGGTGCGCGGTTGCAGGGTTTTTTCTACCGCACTGGCCATTTTTTGCTGTGCTGATGGGATGTCTGCGTGCACTTTCGCGGCGACGGCAGCGAAAATCGCCGCACCGAGCGCACAGCACTGGTCAGAGGCAACAATTTGCAGCGGGCGATTCAGCACGTCGCAGCAGGTCTGCATAATGACCTGGTTTTTCCGCGCGATGCCGCCCAGCGCCATCACGTTATTGACGGCGATCCCCTGACCGGTGAAGCATTCCATAATCGCGCGAGCGCCAAAGGCGGTGGCGGCAATCAAACCGCCGAACAGCGCCGGGGCGTCGGTGGCGAGATTGAGATCGGTAATCACCCCTTTCAGGCGTTGGTTTGCGTTCGGTGTGCGGCGGCCGTTAAACCAGTCGAGCACCACCGGCAGGTGATCCAGAGACGGATTTTTGGCCCACGCCTCGGTCAGCGCCGGAAGCAGTTGTTTCTGGCTGGCGTTGATTTGCTCTTTCAGTTCCGGATGCTGGGCGGCAAGCTGTTCCAGCGGCCAGCCGAGTACGCGACCAAACCAGGCGTAGATATCACCAAAGGCCGATTGGCCTGCTTCCAGACCGATAAATCCAGGCACCACGCTGCCATCAACCTGGCCGCAAATACCTTTCACCGCGCGTTCACCGACGCTGTGTTTGTCGGCAATCAGAATGTCGCAGGTGGAAGTGCCGATAACTTTTACCAGCGCGTTAGGCTGTGCGCCTGCGCCAACTGCGCCCATATGGCAGTCAAACGCGCCGCCGGAAATCACCACGCTTTCAGGCAGGCCGAGACGCTGCGCCCATTCCGGACATAAGGTGCCCACCGGAATATCGGCAGTCCAGGTATCAGTGAATAGCGGGGAAGGTAAATGACGGTTGAGGATTGGATCCAGCTCATCAAAGAAACTGGCTGGTGGCAGGCCGCCCCAGCTTTCGTGCCACAGTGATTTATGCCCGGCGCTGCAACGTCCACGACGGATATCCTGCGGGTGGGTGGTGCCGGAAAGCAGGGCTGGCACCCAATCGCACAGCTCAACCCACGATGCGGCAGATTGCGCAACAGCGTTGTCCTGACGGGTAACGTGGAGAATTTTCGCCCAGAACCATTCGCTGGAATAAATACCGCCAATATAGCGGGAGTAGTCAACGTTGCCCGGTGTGTGACATAAGCGGGTGATCTCTTCTGCTTCTTCAACCGCAGTGTGGTCTTTCCACAATACGAACATCGCGTTCGGGTTTTCGGCAAACTCCGGGCGCAGCGCCAGCACGTTACCGTCAGCGTCAATCGGTGCGGGCGTCGAGCCGGTGCTGTCCACGCCAATTCCGACCACAGTTGCGCGCTGTTCGGCGCTAAGCTCTGCAAGCACGGTTTTCAGCGCCGCTTCCATTGACTCAATGTAGTCACGCGGATGATGACGGAACTGGTTATTCGGGGCATCACAAAATTGCCCTTTCTGCCAACGGGGATACCACTCTACGCTGGTGGCGATCTCTTCACCGGTGGCGCAGTCCACCGCCAAAGCTCGCACAGAATCACTGCCAAAATCGAGGCCAATTGCAATCGCCATCGTTTCACTCCATCCAAAAAAAACGGGTATGGAGAAACAGTAGAGAGTTGCGATAAAAACAGTCAGGCAGTATTCGCTAATCTTATGGATAAAAATGCTATTGCATAGCAAAGTGTGACGCCGTGCAAATAATCAATGTGGACTTTTCTGCCGCGATTATAGACACTTTTGTTACGCGTTTTTGTCATGGCTTTCGTCCCTCCTTGTTACAAAATGCTTTTCACAAGCGGGGTTGCCGGTTGGATTAGTGAAGATAGCCCACCAGAGACGCAATGCTGATGATGTTTAATGCAATATGGACAATTGGTTTCTTCTCTGATTGGCGGGAGTATGAAAAGTATGGCTGAAGCACAAAATGATCCCCTGCTGCCGGGTTACTCGTTTAACGCCCATCTGGTGGCGGGGTTAACGCCGATTGAGGCCAACGGTTATCTCGATTTTTTTATCGACCGGCCGCTGGGAATGAAAGGCTATATTCTCAACCTCACCATTCGTGGACAGGGTGTGGTGAAAAATCAGGGACGAGAATTTGTCTGCCGGCCGGGCGATATTTTGCTGTTCCCGCCGGGAGAAATTCATCACTACGGTCGTCATCCGGAGGCTCGTGAATGGTATCACCAGTGGGTTTACTTTCGTCCGCGCGCCTACTGGCATGAATGGCTTAACTGGCCGTCAATATTTGCCAATACGGGTTTCTTTCGCCCGGATGAAGCGCACCAGCCGCATTTCAGCGATCTGTTCGGGCAAATCATTAACGCCGGGCAAGGGGAAGGGCGCTATTCGGAATTGCTGGCGATAAATCTTCTTGAGCAATTGTTACTGCGGCGTATGGAAGCGATTAATGAGTCGCTCCATCCGCCGATGGATAATCGGGTACGCGAGGCTTGTCAGTACATCAGCGATCACCTGGCGGACAGCAATTTTGATATCGCCAGCGTTGCGCAGCATGTCTGCCTGTCGCCGTCGCGTCTGTCGCATCTGTTCCGCCAGCAGTTAGGGATTAGCGTCTTAAGCTGGCGCGAGGACCAGCGCATTAGTCAGGCGAAGCTGCTTTTGAGCACCACCCGGATGCCTATCGCCACCGTCGGGCGCAATGTTGGCTTTGATGATCAACTCTATTTTTCCAGGGTATTTAAAAAATGTACCGGGGCGAGCCCTAGTGAGTTCCGTGCTGGTTGTGAAGAAAAAGTGAATGATGTAGCTGTCAGGTTGTCATAACTGGTAACGAATCAGACAATTGATGGCTTGACGGAGTGGCAATGGGTTTGCAGAATCCCTGCTTCGTCCCTTTGACAGGCACATTATGCAAGCATTGCTGGAACACTTTATTACCCAATCCACCGTGTACTCATTGATGGCGGTGTTATTGGTGGCTTTTCTGGAGTCGCTGGCGCTGGTCGGGTTGATTCTACCCGGTACGGTGCTGATGGCGGGGCTGGGGGCGCTGATTGGCAGTGGCGAGTTAAGTTTCTGGCACGCCTGGCTGGCAGGGATTATTGGCTGCCTGATGGGCGACTGGATCTCCTTCTGGCTGGGCTGGCGTTTTAAAAAGCCGTTGCATCGTTGGTCATTTCTGAAGAAAAACAAAGCACTACTCGACAAAACCGAACATGCGCTGCATCAGCACAGCATGTTCACCATTCTGGTCGGTCGTTTTGTCGGCCCGACGCGTCCGCTGGTGCCAATGGTGGCGGGGATGCTGGATCTGCCGGTGGCGAAATTTATCACGCCAAATATTATCGGCTGTTTGTTGTGGCCGCCGTTTTACTTCCTGCCGGGGATTCTGGCGGGCGCGGCGATTGATATTCCTGCCGGGATGCAGAGCGGTGAGTTTAAGTGGCTGTTGCTGGCGACGGCGGTGTTTTTGTGGGTTGGCGGCTGGCTGTGTTGGCGGTTATGGCGCAGCGGTAAAGCAACTGACCGTTTAAGTCATTATTTGTCGCGTGGTCATTTGTTGTGGCTGACACCGTTGATATCTGCCACTGGCGTGGTGGCGCTGGTGGTGTTAATTCGCCATCCGTTGATGCCGGTGTATATCGATATTTTGCGTAAAGTGGTTGGGGTTTAGGGGATAGTTTGCACCGGCGCTGGTTTGTTCCCCTCACCCTAACCCTCTCCCCAGAGGGGCGAGGGGACTGTCCGTGCGCTTTTAACCTGTAATTCCCAACAGCGCCGAAGCACTCGCCTTACCGCTCAACAACTCATCAGTCTTACCCTGCCAGGCGATGCGCCCGTCGGCGACCACCACCGAGCGCGTGGCGATCCGCGCCGCATCTTCCACACTGTGCGATACCATCAACAGCGTCATTTTTTGCTGCTGGCAGCTCGTGCTCACCAGCGTCAACATCTCCTGACGTAACGCCGGATCGAGCGCGGAGAACGGTTCATCAAGCAATAAAATCGGCTGTTCGCGTACCAGACAACGCGCTAACGCTACGCGCTGCCGCTGACCGCCGGAAAGCTCGCCCGGTAACCGCGCCATTAAATTATCAATCCCCATCTGGCGGGCGATAGCGTGCATTTTCCCCTGCTGTGCCGCGTTCAGTTTCAATCCCGGATTTAGCCCCAGCCCGATGTTCTGCTCGACCGTCAGGTGGCTGAACAGGTTGTTCTCCTGAAACAGCATCGATACCGGACGGCGTGACGGTGGCGTCGTGGTGTGATCAACGCCGTCGATAGTCAGCGAACCGCTGGCTGGCGTCAGAAAACCGGCGATCAAATTCAGCAGGGTACTTTTACCCGCGCCGCTTGGCCCGAGGATCGCCACCTGCTCGCCGCGTTCCACCGTTAAGCTAAAACGCATCGGCAAATGGTGGTAAAGCCAGGTGATATCAGTCAGTTTTAACATTTCGCCCCGGTAGTTTTTCAATCACGGTAAACAGCAGAAAACAGAGCAGCAGCAGAATTAACGCGGTGACCGCACCGTCCTGGCTGCGATAAGAGCCAATTTGCTGGTAGAGATAAAACGGCAGGGTGCGGAAATCGTCGTTACCGAACAACGCCACCACGCCAAAATCACCAATCGACAGCACGCAGGCAAAGGCCAACGCCTGCGCCAGTGGACGTTTCAGGGCGCGCAGCTCCACCACTTTTAAGCGCGACCAGCCTTCAATGCCCAGCGACTGACACAACATGCTGTAGCGGGTGGTGATATCGCGCATCGGATTTTCCAGTACCTTCAGCGCGTAAGGGATCGCCATTAACGCATTGGTGAAAATCACAATGCCGTCAGCAGATTGCGGCAGGCCAGTCGTATTGTTGAGCAGCAAAAAGAAACCCGTTGCCAGTACAATACCCGGCATGGCGAGGATCAACATGCCGCTCATCTCCAGCGCCTGACCCGCCAGTATTTTTTGCCGCGCCCGCAGTTCGCGACTGCTCCACAGCAGCATCATGGTCAGCACTACACACAATACACCTGCCGCCAGCGCAATACGCAACGAGGTCCACAGCGCCTGCCACAGCACCGGTTGTGCCAGCACTTCCGGCAACTGGCGATTTACCCCATCGACGATCACCGCCAGTAACGGTGGCAGCAACAGCAGCAGCGCCAGCACAATTAACACAGTGTCGCAAATGCGGCTATGCAGACGATCGTCCGGGTCGCGCCAGCCTTGCAGCAGCGTGGTGCCGGGCGCAATGGCCTTACTTAGTCGTTGACTCAGCAGCACCAGCCCAAGGCAACACACCATCTGGATCAGCGCCAGCATCGCCGCGCGGGCAGGATCGTAGTCGTAACTCAGCGCCTGATAAATAGCCAGCTCGATAGTGGTCGCCTGCGGACCGCCGCCCAGTGATAGCACGGTGGCGAAGCTGGCGAAACAGAGCATAAAGATAAGCGCGGCAACCGGCGGGATTTGTCGCCGTAACCACGGCCATTCGACGAAACGAAAGAAATGCCAGCCGCGCATCCCAAGCTGTGCGGCAAGTTGACGTTGTTCGCCGGGAATGTTTTCCAGTGCCTGAAGTAATAAACGGCTAGCCATCGGCAGATTAAAAAACACATGGGCCAGCAAAATGCCTTGCAGGCCGTAGGGCGAAAAGGTCCACTCCAGACCGAGCGATTGGCAGAGTGTTGCCAGCCAGCCCTGGCGACCATAGACGCTAAGAATGCCGAAAACAGCAACCAGCACCGGGAGGATCAAGGTCATTGCGCACAGACGTAACAGCGCCAGCCGACCCGGAAAGCGCCTGCGATAAAGCGCGCGGGCAAGGAATATTGCGGGTACGACAGAGAGCAACGCCGAGAGAAACGCCTGCCAGAAGGAGAAGCGCACCACATGCCACAGGTAGCTGTCCTGCCAGATTGCCGCCCAGCTACCCTGCGGCGCGTTCCACCACAGGGCGAGAAACGCCGCCAGTGCAACCGCCACCACAAGCGTAGCGGCGCTTACACCTGGAATTAACCAACCGGGAATTAACGGCTGACGGCGCGTTGCCATTCGCTAATCCATGCCTGACGTTGTGCCGCCACTTCGGCTGGCGTGAATTCCAGCGTGGTTGCTGGTTTGGTCAGTTGTTCAAATCCGGCAGGCAGCGCGACGTTTGCCACCGGATACATCCAGTTGCCGGTTGGGATCGCATTCTGGAAAGCCGGAGAAACCATAAACTGGAGGAATTTTTGCGCCAGCTCCGGCTGCTTGCTGGCAGCGGTGCGGGCGGCGACTTCCACCTGCAGATAGTGACCTTCGCTGAAGTTCGCGGCGGCGTAGTTATCTTTCTTCTCTTCGAGAATGTGATAAGCCGGAGAGGTGGTATAACTCAGTACCAGATCGCTTTCGCCTTTTAAAAACAGGCCGTAGGCTTCGCTCCAGCCCTTCGTTACCGTGACGGTTTTTTTCGCCAGTTTCTGCCAGGCTTGCGGGGCGTTATTGCCATAGACTTTTTGCATCCACAACAGCAGACCTAGCCCCGGCGTACTGGTACGCGGATCTTCATAAATCACTCGCCAGTTCTGATCGCTCTCAACCAGCTCTTTCAGGCTTTGCGGCGGATTTTTTAGTTTGTTCTTGTCATAGACGAAGGCGAAATAACCGTAATCAAACGGTACGAACGTGTCATTATTCCAGCCGCCGGGAACGTTAACGGCATCCGCTGCCACACCGCTTTTAGCAAACAGCCCAGTTTTGCTTGCGGCATCTAACAGATTGTTATCCAGCCCCAGCACCACATCGGCTTTGCTGTTTTTGCCTTCCATCCGCAGACGGTTGAGCAGTGAGACACCATCTTCCAGCGCCACCAGTTTCAGTTCGCAGTTACAGTCGGCTTCAAAGGCTTTTTTAACCACCGGACCAGGCCCCCAGTCGGCGGCGAAGGAGTCGTAGGTATAAACAGTCAGAACGGGTTTAGCGAAAACGGGCGCTGTGCACAGCAACAGCAGGGGAAGACATTTTTTTAACACTTTGCACCTCAAAAAAGAGTGGCAAAGGACTTGAGAAGGAGCCTCAAATCCCTTCGCCGGCGTTATCCGGATCAGGTTCGACGGGTATTTTCTCAGCGCACGCGTCTGCGTGGCACCCCGTTGAGAACGGCGTTAGTGTAGTGATTTTGTTATCAACCAGCAATCATGGATCCGGCGGCGCAAACCACGCCGATTTAAAATCGAACCAACCGAGGGTATTCATGCGCAGGCCGCGCATACTGCGTTGCCCCTGAATAATCAGCCAGTGATGGATCAGCGGCACCATTGCTTTGCTGGCGACCAGTTGCTGGCACCAGTTCGCCAGATTCATCTCGCCATTGCGCCAGCGGGCGGCGTCGGCTTGCCAGTCGATCTGAATACAGTGTTGTAGCAACGGCACCTCGCACAAGTGCGCGAACAGCGAAAAATCTAGCGGTAGCGTAAAGTTGGCGCTGTTAAGCCAGATGTCGCTTTCAATCTCACCTTCGTGCCACTGATCGTAGCTGATCTCTTTGATTTCCAGCGTGACATGGTGACTTGCCAGAATCTGCTGCATGATCCTGGCAATGACCCGATGTTCAATATGATCCTGGTAAAAGGTCAGGGTGAGATGTTCCAGTCCGGCTGGTTTTTCGCAATGTGTCGGGCGGGCATGGTGCCAGCGGGGGAGCATTCCATAAGCCGGGAACCACAGTTGCTGGTACTGTTCCTCGGCGAAATAAACCAGATTGGTCGGAGAAAGCACATAGCTTACCCAGTTTCTGACTTGCTGATTCGCCCCGCGATGGGTGCGGCTGTCGAACAGTAAATAGTAGCAACCTTCCTCCAGACGGCTTTCAATCTCTTTTTCCTCGCCCTGTGGTCCTTTCAGCATCAGCCCTCCGGCTGGCTCGTCGGCAATTTCCGGCAAGACCCAGACGTTAACCTCGTCGATTAGCGCGCGATAACCGAAGAAGTCATCGAATGCCTGAATTTTCAGTTGATTGGCGCTGTTACGCATTACCGCATACGGACCGGTGCCGATGGGATGGCTGGCAAAGTTGCTGAGGGTTTCCCATTCACGCGGCAGGATCATCGCCGGAACTTGCCCCAGCAGTAACGGCAACCAGCGGTCTGGCTGCGTGAGATGGATATCCAGCGTCCAGGGCGTCGGCGATACAATTTCAGCAATATGCGAATAGAGCGGCAGCGTATTGATCCGTTTCAATGAGGCGATCACGTCGTCCATTTCCAGTTCACGACCATGATGAAAATGGACACCCGGACGTAAAAAGAAGCGCCAGTGAAGCGGGGAAATTTGTTGCCAGTGGTGGGCGATGTCCGCTTCCAGTTCCCCATTTTCCTCATTTATGCGGGTTAACGCGCTGAAGATTTGCCGGGCGATATGCGTTTCGGAACGGCGTAATGCGCTGCCAGGCAGCAGGTTGCGCAACGGACGATAGTAGAGGACGCGCAGGATGTGTCGCCCCTGGCGGAAGCTACGCCCCAGATGAGAAACCAGCATTTGCCGCACGGCGGTTTTATCACCGACAAGTTGTACCAGTTGGTCGATGCGATCCTGCTCCAGCAGATCCTCTGCCCGCTGTTGTTGTAGCGCCAGCCCGGTATAGAGGAACGTTAAACGCGAGCGTTTGCCGCGCCCGACTTCCGCTTCCCACGTCAGCCAGCCGCGATCCTGCATGGTGTTGAGCAGGGTGCGCATATGACGACGGGAGCAGCTCAATAACTCCGCCAGTTCGTTCAGCGTTGTCTCCTGAGATTTACCCTCACAGCATTGCCACAGGCGGATGAACTGTTGTTGCAGACGAGCAGATGGCATAAAAGGGGAACTCCTGCGCAAAAGTCAGCAATTTTATTTTCCCTATATTAAGTCAATAATTCTTAACGATGAAGCAATGAGGTATCCCATGCGTCAGTTTTAGCGGCACTATTTTATCGTGACAGAGAAGATGTGCTGGCTTCGCGGGTTAAGTGTTCTACAACGTTTAGCTATGCCTGAAGAACAAGATGCAGTGGGAGGGGAGTGATTCTGACTACTGATTTGCAGACATCATGTGTGACTGAGTATTGGTGTTAATCGCCACGCCAGCAGTGAATACCTGCTGGCTTTTTTCTTTTTAGCGATTGAGTGCCGGACGGTGTACAAACTAACGCATAAACGCCGGTTGCTTCTCTTCATAAGCCGCAATGGCGTCGTCGTGCTGCAGGGTCAGACCGATGCTGTCCAGACCATTCATCATGCAGTGGCGGCGGAAGGCATCGATGGTAAAGCGATAGGTTTTCTCTCCCGCTTTCACCTCTTGCGCCTCCAGATCCACATCGAAGTGAATCCCCGGATTGGCTTTCACCAGGGCAAACAGCTCGTCCACTTCTTCATCGCTTAATTTCACCGGCAGCAACTGGTTATTAAAGCTGTTGCCGTAAAAGATATCGGCGAAACTCGGCGCAATCACCACTTTAAAACCGTAATCGGTCAACGCCCACGGCGCGTGCTCACGCGAGGAACCGCAGCCGAAGTTTTCTCGCGCCAGCAAAATGGAAGCCCCTTGATATTGCGGGAAGTTCAGCACAAAGTCCGGGTTTGGCTGTTGGCCTTTTTCATCGAGAAAACGCCAGTCGTTAAACAGATGCGCGCCAAAACCAGTGCGCGTCACTTTCTGCAAAAACTGTTTCGGGATAATCGCATCGGTATCGACATTGGCGGCATCCAGCGGAACCACCAGGCCTGTGTGTTTGATAAATTTCTCTGCCATAGTGTGCTCCTTATTTGATGTTGCGAATGTCGGCGAAATGTCCGGTCACGGCAGCGGCGGCCGCCATTGCCGGGCTGACCAGATGCGTGCGCCCGCCGCGCCCCTGGCGGCCTTCAAAGTTACGGTTGCTGGTAGAGGCACAACGCTCGCCCGGATTCAGACGGTCGTTGTTCATCGCCAGACACATTGAGCAGCCAGGCAAGCGCCATTCAAAACCGGCTTCAATAAAGATTTTGTCCAGACCTTCCGCTTCTGCCTGGGCTTTTACCGGACCGGAGCCGGGAACCACCAGTGCCTGTACGCCTGGCGCGACTTTCCGGCCTTTGGCGATTTCCGCCGCCGCGCGTAAATCTTCAATACGTGAGTTGGTACAGGAGCCGATAAACACTTTGTCGATAGCCACTTCGGTCAGCGGAATACCCGGTTTCAGTCCCATATAGGCCAACGCTTTTTCTGCCGACGCGCGTTCAACCGGATCGGCAAACGAAGCGGGATCAGGGATATTCTCGTTAACGGAGATCACCTGTCCTGGGTTAGTTCCCCAGGTCACCTGTGGGGCTATCTCTTCTGCTTGCAGAGTGATAACGGTATCGAAAGTTGCGCCTTCGTCGGTTTGCAGGGTTTTCCAGTAGGCGACGGCGTCGTCGAAATCTTTGCCTTTCGGCGCATGAAGACGGCCTTTGACATAGTTAAAGGTGGTTTCGTCCGGCGCAACCAGACCAGCTTTCGCACCCATTTCGATTGCCATATTGCACAGAGTCATGCGGCCTTCCATGCTTAAATCACGGATTGCTTCGCCGCAAAACTCCACCACATGCCCGGTGCCGCCTGCGCTGCCGGTTTTACCGATGATCGCCAGCACGATATCTTTCGCGGTAATGCCAGGCGCAGCTTTGCCTTGGACTTCAATTTTCATGGTCTTCGCACGACCCTGTTTCAGGGTTTGCGTTGCCAGTACGTGTTCAACTTCGGAAGTACCGATACCAAACGCCAGTGCGCCAAACGCGCCGTGAGTGGCGGTATGTGAGTCACCGCAAACAATGGTCATCCCCGGCAAGGTGACACCCTGTTCTGGCCCCATCACGTGGACGATCCCCTGATACGGGTGATTCAGGTCATACAGCTCAACGCCAAACTCTTTGCAGTTTTTGATCAGTTCCTGCATCTGGATGCGCGCCATTTCACCGCAGGCATTAATGTCTTTGGTCTGGGTAGAGACGTTGTGATCCATGGTGGCGAAGGTTTTACCTGGCTGACGCACCGGGCGGCCGTGGGCGCGCAGGCCATCGAACGCCTGCGGTGAGGTCACTTCATGTACCAGATGGCGGTCGATATATAACAGAGGGGTTTCGTTTTCAGCTTCGTAGACTACGTGAGCGTCGAACAATTTTTCGTATAACGTCTTAGCCATGATTACACCCCTTCAGCCACATAGCGGGCAATGATATCGCCCATTTCATCGGTACTAACGGCGGCAGCGCCCCGGGCTAAATCCCCGGTGCGAATGCCTTCTTCTAATGCGCGGTTAATGGCGCGTTCAATGGCGGAAGCCGCATCATCGGCATCCAGGCTGTAGCGCAGCAGCAGCGCCAGCGACAGAATTTGCGCAATCGGGTTGGCGATGTTTTTGCCTGCGATATCTGGTGCTGAGCCGCCCGCCGGTTCATACAGACCAAAACCTTGCTCGTTCAGGCTGGCGGAAGGCAACATCCCCATCGAGCCAGTGATCATCGCGCACTCATCAGAAAGAATGTCGCCAAACAGGTTGGAGCACAGCAGAACGTCAAACTGCGATGGATCTTTAATCAGCTGCATGGTGGCATTGTCGATGTACATATGCGCCAGTTCGACATCCGGATATTCAATGGCGATCTCGTTAACGATCTCCCGCCATAAAATAGAGGATTGCAGCACGTTGGCTTTATCGATCGACGTCACTTTGTGGCGACGCTTGCGGGCAGATTCAAACGCGATGCGAGCGATACGTTCGATCTCAAAACGGTGATACACCTCGGTATCAAATGCTTTTTCATATTGTCCGCTACCTTCGCGGCCTTTGGGCTGACCGAAATAGATGCCGCCGGTCAGTTCGCGCACGCACAGGATGTCGAAGCCGTTAGCGGCAATGTCTGCTCGCAGCGGGCAGAACGCTTCCAGTCCCTGATACAGTTTTGCCGGACGCAGGTTGCTGAATAATTTGAAGTGCTTACGCAAAGGCAACAGCGCGCCGCGTTCCGGTTGCTGGTCTGGTGGTAAATGTTCCCACTTCGGGCCACCAACTGAGCCAAACAGCACAGCATCGGCTTGCTCACAACCTTCAACCGTCGCAGGCGGCAGTGGTTGCCCGTGGTTATCAATGGCTGCGCCGCCTACATCGTAATGGCTGGTGGTGATGCGCATCGCAAAGCGGTTGCGCACGGCGTCCAGCACTTTCAGCGCCTGGGTCATCACTTCCGGCCCGATCCCATCTCCGGGCAATACGGCAATATGATAATTCTTCGACATCACACGGTTTCCTTGTTGTTTTCGTTGTGTTGAGCTTTGCGTTGCAACTCTTTTTCGACTTCTGCGGCGCGCCAGATATTGTTCAGCACGTGTACCATCGCTTTGGCGGAGGACTCGACAATATCAGTGGCCAGGCCGACGCCGTGGAAGCGGCGACCATTGTAGTTGGCGACAATATCCACCTGACCCAGCGCATCTTTACCGTGACCTTTGGCGGTCAGGCTGTATTTCACCAGTTCGACGTTGTAGTCAGTGATGCGGTTAATTGCCTGGTAGACGGCATCGACCGGGCCGTTGCCGTTGGCGGCTTCCGCTTTTACTTCCTCGCCACAGACCAGTTTGACGGCGGCGGTGGCGATATCGTTAGAGCCAGACTGCACGCTGAAGTAATCCAGACGGAAATGCTCCGGTTCTTCTTGCTGTTTACCGATGAAGGCCAGCGCCTCCAGGTCGTAATCAAACACCTGACCTTTCTTATCTGCCAGTTTCAGGAACGCGTCGTACAGGTTGTCTAAATTATATTCACTTTCTTTATATCCCATCTCATCCATGCGGTGTTTCACCGCCGCACGACCGGAACGAGAGGTCAAATTCAACTGGATTTGGTTCAGACCAATAGATTCTGGTGTCATGATTTCGTAGTTTTCGCGGTTTTTCAGCACACCATCCTGGTGAATACCTGAGGAGTGTGCGAACGCACCGCTGCCGACAATGGCTTTGTTTGCCGGGATCGGCATATTACAAATCTGGCTAACTAGCTGGCTGGTGCGCCATATTTCCTGGTGATTAATGGCGGTGTGGACGTTGAGAATATCCTTACGTACCTTAATCGCCATGATCACTTCTTCCAGCGAACAGTTACCGGCACGCTCGCCGATCCCGTTCATCGCGCCTTCTACCTGCCGCGCTCCGGCATGTACCGCCGCCAGTGAGTTGCCGACCGCCAGGCCTAAGTCGTCGTGGGTATGCACGGAAATAATGGCTTTATCGATGTTCGGTACACGTTCATACAGGCCGCTGATGATTCCGGCGAACTCAAACGGCATGGTGTAGCCCACGGTATCCGGAATGTTGATGGTGGTGGCGCCGGCGTTAATTGCCGCTTCGACCACTCGCGCCAGGTCGGCAATCGGTGTGCGTCCGGCATCTTCACAAGAAAACTCAACGTCATCAGTGTAATTACGTGCGCGTTTCACCATATAAATAGCACGTTCGATAACCTCATCCAGCGTACTGCGCAGCTTGGTGGCGATGTGCATTGGGGAGGTAGCAATAAAGGTATGAATACGGAAGGCTTCGGCGACTTTCAGGGATTCGGCCGCCACGTCGATATCTTTTTCCACGCAGCGGGCTAACGCACATACGCGGCTATTTTTGATCTGGCGGGCGATGGTTTGCACCGATTCAAAATCGCCCGGCGAAGAGACGGGGAAACCAACTTCCATCACATCAACCCCCATACGCTCAAGACCCAGCGCAATTTGCAGTTTTTCTTTCACACTCAAGCTTGCCTGTAACGCCTGTTCACCGTCGCGCAATGTGGTATCGAAAATAATGACTTGCTGGCTCATGGTTTGGGTCCTTATCTCTTTTAGAGCGCCTCGCTTCGGGCATAAAAAAACCCGCGCAATGGCGCGGGTTTTTTGTTTGACTGCGTGCTGGCTTAATGCTGAATGCCGCTCACTCGTCTACCGCGCAAAGAAGATGCGTTTAGTAGTAGTAGACCGATAAAGCGAACGATGTGAGTCATTAAATCAGCTCCAGATGAATGCGATATGCTTTTAGAGTTACTGGATACAAAAACGGATGTCAACCCTGACGCAACAAAAACGTCCCGTCAGTGTGAGTTCTGCATGAGTTGAATTAGCTAATTGTGCTGCGCGGGTTAAAACAGTCGATATTAATTTCTGCTTAACCACACATACCTTTCATTGGTGGACATACTTCAGAATAATTTATGGCATTTAATCAATGAGGTAAGAAGGAGGGAAATTTATTCTTTACCCTATCTATCCTGATGATTTGTATTGAATTATATTTTGAGTGAATGTTTTGATATTGATTTTATGAATATTATTGATCGATTAATGTTAAGAATTAATGCATCAAATATATAAATGAATTATTAAATGCGCACGTTTAATCCATTTTTTGGATGATTGAGTATTCGCGGAACTTATGATTAGATTGTTTTCGCAACAAAAACATTATGGATTATTATGCTGTGGTGAATGACTCTTCGCACGGCAATGGATTCTGTTTTTATCAGAACCCGTATCTTTATGTTTTCCTAATTTTACGCATTTTTCTTTTTCTTATTTTATATGCATGGTAAATCATATTTTTCAGGATTATTTCTCTGCATTCCAATAAGGGAAAGGGAGTTAAGTGTGACAGTGGAGTTAACTATGTCAGAGGTAAAAACAGATCATCCAGAAATTGCGGAGTTAAGTAAGCCACAGCTACGCATGGTCGATCTAAACTTATTAACCGTTTTCGATGCCGTGATGCAGGAGCAGAACATTACCCGTGCCGCGCATGTTCTGGGCATGTCGCAACCTGCGGTCAGTAACGCTGTTGCACGCCTGAAGGTGATGTTTAATGACGAGCTTTTTGTTCGTTATGGGCGTGGTATCCAACCGACTGCCCGCGCTTTTCAACTTTTTGGCTCTGTGCGTCAGGCGCTGCAATTAGTGCAAAACGAATTACCAGGTTCAGGTTTTGAGCCGGCCAGCAGCGAACGTGTATTCCATCTTTGCGTTTGCAGCCCGTTAGATAGCATTCTTACCTCGCAGATTTATAATCACATTGAGCAAATCGCGCCAAATATTCATGTGATATTCAAGTCTTCATTAAATCAGAACACCGAACATCAGCTACGTTATCAGGAAACGGAGTTTGTTATTAGTTATGAAGACTTCCATCGTCCTGAATTTACCAGTGTGCCATTATTTAAAGATGAAATGGTGCTGGTAGCCAGCAAGAACCATCCGACTATTAAAGGCACATTACTGAAACATGACGTTTATAACGAACAACATGCGGCGGTTTCGCTTGATCGTTTCGCGTCATTTAGTCAACCGTGGTATGACACGGTAGATAAGCAAGCCAGTATCGCGTATCAGGGCATGGCAATGATGAGCGTTCTTAGCGTGGTGTCGCAAACGCATCTGGTTGCTATTGCGCCGCGTTGGCTGGCTGAAGAGTTCGCTGAGTCCTTAGAGTTACAGGTATTACCGCTGCCATTAAAACAAAATAGCAGAACCTGTTACCTCTCCTGGCATGAGGCTGCCGGGCGTGATAAAGGCCATCAATGGATGGAAGAGCAATTAGTCTCTATTTGTAAACGTTAAACAAAGGCAGAATAAATCAGGCGCGTAATTCTGGTTTATTCTGCATTTTTTATTAAATGTAGAATTTTATTCTGAATACATGTTTGCCCTGATTTTAGAAATAATGAAAAAATAGAGAAATTGCTGTAACTGGTCGAATTTGACCGATTTATTATCAATTCTGTCCGCCATTCTGGATTATTTTATCGTTTATTTTCTCCTTTCCTCCTGTTTATTCTTATTTCTTCACGCTTGTGACTCTGCTTGTCAATTGCTTAAGCAAGATCGGACGGTTAATGTGTTTTACACATTTTTTCCGCCAAATAGTGAGGCAAGCCATGGAGATGTTGTCTGGAGCCGAGATGGTCGTCCGATCGCTTATCGATCAGGGCGTTAAGCAAGTATTCGGTTATCCCGGAGGCGCGGTCCTTGATATTTACGATGCATTGCATACCGTGGGCGGTATTGATCACGTATTAGTTCGTCATGAGCAGGCAGCGGTACATATGGCCGATGGCCTGGCGCGCGCGACCGGAGAAGTGGGCGTTGTGCTGGTGACATCGGGTCCTGGAGCCACCAACGCAATTACCGGTATCGCCACCGCCTATATGGACTCCATTCCGCTGGTTATCCTTTCCGGGCAGGTGGCAACCTCGTTGATAGGTTACGATGCCTTTCAGGAGTGTGACATGGTGGGAATTTCCCGGCCGGTGGTTAAACACAGTTTTCTGGTTAAGCAAACGGAAGACATTCCGCAGGTGCTGAAAAAGGCTTTCTGGCTGGCGGCAAGCGGGCGTCCTGGTCCGGTGGTGGTTGATTTACCGAAAGATATTCTTAATCCGGCGAACAAATTACCTTACGTCTGGCCGGAATCGGTCAGTATGCGCTCGTATAACCCGACAACGTTGGGTCATAAAGGGCAGATTAAACGCGCATTACAAACGCTGGCTGCGGCGAAAAAACCGGTTGTTTACGTAGGCGGTGGTGCAGTGACTGCGGCTTGCCATCAACAACTCAAACAGATTATTGAGCAACTTAATCTTCCTGTCGTCTCGTCATTAATGGGATTAGGCGCGTTTCCGGCAACGCATCGTCAGGCGCTGGGAATGTTGGGAATGCACGGCACTTACGAAGCCAATATGACAATGCATAATGCGGATGTGATTTTTGCCGTTGGCGTACGCTTTGATGACCGCACTACTAACAATCTGGCAAAGTACTGCCCAAATGCGACGGTGTTACATATTGATATTGATCCAACCTCTATCTCAAAAACCGTGACCGCCGACATCCCGATTGTTGGCGATGCGCGGCTGGTGTTGGATCAAATGCTGGAGTTGTTATCACAAGAAACGTCTTCGCAACCACTGGATGAGATCCGCGACTGGTGGCAGAAAATTGAACAGTGGCGCGCTCGCCAGTGCCTGAAATACGACACTCAGAGCGAAAAGATTAAACCGCAGGCGGTGATAGAGACGCTCTGGCGACTGACGAAGGGGGACGCTTACGTTACGTCCGACGTCGGGCAGCACCAGATGTTCGCCGCACTTTATTATCCTTTCGACAAACCGCGTCGCTGGATCAACTCCGGTGGCCTCGGCACCATGGGGTTTGGTTTACCTGCGGCGCTGGGCGTCAAAATGGCGTTGCCGGAAGAAACTGTGGTCTGCGTTACTGGCGACGGCAGTATTCAGATGAATATTCAGGAGCTGTCTACAGCCTTGCAATACGAGCTTCCGGTGCTGGTGGTGAATCTTAATAACCGCTATCTGGGGATGGTGAAACAGTGGCAGGACATGATCTATTCCGGCCGTCATTCACAATCTTATATGCAATCTCTGCCAGATTTCGTCCGCCTGGCAGAAGCCTATGGTCATGTTGGTATCCAGATTTCGCGCCCGGATGAGCTGGAAAGTAAACTTGGCGAGTCGCTGGAACAGGTACGAAATAATCGCCTGGTATTTGTTGATGTCACCGTCGATGGCAGTGAGCACGTTTATCCGATGCAGATTCGCGGGGGCGGAATGGATGAAATGTGGTTAAGCAAAACGGAGAGAACCTGATTATGCGCCGGATATTATCAGTATTACTCGAAAATGAATCAGGCGCGTTATCCCGCGTGATCGGCCTTTTTGCCCAGCGTGGCTATAACATTGAAAGCCTGACCGTTGCGCCAACCGACGATCCGACATTATCGCGCATGACTATCCAGACCGTGGGCGATGAAAAAGTGCTTGAGCAAATCGAAAAGCAATTACACAAGCTGGTCGATGTGTTGCGCGTGAGCGAGCTAGGGCAGGGCGCGCACGTTGAGCGGGAGATTATGCTGGTGAAAATTCAGGCCAGCGGCTATGGACGTGACGAAGTGAAACGCAATACGGAAATATTTCGTGGGCAAATCATTGATGTCACGCCTTCGCTTTATACCGTTCAACTGGCAGGCACCAGCGATAAACTCGACGCATTTTTAGCATCGATTCGCGATGTGGCGAAAATTGTTGAAGTTGCCCGCTCCGGCGTCGTCGGTCTTTCGCGCGGCGATAAAATAATGCGTTGAGAATGATCTCAATGTGCAATTTGCAGCCCAATAAGTCACGTTGGGCTTTTTTTGCGAATTTAGTAGGAATCTGGAATAAAAGCAGTTGCCGCAGTTAATTTTCTGCGCTTAGATGTTAATGAATTTAATCCATACCAGTACAATGGTTATGGTTTTTACATTTTACGCAAGGGGCAATTGTGAAACTGGATGAAATCGCTCGGCTGGCGGGAGTGTCGCGGACCACTGCAAGCTATGTTATTAACGGCAAAGCGAAGCAATACCGTGTGAGCGACAAAACCGTTGAGAAAGTCATGGCCGTGGTGCGTGAGCACAATTACCACCCGAATGCCGTGGCGGCTGGGCTTCGTGCTGGACGCACACGTTCTATTGGTCTTGTTATCCCCGATCTTGAGAACACAAGTTATACCCGCATTGCTAACTATCTTGAACGCCAGGCGCGTCAACGCGGCTATCAGCTACTCATTGCTTGTTCCGAAGATCAGCCAGACAACGAAATGCGTTGTATTGAGCATCTTTTACAGCGTCAGGTCGATGCCATCATTGTTTCGACTTCGCTGCCGCCAGAGCATCCTTTCTATCAACGCTGGGCTAATGACCCGTTCCCAATTGTCGCGCTGGATCGCGCCCTCGATCGTGAACATTTCACCAGCGTGGTTGGTGCCGACCAGGATGATGCCGAAATGTTGGCGGAAGAGTTACGTAAGTTTCCGGCCGAAACAGTACTTTATCTTGGCGCGCTGCCGGAGCTTTCTGTCAGCTTCCTGCGTGAGCAGGGTTTCCGAACTGCCTGGAAAGATGATCCGCGCGAAGTGCATTTCCTTTATGCCAATAGCTATGAGCGGGAAGCTGCTGCCCAGTTATTCGAAAAATGGCTGGAAACGCATCCGATGCCGCAGGCGCTGTTCACTACCTCTTTTGCATTGTTGCAGGGAGTGATGGATGTCACGTTGCGTCGCGATGGTAAACTGCCTTCCGATCTGGCGATTGCCACCTTTGGCGATAACGAATTGCTCGACTTCTTACAATGTCCTGTGCTGGCCGTGGCTCAGCGTCATCGGGATGTCGCTGAGCGCGTGCTGGAGATTGTCCTGGCGAGTCTGGACGAGCCGCGTAAGCCAAAACCAGGCTTAACGCGCATCAAACGAAATCTCTATCGTCGCGGCGTACTCAGTCGTAGCTAAACGTTAAACAAAAAATGATGCGCCGGTTGATTGCGGCTGGCGCATTGAGTACGTAATTGGACATCAATATCCTTTATGTAAATAAGACTATTCCTGACTATTATCCATAAGACCTTCTAAATATCTCACCAATTAACTTCATTCGATGTGCTTAATGATAATTAAGTCGTAACGATGGATTGCGATTGCATTATTTTGTTACATGCAAATCGGCAATTGCCGATTAAACAAACACTTTTCTAATCTTTTACGCAAAGTCGCTGACGTCAGGCATGGCGCGTGCGCAACAGGGACTGTTATCCGGGGGCGATATGTCCTAAAATGCCGCTCGCGTCGCAAACTGACACTTTATATTTTCATTAAGGAAAAAGAAGTCGTTTTTAAAACGGTAATGATGAGTGGGATTTTTTCTTACAACTATTCATAACGTTAATTTGCTTCGTTCGTTGGGCGATTTTTAAACAATGCAGATATTAGTCGTAAACATCGGGTTTTTTGCTTCGGTAAGGAATGTTCCTGGCTTGACAAGCTTTTCCTCCGCTCCGTAAACTCCTTTTAGTGGGAATTTGTGGGATAAAGTGGTAATTGGGGGAAGACTGGCATGTTCCGGGGAGCAACGTTAGTCAATCTCGACAGTAAAGGGCGCTTATCGGTGCCCACCCGTTATCGGGAAGAGCTGCTCGGGAACGCTGCCGGTCAAATGGTGTGTACCATTGACATTCATCACCCATGTCTGCTGCTTTACCCCCTTCCTGAATGGGAAATTATCGAGCAAAAATTATCGCGTCTGTCGAGCATGAACCCGGTTGAGCGCCGTGTGCAGCGCCTTCTGTTAGGTCATGCCAGCGAATGTCAGATGGATGGCGCAGGTCGATTGTTAATCGCGCCAGTACTGCGGCAACATGCCGGGCTGACAAAAGAAGTGATGTTGGTTGGACAGTTCAATAAGTTTGAACTGTGGGATGAAACAACCTGGCATCAACAAGTCAGGGAAGATATCGACGCAGAACAGTTGGCTACCGAAAACTTATCGGAGCGGCTGCAGGACTTGTCTCTATAAAATGATGGAAAACTATAAACACACTACGGTGCTGCTGGATGAAGCCGTAAATGGCCTCAATATCCGTCCTGACGGTATCTACATTGATGGAACTTTTGGTCGCGGTGGTCACTCACGTCTGATCCTCTCGCAGCTTGGCGAAGAGGGACGTTTGCTGGCGATCGATCGCGATCCGCAGGCTATTGCCGTTGCGAAGACTATTGATGATCCGCGCTTCTCCATCATACATGGACCTTTCTCCGCGCTGGGCGAATACGTCGCCGAGCGTGATCTTATCGGCAAGATTGACGGCATTCTCCTCGATCTTGGCGTCTCTTCACCACAACTCGATGATGCTGAACGCGGTTTTTCCTTTATGCGCGATGGCCCGCTGGACATGCGTATGGATCCGACGCGCGGTCAATCCGCTGCTGAATGGCTACAAACTGCCGAAGAAGCCGATATCGCCTGGGTATTGAAAACGTATGGCGAAGAACGTTTCGCTAAACGTATTGCGCGCGCCATTGTCGAGCGTAACCGCGAACAGCCGATGACACGCACCAAAGAACTGGCAGAAGTGGTGGCGGCGGCAACGCCGGTGAAGGACAAATTCAAACATCCCGCGACCCGTACCTTCCAGGCGGTGCGCATCTGGGTAAACAGTGAACTGGAGGAGATAGAGCAGGCGCTAAAAAGCTCGCTCAACGTGCTGGCGCCAGGTGGGCGGCTTTCGATCATCAGTTTTCATTCGCTGGAAGACCGTATTGTGAAACGCTTTATGCGTGAAAACAGTCGTGGTCCGCAGGTTCCGGCAGGATTACCGATGACCGAAGAGCAGCTCAAAAAACTGGGTGGCCGTCAGTTGCGAGCACTAGGCAAGTTGATGCCGGGCGAAGAAGAGGTGGCAGAGAACCCTCGCGCCCGTAGTTCAGTTCTGCGTATTGCAGAGAGGACGAACGCATGATCAGCAGAGTGACAGAAGCTCTAAGCAAAGTTAAAGGATCGATGGGAAGTCACGAGCGCCATGCCTTGCCTGGCGTCATTGGTGACGATCTTTTGCGATTTGGGAAGCTGCCACTCTGCCTGTTCATTTGCATTATTTTGACGGCGGTGACTGTGGTGACCACAGCACACCATACCCGTTTGCTGACCGCTCAGCGCGAACAATTGGTGCTGGAGCGAGACGCTTTAGACATTGAATGGCGCAACCTGATTCTTGAAGAGAATGCGCTCGGCGACCATAGCCGGGTGGAAAGGATCGCCACGGAGAAGCTGCAAATGCAGCATGTCGATCCATCACAAGAAAATATCGTAGTGCAAAAATAAGGATAAACGCGACGCATGAAAGCAGCGGCGAAAACGCAGAAACCAAAACGTCAGGAAGAACATGCCAACTTTATCAGTTGGCGTTTTGCGTTGTTATGCGGCTGTATTTTACTGGCGCTGGCTTTTCTGCTCGGGCGCGTAGCGTGGTTACAGGTTATCTCCCCGGATATGCTGGTTAAAGAGGGCGACATGCGCTCTCTTCGCGTTCAACAAGTATCCACCTCACGCGGCATGATTACTGACCGCTCTGGTCGCCCATTAGCAGTAAGTGTGCCGGTAAAAGCGATCTGGGCTGACCCAAAAGAAGTGCATGACGCTGGTGGTATCAGCGTCGGTGACCGCTGGAAGGCGCTGGCTAACGCGCTTAACATTCCGCTGGATCAGCTCTCAGCCCGCATTAACGCCAACCCGAAAGGACGCTTTATTTATCTGGCGCGTCAGGTAAACCCTGACATGGCGGACTACATCAAGAAACTAAAACTACCGGGGATTCATCTGCGTGAAGAATCTCGCCGTTATTATCCGTCTGGCGAAGTGACCGCTCACCTCATCGGCTTTACCAACGTCGATAGTCAGGGGATTGAGGGTGTCGAGAAGAGTTTCGATAAATGGCTTACCGGGCAGCCGGGCGAACGCATTGTGCGAAAAGACCGCTACGGTCGCGTAATTGAAGATATTTCTTCCACCGACAGCCAGGCAGCGCACAACCTGGCGCTGAGTATTGATGAACGCCTGCAGGCGCTGGTTTATCGCGAACTGAACAACGCGGTGGCCTTTAACAAGGCGGAATCCGGTAGTGCCGTGCTGGTGGATGTCAACACCGGTGAAGTGCTGGCGATGGCTAACAGCCCGTCATATAACCCAAACAATCTGAGTGGCACGCCGAAAGAGGCGATGCGTAACCGTACCATCACCGACGTGTTTGAACCAGGTTCAACCGTCAAGCCGATGGTGGTGATGACTGCGCTGCAACGCGGCGTCGTGCGGGAAAACTCGGTACTGAATACCGTTCCTTATCGAATTAACGGCCACGAAATCAAAGACGTGGCGCGCTACAGCGAATTAACCCTGACCGGGGTATTACAGAAGTCGAGTAACGTCGGTGTTTCCAAGCTGGCGTTAGCGATGCCGTCCTCAGCGTTAGTAGACACTTACTCACGTTTTGGACTGGGAAAAGCGACCAATTTGGGGTTGGTCGGAGAACGCAGTGGCTTATATCCTCAAAAACAACGGTGGTCTGACATAGAGAGGGCCACCTTCTCTTTCGGCTACGGGCTAATGGTAACACCGTTACAGTTAGCGCGAGTCTACGCAACTATCGGCAGCTACGGCATTTATCGCCCGCTGTCGATTACTAAAGTTGACCCCCCGGTTCCCGGTGAACGTGTCTTCCCGGAATCCATTGTTCGCACCGTGGTGCATATGATGGAAAGCGTGGCGCTACCGGGCGGCGGTGGCGTGAAGGCGGCGATTAAAGGCTATCGTATCGCCATTAAAACCGGTACTGCGAAAAAGGTCGGGCCGGATGGTCGCTACATCAATAAATATATTGCTTATACCGCAGGCGTTGCGCCTGCGAGTCAGCCGCGCTTCGCGCTGGTTGTTGTTATCAACGATCCGCAGGCGGGTAAATACTACGGCGGCGCCGTTTCCGCGCCGGTCTTTGGTGCCATCATGGGCGGCGTATTGCGTACCATGAACATCGAGCCGGATGCGCTGACAACGGGCGATAAAAATGAATTTGTGATTAATCAAGGCGAGGGGACAGGTGGCAGATCGTAATTTGCGCGACCTTCTTGCTCCGTGGGTGCCAGACGCACCTTCGCGAGCACTGCGAGAGATGACACTCGACAGCCGTGTGGCTGCGGCGGGCGATCTCTTTGTAGCTGTAGTAGGTCATCAGGCGGACGGGCGTCGATATATCCCGCAGGCGATAGCGCAAGGTGTGGCTGCCATTATTGCAGAGGCGAAAGATGAGGCGACCGACGGTGAAATCCGTGAAATGCACGGCGTACCGGTCATCTATCTCAGCCAGCTCAATGAGCGTTTATCTGCACTGGCGGGCCGCTTTTACCATGAACCCTCTGACAATTTACGTCTCGTGGGCGTAACGGGCACCAACGGCAAAACCACGACTACCCAGCTTCTGGCGCAGTGGAGCCAACTGCTTGGCGAAACCAGCGCGGTAATGGGCACCGTTGGTAACGGCCTGCTGGGGAAAGTCATCCCGACGGAAAATACAACCGGATCGGCAGTTGACGTTCAGCATGAGCTGGCGGGGCTGGTGGATCAGGGCGCGACTTTTTGCGCGATGGAAGTTTCCTCCCACGGGCTGGTACAGCACCGTGTGGCGGCATTGAAATTTGCGGCGTCGGTCTTTACCAACTTAAGCCGCGATCACCTTGATTATCATGGTGATATGGAAAACTACGAAGCCGCGAAATGGCTGCTTTATTCTGAGCATCATTGCGGTCAGGCGATTATTAACGCCGACGATGAAGTGGGTCGCCGCTGGCTGGCAAAACTACCAGACGCGGTTGCGGTGTCGATGGAAGACAATATCAATCCGAACTGTCACGGTCGTTGGCTGAAAGTGACCGATGTGAACTATCACGACAGCGGTGCGACTATCCGCTTCACCTCAAGCTGGGGCGATGGCGAAATAGAAAGCCGCCTGATGGGCGCTTTTAACGTCAGCAACCTGATGCTGGCGCTGGCGACACTGCTGGCGCTGGGTTATCCGCTGGCCGATCTGCTAAAAACCGGCGCACGTCTGCAACCGGTTTGCGGACGTATGGAAGTGTTCACTGCGCCAGGCAAACCGACGGTGGTGGTGGATTACGCGCATACGCCGGATGCACTGGAAAAAGCCTTACAGGCGGCGCGTCTGCACTGTGCGGGCAAGCTGTGGTGTGTCTTTGGCTGTGGTGGCGATCGCGATAAAGGTAAGCGTCCACTGATGGGCGCAATTGCCGAAGAGTTTGCTGACGTGGCGGTGGTGACGGACGATAACCCGCGTACCGAAGAACCGCGTGCCATCATCAACGATATTCTGGCGGGAATGTTAGATGCCGGACATGTCAAAGTGATGGAAGGCCGCGCTGAAGCGGTAACGTGCGCCGTTATGCAGGCTAAAGAGAATGATGTGGTGCTGGTCGCGGGCAAAGGCCATGAAGATTATCAGATTGTTGGCAATCAGCGTCTGGACTACTCCGATCGCGTCACGGTGGCGCGTCTGCTGGGGGTGATTGCATGATTAGCGTAACCCTTAGCCAACTTACCGATATTCTCAACGGTGAACTGCAAGGTGCAGATATCACCCTTGATGCTGTAACCACTGACACGCGAAAACTGACGCCGGGCTGCCTGTTTGTTGCCCTGAAAGGCGAACGTTTCGATGCTCATGACTTTGCTGACCAGGCGAAAGCTGGCGGCGCGGGCGCACTATTGGTTAGCCGTCCGCTGGATATCGATCTGCCGCAGTTAATCGTTAAAGATACGCGTCTGGCGTTTGGTGAACTGGCTGCATGGGTTCGCCAGCAAGTTCCGGCGCGCGTGGTTGCTCTGACCGGTTCCTCCGGCAAAACCTCCGTTAAAGAGATGACGGCGGCGATTTTAAGCCAGTGCGGCAACACGCTTTATACGGCAGGCAATCTCAACAACGACATCGGCGTGCCGATGACGCTGTTGCGCTTAACGCCGGAATACGATTACGCAGTTATTGAACTTGGCGCGAACCATCAGGGCGAAATTGCCTGGACAGTTAGCCTGACCCGCCCGGAAGCCGCGCTGGTCAACAACCTGGCGGCGGCGCATCTGGAAGGCTTCGGTTCTTTGGCGGGCGTGGCAAAAGCGAAAGGCGAAATATTTACCGGCCTGCCGGAAAACGGTATCGCCATTATGAATGCCGACAACAACGACTGGTTGAACTGGCAAAGCGTGATTGGCAATCGCAAAGTGTGGCGTTTCTCACCCAATGCCGCCAACAGTGATTTTACCGCCACCAATATTCATGTGACCTCGCACGGTACTGAATTTACGCTGCAAACTCCAACGGGTAGCGTCGATGTTCTGCTGCCGTTGCCGGGGCGTCACAATATTGCGAATGCGCTGGCAGCCGCTGCGCTCTCCATGTCCGTGGGCGCAACGCTTGATGCTATCAAAGCGGGGCTGGCAAATCTGAAAGCTGTTCCAGGCCGTCTGTTCCCCATCCAACTGGCAGAAAACCAGTTGCTGCTCGACGACTCCTACAACGCTAACGTCGGTTCCATGACCGCCGCTGTTCAGGTTCTGGCTGAGATGCCGGGCTACCGTGTACTGGTCGTTGGCGATATGGCGGAACTGGGCGCTGAAAGCGAAGCCTGCCATGTACAGGTGGGCGAAGCGGCAAAAGCTGCCGGTATTGACCGTGTATTAAGCGTGGGTAAACAAAGCCATGCTATCAGCACCGCCAGCGGTGTTGGCGAACATTTTGCTGATAAATCCGCGTTAATTACGCGTCTTAAGTCACTGATTGCAGAGCAACAGGTGATTACGATTTTAGTTAAGGGTTCACGTAGTGCTGCCATGGAAGAGGTAGTACGCGCTTTACAGGAGAATGGGACATGTTAGTTTGGCTGGCCGAACATTTGGTCAAATATTATTCCGGCTTTAACGTCTTTTCCTATCTGACGTTTCGCGCCATCGTCAGCCTGCTGACCGCGCTGTTCATCTCATTGTGGATGGGGCCGCGCATGATTGCTCATCTGCAAAAACTCTCCTTTGGTCAGGTGGTGCGTAACGATGGCCCGGAATCGCACTTCAGCAAGCGCGGTACGCCGACTATGGGCGGGATTATGATCCTGACGGCGATTGTGATCTCCGTACTGCTGTGGGCTTACCCGTCTAACCCGTATGTCTGGTGCGTACTGGTGGTGCTGGTTGGTTACGGCATCATTGGCTTCGTTGATGACTATCGCAAAGTCGTGCGCAAAGACACCAAAGGGTTGATCGCACGCTGGAAGTATTTCTGGATGTCGGTCATTGCGCTGGGTGTTGCTTTCGCTTTGTACCTTGCCGGCAAAGACACGCCAGCAACGCAATTGGTTGTACCGTTCTTTAAAGATGTGATGCCGCAGTTAGGTTTGTTCTACATCCTGCTGGCCTACTTCGTTATTGTCGGCACCGGTAACGCGGTAAACCTGACCGATGGTCTTGATGGCCTGGCGATTATGCCGACCGTATTTGTCGCTGGTGGTTTTGCGCTGGTGGCGTGGGCGACCGGCAACATGAACTTTGCCAGCTATTTACACATACCGTATCTGCGACATGCAGGGGAACTGGTCATTGTCTGTACCGCGATAGTCGGAGCAGGGCTGGGCTTCCTGTGGTTTAACACCTATCCGGCACAGGTCTTTATGGGCGATGTTGGTTCGCTGGCGTTAGGCGGCGCGTTGGGCATTATCGCTGTACTGCTGCGTCAGGAATTCCTGCTGGTGATTATGGGCGGCGTGTTTGTCGTCGAAACCCTGTCGGTTATTTTGCAAGTCGGCTCCTTTAAACTGCGCGGGCAACGTATTTTCCGCATGGCGCCGATTCATCACCACTATGAACTGAAAGGCTGGCCGGAACCGCGCGTCATTGTGCGTTTCTGGATTATTTCGCTGATGCTGGTTCTGATTGGTCTGGCAACGCTGAAGGTACGTTAATCATGGCTGATTACCTGGGTAAAAATGTCGTTATTATCGGCCTGGGCCTCACCGGGCTTTCTTGCGTGGACTTTTTCCTTGCTCGCGGCGTGACGCCGCGCGTAATGGATACGCGTATGACACCGCCTGGCCTGGATAAATTACCCGAAGCGGTGGAGCGCCATACTGGCGGTCTCAATGATGAATGGCTGATGGCGGCAGATCTGATTGTCGCCAGCCCCGGCATTGCGCTGGCGCATCCGTCCCTAAGCGCCGCTGCCGATGCCGGAATTGAAATTGTTGGCGATATCGAGCTGTTCTGCCGCGAAGCACAAGCGCCGATTGTGGCGATCACCGGTTCTAACGGCAAAAGCACTGTTACTACCTTAGTGGGCGAAATGGCGAAAGCAGCAGGTGTTAACGTTGGCGTGGGTGGCAACATTGGCCTGCCAGCCTTGATGCTGCTGGATGCTGAGTGCGAACTGTACGTGCTGGAACTGTCAAGCTTCCAGCTGGAAACGACTTCCAGCTTACAGGCGGTGGCGGCGACCATTCTGAACGTGACTGAAGATCATATGGATCGCTATCCATTTGGTTTACAGCAGTATCGTGCGGCAAAACTGCGTATTTACGAAAACGCAAAAGTTTGCGTGGTTAATGCCGATGATGCCTTAACGATGCCGATTCGCGGTGCAGATGAACGTTGTGTCAGCTTCGGCGTCAATATGGGTGACTATCACCTGAACCATCAGCAGGGTGAAACCTGGCTGCGGGTGAAAGGCGAGAAAGTGTTGAACGTGAAAGAGATGAAACTTTCCGGGCAGCATAACTACACCAATGCGCTGGCAGCACTGGCGCTGGCAGATGCCGCAGGTTTGCCGCGTGCCAGCAGCCTGAAAGCATTAACCACGTTTACCGGTCTTCCGTATCGCTTTGAAGTGGTGCTGGAGCATAACGGTGTGCGCTGGATTAACGATTCGAAAGCGACCAACGTCGGTAGTACCGAAGCGGCGCTGAATGGCCTGCACGTAGACGGCACGCTGCATTTGTTGCTGGGCGGCGATGGTAAATCGGCAGACTTCAGCCCACTGGCGCGCTATCTGAATGGCGATAACGTGCGTCTGTATTGTTTCGGTCGTGATGGCGCACAGTTGGCGGCGTTACGCCCGGAAGTGGCAGAGCAAACCGAAACGATGGAACAGGCGATGCGCTTGCTGGCTCCGCGTGTTCAGCCTGGCGATATGGTTCTGCTCTCCCCGGCATGTGCCAGCCTTGATCAGTTCAAGAACTTTGAACAACGAGGCAATGAGTTTGCTCGTCTGGCGAAGGAGTTAGGTTGATGCGTTTATCTCTCCCTCGCCTGAAAATGCCGCGCCTGCCGGGATTCAGTATCCTGGTCTGGATCTCCACGGCGCTAAAGGGCTGGGTGATGGGCTCGCGGGAAAAAGATACCGACAGCCTGATCATGTACGATCGCACCTTGCTATGGCTGACCTTCGGCCTCGCGGCGATTGGCTTTATCATGGTGACCTCGGCGTCAATGCCCATAGGGCAACGCTTAACCAACGATCCGTTTTTCTTCGCGAAGCGTGATGGCGTCTATCTGATCCTGGCGTTCATTCTGGCGATCATTACGCTGCGTCTGCCGATGGAGTTTTGGCAACGCTACAGTGCCACGATGCTGCTCGGATCAATCATCCTGTTGATGATCGTGCTGGTGGTGGGTAGCTCGGTTAAAGGGGCATCGCGTTGGATCGATCTTGGCTTGTTGCGTATCCAGCCAGCCGAACTGACCAAGCTGTCGCTGTTTTGCTATATCGCCAACTATCTGGTGCGCAAAGGCGACGAAGTGCGTAATAACCTGCGTGGCTTCCTGAAACCGATGGGCGTGATTCTGGTGCTGGCGGTGTTGCTGCTGGCGCAACCAGACCTCGGTACGGTGGTGGTGCTGTTTGTGACCACGCTGGCAATGCTATTCCTGGCGGGGGCGAAATTGTGGCAGTTCATTGCCATTATCGGTATGGGGATTTCAGCGGTTGTGTTGCTGATCCTCGCTGAACCGTACCGTATCCGCCGTGTTACCGCATTCTGGAACCCGTGGGAAGATCCCTTCGGCAGCGGCTATCAGTTAACGCAATCGCTGATGGCGTTTGGTCGCGGCGAACTGTGGGGGCAAGGTTTAGGTAACTCGGTACAAAAACTGGAGTATCTGCCGGAAGCGCACACTGACTTTATTTTCGCCATTATCGGCGAAGAACTGGGGTATATCGGTGTGGTGCTGGCGCTTTTAATGGTATTCTTCGTCGCTTTTCGCGCGATGTCGATTGGTCGTAAAGCGTTAGAAATTGACCATCGTTTTTCCGGTTTTCTCGCTTGTTCAATTGGCATCTGGTTTAGTTTCCAGGCACTGGTTAACGTAGGCGCGGCGGCAGGGATGTTACCGACTAAAGGTTTGACATTGCCGCTAATCAGTTACGGTGGTTCGAGCTTACTGATTATGTCAACAGCCATCATGATGCTGTTGCGTATTGATTATGAAACGCGTCTGGAGAAAGCGCAGGCGTTTGTACGAGGTTCACGATGAGTGGTCAAGGGAAGCGATTAATGGTGATGGCTGGCGGCACTGGCGGACATGTGTTCCCGGGGCTTGCGGTTGCGCATCATTTAATGGCCCAGGGGTGGCAAGTTCGCTGGCTGGGTACTGCCGATCGTATGGAAGCGGACTTAGTACCGAAGCACGGTATCGAGATCGACTTTATTCGTATCTCTGGTCTACGCGGTAAGGGTATTAAAGCGTT
Organism: Escherichia ruysiae; assembly: GCF_031323975.1. NCBI lineage: Bacteria > Pseudomonadati > Pseudomonadota > Gammaproteobacteria > Enterobacterales > Enterobacteriaceae > Escherichia > Escherichia ruysiae. Next base: position 3,403,252 of record NZ_JAVIWS010000001.1, read on the forward strand.
ACTCGCAGCTCCGTTGCGTATCTTTAACGCCTGGCGTCAGGCGCGGGCGATTATGAAAGCGTATAAACCTGACGTGGTGCTCGGTATGGGCGGCTACGTATCAGGTCCAGGTGGTCTGGCCGCGTGGTCGTTAGGCATTCCGGTCGTACTTCATGAACAAAACGGTATTGCGGGCTTAACCAATAAATGGCTGGCGAAGATTGCGACCAAAGTGATGCAGGCGTTTCCAGGCGCTTTCCCTAATGCGGAAGTGGTGGGTAATCCTGTTCGTACCGATGTGCTGGCGCTGCCGTTGCCGCAGCAACGTTTGGCTGGACGTGAAGGTCCGGTTCGTGTGTTGGTAGTGGGTGGTTCTCAGGGCGCACGCATTCTTAACCAGACAATGCCGCTGGTTGCAGCAAAGCTGGGCGATTCAGTCACTATCTGGCATCAGAGCGGCAAAGGTTCGCAACAATCCGTTGAACAAGCGTATGCCGAAGCAGGGCAACCGCAGCATAAAGTGACGGAATTTATTGATGATATGGCGGCGGCGTATGCGTGGGCGGATGTTGTCGTTTGCCGCTCTGGTGCGTTGACGGTGAGTGAAATCGCTGCGGCGGGGTTACCAGCATTGTTTGTGCCGTTTCAGCATAAAGACCGCCAGCAATACTGGAATGCACTGCCGCTGGAAAAAGCGGGCGCAGCCAAAATTATCGAGCAACCACAGCTTACTGTGGATGCTGTCGCCAACACCCTGGCCGGGTGGTCGCGAGAAACCTTATTAACCATGGCAGAACGCGCCCGTGCTGCATCCATCCCGGATGCCACCGAGCGAGTGGCAAATGAAGTGAGCCGGGCTGCCCGGGCGTAATTGTGGCGATGCCTTTTGCATCGCATGAATTTGAGAAGTTAATGGCGTAAAGAATGAATACACAACAATTGGCAAAACTGCGTTACATCGTGCCCGAAATGCGTCGCGTTCGGCACATTCACTTTGTCGGCATCGGTGGTGCCGGTATGGGCGGTATTGCCGAAGTTCTGGCCAATGAAGGGTATCAGATCAGTGGTTCAGATTTAGCGCCAAATCCGGTCACGCAGCAGTTAATGAATCTGGGGGCGACGATTTACTTCAACCATCGCCCGGAAAATGTGCGCGACGCCAGCGTGGTCGTTGTTTCCAGTGCAATTTCTGCCGATAACCCGGAAATTGTTGCTGCCCATGAAGCGCGTATTCCGGTGATCCGTCGCGCGGAAATGCTGGCTGAGTTAATGCGTTTTCGTCATGGCATCGCCATTGCCGGAACGCACGGCAAAACGACAACCACCGCGATGGTTTCCAGCATCTATGCGGAAGCGGGTCTCGATCCAACTTTCGTTAACGGTGGGCTGGTAAAAGCGGCTGGCGTTCATGCACGTTTGGGGCATGGCCGCTACCTGATTGCCGAAGCGGATGAGAGCGATGCATCGTTCCTGCATCTGCAACCCATGGTGGCGATTGTCACCAATATCGAAGCCGACCATATGGATACCTACCAGGGCGACTTTGAGAATTTAAAACAGACCTTTATTAATTTTCTGCACAACCTGCCGTTTTATGGGCGTGCGGTAATGTGTGTTGACGATCCGGTGATCCGCGAATTGTTACCGCGCGTGGGGCGTCAGACCACAACTTACGGCTTCAGTGAAGATGCCGACGTGCGTGTAGAAGATTATCAGCAGATTGGTCCGCAGGGACACTTTACGCTGCTACGCCAGGACAAAGAGCCAATGCGCGTAACCCTGAATGCGCCTGGTCGTCATAATGCGCTGAACGCGGCGGCTGCGGTTGCGGTTGCTACGGAAGAGGGGATTGACGACGACGCTATTCTGCGTGCGCTGGAGAGCTTCCAGGGAACCGGTCGTCGCTTCGATTTCCTCGGTGAATTCCCGCTGGAGCCGGTCAACGGTAAAAGTGGTACAGCAATGCTGGTCGATGACTACGGTCACCACCCGACCGAAGTGGACGCCACCATTAAGGCGGCGCGTGCAGGCTGGCCGGATAAAAACCTGGTAATGCTGTTTCAGCCGCACCGTTTTACCCGTACGCGCGACCTGTATGATGATTTCGCCAATGTGCTGACGCAGGTTGATACCCTGTTGATGCTGGAAGTGTATCCGGCTGGCGAAGCGCCAATTCCGGGAGCGGACAGCCGTTCGCTGTGTCGCACGATTCGTGGACGTGGGAAAATTGACCCCATTCTGGTGCCGGACCCGGCGCAGGTAGCCGAGATGCTAGCACCGGTATTAACCGGTAACGACCTGATTCTCGTTCAGGGGGCTGGTAATATCGGAAAAATTGCCCGTTCTTTAGCTGAAATCAAACTGAAGCCGCAAACTCCGGAGGAAGAACAACATGACTGATAAAATCGCGGTTCTGTTGGGCGGAACCTCCGCAGAACGGGAAGTTTCTTTGAACTCTGGTGCCGCAGTGTTAGCCGGGCTGCGCGAAGGCGGCGTCGACGCGCATCCTGTCGACCCGAAAGAAGTTGACGTGACGCAACTGAAATCGATGGGATTTCAGAAAGTATTTATCGCTCTGCACGGGCGCGGCGGTGAAGACGGCACATTGCAGGGGATGCTTGAGCTGATGGGACTGCCTTATACCGGCAGCGGAGTGATGGCATCTGCGCTTTCAATGGATAAACTACGCAGCAAACTGCTGTGGCAAGGTGCTGGTTTACCCGTAGCGCCGTGGGTAGCGTTAACCCGCGCAGAGTTTGAAAAAGGCATTAGCGATAAGCAGTTAGCCGAAATTTCTGCTCTGGGTTTACCATTAATCGTTAAGCCGAGCCGCGAAGGTTCCAGCGTGGGAATGTCAAAAGTAGTAGCAGAAAATGCTCTACAAGATGCATTAAGATTGGCATTTCAGCACGATGAAGAAGTATTGATTGAAAAATGGCTAAGTGGGCCGGAGTTCACTGTTGCGATACTCGGTGAAGAAATTTTACCGTCAATACGTATTCAACCCGCCGGAACCTTCTATGATTATGAGGCGAAGTATCTCTCTGATGAGACACAGTATTTCTGCCCCGCAGGTTTAGACGCGGCACAAGAGGCCAATTTGCAGGCATTAGTGCTGAAAGCATGGACGACGTTAGGTTGCAAAGGATGGGGGCGTATTGATGTCATGCTGGACAGCGATGGACAGTTTTATCTGCTGGAAGCCAATACCTCTCCGGGTATGACCAGCCACAGTCTGGTGCCGATGGCGGCACGTCAGGCAGGCTTAAGCTTCTCGCAGTTGGTAGTACGAATTCTGGAACTGGCGGACTAATATGTCGCAGGCTGCTCTGAACACGCGAAACAGTGAAGAAGAAATTTCTTCTCACCGCAATAATGGAACGCGTCTGGCGGGGATACTTTTCCTGCTGACGGTTTTAACGACTGTGTTGGTGAGCGGCTGGGTCGTGTTGGGCTGGATGGAAGATGCGCAACGCCTGCCGCTCTCAAAGCTGGTGTTGACCGGTGAACGCCATTACACGCGTAATGACGATATCCGGCAGTCGATCCTGGCATTGGGTGAGCCGGGTACTTTTATGACTCAGGATGTCAACATCATCCAGACGCAAATTGAACAACGCCTGCCGTGGATTAAGCAGGTGAGCGTCAGAAAGCAGTGGCCTGATGAATTGAAGATTCATCTGGTTGAATATGTGCCGATTGCGCGGTGGAATGATCAACACATGGTAGACGCGGAAGGAAACACCTTCAGCGTGCCGCCAGATCGCACCAGCAAGCAGGTGCTTCCAATGCTGTATGGCCCGGAAGGCAGCGCCAATGAAGTGTTGCAGGGCTATCGCGAAATGGGGCAGATGCTGGCAAAGGACAGATTTACTCTGAAGGAAGCGGCGATGACCGCGCGGCGTTCCTGGCAGTTGACGCTGAATAACGATATTAAGCTCAACCTTGGCCGGGGCGATACGATGAAACGTTTGGCTCGCTTTGTAGAACTTTATCCGGTTTTACAGCAGCAGGCGCAAACCGATGGCAAACGGATTAGCTACGTTGATTTGCGTTATGACTCTGGAGCGGCAGTAGGCTGGGCGCCCTTGCCGCCGGAGGAATCTACTCAGCAACAAAATCAGGCACAGGCAGAACAACAATGATCAAGGCGACGGACAGAAAACTGGTAGTAGGACTGGAGATCGGCACCGCGAAGGTTGCCGCTTTAGTAGGGGAAGTTCTGCCCGACGGTATGGTCAATATCATTGGTGTGGGCAGCTGCCCGTCACGTGGTATGGATAAAGGCGGGGTTAACGACCTCGAATCTGTGGTCAAATGCGTACAACGCGCCATTGACCAGGCAGAATTAATGGCAGATTGCCAGATCTCTTCGGTATATCTGGCGCTTTCTGGTAAGCACATCAGCTGCCAGAATGAAATTGGTATGGTGCCCATTTCTGAAGAAGAAGTGACGCAAGAAGATGTGGAAAACGTCGTCCATACCGCGAAATCGGTGCGTGTGCGCGATGAACATCGTGTGCTGCATGTGATCCCGCAAGAATATGCGATTGACTATCAGGAAGGGATCAAAAATCCGGTAGGACTTTCGGGCGTGCGAATGCAGGCAAAAGTGCACCTGATCACATGTCACAACGATATGGCGAAAAACATCGTCAAAGCGGTTGAACGTTGTGGGCTGAAAGTTGACCAACTGATATTTGCCGGACTGGCATCAAGTTATTCGGTATTGACGGAAGACGAACGTGAACTGGGAGTCTGCGTCGTCGATATCGGTGGTGGTACAATGGATATCGCCGTTTATACCGGTGGGGCATTGCGCCACACCAAGGTAATTCCTTATGCTGGCAATGTGGTGACCAGTGATATCGCCTATGCCTTTGGCACGCCGCCAAGCGACGCCGAAGCGATTAAAGTTCGCCATGGCTGCGCGTTGGGTTCCATCGTCGGTAAAGATGAGAGCGTGGAAGTGCCGAGCGTAGGTGGGCGACCACCGCGTAGTCTGCAACGTCAGACGCTGGCGGAGGTGATTGAGCCACGGTATACCGAGTTGCTCAACCTGGTCAACGAAGAGATATTGCAGCTGCAGGAAAAGCTTCGCCAACAAGGCGTGAAACATCACCTGGCGGCGGGCATTGTATTAACCGGTGGCGCGGCGCAGATCGAAGGACTTGCCGCCTGCGCTCAGCGCGTGTTTCATACGCAGGTGCGTATTGGCGCGCCGCTGAATATCACCGGTTTAACTGATTATGCTCAGGAGCCGTATTACTCGACGGCTGTGGGATTGCTTCACTACGGGAAAGAGTCACATCTTAACGGTGAAGCGGAAGTAGAAAAACGTGTTACAGCATCAGTTGGCTCGTGGATCAAGCGACTCAATAGTTGGCTGCGAAAAGAGTTTTAATTTTTATGAGGTCGACGGTGATTACGGCCTCAGGCGACAGGCACATATCGGAGAGAAACTATGTTTGAACCAATGGAACTTACCAACGACGCGGTGATTAAAGTCATCGGCGTCGGCGGCGGCGGCGGTAATGCTGTTGAGCACATGGTGCGTGAGCGCATTGAAGGTGTTGAATTTTTCGCGGTAAATACCGATGCACAGGCGCTGCGTAAAACGGCGGTTGGGCAGACGATTCAGATCGGTAGTGGTATCACCAAAGGACTGGGCGCTGGCGCTAATCCAGAAGTTGGCCGTAATGCGGCTGATGAGGATCGCGATGCACTACGTGCGGCGCTGGAAGGTGCAGACATGGTATTTATTGCAGCAGGTATGGGGGGTGGTACTGGTACAGGTGCTGCGCCGGTCGTTGCTGAAGTGGCAAAAGATTTGGGTATCCTGACCGTTGCTGTCGTGACTAAGCCTTTCAACTTTGAAGGCAAGAAGCGTATGGCCTTCGCGGAGCAGGGGATCACTGAATTGTCCAAGCATGTGGACTCATTGATCACCATCCCGAACGACAAACTGCTGAAAGTGCTGGGTCGCGGTATCTCCCTGCTTGATGCGTTTGGCGCCGCGAACGATGTGCTGAAAGGCGCAGTTCAGGGTATCGCCGAACTGATTACTCGTCCGGGTCTGATGAACGTGGACTTTGCAGACGTACGTACCGTGATGTCTGAAATGGGCTACGCAATGATGGGTTCTGGCGTGGCGAGCGGTGAAGATCGTGCGGAAGAAGCGGCTGAAATGGCTATCTCTTCTCCATTGCTGGAAGACATCGACCTGTCTGGTGCGCGCGGCGTGCTGGTTAACATCACGGCGGGCTTCGACTTGCGTCTGGATGAGTTCGAAACCGTAGGTAACACCATCCGTGCATTTGCTTCGGATAACGCGACTGTGGTTATCGGTACTTCTCTTGACCCGGATATGAACGACGAACTGCGTGTAACCGTGGTTGCAACAGGTATCGGCATGGACAAACGTCCTGAAATCACTCTGGTGACCAATAAACAAGTTCAGCAGCCGGTGATGGATCGTTACCAGCAGCACGGTATGGCACCGCTGACGCAAGAGCAGAAACCGGTAGCTAAAGTGGTGAACGACAATACGCCGCAAACTGCGAAAGAGCCGGATTATCTGGATATCCCTGCTTTCCTGCGTAAGCAAGCTGACTAAGATTAAGCTGGAATTTGGGTTACCAGGCTCTTTGTGCTAAACTGGCCTGCCGAATGTATAGTACACTTCGGTTGGATAGGTAATTTGGCGAGATAATACGATGATCAAACAAAGGACACTTAAACGTATCGTTCAGGCGACGGGTGTCGGTTTACATACCGGCAAGAAAGTCACTCTGACGTTACGCCCTGCGCCGGCCAACACCGGGGTCATCTATCGTCGCACCGACTTGAATCCACCGGTAGATTTTCCGGCCGATGCCAAATCTGTGCGTGATACCATGCTCTGTACGTGTCTGGTCAACGAGCATGATGTACGGATTTCAACCGTTGAGCACCTGAATGCTGCGCTCGCGGGCTTAGGCATCGATAACATTGTTATCGAAGTTAACGCACCGGAAATCCCGATCATGGACGGTAGTGCCGCTCCGTTTGTTTACCTGCTGCTTGATGCGGGTATCGACGAGCTGAACTGCGCCAAGAAATTTGTTCGCATCAAAGAGACTGTTCGTGTCGAAGATGGCGATAAGTGGGCTGAATTTAAGCCATACAATGGTTTTTCGCTGGATTTCACCATCGATTTCAACCATCCGGCTATCGATTCCAGCAATCAACGTTATGCGATGAACTTCTCTGCTGATGCGTTTATGCGCCAGATCAGCCGTGCGCGTACGTTCGGTTTCATGCGTGATATCGAATACCTGCAGTCCCGTGGTTTGTGCCTGGGCGGCAGTTTCGATTGTGCCATCGTTGTTGACGATTATCGCGTACTGAACGAAGACGGTCTGCGTTTTGAAGACGAATTTGTTCGTCACAAAATGCTCGACGCGATCGGTGACTTGTTCATGTGTGGTCACAACATTATTGGTGCATTCACCGCTTATAAATCCGGTCATGCACTGAATAATAAATTGTTGCAGGCTGTCCTGGCAAAACAGGAAGCCTGGGAATATGTGACCTTCCAGGACGACGCAGAACTGCCGTTGGCCTTCAAAGCGCCTTCAGCCGTACTGGCATAACGACATTTATACTGTCGTATAAAATTCGACTGGCAAATCTGGCACTCTCTCCGGCCAGGTGAACCAGTCGTTTTTTTTGAGCTTTTATCAGAGCCGTAAGAAACGGTGCGAACGCTGTTTTCTTAAGCACTTTTACGCACAACTTATCTTCATTCCTGCTGTGGACTTCAGGCTTTAATGGTAAGATTTGTGCGCTAAAAACGTTTGAATACGATCGGGATGGCAATAACGTGAGTGGAATACTGACGCGCTGGCGACAGTTTGGTAAACGCTACTTCTGGCCGCATCTCTTGTTAGGGATGGTCGCGGCGAGTTTAGGTCTGCCTGCGCTCAGCAACGCCGCCGAACCAAATGCGCCCGCAAAAGCGACAACCCGCAACCACGAGCCTTCCGCCAAAGTTAACTTTGGTCAGTTGGCCTTGCTGGAAGCGAACACGCGCCGCCCGAACTCAAACTATTCTGTTGATTACTGGCATCAGCACGCAATTCGCACGGTAATCCGTCATCTTTCCTTCGCAATGGCACCGCAAACGCTGCCCGTTGCCGAAGAATCTTTGCCTCTTCAGGCGCAACATCTTGCTTTACTGGATACGCTCAGCGCGCTGCTGACCCAGGAAGGCACGCCGTCTGAAAATGATTATCGCATTGATTATGCGCATTTTACCCCACAAGCAACATTCAGCACGCCCGTCTGGATAAGCCTGGCGCAAGGCATCCGTGCTGGCCCTCAACGCCTCAGCTAACAACAATAAACCTTTATTTCATTTTATTAACTCCGCAACGCGGGGCGTTTGAGATTTTATTATGCTAATCAAATTATTAACTAAAGTTTTCGGTAGTCGTAACGATCGTACCCTGCGCCGGATGCGCAAAGTGGTGAACATCATCAATGCCATGGAACCGGAGATGGAAAAACTCTCCGACGAAGAACTGAAAGGGAAAACCGCAGAGTTCCGCGCGCGCCTGGAAAAAGGCGAAGTGCTGGAAAATCTGATCCCGGAAGCCTTCGCCGTCGTGCGTGAAGCAAGTAAGCGCGTCTTTGGTATGCGTCACTTCGATGTACAGTTGCTCGGCGGTATGGTTCTTAATGAACGTTGCATCGCGGAAATGCGTACTGGTGAAGGTAAAACTCTGACCGCAACGCTGCCTGCTTACCTGAACGCATTAACCGGTAAAGGTGTGCACGTTGTTACCGTCAACGACTACCTGGCGCAACGTGACGCCGAAAACAACCGTCCGCTGTTTGAATTTCTCGGCCTGACCGTCGGCGTCAACCTGCCGGGAATGCCTGCGCCGGCAAAGCGTGAGGCTTACGCGGCTGACATCACTTACGGTACGAACAATGAATACGGCTTTGACTACCTGCGCGACAACATGGCGTTCAGCCCTGAAGAACGTGTACAGCGTAAACTGCACTATGCGCTGGTGGACGAAGTGGACTCCATCCTGATCGATGAAGCGCGTACACCGCTAATTATTTCCGGCCCGGCTGAAGACAGCTCGGAAATGTATAAACGTGTGAATAAAATCATTCCGCACCTGATCCGTCAGGAAAAAGAAGACTCCGAAACCTTCCAGGGTGAAGGCCACTTCTCGGTTGATGAAAAATCTCGCCAGGTGAACCTGACCGAACGTGGTCTGGTGCTGATTGAAGAACTGCTGGTGAAAGAAGGCATCATGGATGAAGGGGAGTCGCTGTACTCTCCGGCCAACATCATGCTGATGCATCACGTAACGGCGGCGCTGCGCGCTCATGCGCTGTTTACTCGCGACGTCGATTACATCGTTAAAGATGGCGAAGTTATCATCGTTGACGAACACACCGGTCGTACCATGCAGGGGCGTCGCTGGTCCGATGGTCTGCACCAGGCTGTTGAAGCTAAAGAAGGTGTGCAGATCCAGAACGAAAACCAGACGCTGGCTTCTATCACCTTCCAGAACTACTTCCGTTTGTATGAAAAACTGGCGGGGATGACCGGTACTGCTGATACCGAAGCATTCGAATTCAGCTCAATTTACAAGCTGGATACCGTCGTCGTTCCGACCAACCGTCCGATGATTCGTAAAGATTTGCCAGACCTGGTCTACATGACCGAAGCAGAAAAAATTCAGGCGATCATTGAAGATATCAAAGAACGTACTGCGAAAGGTCAGCCGGTGCTGGTGGGTACTATCTCCATCGAAAAATCGGAGCTGGTGTCAAATGAGCTGACCAAAGCCGGTATCAAACACAACGTCCTCAACGCCAAATTCCACGCCAACGAAGCGGCGATTGTTGCTCAGGCAGGTTATCCGGCAGCGGTGACCATCGCGACCAACATGGCGGGTCGTGGTACTGACATTGTGCTTGGTGGTAGCTGGCAGGCAGAAGTTGCCGCGCTGGAAAATCCGACCGCAGAGCAAATTGAAAAAATTAAAGCCGACTGGCAGGTACGTCACGATGCGGTACTGGCAGCAGGTGGCCTGCATATCATCGGCACCGAACGTCACGAATCTCGTCGTATCGATAATCAGTTGCGCGGTCGTTCTGGTCGTCAGGGGGATGCTGGTTCTTCCCGTTTCTACCTGTCGATGGAAGATGCGCTGATGCGTATTTTTGCTTCCGACCGAGTATCCGGCATGATGCGTAAACTGGGTATGAAACCAGGCGAAGCCATTGAGCACCCGTGGGTGACCAAAGCGATTGCCAACGCCCAGCGTAAAGTTGAAAGCCGTAACTTCGATATTCGTAAGCAACTGCTGGAATATGATGACGTGGCTAACGACCAGCGTCGCGCCATTTACTCCCAGCGTAACGAACTGCTGGATGTTAGCGATGTGAGCGAAACCATCAACAGCATTCGTGAAGATGTGTTCAAAGCGACCATCGATGCCTACATTCCGCCACAGTCACTGGAAGAAATGTGGGATATTCCGGGTCTGCAGGAACGTCTGAAAAACGATTTCGACCTCGATTTGCCGATTGCCGAGTGGCTGGACAAAGAGCCTGAACTGCATGAAGAGACGCTGCGTGAGCGTATTCTGGCGCAGTCCATCGAAGTGTATCAGCGTAAAGAAGAAGTGGTTGGTGCTGAGATGATGCGTCACTTCGAGAAAGGCGTCATGCTGCAAACGCTTGACTCCCTGTGGAAAGAGCACCTGGCAGCGATGGACTATCTGCGTCAGGGTATCCACCTGCGTGGCTATGCACAGAAAGATCCGAAGCAGGAATACAAACGTGAATCGTTCTCCATGTTTGCAGCGATGCTGGAGTCGTTGAAATATGAAGTTATCAGCACGCTGAGCAAAGTCCAGGTACGTATGCCTGAAGAGGTTGAGGAGCTGGAACAACAGCGTCGTATGGAAGCCGAGCGTTTAGCGCAAATGCAGCAGCTTAGCCATCAGGATGACGACTCTGCAGCCGCAGCGGCACTGGCGGCGCAAACCGGTGAGCGCAAAGTAGGACGTAACGATCCTTGCCCGTGCGGTTCTGGTAAAAAATACAAGCAGTGCCATGGTCGCCTGCAATAAAAGCTAACTGTTGAAATAAAAGGCGCAGGATTCTGCGCCTTTTTTATAGGTTTAAGACAATGAAAAAACTGCAAATTGCGGTGGGTATTATTCGCAACGAGAACAATGAAATTTTTATTACTCGTCGTGCCGCAGATGCGCACATGGCGAATAAACTGGAGTTTCCAGGCGGTAAAATTGAAATGGGCGAAACACCGGAACGAGCGGTGGTGCGTGAACTTCAGGAAGAAGTCGGGATTACCCCGCAACATTTTTATCTATTTGAAAAGCTGGAATATGAATTCCCGGACAGGCATATAACTCTGTGGTTCTGGCTGGTCGAAAGCTGGGAAGGGGAGCCGTGGGGTAAAGAAGGGCAACCCGGTAAGTGGATGTCGCTGGTCGGTCTGAATGCCGATGATTTTCCGCCAGCCAATGAACCGGTAATTGCGAAGCTTAAGCGTCTGTAGGTCGGACAAGGCGTTTACGCCGCATCCGACATTTGCGCAAGATGCCTGATGCGACGCTGACCGCGTCTAATCAGGCCTACGTGCGGCATCAGACAAAATGTCACTGCTTTGGCTCTTCGCTCCAGTCATCACTCTCAGAAAGATCACCGCTGCTGGGGATTCGTTTTTCTTCAGCAGCCCATTCTCCGAGGTCGATCAGTTGACAACGTTTGCAACAAAATGGCCGAAACGGGCTGACTTCACCCCAAACCACCGTTTTCCCGCAGGTAGGGCAATTCACCGTAATAGTTTCTGACATTTTTACTCCTTAGCAACAGGCCAGTTCGAAATCCAGACGTTCCGGTACTTGTCCATTTTCACTGTCCAGCGGCATAAAACGAATCGCAAAACGGCTTTTATGACCGGAAATTTGCGGATAAAGCTGTGAATCGAGCGCCAGATTCAGGCGCAGCAAATCGGCATCGTCACCATTATCCTGATAAAAACCATTCAGGCTGGTTTGTTTGCGGAAGGGGGCAGACTGGCGAATTAAATCAAGCACCATGGTAAGTGCCTGGGTGAGCGGGTTCAGGCTGGCAATCCAGGTTTCTACCTGGCTGTCGCGTTGTGACTGGGGTAAATGCAGCCAGATATGCAAAGTGGGCAAATCAAAGCTACAACAGCCGCCAGGGATGCTCAGACGCTGACGCACTAAGGCAATCAGCCTGTCTTCACGTAGAAATTGCCCGATACGCGGCGCGGAAATCAACACGCTACCCGCTGTTTTTAACTGCTGAATTAATGCTTCAATACGGCTCTGATCAACGCCTGGCACGCCAATCCAGGTCTGGAGTTTACGTTGCTGGCGGTCAAGCTCTTTCAACAGCTCAGTGCGCACTTCTCCGCGCTCGAAAACATCCAGCAATTCGCTGACATTACGGAAGAAATGCAGGGCGCCAGCGTAGTCAACGATGGGTAAATTTACGGTGAGTTGTTGAATTAAAAACTCAATGCGCAGCCATGTACGCATTTTTTCATTTAGTGGATGTTCAAAAAGGACCTGGGTCTGCATTACGGTTTTTCCTGTGAGACAAACTGCGACGCAAGCTGCAAATAGTGTGCGTGCAGGCGGGCAACATCCGATGCAATAGCATCCGGTGCGCCGTTATTATCAATGACGTCATCTGCCACGGCAAGACGGGCTTCGCGCGTTGCCTGGGCAGCAAGAATTTGTTCGACATGCTCGCGAGTAACATCATCGCGCTGCATGGTGCGCTTAAGTTGCGTTTCTGGGCTGACATCCACCACCAGCACACGATTCGCTTTTTTATACAGTGAGTTTTCTACCAGCAATGGCACAACCCACAGTATATAGGGAGAAGTTGCCTGCTGGATCTGACGTTGCGTCTCCTGCTGAATCAGCGGATGCAGCAGGGCGTTAAGCCAGTTTTTCTCTTCCGGGTTAGCGAAGATCCGCTCGCGCAAGACCCTGCGCTGCAATGACCCATCAGCAGCAATCATGTCAGCGCCAAAGTGTTCAGCAATGGCACGTAGCGCAGGTGCACCTGGTTCAACCACCTGACGCGCAATAATATCGGCATCAATGACGTTAATTCCGAGGTCTGCAAACGCATTTGCAACGGTACTCTTGCCACTGCCAATGCCTCCCGTTAAGGCAACTATATACCTCATAATTTATATTCCCGGGAATTCATCATGATTATCAAAATGTTAAAAATGAGCGTACAAAAGCGAAATTGATGGAACATTCGCTCATTATTTACCAGGTAAATTTATGGGATTGTAGCGTAAAAAAAGACAATTTCGCAGTCTTGCGCCACATCGATTAGTGCGTATGATAGCGTCACTGGAGTTGCGCTCTTATCCTTATAGCCATTAACCCCAGGAATCCGCACATGCGTATTGAAGAAGATCTGAAGTTAGGTTTTAAAGACGTCCTCATCCGTCCTAAACGTTCTACTCTTAAAAGTCGTTCCGATGTTGAACTGGAACGTCAATTCACCTTCAAACATTCAGGTCAGAGCTGGTCCGGCGTGCCGATTATCGCCGCGAATATGGACACCGTAGGCACTTTTTCCATGGCCTCTGCGCTGGCTTCTTTTGATATTCTGACTGCTGTGCATAAACACTATTCTGTCGAAGAGTGGCAAGCGTTTATCAACAATTCTTCCGCTGATGTGCTGAAACATGTGATGGTTTCTACCGGCACGTCTGATGCGGATTTCGAAAAAACCAAACAAATTCTCGACCTGAACCCGGCATTAAACTTCGTTTGTATTGATGTGGCAAATGGTTATTCCGAACACTTCGTGCAGTTCGTTGCGAAAGCGCGTGAAGCGTGGCCGACCAAAACCATTTGTGCTGGCAACGTAGTGACTGGTGAAATGTGTGAGGAGCTTATCCTCTCCGGTGCTGATATCGTTAAAGTTGGTATTGGCCCAGGTTCTGTCTGTACAACTCGCGTCAAAACAGGCGTCGGTTATCCGCAACTTTCTGCGGTAATCGAATGTGCCGATGCCGCGCACGGTCTGGGCGGGATGATCGTCAGCGATGGTGGCTGCACCACACCGGGCGATGTCGCGAAAGCCTTTGGCGGCGGTGCTGATTTCGTGATGCTCGGTGGTATGCTGGCAGGCCACGAAGAGAGCGGTGGTCGCATTGTTGAAGAGAACGGCGAGAAATTTATGCTGTTCTACGGCATGAGCTCCGAGTCTGCGATGAAACGCCACGTTGGCGGCGTTGCGGAATATCGCGCTGCAGAAGGTAAAACCGTTAAGCTGCCGCTGCGTGGCCCGGTTGAAAATACCGCGCGTGATATTTTAGGCGGTCTGCGTTCAGCTTGTACATACGTTGGGGCTTCACGCCTGAAAGAGCTGACCAAGCGCACCACGTTTATCCGTGTGCAGGAACAAGAAAACCGCATCTTCAATAACCTGTAATCTCCCAATGCTGGCGTGGATCACCACGCCAGCGTTATCCCATCCCACTCATCGCATCGCCTAAATGGAAAATTGGCAGATACATTGCCACCACCAGTGTACCGATAATTCCTCCTGAAATAACCAGCAACGCCGGTTCCAGTAAGGCTGCAAGATTATCTGCCAGCGCCAGCGTGTTATCCCGATGATGGTGAGCGAGGTTATCTAACATGAGATCCAGCGAGCCGGATGCCTCTCCTGTTCTCACTAATTGCAAACAGAGTGGGCTAAACTCACCGGCATTTTTTAGCGCCAGCCAGATAGGCTGACCGTTACTGATATCGTGCTGGATTTGTGTCAGAAGTTGCGCCCAGTACGGACAGCGCATTGTTTCTCTGACGCTCTCAATCCCTTGTAAAAAAGTAATCCCTGCACTTTGTGTCAGCGCCAGAATCGTAAAAATCTGCGTGAGTTTTTGTCCCCGCATCAGGGAACCCATAATTGGGATGCGTAACAGCAATTTCTGTCGCACGATAAGCCAGGTCGGGCGGCGTATCAGCAACTTATTAGCTATTGCCAGCAGAAAGCCGAACAACACCAGCAGCCAGCCCCATTCACCACTAAAATCTGCCAGCGTCATGATCCCCTGCGTTAGCGCCGGTAACGGGGTGTTAAAGGTCCTATAGATAGCGGCAAACTCCGGCAGAACAAAATGCAGCATTGCCACAACCACCATGATTGCCATCGCTAAGATGATGATGGGATAACGCAATGCTGATTTCACTTTGTCGGCCAGCTGACGCTGGGCTTTTTGCTGACGAGCCAGTTCAAAACAGCATTCATCCAGCTTACCGGTCAGTTCACCCGTGCGGATCATCGCCTGGTAGAGTGGTGGAAATACCTCTGACCAGGGTAATAAAGCATTGGAAAAGGTAACGCCCTGCTCGAGATCGTGCGCCAGTGATTGCAGCAACACTTGCCATTGCTTACTGGGATGCTGTTCCGCCAACAGTGCCAGCCCTTCAGAAAGCGTCAACCCGGCTTTGAGTAGCGTCGCCAGTTGATGAATGACTTCCGCGCTTTTATCTCCTCGCCACTGCGCAGAATTGATGGCGATTCGCTTCAGGCTTAGTGGAGTAACCATCTGTTGCTGTAGTGCCATAAGCAGCAAAGCACGGCTCTCTGCCCATAGCATCCCATCTTGCGTATTGCCGTCGCCGGTTATGCCATGCCAGCGCCAGAGTTGCTTACTCGCCATGCGGCATCCCCAATACGCGGATTAACTCTTCAAAGGTGGTTAAGCCTTGCTCCACGGCCAGGCAGCCGTTTTCAAAAAGCGTGCGCATTCCCGCCTGTCGGGCGTGCGTTTCCAGCGATTCAACGTCGGTATTAGCGGCAATAAGCTGACGTATAATCGGTGTTATGGGCAAAACTTCAAACAAGGCCGTGCGACCATAAAAACCGAGGTAGCAATGTTCACAACCGGGTGCTTGCCAGCGGGGCAGCGGCGATAGCCATACATTGTCGGGAATATGGATAGGCTCCCCTTGCTGCCGGCGACAATGTGGGCAAAGTTTGCGTACCAGACGCTGGGCTATTACCAGCGTGAGCGCCGACGAGAGCATCCAGCGGGCGACCCCCATTTGCTGTAAACGCACCAGCGTTTCGCAGGTGGAATTAGTGTGTAGCGTGGACAATACCAGATGACCCGTTTGCGCGGCTTTAATAGCGATTTCTGCCGTTTCGCCATCGCGGATCTCTCCGATCATGATGACGTCAGGATCCTGGCGCAATAACGCACGCAAAACGCCCTGAAAGGTGAGCCCGGCACGCGGATGTATTTGCGTCTGGTTTAGCCCGGCGATGGGGATCTCAACCGGATCTTCGACGCTACAAATATTAATGTCAGCGGTATTCAGCGTTTGCAGGGCACTATAAAGCGTGACCGTTTTGCCGCTTCCGGTAGGGCCAGTTACCAGCACCAGTCCCTGTGGTTGCTGTAGGGCATGAGCAAAGTCCGCCAGTTGTAACGGCTGCATTCCCAGCGTGTTGACATCCAGCGCCTGGTTCACCTGCTGTAACAACCGTAATACCACCTTTTCACCGCCCCGACATGGCAAGGTCGCAATACGAAATGAGACGGTGTTCCCTGCCAGTTCGACAGTGAATTGCCCGTCCTGCGGCAGGCGATGTTCCGCAATATCCAGGCTTCCCAGCACTTTTAATCTGGCGGTTAATGCCACTCCGATATCCAGCGGAATGTCCGGCAAAGGATGCAGTACACCGTCGATACGCAGGCGGATACGGTATCCATTGTCTGCTGGTTCGATATGAATATCAGACGCGCGTTGTTCCAGCGCAGATTGTAACGTTTGGGCCAGCAACTCTGCTCTGGGCTGATGCTTCTCCTGAACGGCTAAGGGCAACGTTTGTTGTACGCGACTGGCGTGACCTTCCATCTGCTGGCGCGTCCAGCAGGTGATCTCAATGCGTTTAGTGGTGGCAAAATGTAAGGCGTCGAGGAATTCATGCGAAGGCGCATCGACCACCGCCACATGAACCACCTCTTCGCTGGCATCCAGCAAGACTCCCTGATAACGCAGACACAGGGCGGTGAGCTGTGAAATATTCATGGCCGCTCCTTAGTTAGCGTCATCAAAGCGGAAGACATCTTCGCAGGCTTGCTGCAACGCGCTGTCACTTTGAATATTGCAGTTGCGCGTCCAGCCGGTGACGCCGTTTGCGTTATTCCAACCCGGTGTCATGACGACGCTTAGCCCATTGAGACTTTCTTGCCCGGTCAGCGACACCACGCCCTTTGCCACACTCATGGCTGAAACATAGCGAGTGGTGGTGGGCGAGGGGATGCCATTGCTACCGCCGTCACAGGTATCTAATCCACCATGTTCCAGCGCGCACAACTCTACGGCAGTACGGTAAGGCACAAAGGTTTGTAGCATGTCGGTGAGTGCGGCTTTGCGCAGGTAGTTCTGATAAGCGGGAATGCCGATGGCGCTTAAAATGGCAATGATGCCAATAACCACCATCAGTTCGATAAGTGTAAAACCGCGTTGCTTGTCCATCTGTTTTGCTCCTTGATTTCGTTGGCGCTACTTTGGCAAACGCCATCGGCACAGGCGAGGGGCAAAAAACAAAACGGGAAAGCAGCTTCCGGGGTTTTTTATTACGTTGCAGTGAAAGACAAGAAATTTGCGAGGCGTTACGAAGAAAGATGGGGGAAGGGAAGATTATCCGCCCGCTACGGAGCGGATAAATCTGTCAGCAATTAGCGAAAACGCATTGAAAGGTCGAGTGCCTGTACGTGTTTAGTTAGCGCACCGACGGAGATAAAGTCCACGCCCGTTTCGGCAAATTCGCGCAGAGTTTTGTCGGTGACGTTGCCAGACACTTCCAGTAGCGCCTTGCCGTTGGTGCGATTGACGGCTTCGCGCATCTGTTCTGTTTCGAAGTTATCCAGCATGATGATATCGGCACCTGCTTTCAGGGCTTCATCAAGTTCTTCCAGATTTTCTACTTCGACTTCTACTGGCGCATCCGGGTGCAACCAGGACGCTTTTTCGACCGCCTGACGCACTGAGCCGGAGGCAATAATATGGTTTTCTTTGATAAGGAAGGCATCAGAAAGCCCCAGACGGTGATTCGCTCCGCCGCCGCAAAGTACCGCGTATTTCAGAGCTGAACGCAGGCCGGGTAAGGTTTTGCGCGTATCCAACAACTGCGTGTTGGTGCCTTCCAGTAATTCGACATAGTGGCGTACCTTACTGGCAACCCCTGAAAGAGTTTGCACAAAATTGAGCGCAGTGCGTTCGCCCGTTAACAGCACGCGGGATGGGCCTTCAAGTTCGAACAAGGGTTGATTGGCGTTGATGACATCGCCGTCATCGACATGCCAGATGATGGTGACATCGTCGCCTGCCAGCTGAATAAACACCTCTTCAACCCAGCGTTTGCCGCAAAATACGCCATTCTCGCGGGTGATCACCGTGGCATGAGAGCGAGAATTTTCCGGTAAAAGTTTTGCCGTAATGTCATTGTTGGCATCGACTGTTCCGCCTAAATCTTCCCGCAGCGCCTGAGCCACCGCGCCGGGGATATCGAGATTAATGCGTTCCAGCAGCTCGTCACGTCGGGTGTCAGGGTTATAGCGGCGAGGCGGCATGTTAAAACTCCAGATAGCTAACGAATCATAAGGTAGAAACATGCTACTCTGAACCGGGTATTAGCACCACATATAAGGAGATCCTGCATGTTGTTAGAACAGGGGTGGCTGGTCGGCGCGCGCCGCGTTCCCTCACCACATTACGATTGTCGCCCGGATGACGAAACACCCACCCTGCTGGTGGTGCACAATATTAGCCTGCCGCCAGGCGAGTTTGGCGGTCCGTGGATCGACGCATTATTCACCGGAACTATTGATCCGCAGGCACATCCTTTCTTTGCTGAGATCGCCCATTTGCGCGTTTCCGCTCATTGTTTGATTCACCGTGATGGTGAAATTGTCCAGTATGTTCCTTTCGATAAACGCGCCTGGCACGCGGGAGTCTCTCAGTATCAAGGTCGCGAACGCTGTAATGATTTTTCTATTGGGATTGAGCTGGAAGGTACTGACACGCTGGCGTACACCGATGCGCAGTATCAACAGCTTGCGGCGGTTACGCGGGCGCTGATTGATCGCTATCCAGATATCGCTAAAAACATGACGGGGCATTGCGATATTGCGCCGGAGCGGAAAACCGATCCCGGTCCTGCATTTGATTGGGCACGGTTTCGTGCGCTGGTTAGCAAGGAGACAACATGACGCTATTTACAACCTTACTGGTGCTAATTTTTGAGCGCCTGTTTAAGTTGGGCGAGCACTGGCAGCTTGATCACCGTCTTGAAGCGTTCTTTCGGGGGGTGAAACATTTTTCGCTGGGGCGCACGTTAGGTATGACCATTATTGCGATGGGGGTGACTTTTTTGCTGTTGCGCGCGTTGCATGGGTTATTGTTCAACGTCCCTACGCTGCTGGTATGGCTGTTGCTTGGTTTACTGTGTATTGGCGCGGGTAAAGTGCGTCTCCATTATCATGCATATCTGACAGCCGCTTCACGTAACGATAACCATGCCCGTTCCACGATGGCTGGCGAATTAACCATGATTCACGGTGTTCCTGCAGGTTGTGATGAACGTGAGTTCTTGCGTGAGCTGCAAAATGCACTGCTGTGGATCAATTTCCGTTTTTACCTGGCGCCTCTGTTCTGGTTGATTGTAGGGGGAACCTGGGGGCCAGTTACGCTGATGGGGTATGCGTTTTTGCGAGCATGGCAATACTGGCTGGCGCGTTACCAGACGCCGCATCATCGTTTACAGTCCGGCATTGATGCCGTGCTTCATGTGCTGGATTGGGTGCCGGTTCGTCTTGCGGGTGTGGTATATGCCTTGATCGGTCACGGTGAGAAAGCATTACCTGCCTGGTTTGCTTCGCTGGGTGATTTCCATACTTCGCAATATCAGGTGTTAACGCGTCTGGCGCAGTTCTCTCTGGCGCGTGAACCGCATGTTGATAAGGTGGAGACGCCGAAAGCAGCGGTTTCAATGGCGAAGAAAACTTCGTTCGTGGTTGTGGTGGTGATTGCGCTACTGACGATTTACGGAGCGTTGGTGTAAAAGATTGTAGCCCTCACCCAGCGCGGGTGAGGGCGTAGAGAAATTAATGCGCTTTTACGGCTTTTGCGGTTTTCTCTTTAAACAGATAGCCGATGCCTAACACGAGCAGCCATACCGGGATCAGGTAAACCGAAATCGCCATTCCCGGCGTCATCAGCATAATCACCAGTACCGCCGCCATAAATAGCAGGCAGATCCAGTTACCCAGTGGATAGAGCAGGGCAGGGAAACGAGTTATCACACCTTGTTCTTGCTTAGCGCGGCGGAACTTCATATGTGCCAGGCTAATCATCGCCCAGTTGATCACCAGAGCGGAAACCACCAGCGCCATTAACAGTCCGAATGCGGACTCTGGGGCAAGGTAGTTAATCAGTACGCACAATGCCGTAACCAACGCAGAGACCAGAATGGTGTTTACCGGTACGCCGCGTTTATCGACGGAAGCGAGCATTTTCGGTGCGTTTCCTTGTTGTGCCAGACCGAAAAGCATACGGCTGTTGCAGTAGACGCAACTGTTGTAAACCGAAAGCGCCGCCGTCAACACCACGATATTCAGGGCGTTAGCTACAAAAGTATCGCCCAACTCGTGGAAGATAAGCACAAACGGACTGGTATCGGCGGTAACGCGTGTCCACGGCATCAGGGAGAGCAGAACGGCTAACGAACCAATATAGAAAATCAGGATGCGGTAGATAACCTGGTTAGTCGCTTTGGGAATACTTTGCTCCGGGTTATCTGCTTCTGCTGCGGTGATGCCCACCAGTTCCAGACCGCCGAACGAGAACATGATAATCGCCATCATCATCACCAGCCCGGTGAAGCCGTGCGGCAGGAAGCCACCTTGATCCCACAGGTTGCTAACGCTCGCCTGCGGGCCGCCGTTGCCGCTAAACAGCAGCCAGCCACCGAAGATGATCATCGCCACCACCGCGATAACTTTGATAATGGCAAACCAGAACTCCATCTCGCCAAACACTTTAACGTTGGTCAGGTTGATGGCGTTGATCACCACAAAGAATACGGCGGCCGAAGCCCAGGTGGGGATTTCCGGATACCAGAACTGAATATATTTACCCACGGCAGTAAGCTCTGCCATGGCAACTAAAACGTACAGTACCCAGTAGTTCCAGCCAGAGGCGAAACCGGCAAAGCTGCCCCAGTATTTATAAGCAAAGTGGCTGAAGGAGCCAGCGACCGGTTCTTCGACCACCATTTCACCTAACTGACGCATGATCAGAAAGGCGATAAAACCGGCAATAGCGTAACCCAGGATAATCCCTGGCCCTGCGGACTGTATTACGGAGGCGCTTCCCAGGAATAGCCCGGTTCCTATCGCGCCACCCAGCGCGATAAGCTGGATATGGCGGTTTTTAAGGCCGCGCTTTAGCTGCTCGCCGTGCTGTTGACCTTCCATCATGAAACCTCGTGCGGTGATTGTTTTTTTGATCTACGCAGTAATGCGTGTGTAAGTTTGCAATTCCGTTTGTTGTATTAATTTGTTTACATCAAAGGCGTTTGAATTGTTACAAAGGGACTTCCGTCAGATCAAGAATAATGGTATGCGGCAGCGAATGCACTCGCTTTATGCCAGGTTGAAGATGAGTTGCCTAAAAAGAAATCGTTTGTAAAGGGAAGCCCCGAAACACCCCCACCGCAATAAATGAATATAAATTCATTTTAATGGCATTAAAAATCGAAAAATTGGTAAGTGAATCGGTTCAATTCGGATTTTTATAGTTTAATAAACGTTAAAAAAACCATTGCTCACGTAAAGTCTACATTTGTGCATAGTTACAACTTTGAAACGTCATATGTGTCAAGTTGTTAAAATGTGCACAGTTTCATGATTTCAATCAAAACCTGTATGGACATGAGGTGAATACTTTGTTACTTTAGCGTCACAGACATGAAATTGGTAAGACCAATTGACTTCGGCAAGTGGCTTAAGACAGGAACTCATGGCCTACAGCAAAATCCGCCAACCAAAACTCTCCGATGTGATTGAGCAGCAACTGGAGTTTTTGATCCTCGAAGGCACACTTCGTCCGGGCGAAAAACTCCCACCGGAACGCGAACTGGCGAAACAGTTCGACGTCTCCCGTCCCTCCTTGCGTGAGGCGATTCAACGTCTCGAAGCGAAGGGCTTGTTGCTTCGTCGCCAGGGTGGCGGCACTTTTGTCCAGAGCAGCCTCTGGCAAAGTTTCAGCGATCCGCTGGTGGAGCTGCTCTCCGACCATCCTGAATCACAGTATGACTTGCTCGAAACACGACACGCCCTGGAAGGTATCGCCGCTTATTACGCCGCGCTGCGTAGTACCGATGAAGACAAGGAACGCATCCGTGAACTCCATCACGCCATAGAGCTGGCGCAGCAGTCTGGCGATCTGGACGCGGAATCAAACGCCGTACTCCAGTATCAGATTGCCGTCACCGAAGCGGCCCACAATGTGGTTTTGCTTCATCTGCTAAGGTGTATGGAGCCGATGTTGGCTCAGAATGTCCGTCAGAACTTCGAATTGCTCTATTCGCGTCGCGAGATGCTGCCGCTGGTGAGTAGTCACCGCACCCGCATATTCGAAGCGATTATGGCCGGTAAGCCGGAAGAAGCGCGCGAAGCATCACATCGCCATCTGGCCTTTATCGAAGAAATTTTGCTCGACAGAAGCCGTGAAGAGAGTCGCCGTGAGCGTTCTCTGCGCCGTCTGGAGCAACGAAAGAATTAGTGATTTTTCTGGTGAAAATTAGCCAGAAGATGTTGTAAATCAAGCGCATATAAAAGCGCGGCAACTAAACGTAGAACCTGTCTTATTGAGCTTTCCGGCGAGAGTTCAATGGGACAGGTTCCAGAAAACTCAACGTTATTAGATAGATAAGGAATAACCCATGTCAGAACGTTTCCCAAATGACGTGGATCCGATCGAAACTCGCGACTGGCTCCAGGCGATCGAATCGGTCATCCGTGAAGAAGGTGTTGAGCGTGCTCAGTATCTGATCGACCAACTGCTTGCTGAAGCCCGCAAAGGCGGAGTCAACGTAGCCGCAGGCACCGGCGTCAGCAACTACATCAACACCATCCCCGTTGAAGAACAACCGGAGTATCCGGGTAATCTGGAACTGGAACGCCGTATTCGTTCAGCTATCCGCTGGAACGCCATCATGACGGTTCTGCGTGCATCCAAAAAAGATCTGGAACTGGGCGGCCACATGGCATCCTTCCAGTCTTCCGCAACCATTTATGATGTGTGCTTTAACCACTTCTTCCGTGCACGCAACGAGCAGGATGGCGGCGACCTGGTTTACTTCCAGGGTCACATATCCCCGGGCGTTTACGCTCGTGCTTTCCTGGAAGGTCGTCTGACTCAGGAGCAGCTCGATAACTTCCGTCAGGAAGTTCACGGCAATGGCCTCTCTTCCTATCCGCACCCGAAATTGATGCCGGAATTCTGGCAGTTCCCGACCGTATCTATGGGTCTGGGTCCGATTGGTGCTATTTACCAGGCTAAATTCCTGAAATATCTGGAACACCGTGGCCTGAAAGATACCTCTAAACAGACCGTTTACGCGTTCCTCGGCGACGGTGAAATGGACGAACCGGAATCCAAAGGTGCGATTACCATCGCTACCCGTGAAAAACTGGATAACCTGGTCTTCGTTATCAACTGTAACCTGCAGCGTCTTGACGGCCCGGTAACTGGTAACGGCAAGATCATCAACGAACTGGAAGGCATCTTCGAAGGTGCTGGCTGGAACGTGATCAAAGTGATGTGGGGTAGCCGTTGGGATGAACTGCTGCGTAAAGATACCAGCGGTAAACTGATCCAGCTGATGAACGAAACCGTTGACGGCGACTACCAGACCTTCAAATCGAAAGATGGTGCGTATGTTCGTGAACACTTCTTCGGTAAATATCCGGAAACCGCAGCACTGGTTGCAGACTGGACTGACGAGCAGATCTGGGCTCTGAACCGTGGCGGTCACGATCCGAAGAAAATCTACGCTGCATTCAAGAAAGCGCAGGAAACCAAAGGCAAAGCGACTGTAATCCTTGCTCATACCATTAAAGGTTACGGCATGGGCGACGCGGCTGAAGGTAAAAACATCGCGCACCAGGTTAAGAAAATGAACATGGACGGCGTGCGTCACATCCGCGACCGTTTCAATGTGCCGGTGTCTGATGCAGATATCGAAAAACTGCCGTACATCACCTTCCCGGAAGGTTCTGAAGAGCATACCTATCTGCACGCTCAGCGTCAGAAACTGCACGGTTATCTGCCAAGCCGCCAGCCGAACTTCACCGAGAAGCTGGAGCTGCCGAGCCTGCAAGACTTCGGCGCGCTGCTGGAAGAGCAGAGCAAAGAGATCTCTACCACTATCGCTTTCGTTCGTGCCCTGAACGTGATGCTGAAGAACAAGTCGATCAAAGATCGTCTGGTACCGATCATCGCCGACGAAGCGCGTACTTTCGGTATGGAAGGTCTGTTCCGTCAGATTGGTATTTACAGCCCGAACGGTCAGCAGTACACCCCGCAGGACCGCGAGCAGGTTGCTTACTATAAAGAAGACGAGAAAGGTCAGATTCTGCAGGAAGGGATCAACGAGCTGGGCGCAGGTTGTTCCTGGCTGGCAGCGGCGACCTCTTACAGCACCAACAACCTGCCGATGATTCCGTTCTACATCTATTACTCGATGTTCGGCTTCCAGCGTATCGGCGATCTGTGCTGGGCGGCTGGCGACCAGCAAGCGCGTGGCTTCCTGATCGGCGGTACTTCCGGTCGTACCACCCTGAACGGTGAAGGTCTGCAGCACGAAGATGGTCACAGCCACATTCAGTCGCTGACTATCCCGAACTGTATCTCTTACGACCCGGCTTACGCTTACGAAGTTGCTGTCATTATGCATGACGGTCTGGAGCGTATGTACGGTGAAAAACAAGAGAACGTTTACTACTACATCACTACGCTGAACGAAAACTACCACATGCCGGCAATGCCGGAAGGTGCTGAGGAAGGTATCCGTAAAGGTATCTACAAACTCGAAACCATTGAAGGTAGCAAAGGTAAAGTTCAGCTGCTGGGCTCCGGTTCTATTCTGCGTCACGTCCGTGAAGCGGCAGAGATCCTGGCGAAAGATTACGGCGTAGGTTCTGACGTTTATAGCGTGACCTCCTTCACCGAGCTGGCGCGTGATGGTCAGGATTGTGAACGCTGGAACATGCTGCACCCGCTGGAAACACCGCGCGTTCCGTATATCGCTCAGGTGATGAATGACGCTCCGGCAGTGGCATCTACCGACTATATGAAACTGTTCGCTGAGCAGGTCCGTACTTACGTACCGGCTGACGACTATCGCGTACTGGGTACTGATGGCTTCGGTCGTTCCGACAGCCGTGAGAACCTGCGTCACCACTTCGAAGTTGATGCTTCCTACGTAGTGGTTGCGGCGCTGGGCGAACTGGCTAAACGTGGCGAAATCGATAAGAAAGTGGTTGCTGACGCAATCGCCAAATTCAACATCGATGCAGAAAAAGTTAACCCGCGTCTGGCGTAAGAGGTAAAAGAATAATGGCTATCGAAATCAAAGTACCGGACATCGGGGCTGATGAAGTTGAAATCACCGAGATCCTGGTCAAAGTGGGCGACAAAGTTGAAGCCGAACAGTCGCTGATCACCGTAGAAGGCGACAAAGCCTCTATGGAAGTACCGTCTCCGCAGGCGGGTATCGTTAAAGAGATCAAAGTCTCTGTTGGCGACAAAACCCAGACCGGCGCACTGATTATGATTTTCGATTCCGCCGACGGTGCAGCTGACGCTGCACCTGCTCAGGCAGAAGAGAAGAAAGAAGCCGCTCCGGCAGCAGCACCAGCGGCAGCGGCGGCAAAAGACGTTAACGTTCCGGATATCGGCAGCGACGAAGTCGAAGTGACCGAAATCCTGGTGAAAGTGGGCGATAAAGTTGAAGCTGAACAGTCGCTTATCACCGTAGAAGGCGACAAGGCTTCTATGGAAGTTCCGGCGCCGTTTGCAGGCACCGTGAAAGAGATCAAAGTGAACGTTGGCGACAAAGTGTCTACCGGCTCGCTGATTATGATCTTCGAAGTTGCGGGTGAAGCAGGTGCGGCAGCTCCGGCTCCGGCGGCTAAACAGGAAGCAGCTCCGGCAGCAGCACCTGCGCCAGCGGCTGGCGTGAAAGAAGTTAACGTTCCGGATATCGGCGGTGACGAAGTTGAAGTGACCGAAGTGATGGTGAAAGTGGGCGACAAAGTTGCCGCTGAACAGTCACTGATCACCGTAGAAGGCGACAAAGCCTCTATGGAAGTTCCGGCTCCGTTCGCGGGCGTCGTGAAGGAACTGAAAGTCAACGTTGGCGATAAAGTGAAAACTGGCTCGCTGATTATGATCTTCGAAGTTGAAGGCGCAGCGCCTGCGGCAGCTCCGGCGAAACAGGAAGCGGCAGCGCCGGCTCCGGCAGCAAAAGCTGAAGCCCCGGCAGCAGCACCGGCTGCGAAAGCGGAAGGCAAATCTGAATTTGCTGAAAATGACGCTTACGTTCACGCGACTCCGCTGATCCGCCGTCTGGCACGCGAGTTTGGCGTTAACCTGGCGAAAGTGAAGGGCACTGGCCGTAAAGGTCGTATCCTGCGCGAAGACGTTCAGGCTTACGTGAAAGAAGCTATCAAACGTGCAGAAGCAGCTCCGGCGGCGACTGGCGGTGGTATCCCTGGCATGTTGCCGTGGCCGAAGGTGGACTTCAGCAAGTTTGGTGAAATCGAAGAAGTGGAACTGGGCCGTATCCAGAAAATCTCTGGTGCTAACCTGAGCCGTAACTGGGTGATGATCCCGCATGTTACCCACTTCGACAAAACCGATATCACCGAGCTGGAAGCGTTCCGTAAACAGCAGAACGAAGAAGCAGCGAAACGTAAGCTGGATGTGAAGATAACCCCAGTTGTCTTCATCATGAAAGCCGTTGCTGCGGCACTTGAGCAGATGCCTCGCTTCAACAGTTCGCTGTCGGAGGACGGTCAGCGTCTGACCCTGAAGAAATACATCAACATCGGTGTGGCGGTGGATACCCCGAACGGTCTGGTTGTTCCGGTATTCAAAGACGTCAACAAGAAAGGCATCATCGAGCTGTCTCGCGAGCTGATGACTATTTCTAAGAAAGCGCGTGACGGTAAGCTGACTGCGGGCGAAATGCAGGGCGGTTGCTTCACCATCTCCAGCATCGGCGGCCTGGGTACTACCCACTTCGCGCCGATTGTGAACGCGCCGGAAGTGGCTATCCTCGGCGTTTCTAAGTCCGCGATGGAGCCGGTGTGGAATGGTAAAGAGTTCGTGCCGCGTCTGATGCTGCCGATCTCTCTCTCCTTCGACCACCGCGTGATCGACGGTGCTGATGGTGCCCGTTTCATTACCATCATTAACAACACGCTGTCTGACATTCGCCGTCTGGTGATGTAAATAAAAGAGCCGGCCCATCGGCCGGCTTTTTTCTGGTAATCTCATGAATATATTGAGATTATTAGCGAATAGACAAATCGGTTGCCGTTTGTTGTTTAAAAATTGTTAACAATTTTGTAAAATACCGACGGATAGAACGACCCGGTGGTGGTTAGGGTATTACTTCACATACCCTATGGATTTCTGGGTGCAGCAAGGTAGCAAGCGCCAGAATCCCCTGGAGCTTACATAAGTAAGTGACTGGGGTGAGGGCGTGAAGCTAACGCCGCTGCGGCCTGAAAGACGACGGGTATGACCGCCGGAGATAAATAAATAGAGGTCATGATGAGTACTGAAATCAAAACTCAGGTCGTGGTACTTGGGGCAGGCCCCGCAGGTTATTCTGCTGCCTTCCGTTGCGCTGATTTAGGTCTGGAAACCGTAATCGTAGAACGCTACAACACCCTCGGCGGTGTTTGCCTGAACGTCGGCTGTATCCCTTCTAAAGCACTGCTGCACGTAGCGAAAGTTATCGAAGAAGCCAAAGCTCTGGCTGAACACGGTATCGTCTTCGGTGAACCGAAAACCGATATCGACAAGATTCGTACCTGGAAAGAGAAAGTGATCAATCAGCTGACCGGTGGGCTGGCTGGTATGGCGAAAGGCCGCAAAGTCAAAGTGGTCAACGGTCTGGGTAAATTCACCGGGGCGAACACCCTGGAAGTTGAAGGTGAGAACGGTAAAACCGTGATCAACTTCGATAACGCGATCATCGCAGCGGGTTCTCGCCCGATCCAACTGCCGTTTATTCCGCATGAAGATCCGCGTATCTGGGACTCCACTGACGCGCTGGAACTGAAAGAAGTACCAGAACGTCTGCTGGTTATGGGTGGTGGTATCATCGGTCTGGAAATGGGAACCGTATACCACGCGCTGGGTTCACAGATTGACGTGGTTGAAATGTTCGACCAGGTTATCCCTGCGGCTGACAAAGACATCGTTAAAGTCTTCACCAAGCGTATCAGCAAGAAATTCAACCTGATGCTGGAAACCAAAGTTACTGCCGTTGAAGCGAAAGAAGACGGTATTTATGTGACGATGGAAGGCAAAAAAGCACCGGCTGAACCGCAGCGTTACGATGCCGTGCTGGTAGCGATTGGTCGTGTGCCGAACGGTAAAAACCTCGACGCAGGTAAAGCAGGCGTGGAAGTGGACGACCGTGGCTTCATCCGCGTTGATAAACAACTGCGTACTAACGTACCGCACATCTTTGCTATCGGCGATATCGTCGGTCAGCCGATGCTGGCACACAAAGGTGTTCACGAAGGTCACGTTGCTGCTGAAGTTATCGCAGGTAAGAAACACTACTTCGATCCGAAAGTTATCCCGTCCATCGCTTATACCGAACCAGAAGTTGCATGGGTAGGTCTGACTGAGAAAGAAGCGAAAGAGAAAGGCATCAGCTACGAAACCGCCACCTTCCCGTGGGCTGCTTCTGGTCGTGCTATCGCTTCCGACTGCGCAGACGGTATGACCAAACTGATTTTCGACAAAGAATCTCACCGTGTGATCGGTGGTGCAATTGTCGGTACTAACGGCGGTGAGCTGCTGGGTGAAATCGGTCTGGCAATCGAAATGGGTTGTGACGCGGAAGACATCGCGCTGACCATCCACGCGCACCCGACTCTGCATGAGTCTGTGGGTCTGGCGGCAGAAATATTCGAAGGTAGCATCACTGACCTGCCGAACCCGAAAGCGAAGAAGAAGTAATTCTTCGTGTGCCGGAACATCCGGCAAATTAAGAAGCGGCTATTCTGGCCGCTTCAGATTGTTGACAAAGTGCTCGTTGTTGATGCCGGATGCGGCGTAAACGCCTTATCTGGCCTACAAAATCATGCAAATTCAATATATTGCAGGTGTCGTGTAGGCCCGATAAACTTGCGCATCGGGCGATTCGATGTTTGTCATCAGTCTTAAGCGGCTAACAACGCCGCTTTTTTTACGCCTGCAATTTATCTTTCCAGTCTTCTTGCTCCACGCTCAGACAACCGTTCACGTACCGCAGACCGTTGCTCGTTATTCAGCCTGGCAGTACGGTTACTGTCGTTTAGACGTTGCGGGCGGTTCTCCTGAACTTTCTCCCGAAAAACCTGACGTTGTTCAGGAGATGCCGATTGAATACGCTGGCGGGCGTTATCACGTTGCTGTTGGTTGAGTGGGTGCTGCTCTGGTGATGCGGACTGAATACGCTCACGCGCTGCATCTCTTCGCTGCTGGTTCTTCGGGTTAGTCTGCATTTTCTCGCGGACTGCCTGGCGCTGCTCAGGTGAAGCGGACTGAATACGCTGACGCGCTGCATCTCTTCGCTGCTGGTTCTGCGGGTTAGTTTGCATTCTCTCACGGAACGCCTGGCGCTGTTCAGGTGAGGCCGACTGATAACGCTGACGAGCGGCATCCTTTTGCTGCTGGGTCAGTGGTTGGCGACGGCTGAACTCGCGAAAATCTTCATAATTGCCATCGTGTTCCGCTTCATTAAACCGTTGTGCCGCAGCCTGACGTTGCGTATCTCGCGTAATGGCTGGTGCGGCGTGTGTTCGTTGCTGAAACTGGCTTGCCGCCGCCTGACGCTGACTGTCGCGCGACGGTGCAGGAAGCGGCGTGGCGCTCATGCCGCCACTGACATCGGTTTGATGAAACCGCTTTGCCATATCCTGATCATGATAAGGCAAACCATTACGGTAGTTTGGATTGTGCCGCCATGCCATATTCTTATCAGTAAGATGCTCACCGGTGATGCGGTTGAAATTGTTGACGTCAATATTGATGTTGTCACCGTTGTGTTGCCAGCCGTTGCCGTCACGATGACCGCCATCGTGGTGATGATAATCATCATCGTCATGATGATGGTCATGATCGTCGTCATCCCAGTCGATGCTGCTGAATAACGCGTATGTAGTAGCAACGCCCATGCTGTAGCCGAAACCGCGCACAAAGCTGTCAACAAACGGCTCTCCGGCTGGCGGCGGCAGGTAAACCGGCGGATACGCGGAATTGGCCCAGTTCCCGTAAACCACGGTTGGGTTATAGTTGGGAATATAAACCACATCCGGATTGGTTGGCTCAATGGTTATTACGGTTGGCGCAGGTTCTGTAATGACGGGGCTGGCTGTTGAAACGGTATTGGATTGTATGGCGGAAGGCGCGACAGCCGGTTTTACCGGTACAGCTTTCTTCGTTGTCGTAATGACTTTCTGTTCGGTTGATGACTTCAGCGACCCGGTTTGTTGCGCCAGTTGACGCAAACGCTGTACCGAGTCCATCACGTCCTGCGGCTGTGCCAGAAACGCATCGCCCAGGTTTTGCACCCATTGCGGGTTTTCGCCCATCAATGCCATCAACTGTGGAAACGCCACCAGTGATTTGACGCTGGCATCCCACGGCTGGTCAGCTACTGCCTGAATAGCAGCGTCACCTTGTTTAAGTGGATTATCGTGCGACCATTGCACTGCTTGCGCAACGTTTGCCGGATAGGTTGATGCCATTAACACTTGTGAAAGCAGAGAATCGGGGTACAGTGCGACAGGCGCGACCCATTGATCAATTTGCGCAGTACTGAAGGTAGATTTGACGACGGCAGGTACTACTGGCGGCGCGGAAACCGTTGCTGGAAGCGTAGCTGTAGTGACAACAGGCACAGTTTGCGCTTCTACAGGCGTTTCCACAGTGCGGCTTTTTACATACAAAGCACCGGAAGCGGCACAAAGCCCGGCACTGCAAATTAGCGCCAGCACATGGGGTTTAAACGGCAAAGTCATTTTCATAATTCGGATCTCAAGGAAATCGCAATGGTCGGCGAACTGCCACCCGCAGGTGCTGTGAATCCGAGTATAAAGAGGCGGTAGTTTAAATTTTGACTAATCTTGGGATTCGTTGATAAAGGTGATTATCACTCTGCGAATTAACGAAGTTTTTACGAAGGGAAACAATCTCTAGACCATCCTTAACGATTCAGCCACTTTTTTATGTTGCTTTTTTGTAAACAGATTAACACATCGTCAAAATCCTGCTATTCTGCCCGTTGCGGTACTGGGCATTTACCCTACAAACTGCTGTCTCACAGGAGCGTGAAGAGAATCGCCTGCCGCACTATGACAATGAGAGCGAGGAGAACCGTCGTGCTAGAAGAATACCGTAAGCACGTAGCTGAGCGTGCCGCTGAGGGGATTGCGCCCAAGCCCCTGGATGCAAACCAAATGGCCGCGCTCGTAGAGCTGCTGAAAAACCCGCCTGCGGGCGAAGAAGAATTCCTGTTAGATCTGTTAACCAACCGTGTTCCCCCTGGCGTCGATGAAGCCGCCTATGTAAAAGCTGGTTTCCTTGCTGCTATCGCGAAAGGCGAAGCCAAATCCCCACTGTTGACTCCAGAAAAAGCCATTGAACTGCTGGGCACCATGCAGGGTGGTTACAACATTCATCCGCTGATCGATGCGCTGGACGATGCCAAACTGGCGCCAATTGCCGCCAAAGCACTGTCTCATACGCTGCTGATGTTCGATAACTTCTATGACGTAGAAGAGAAAGCCAAAGCCGGCAACAAATATGCGAAGCAGGTTATGCAGTCCTGGGCAGATGCCGAATGGTTCCTGAATCGCCCGGCGCTGGCTGAAAAACTGACCGTTACCGTCTTCAAAGTGACCGGTGAAACCAACACCGATGACCTCTCTCCGGCACCGGATGCATGGTCGCGTCCGGATATCCCACTGCACGCCCTGGCGATGTTGAAAAACGCCCGTGAAGGCATCGAGCCAGACCAGCCAGGCGTTGTTGGACCGATCAAACAGATCGAAGCTCTGCAACAAAAAGGTTTCCCGCTGGCCTACGTGGGTGACGTTGTAGGGACTGGTTCTTCGCGTAAATCCGCCACTAACTCCGTACTGTGGTTTATGGGCGATGATATTCCACATGTGCCGAACAAACGCGGCGGTGGTTTGTGCCTCGGCGGTAAAATTGCACCAATCTTCTTTAACACGATGGAAGATGCCGGTGCGTTGCCAATTGAAGTGGACGTTTCCAGCCTGAACATGGGCGACGTGATTGACGTTTATCCGTACAAAGGTGAAGTGCGTAACCACGAAACCAACGAACTGCTGGCGACCTTCGAACTGAAAACCGACGTGCTGATTGATGAAGTGCGTGCTGGCGGCCGTATTCCGCTGATTATCGGTCGTGGCCTGACCACCAAAGCGCGTGAAGCACTTGGCCTGCCGCACAGCGATGTTTTCCGTCAGGCGAAAGATGTCGCTGAGAGCGATCGCGGCTTCTCGCTGGCGCAGAAAATGGTGGGGCGTGCCTGTGGCGTTAAAGGCATTCGTCCGGGCGCTTACTGTGAGCCGAAAATGACTTCGGTCGGTTCTCAGGACACCACCGGCCCAATGACTCGTGATGAACTGAAAGACCTGGCGTGCCTGGGCTTCTCGGCTGACCTGGTGATGCAGTCTTTCTGTCACACTGCGGCTTATCCGAAGCCGGTTGACGTTAACACACACCACACGCTGCCGGACTTCATTATGAACCGTGGCGGTGTGTCGCTGCGTCCGGGTGACGGCGTAATCCACTCCTGGCTGAACCGTATGCTGCTTCCGGATACCGTCGGTACTGGCGGTGACTCCCATACCCGTTTCCCGATCGGTATCTCTTTCCCGGCGGGTTCTGGTCTGGTGGCATTTGCTGCCGCAACTGGCGTCATGCCGCTGGACATGCCGGAATCTGTTCTGGTGCGCTTCAAAGGCAAGATGCAGCCGGGAATCACCCTGCGCGATCTGGTACACGCCATTCCGCTGTATGCGATCAAACAAGGTCTGCTGACCGTTGAGAAGAAAGGCAAGAAAAACATCTTCTCTGGTCGCATCCTGGAAATTGAAGGTCTGCCGGATCTGAAAGTTGAGCAGGCATTTGAACTGACCGATGCGTCTGCCGAGCGTTCTGCTGCCGGTTGTACCATCAAGCTGAACAAAGAACCGATCATCGAATACCTGAACTCCAACATCGTCCTGCTGAAGTGGATGATCGCGGAAGGTTACGGCGATCGTCGTACCCTGGAACGTCGTATTCAGGGCATGGAAAAATGGCTGGCGAATCCTGAGCTGCTGGAAGCCGATGCGGATGCGGAATATGCAGCGGTGATTGACATCGATCTGGCTGATATCAAAGAACCTATCCTCTGTGCACCGAACGACCCGGATGACGCACGTCCGCTGTCTGCGGTACAGGGCGAGAAGATCGACGAAGTGTTTATCGGTTCTTGCATGACTAACATCGGTCACTTCCGTGCCGCTGGTAAACTGCTGGATGCGCATAAAGGCCAGCTGCCGACCCGCCTGTGGGTGGCACCGCCAACCCGTATGGACGCCGCGCAGTTGACCGAAGAAGGCTACTACAGCGTCTTCGGTAAGAGCGGTGCGCGTATCGAGATACCTGGCTGTTCCCTGTGTATGGGTAACCAGGCGCGTGTGGCAGACGGTGCGACGGTGGTTTCCACCTCTACCCGTAACTTCCCGAACCGTCTGGGTACTGGCGCGAACGTCTTCCTGGCTTCTGCGGAACTGGCGGCTGTCGCGGCACTTCTTGGCAAACTGCCAACGCCGGAAGAGTACCAGACCTATGTTGCGCAGGTAGATAAAACAGCCGTTGATACTTACCGTTATCTGAACTTCAACCAGCTTTCTCAGTACACCGAAAAAGCGGACGGGGTGATTTTCCAGACTGCGGTTTAATAAGTAAGCGCACGCGCTGCGCATAAACAACACAATGCCCGGTGAATGAGATTCCCGGGCATTTTTTATTTCTAAACCATCGCCGTTCCGCTGTTTTTCTCCGGTAAGGCTGCGATAATTACATCAATGGCGCAATGCGATTTCGGCGCATTGCCGGGAGCAGAGGAACACACTATGGATTACGAATTTCTGCGCGATATTACCGGAGTGGTAAAGGTGCGTATGTCCATGGGGCATGAAGTGGTCGGGCACTGGTTTAATGAAGAGGTGAAAGAAAACCTGGCCTTGCTTGATGAAGTGGAAGACGCCGCGCGCACGCTCAAAGGTAGCGAACGTTCCTGGCAGCGGGCAGGGCATGAGTACACGCTATGGATGGACGGCGAAGAGGTGATGATTCGCGCCAATCAACTGGAATTTGCTGGCGATGAAATGGAAGAGGGGATGAACTACTACGACGAAGAAAGCCTGTCGCTGTGCGGCGTTGAGGATTTTCTTCAGGTGGTGGCGGCGTACCGTAAATTCGTACAGCAGAAGTAAATAAAGCAGGCGGAGCCTCTGTGCTCCGCCTGAGCCGTTAAACAGCTGGCATATTGCGCCCGTAATAAATCTCGCGCATCTCTTTCCACAGCGCAGCGGTAATTTCTTTGCGCTCGCTGTCGGTTAAATCTTCCGGTTTGGTGTGGAACATGTAGTGCTTAAGGTCGAACTCTTTAAGCAACATCTTGGTATGGAAGATATTTTCCTGATAGACGTTTACATCCACCATGTCATACAGCGCCTTCATATCCTCGGACATAAAGTTCTGAATCGAATTAATCTCATGGTCGATAAAGTGCTTCATACCGTTGATGTCACGCGTAAAGCCACGCACGCGATAATCAATGGTTACGATATCGGACTCAAGCTGATGGATCAGGTAATTCAGCGCCTTCAGCGGGGAAATCACGCCGCAGGTGGAGACTTCTATGTCGGCGCGGAAGGTACATAAACCGCCTTCAGGATGGCTTTCCGGGTAGGTATGTACGCAAATATGACTTTTATCGAGATGGGCAACCACGGCTTCTGGCAGCGGGCCGGGGTGTTCTGTTTTGTCGATAAGTTTCGGATCAACCGGCTCTTCGCTCACCAGAATAGTGACGCTGGCACCCTGTGGTTCGTAATCCTGGCGGGCGATGTTAAGAATATTGGCTCCGATAATGGAACAGGTTTCTGACAGGATTTCGGTCAGACGATTGGCATTATAGAGTTCATCGATATAAGCAATATAACCGTCGCGCTCTTCGGCAGTTTTGGCGTAGCAGATATCGTAAATACAAAAACTCAGACTTTTGGTCAGATTATTAAAGCCATGTAGTTTCAGTTTTTTCAATTTCTTATCTTCTCCTTAGGACGGCTGTGAAGCCAGTGCGTCTTGCAGATACTGAGGTAAGGCAAAAGCTGCTGTATGGACTGCCGGATTGTAATAACGGCATTTCAGGCCAGAGGCGAGAAAACGCGCCTGAATAATTTCGGTTGAGAGATGGCGTAAGGCGTCGTTATCTGTCGCCCATGCAAAAGTCATGATACCGCCGTAATAGGTCGGGATCGCCGCCTGATAAAAGCCAACGTCGCTGAAGTAATGGCTGAGTTTGCGATGGCTGTCGATGGCCTCTTCCTGCTGTAAAAAGCAGACACCGTTCTGCGCGACGAAAATACCGCCAGGATTCAGGCAACGTTTGCAACCTTCATAAAATGCTGAGGTAAACAGGCTTTCGCCGGGACCGATAGGATCGGTGCAGTCGGAGATAATTACGTCGAAGGTCTGGCTGGTTTGATTAACGAAATTGACACCATCATCGATCACCAGTTTAAAGCGTAGATCATCGTAGCTACCGGCATTATGGTTGGGCAGATACTGACGGCAGAACGACACGACACCCGCATCGATTTCCACCATCGTGATTGACTCAACGTTTTTATGTCGGGTCACTTCACGCAGCATGGCACCGTCGCCGCCGCCGATGATCAGCACATGTTTCGCGTGACCGTGAGCCAGTAGAGGAACGTGGGTCATCATCTCATGATAGATAAACTCGTCGCGCTCGGTGGTTTGTACTACGCCATCCAGCGCCATTACGCGACCAAATGCAGCGTTCTCAAAAATGATCAGATCCTGGTGATCGGTCTTTTCATGATACAGAACGTTATCTACCGCAAAGTACTGCCCAAACTGGTCGTGTAGCGTTTCATGCCACCGTTTTTTTTCGGCCATGGGTTGATACCTCCTTTGTTAACACCCGTAAAAAAAGGGCGCAACATAATAGCTAACATTGACCGCAGATGCACGGTCAATATTTCTACAAAAAGGTATCAGGGATTATTTGACGTAGGCAAGCAGGCTTAAGGAATCGCGAGCCAGGGCTTTGCACTTTTTAGCGACGGGAATGCCAATACCGCTGAGATCGCGATAGCTATCTTCACCGAGAGATTTCATATCGAAGGTGTCGTAATTGCTGAGATCCCACTGGTTTTGCTGGGCGAAAAAGACCAGTGCGCGACGAATTTGCCCGTTAGGTAAGTTCTGGTAACCGCAATCGTTCTTCAGAAAAACAAACACTGCCGTTAAATCGGCCATATCTTCGGCTTCAGACTCGCTGAGCGCGTAACTGTTTGCGCATACAGCCATCAGGCTGCCGAATAATACTGTTCTGAAAAACGTCTTCATTGCTTCTACCAGGACTTAAAGATGATAAACGTTAGCACACTGCGAGCGAGGCGACGACCATTATTGTGGATTAAATTGTGTCTGTGGCTTGACCTTCCTGTAAGGGGAAGGACTATGCTCAACGTTTGATTTTGTTTCGCCTGCTTAAGAATAAGGAAATAACTATGCAACGTCGTGATTTCTTAAAATATTCCGTCGCGCTGGGCGTGGCTTCGGCTTTGCCACTGTGGAGCCGCGCAGTATTTGCGGCGGATCGTCCAACGTTACCGATCCCTGATTTGCTCACGACCGATGCCCGTAATCGTATTCAGTTAACTATTGGTGAAGGCCAGTCCAGCTTTGCCGGGAAAACGGCGACCACCTGGGGTTACAACGGCAATCTGCTGGGGCCGGCGGTGAAATTACAGCGCGGCAAAGCGGTAACGGTTGATATCTATAACCAACTGGCGGAAGAGACGACGTTGCACTGGCACGGGCTGGAAGTGCCGGGTGAAGTGGACGGCGGCCCGCAGGGGATTATTCCGCCTGGCGGTAAACGCACGGTGACGCTGAACGTTGATCAACCTGCCGCCACTTGCTGGTTCCATCCGCATCAACACGGCAAAACCGGGCGTCAGGTGGCGATGGGGCTGGCAGGACTGGTAGTGATTGAAGATGACGAGATCCTGAAATTAATGCTGCCGAAACAGTGGGGTATCGATGATGTCCCGGTGATCGTTCAGGATAAAAAATTTAACGCCGACGGGCAGATTGATTATCAACTGGATGTGATGACTGCCGCCGTGGGCTGGTTTGGCGATACGCTGCTGACCAACGGCGCTATTTACCCGCAACACGCTGCACCGCGTGGCTGGCTGCGCCTGCGTTTGCTTAATGGCTGTAATGCCCGCTCGCTCAATTTCGCCACCAGCGACAATCGCCCGCTGTATGTGATTGCCAGCGATGGTGGTCTGCTGCCTGAACCGGTGAAGGTGAGCGAACTGCCGGTGCTGATGGGCGAGCGTTTTGAAGTGCTGGTGGAGGTTAACGACAACAAACCGTTTGATCTGGTGACGCTACCGGTCAGCCAGATGGGAATGGCGATTGCGCCGTTTGATAAGCCGCATCCGGTAATGCGTATTCAGCCGATTGCCATTAGTGCTTCAGGTGCCTTACCTGACACATTAAGTAGCCTGCCTGCTTTACCTTCGCTGGACGGATTAACGGTACGCAATCTGCAACTCTCTATGGATCCGATGCTCGATATGATGGGGATGCAGATGCTGATGGAGAAATATGGCGATCAGGCGATGGCCGGGATGGATCACAGCCAGATGATGGGGCATATGGGGCACGGTAATATGAATCATATGAGCCACGGCGGGAAGTTCGATTTCCACCATGCCAATAAAATCAACGGTCAGGCGTTTGATATGAACAAGCCGATGTTTGCGGCGGCGAAAGGACAGTACGAACGTTGGGTTATTTCTGGCGTGGGTGACATGATGCTGCATCCGTTCCATATCCACGGTACGCAGTTCCGTATCTTGTCAGAAAATGGCAAACCGCCAGCGACGCATCGCGCAGGCTGGAAAGATACCGTTAAAGTAGAAGGCAATGTCAGTGAAGTGCTGGTGAAGTTTAATCACGACGCACCGAAAGAACATGCTTATATGGCGCACTGCCATCTGCTGGAGCATGAAGATACGGGGATGATGTTAGGGTTTACGGTGTAAAAATACGTATTCGGAAATATGCCCGGATCTCTCCGGGCTTTAAATTGATGACAAACGCAAAATTGCCTGATGCGCTACACTTATCAGGCCTACGCACCATACGATTTTGTAGGCCGAATAAGGCGTTTACGCCGCATCCGGCATGAACAAAGCGCACTTTGTCAGTAATCTGAGCGAATCTTACTTCACATCATCCGGCAGCGCATAAGCCACAATATAGTCGCCCATCTTCGTACCAAATGAACCGTGACCGCCTGCGGAGATCACCACATACTGCTTACCATTCACTTCATAGGTCATCGGTGTTGCCTGACCGCCCGCTGGTAGACGACCCTGCCACAGTTTTTCACCGTTGCTCATGTTGTAAGCGCGCAGGTAGTTATCTGCCGTAGCGGCAATAAACAGCACGTTACCCGCCGTGGAGATTGGTCCGCCGAGCATCGGCATACCCATATTAAACGGCACCGGAACGGGCATCGGGAACGGCATACTGTCCTGCGGCGTACCAATACGTTTCTTCCACACCACTTCATTGGTTTTCAGATCCAGTGCCGAGATGTAACCCCATGCTGGTTGTTTACACGGCAGACCAAACGGTGAAAGGAACGGGTTAAGCGTGACGCCATACGGCACGCCGTACTGCGGCTGAATACCGGATTCCGTACCCGTGCCTTTGGCATCTTTCGGCTGTTCCATCGGGTTGCCAGGACCGCGTGGGATCAGTTTCGAAACAAACGGCAGCGCCATTGGGTTGGCAATTGCCACTTCACGATTCGGATCAACGGAAATCCCGCCCCATTCGAACATCCCCAGGTTACCCGGGAAGACCAGCGTACCCTGTTCAGATGGTGGGGTGAAAATGCCTTCATAGCGCATCTGGTGGAACATCACGCGGCACACCAGTTGGTCAAACATGGTGGCACCCCACATATCCGCACCGCTTAGATCTTTTGTCGGACGGAAGCTCAGCTCAGAGAACGGTTGAGTAGGGGTAACGTAATCGCCTTTCGCTGCGCCTTGTGGCACTGGTTTTTCCGGGGCAGGAACCACCAGTTCACCATTACGACGATCGAGCACAAAAATGTTGCCGGTTTTCGCCGGAGCGTAAATGACCGGAACCTTTTGACCGTTAACGGTGATATCCGCCAGCGTCGGCTGTGCCGGAAGATCCATATCCCACAGGTCATGGTGAACGGTCTGGTAACTCCACGCCAGTTTCCCGGTAGTGGCATTCAGCGCCAGAATCGAGCTGGCATAACGTTCCTGTTCCGGTGTGCGGTTACCGCCCCAGATATCCGGCGTGGTCACGCCCATCGGCAGATACACCAGATCCAGCTTCGCGTCATAGGCCGCAGGTGCCCACGAGTTTGGCGAGTTAAAGGTAAAGGTGTGTTCGTCAGACGGGATCGCGTTCGGATCTTTCGCGCCCGGATCAAAAGCCCACAGCAGCTCCCCGGTGTTGACATCAAAACCACGGATCACGCCAGATGTTTCACGGGTTGAGAAGTTATCGGTGACTGAACCAGCCATCACGATGGTTTTATCGGTGATAATCGGCGGCGAAGTCGGCTCATACAGACCCGGTTTGGTATCCGGCATATTGCTTTGCAGATTGAGCACGCCTTTATCGGCGAAGGTTTCACACAGCTTGCCGTTTTCAGCGTTAATCGCAATCAGGCGGCCATCATTCACCGGAAGAATGATACGACGCGGGCAATCCGCCATCACTTCCGGCGAAGCAGTTTCTGCTTTGGCTTCATGATAAGAGACGCCACGACAAGTTACGTGCTGGAAAGACTCGTTGGTTTTCAGCTCAGGATCGTAATGCCATTTCTCTTTGCCGCTGGCGGCATCAAGTGCAAACAGGCGCTGGTGAGCAGTACACAGGTAAAGCGTGTCGCCCACTTTTATTGGCGTCACTTCATTGGTGATTTCGCCCGGATCGTTCGGCTGTTTCACATCGCCCGTGCGAAATACCCAGGCTTCTTTCAGGTTGTGGACGTTATCGGCGTTAATTTGTTTCAGCGGCGAAAAGCGTTGGCCTTCCTGATTGCGACCATAGGCAGGCCAGTCCTGATCGGCAACGGGGGAGATGGCTTCTGCTGGCGTGGCATCGGCGCTTAAGGTGCCGTTGATTTCCTGCGGATCGTTAAATCCGGCCCAGGTGAGGATT
The DNA here is from genome assembly GCF_031323975.1 of Escherichia ruysiae. Classification (NCBI taxonomy): domain Bacteria; kingdom Pseudomonadati; phylum Pseudomonadota; class Gammaproteobacteria; order Enterobacterales; family Enterobacteriaceae; genus Escherichia; species Escherichia ruysiae. The sequence goes on from NZ_JAVIWS010000001.1 coordinate 3,444,216, forward strand.
CCGCCACTAATCAGCAGTGCGACCACCAGTGCGGCAACTGCGCCGCTGGCAGGAATGACCAGGCGACGCCAGACAAACGGCAGGATCAGCCAGATGCCGAAGAAGACCAGAATGTCGCTGCGCGGAGTCAGCGCCCAGAAGTCGAAACCGACTTCCCAGACGCCCCAAATCATAGTGCCGAGCAGCAGAGCCGCGTATAGCCAAAGCGCGGCGCGTTTACTGCGCCACAGCATCCAGGCGACGCCGAGCATCACAAGGCCTGCAATAGGGTAGTACCAGGAGCCGCCAATCGCGACCAGCCAGCCTCCGCCAATGAGAAGATACAGCCCGCAAAGAGCTGCAAAAAGGGCTGTTAGCGTGACGAGTAATCGTCGCGAGCCGGTATTGTTAATTGCCATAAAGAGACACCATTTCAATTCATTAATATTTTAGTAGCAATTAATTATAGGTTTTAACATGTGTGATCGTCATCACAATTTGAGCTTTATTAACAGATTCCGCCAATGAATAGTTTTACTGGTATACTGCGTGTCTTGCGCTTTGCTGCGGTGCCGAAGCTAGCCCGTGCGAAGTGATTTGTTTTTAAATCATATGGTTAGAGATATGAAACATACTGTAGAAGTAATGATCCCCGAAGCGGAGATTAAAGCGCGTATCGCCGAACTGGGTCGTCAGATTACTGAGCGTTACAAAGACAGCGGCAGCGATATGGTGCTGGTAGGCCTGCTGCGTGGCTCATTTATGTTTATGGCGGACCTGTGCCGTGAAGTTCAGGTATCTCATGAAGTCGACTTTATGACCGCCTCCAGCTACGGTAGCGGCATGTCCACCACCCGTGATGTGAAAATCCTCAAAGATCTGGATGAAGATATCCGTGGCAAGGACGTGCTGATTGTTGAAGATATCATCGACTCCGGTAATACACTGTCGAAAGTGCGTGAAATCTTAAGCCTGCGCGAACCGAAGTCGCTGGCGATTTGTACGCTGCTGGATAAACCGTCCCGCCGTGAAGTGAACGTGCCGGTAGAATTTATCGGTTTCTCGATCCCGGATGAGTTTGTGGTGGGTTACGGTATTGATTACGCACAGCGTTACCGCCATCTGCCGTATATCGGCAAAGTGATTCTGCTGGACGAGTAAGTGCGGATTTGCCGGATGTGTTGCATCCGGCATGGCGAATTTATTTGTGATTGATGTGCTTCAGCTTGAGGTTGGAAATCCCGTGACGGTAACGTTGCTCCAGGGTTTCGCGGTTAGTGGCTGTGACATCCAGGTCACGCAGTAAGCCGTCGTGAATGCCGTAAGCCCAGCCGTGAATGGTGACTTTCTGCCCGCGTTTCCACGCTGATTGCATAATGGTGGAGTGACCCAGGTTATATACCTGTTCCATTACGTTCAGTTCGCACAGGGTATCCAGACGACGCTCTGGCGGCATTTCGCCGAGCAATGAGCTATGTTTGAACCAGATATCGCGGATGTGCAGCAGCCAGTTGTTGATAAGCCCCAGTTCCGGGTTTTCAACAGCAGCTTGCACGCCGCCGCAACCATAGTGGCCACAGATAATAATATGTTCAACTTCGAGAACATCCACTGCATACTGAACCACGGAGAGGCAGTTTAGATCGGTGTGAATGACCAGGTTAGCAACATTACGGTGAACAAAGAGTTCGCCCGGCTCAAGACCGGTTAAACGTTCTGCAGGAACGCGACTGTCGGAACATCCAATCCATAGAAAGCGCGGTTTTTGCGCTTGTGCCAGTTTCTCAAAAAACCCGGGATCCTCTTCCACCAGCATTTTTGACCATAGTGCATTATTGCTGATGAGTGTATCTATGTCTTTCATGGAGGTTAACGACCTGTAACCAAATAATTACGTTTGGCTAATATAGGGCAACTCCGGGACGATTTAAACCACAGATAAAGTGTAAGAACGTAAGGTAAGTAAAAATTTATGACCATTGCACTGGAACTTCAACAGCTTAAAAAAACCTATCCAGGCGGCGTTCAGGCGCTTCGTGGAATAGATTTGCAGGTCGAGGCGGGTGATTTTTATGCGCTTCTGGGGCCGAATGGGGCCGGGAAATCGACCACTATCGGTATTATCAGCTCGCTGGTAAATAAGACCTCCGGGCGCGTCAGCGTATTTGGTTACGATCTTGAAAAAGATGTCGTCAACGCCAAACGCCAGTTGGGGCTGGTGCCGCAGGAATTTAACTTCAACCCGTTTGAAACCGTGCAGCAAATTGTGGTGAATCAGGCGGGGTACTACGGCGTGGAGCGCAAAGAAGCGTACATCCGCAGCGAAAAATATCTTAAACAACTCGATCTATGGGGAAAACGCAACGAACGTGCGCGTATGTTATCTGGCGGGATGAAGCGCCGTTTAATGATTGCCCGTGCGTTAATGCATGAACCTAAACTACTGATTCTCGACGAACCGACCGCAGGCGTGGATATTGAACTTCGCCGCTCAATGTGGGGCTTTTTGAAGGATTTAAACGACAAAGGCACCACCATCATTCTCACCACACACTACCTGGAAGAAGCAGAAATGCTGTGCCGCAATATCGGCATTATTCAACACGGTGAGCTGGTGGAAAATACCTCGATGAAGGCGCTGCTGGCGAAGCTGAAATCGGAAACCTTTATTCTCGATCTCGCACCGAAAAGCCCGTTGCCGAAGCTCGATGGTTATCAGTATCGACTGGTAGATACCGCCACGCTGGAAGTTGAAGTGCTGCGTGAGCAGGGGATCAACAGCGTATTTACGCAGTTAAGCGAGCAGGGCATTCAGGTATTAAGTATGCGTAACAAAGCCAACCGTCTGGAAGAGCTGTTCGTTTCACTGGTTAATGAAAAACAAGGAGATCGCGCATGATGCATCTTTACTGGGTGGCATTAAAAAGCATCTGGGCGAAAGAAATTCATCGCTTTATGCGTATCTGGGTGCAGACGCTGGTGCCACCGGTCATCACCATGACCCTTTACTTTATTATCTTCGGCAACCTGATTGGTTCGCGCATTGGTGATATGCATGGCTTCAGCTATATGCAGTTCATCGTGCCGGGGCTGATCATGATGTCGGTGATCACCAATGCCTACGCCAACGTTGCATCATCATTTTTTGGTGCCAAGTTCCAGCGTAATATTGAAGAGTTGCTGGTCGCTCCGGTTCCAACGCACGTGATTATCGCCGGATATGTCGGCGGTGGTGTTGCGCGTGGGTTGTTTGTTGGCATTCTGGTGACGGCGATTTCGCTGTTCTTTGTGCCGTTTCAGGTGCATTCGTGGGTATTCGTTGCCTTAACCCTGGTGCTCACGGCGGTGTTGTTCTCCCTTGCGGGTTTGCTGAACGGTGTGTTTGCCAAAACGTTCGATGACATCAGCCTGGTGCCAACCTTTGTATTAACGCCACTCACGTATTTGGGCGGGGTCTTTTACTCCCTGACTTTGCTGCCGCCGTTCTGGCAGGGACTGTCGCATCTGAACCCAATCGTTTATATGATCAGTGGATTCCGCTACGGCTTCCTCGGCATTAATGATGTGCCGCTGGTCACGACTTTTGGCGTGCTGGTTGTTTTTATTATTGCGTTTTATCTGATCTGCTGGTCGCTGATCCAGCGTGGGCGCGGCTTGCGTAGCTAAGTCGCTCTCCTCTCCTCCGGATACGGGGGAGGGGAGTTTTGACGGCTATCACCCTTTATCAATACTGGTCAGGGTAGACTGATTTTCGGCTAAGGAGGAAGGCGATGTTAGGTTGGGTTATTACCTGTCACGACGATAGGGCGCAAGAGATACTGGATGCGCTGGAAAAAAAACATGGCGCACTTATCCAGTGCCGGGCAGTGAATTTCTGGCGCGGGTTAAGTTCAAATATGCTCAGCCGCATGATGTGCGATGCTCTGCATGAAACTGATTCTGGCGATGGGGTGATTTTTTTAACCGATATAGCAGGCGCTGCACCTTATCGTGTTGCGTCGTTATTAAGCCACAAGCATTCTCGTTGTGAAGTCATTTCTGGGGTGACGTTACCGTTAATTGAGCAGATGCTCCCCTGTCGGGAGACAATGTCCAGTGCGGCATTTCGAGAGCATATCGTGGCATCAGGAGCACCTGAAGTCAGTAGCCTCTGGCATCAGCAACAAAAGAATCCCCCTTTTGTCCTCAAGCACAATTGGTTCGAGTATTAAATCGCATTCTGATTTTGCTACACTAACTGCGTTGTTTCTCGCCTGGTAGTTTCCTCATGATTAAAAAGATAATTTTCCTGGTGCTGCTGGTTTCATCTGCTGTCAGCGCAGCACTTCCCACGCGTTATATGCAAACCACTCAGGATGCGACTATCTGGGGAAAAATTGGCGACAACACGGTAACCGTCGGTAACATTCGTGCCGGGCAGATTATTTCGGTCATCCCAACCACAGCCGATTATTATGAATTCAATTTTGGTTTTGCTACGGGGTATATTGATAAAGGTCATCTTGAACCTGTACAAGGGCGGCAAAAAGTTGAAGATGGTCTGGGTGATCTGAATAAACCACTGAGCAACCAAAATCTTATTACCTGGAAAGATACGCCGGTATATAACGCGCCCGATGCAGGCAGTGCGCCATTTGGCGTGCTGGCCGATAACTTGCGTTATCCCATTATCAGTAAATTGAAAGATCGCCTGAATCAAACCTGGTATCAAATTCGTATTGGCGAACGTCTGGCCTATATCAGCGCGCTGGATGCGCAGCAGGATAACGGTATTCCTGTATTGACCTACCATCATATTTTACGCGATGAAGAGAATACCCGTTTTCGCCATACGTCGACCACAACGTCGGTACGTGCATTCAATAACCAGATGACCTGGTTGCGCGACAGGGGATATACCACGTTGACCTTGTATCAACTGGAAGGATATCTGCGTAATTCGATGAATCTCCCCGCTCGCGCGGTTGTGTTGACATTTGATGATGGTTTGAAGTCGGTGAGTCGTTATGCATACCCCATTCTGAAACAATACGGTATGAAGGCGACGGCATTTATTATTACCTCGCGTATTAAACGCCATCCACAAAAATGGAATCCACAGTCGTTACAGTTTATGAGTATTTCTGAACTGCATGATGTCAGCGATGTTTTTGATTTCCAGTCACATACCCATTTTTTACATCGGGTTGATGGTTATCGCCGACCCATATTACTTAGCCGCAGTGAGCATAATATTTTATTTGATTTTGAACGTTCACGTCGGGCGCTGACGCAATTTAATCCGCATGTATTGTATCTTTCTTATCCGTTTGGCGGATTTAATGACAAAGCGGTTAAAGCGGCAAATGATGCCGGATTTCATCTGGCGGTGACGACCATGAAAGGTAAAGTAAAACTGGGGGATAATCCCTTGTTGCTAAAACGGCTTTATATCTTAAGAACAGATTCGCTGGAGACGATGTCGCGGCTGGTGAGTAACCAGCCGCAGGGGTGATTATCAGGCAACCTGAACCGGGATCGCTTTCGCGGTACGTTTCATTTCGTTGTCGCCTTCAAAGTAGGCAACGTTGGGGCGCCAGGTGCGGGCTTCGGCATCTGGCATAGTGACGAAGCTGGCGATGATGACAATATCGCCGACGCTGGCGCAGTGAGCCGCCGCGCCGTTGACAGAAATAATTCTCGAACCGCGCTCTGCCGCGATGGCGTAGGTGGAGAAACGCTTGCCGTTGGTGACATTCCAGATATCAATGGCTTCGTTTTCGAGAATACCGGCTGCGTCAAGAAAATCCTGGTCAATGGCGCAAGAACCTTCATAGTGCAGGTCCGCATGAGTCACTTTCACGCGGTGGAGTTTGCCCTGCAGCATCGTGCGAATCATAACTTCTACCTTTCTACCCTGTCGTTAACGAAGCAGGCGGAGCCTGCTTTGAGAAAATTCTCACGCAGTATTGCCCGATTTTTGTTTAGTGTCTACTCATCTGACGGCATTTGCATCAGCAGTTTGCGTACCGCGCCGAAGCCCGCCATGCAACGCCTGTAACCGATTGAAATTTCTCTGAACGCAGCTCGGTAAACAATAAAGAGGCGGCTGACGACTGCGCGCCTTGACTGGATACTGCCTTCACGCAAGACAACACGGAAGGCAGGTAAGATGGACGCACCAAGTACCACGCCGCATGACGCGGTGTTTAAACAATTTTTAATGCATGCGGATACCGCTCGCGACTTCCTCGACATACACCTGCCTGAGGAATTGCGTGAGATCTGCGATCTCAACACGCTGCATCTGGAGTCGGGGAGTTTCATCGAAGAAAGCCTGAAAGGGCACAGCACCGACGTGCTCTATTCCGTGCAAATGCTGGGTAATCCCGGCTATCTGTATGTCGTGATTGAACATCAAAGCAAGCCGGACAAAAAAATGGCCTTTCGCATGATGCGCTACTCTATTGCCGCCATGCACCGACATCTGGAGGCTGACCACGATAAGCTGCCGCTGGTGGTGCCGATTCTGTTTTATCAGGGCGAGGCCACGCCTTACCCGCTCTCAATGTGCTGGTTTGATATGTTTTACTCACCGGAACTGGCGCGACGTGTCTATAACAACCCTTTCACGCTGGTGGATATCACTATCACGCCGGATGACGAGATCATGCAGCATCGGCGGATTGCGATTCTCGAACTGCTGCAAAAACATATTCGCCAGCGCGACTTAATGTTATTGCTGGAGCAACTGGTCACGCTGATTGACGAAGGGTACACTAACGGAAGTCAGTTAGTTGCCATGCAAAACTATATGCTGCAACGCGGTCATACTGAACAAGCGGATTTGTTTTACGGTGTGGTGAGAGACAGGGAATCGGGAGGGGAGTCTATGATGACGTTGGCGCAGTGGTTTGAAGAGAAGGGGATTGAGAAGGGAATTGAGAAGGGGATACAGCAGGGAATTGAGAAGATGGCCCATCGTCTTCTGAGTAAAGGAATGTCTCGGGAAGACGTTGCAGAGATGGCAAATTTACCTCTTGCCGAGATTGATAAGCTAATTAACTCTAACTAAATTGCCTGCGATATGAATAATCGCTTACAGACGTCATCGCCATGACGTGGGCAAATGAATAACTGGCGCCATCAGCCGTAGCGCCAGTTAAGTATTACGCCAGTTCGACTATTTTATTGTCGATCAGGCGAGCATCGCCAAGCCAGGCTGCTACCAGAATCACGGCGCGTTTACTGTTTTCAGTGACTTCCAGCAACGTGTCAGCATCACGAATCTGAATATCATCGGCGCGGAAACCTTTTTCATTCAGTTCTTGCCCGGCAATGGCAATAATTTCATCGAGATCCCGCTCTCCAGCCTGCAATTTGTCGGCAATCGAACTTAAAACCTTGTACAGGCCTGGCGCAATTTTGCGTTGTTCTGCCGTCAGATAACCATTACGGGAACTGAGCGCCAGACCGTCTTTCGCGCGCATAATCGGCACACCGACAATCTCAATATCAAAGCCCATATCGGCAACCATTTTGCGGATCAGCGCCAGTTGCTGAAAATCTTTTTCACCGAAGCAGGCGATGTCCGGCTGGACAAGGTTGAACAGTTTGCTGACGATGGTCGAAACGCCACGGAAATGCCCTGGGCGGCTGGCACCTTCCAGCATGGTGGAAAGACCGGGAACATCAACATAGGTGTGGGTTTCTGTACCGTTCGGGTAGATCTCTTTTACTGATGGAGCGAAAACCAGATCCACTTTACGTTTATTCAGCTTCTCGCAGTCTTCCTGCAAGGTGCGTGGATAGCGAGCCAGATCTTCCGGGCGATCGAACTGCATCGGGTTAACGAAAATACTGACGACGACCACATCGGCGCGGGCTTTCGCTTCATCGACCAGCTTCATATGACCATCGTGCAGGTTACCCATGGTAGGCACCAGCGCCACACGCTTGCCTTCCATACGCAGGCGGCGGATTTGCTGACGCAGCAGCGGCAGAGTTTCGATAATTAACACAACGTGACTCCTTAATGGAAACTGTGTTCTTCGCCCGGATAAGCGCCGGACTCCACTTCAGCCATATACTGCCGTACAGCAGCGCGGATGTCGCCCGCTTCGGCAAGGAAATTTTTGGCGAATTTAGGTATGTGACCACCGGTTATGCCGAATGCGTCGTGCATCACGAGGATTTGTCCGTCGGTTACATTCCCCGCGCCAATACCGATAACCGGAATCGCCAGCGCCTCGGTAATACGTTTTGCCAGCTCAACCGGTACGCATTCCAGCACCAGCAACTGTGCCCCAGCGGCTTCTAAGGCTAAGGCGTCATTAAGTAAACGGTCGCCTGCATCGCCACGCCCTTGCACTTTATAACCACCGAAAATATTCACTGACTGTGGCGTTAAGCCCAAATGCCCACAAACAGGAACTGCGCGTTCGGTCAGCATTTGAACTGTTTCTACCAGCCAGGCACCGCCTTCGATTTTGACCATATTCGCACCCGCGCGCATGACAGTTGCGGCGTTTTCAAATGCTTGTTCAGGAGTGGCATAAGCCATAAATGGCAGGTCAGCCAGCAGCAGACAGTTTGGCGCACCGCGACGAACGGCGGCAGTGTGGTAGGCGATATCTTCCACAGTGACAGGGAGGGTGGAGTCATGGCCCTGAACCGTCATTCCAAGGGAATCCCCCACCAGCATGACGTTAATTCCTTCGTCGGCAAACAATTTTGCAAAGCTATAGTCGTAAGCAGTGATGGTGGCGAAGCGTTTTTTTTCCTGTTTACATTTTTGCAGCAGGGAAATGGTAGTTGGTTTCATAACGTGTCCTGATGGCTAATGTCAGATCTGTTGGCATTCTATCAGTCGTATTAAGGGGGGCAATCGTTTTAGTGGGTCACATCGTCAGTTGCCTGACGATGTGTTTGGCTTGTCAAGGGTAGGTAATCTGGAATCTGCCGGTGGCTTCGAAATCGCCTGCTTTTATCGTACTATTCCCGTCTTGCTTCAATGTCGCCTGAAATTCAAGGGGCTGTGTTGTGCCTTGACCTTTTCCGGGGTAAATCCCCCCTGATGAATCAATCTCGCTTTCATACGCTTTATAAACAGACGTTCCTACATTAGGCTCAAGAACCATTTTTCCATTAACACTGTTTTTTAAGCCTTCAATAAGTACGCCGACGCCCTCTGCTGCACCGTTACCTTGCAGGGTATTGGCGAGTAACTTTTTATTCTGTTGCCCTATTTTTGCAGAGGTCATTTTGGTTTCAATATTTTGTACTCGAATACAGTTTTGCAATGTTATCTGAAAAGGCACAGGCGTTGCGCCATTTTTAATTTGACTGACTTCGTAGCTCCCCAATGCGACAGTTGAGTTCTGGACGGTATCTCCTGTTACAACTGAAGAAAAACATGTAGGAAGCGATAGTTTTACATTACTTAAATTAAAGTTGATATAGATAGGCCCGCTGTATCCCTGGATCGCTGAGCCGGCGTCTTCGGCTTTAAAACGATAAATATAATCACTTGTGCTCAGTAATGTGATATTTTGGGTTGCTGTAGGCGCAAACGTGGCATCTGTATAAAATTCAACGGTAAAAGTCTGGAATATTCCTCCTAATCCCCAAAATTGTGGATAGTTATTATCCATGTCTTTACATCTTCTTTCCATATCGGCGTCATGGAATACAAAGTGAAATTTTTGCGCTTCTGTATCCCCGATATATATTTCAGAAACATCTGCTCTTGTATTATAAGCTGACCATATAGCTGAAATTTTTAATGTGTAATAAAGTCCGGTAACAGATGTTTTGAATAATTTATGTCCGCCATAAGAGAGTCCGGAGTCGACCATTGCATTTCGTATCGTCATCGGGCCACCAGAGGCGCTCTTATGTGCTGTACAATAAAGAACACCATTAGAAGCTGTATCCTGACCCTCCCAGTATAATTGTACCCCAGTAGGACCCAACGATTTCGGGCGATAAAACACCAGACTATTATTTCCAGGATACATAAAATTTACGCGACCATCTCTGTCTGGTGGAGTCGCGCCGGCACCCACAATAAAATCAATTTTTGCGTAACAAACAGAACTAAACAAAAAAAGAATACTAAAAAAAATAATATGTGAAGATGTTTTCATATTCACTCCTTTAAATATGTTTGTTGTATGAGTGCATAATAAATTGTCTTACTAAAGAATAGCTGGCATAGCTAACCTGAGGCGTTCGTCCAGGCGATAATGAAATTGTGCTTGTCAATTGCACCTGCTCATTGAGAATTTCTAATTGTGTTAAAATCATAGGTTCCATCCTGATTTTTCCATTTCCTTACGCTGGTTATTCGTACCATGCATCGACCAGTACGCTGGTTGTCACTTTGCCACTACCAACGCTGGCAGCGTTATTGACTTTTTGCATTCTGGTATAAAAATTCCAGCGTGAGTCATTCATTTTATCGGCGTCGATAGCGTATACAGACCGGGAAACTCCTGCAGGAGACCAGACATTAAACTTATTATTACTGTCATTAACCGAAAAAATGACTATTCCGATATTACTGGCTCCGTTGATGTCCTCGTTTGGGAATATCTGCGATGAGCCAGGTGCAAAAGAGCCCGTTCTGGGTTTAAAGTCCAAGTGCAACTGTTTTGTTCCGGTTAATGCTGTACCGGAACAACCAGATAACAGAATGGAGAAGTTTTTGCCGCCCGTATAATATTGTTCCGCTGTCGTGCTGTTGGCGAAATAATCCAGCCCTACAGTGGCTAAATTAATGATACCGTTATTGTCGATTTCCATTTTGCAAGTTGAGCTGAGAACTTTAGCATTAAAATCAACATTAAGCTCCGCATAGGCGGCGGAACACATCAAGGCTATGTTTATCGTTAAAGCGGCAAATAAATTATGTCTTTTCATAACATCACTTTTGCACTGGCTACGTCAAAATTTACTGGTAAGTGATGTTAAACACCGCAGGGGTGTTAAAATCACCGGCTCTGACGTCAGTATCTGCTTTGCCACTGTCGCGTACCAACCGTGCGCTAAGCGGAAACACTTTGGCATTATTCGTCATGTTCACAGTGGTCGAGTTTTTAGCTTTACACTCGATTTGCTTACCACTGTCTGGTGTCGCAGAGTCCCAAACTTCGACGGCTACCGCTTCCGCTTTGTTGGTCGATGCGGCGTTAGCAAATGCTTTCCCATTGCCGTTGCCATCACAAGTTGCGCCATTTCCCGGGCTTAGGGTAAATACCGCCTGATTCTGTGGCAGACCATCACAGCCGCTAAATGCCAACTGGAATTTTTGCACCTTTGCTTTGCTGATCACTTCGGGAATATAGACGTTCTGGAAATTGACGGTGTCAATCTTTGCACTACCCGTGTCCTGCAACTCAACTTTACAGGTCCCGGCGGTGATATTGGTAACAATAGTCAAATCTAATGCGTCAACGGTCGCTTGCACCGGGTTGATACCAAGAGTAGCGCAGGTCAAAACACTCGCGACACACCAGGCTAATTTTACTCTTTTCATTAGATTACCCCGTTACTCATAGGTGAAATTAAACGTGACTTTGGCATCAAATGGGCCGATCGTGCCAGTATTTGGCGTAACTTCACGCATGGCTGCGCTTAAGTTTAATCCTTTACTCATTTCATCGGCCGTCCATACAATGGTGGTGTTATTATTTAAGCCAAAGTAGACATCGTCCGATGATGACTGGCGGCGGAAAGCAACGCCAATGTTTGAGGCCTTGCCAGTGGCTGAAGACGGTATGGCTAACACGGGTTGTTCGGTAGATGTTTTTTCCGCTTTTATTGTCGTTTTCAGTCCTGTAAGCCCATTACAGTTAGCAGGCTTCAATGTAAAGTTTGCCTGGCTCTCGGCACCTTTAGCACGCAATTGATCGAGACGAATATCGGGAATAGTTAGCTTATAGGCGTTCGTTCCTGCATTACTGATGTTTGAACCGCCATAGGGGATCACCGACATATCACAGGTTGGCTGTACGATTGTGGCGATGAACTTTACATCGACATCAACAGCGAACACCGGAGCGGTTAGCATAAGTGCGCCTAAAGCAAAGGGAATACTTTTCCGTCTCATAGCTTTTCCAAAATTTGCGGATTTAGCGAGTCACAGATACCGTACACAGTACGTTATCCAACAACAGGGACCGGTTGCCACTTTCTTCAGTAGCTGTCATCGGAACCTGATAATGAGCAAGGCAATGCTGAGCTTGTCTGTTCTCATCGAACCAGTTCACCCGCAACACCCCTTTATCTTCTATACCTCTGATAAAGGCCCGGTTACCCTGGCCGATATAACCAAGGACATTACCTTGTTCATCGGTGACATCTGCGGCAAACGGCAATGGCTGGCCGTCATTGCGGTGTAGGGTCACCATTGCTGAGCGCCCCTGGTCAGTTTCAAAGTTGGTCAGTGTGATAGCACCGTAGCGCGGTACGGTGCGGGAACTGGTACTTTTTAGCTCGACATCGTTTTCCAGCCCTTTAATATCCAGGCTGATGTTATTTTCCTTGTAAGGCGATGCGGATGAGGAGATGCCATATCCCCAGCGATCGATGGTATTGTTACCATAGTTTATTCGTGCGCCTGCAGCGCCAGGGGCTTTTACCAGAACCAATGTATCGCTGTCGCTGAAGCTGTCGCCAGAAAACGTAACCCCTCCCTGATGCAGAACAAAACCGCCGTCAGTGCTTAATGACATCTGACGGTTACTGTCAGTATCTGCACTTGCGGAAGCAGACAACGTTCCCCAGGGAGATTCGTAACTTATGTAGCCCCCGATATCAGCCAGATCGGTACTGTTTTTATTGATGATGTAATCAGTACTCACGCTGTAGCTGTATTTACCATCACCGCTGGCACCGTTGGTGCTGGCGCTGAAAGCGTGGCTGCCGTTAAAGTCGGTGTTCATTCGTGCGTCAACGTACTGGAAGCCACTTTCACGTCGTTTACCACCAAACAATTTTTCGATAGGAAGGCTGACGCTCAGATAGAAACTATCATCCTGCTCGCCATCTTCATTCCAGGTACGCTGAATGGAAGCACTCCAGGAGCCCCAATCCGTCCCTTTGCTGTAGCCCATTGAGTAGTAGCTCCGGCTGCTGCTTCCGCCCCAGTAATCTGTCCAGCTACCGTTCAGATAAAAAGAACCATAATCTATCTCTTTAAATTTCAACGGTTGGTTGAGGCTGATCGTAAACTGGTTGCGTAGACGCTGGTAAGTGTTCATCGTCTGCCGTTCATTGGCGGGTAGATGTTTGGCATCATCCTGTAGATTCAGTGCGTCATTGAGCCCCAGGTAGTTGCTGGTGGAGTAGCGATAAGCGGCAAGATTTAAAGACGTATTGGTTTCATTAAACATTTTGTTCCATGAAACACGGTAGCTCTGCCCTGTGTAGGTCTTGTCCTCATATATCCTGGCCTGAGATTGCGTCACATCAAACGACACGGCGCCAATTGACGTGTTTACCCCGACCCCTAACAGGAAGGCCTGGTAGTCAGCATCGGTGAGTTGAATGCCGGTGTAGCCAGTAAAGGTGTTGTTAATGCCGTAATACCATGTACCTTGTAGAAGATTGTAATCATCGCGAAGATCGTCGCGATCAATCTGCCCGCCGCTGATATCCCAGCGACCCACGCCAGGGCGCAGCATCTGAATAACGGACGAGAAGGGTTGAGAGAAAGTGCGACGCGAACCATCTGCTTCCTCGATAGTGACTAACAGGTCGTTGCCGTAGCCGGAAGGGGAAATATCGTCGATGGCGAACTCACCCGGAGGAACGGTGCCTTCATAAATTTTGTAGCCGCCCTGTGTTACGGTAACCTTAGCGTTGCTGTTAGCAACACCACGGATAACAGGCGCAAATCCGGTCATTGACGGTGGCAACATGCGGTCGTCGCTATACAGGCGTACCCCTTTTATACTAACGGAGTCGAAAGTTTCCCCGGTTGTATAGGTTTCCCCGACCACTAATTGTGAGCGAATAAATGGCAGTTCACGCTGAAGATAGCTGTTCTGGAAATCCAGATTGCTGCCAATATCCTGCTGCCAACTGTAGTTACCGTTGCTTCTCAGATGCCAGTTTCCGAGGTTAATACCGGTATTGAAGGCGGTATAAAAAGTCTGGTTTTCGTCGTTATGCTGCGTGTTGCGCCAGGCATTCATACGATAGGAGAGCATGGCTGCATTTATACCATCCTCCCATAGTGAAGGATCAACATAGCCCTGGTAATTACGCATGATCCAGACTTGCGGAACTGTCAGTTCCAGTTTTTGATCGTTAGTATCGAAATAAACCTGTGACTGTGGAATAGCTTTTGCGATATCAAGGCAATCATCTGCGCTTTCATTGCGTTTTTGTAATACTGCTTCTCCGTCCCGGAGATCAGGTTGTTTTATATGAAGCTGACTCAGTATTTTTCGCGAAATACAGGCTTCGGCGTTTCTCTTGCCCACATCAATCATTTCGATGTTCAGGCTGCTGGCGGAAATATTATTGACGTAAACCTTTACGTCATAATTTCCAGGCATTGCCGGGTTGCCATCAGAATAGCGCGATAAGTCTATTCCTCTGGCGGAAGAGCCCATGAGAAAGCTTGGGTCGTACTCAATCGTCTCTGTTGCATTCGTGCTTTGGGCATAAATGCAGGAGAAGATAATAGCGATCCTTGTTAATTTACAATGAGCCATCTTTTTTTTATACTCGCATCGCAAAAAAATCATCAATAAAATCAGGTTTAAAGATTGCTTTCACCTTTAATTTCACTGCCATAATCACTAATTGCTGAATAGCGTAATTTTGCGCCGCCTATAGATGTTTGTAGCCCTTGCACACTAAAATCGCTATTGCTATTTGGAGCTATCATAGAAGTATTTACAACATAAGACTTTGTGCCTGATACAACATCAACGGCTGAAAATGAGACATAGTATGGAGTAGGGTTAGTTACTTTGATTTTATTACCGCTCCATTGCCATTTTAATTGGGATGGCGCCGTAAACGGATCACCACTTAACCCCTCCGGTCGGTAAAATAATTTAATGCGCGTACGGAAAGCCAGTTGCAGAAGATTTTTATTTTCAGCTTCTTTATCTTTTACTTTAGGCGGTACTTCCAGCACATTAAACCAAAAGACACTTTCGCGATCTTTTGGTAACGTCTGGCTATTCGTATAGGTGATTGTCACTGTCTGACCGCGTTTCGGGTCGATGCGTGAAACCGGGGGGGTAGCGTTAAACGGAACTTTAATGGTCGCCGGATCGGCATTATCGTCACCCGTATCCAGCCATGACTGAACCAGTAATGGGCGCGAGCCTTTATTTTCCAGGCGCATAGTGACATTCTTGTCTTTTTCTTTATAAATAACACGTGTTCCGTTAATGACAATATCAGCCTGCGCAACTGATGCGAAAACAGATAAAGTACTTGCAAGTAATAGCGGAATAATTTTCTGATAAATCTGCATCTCTTCTCTCCTTGAAAAACGCAAAATCATAAATAAGAGGCTGCAAGCACAGCCTCTTAATACAATTAATTCAACTCCAATAAAAATTAATTGTAAGTTAAGGTATAGGTGCTGTTAGTTTTCACATGACCAGAGGTCACGGTGGCATTAGCATCAGACTTCACATAAGATGCTTTTAAATGGAAGTTCGCAACATGAGTGGTGGTGTCGAATGCTTCAGTGATCTGGTTGCTCGGGTTATTCACTTCGACCAGATTCAGTGCTCCAGTATTATTTACATGGTGCAGAGCGATATCGACATTACCTGCTGGATCCTGAACTGAGCCGTCATTACTCAAAGTACCCTGGTTAGAGTTATGGTACATAGAACTGAAACTCATGACTGCGTTTTGAGCCGTTGCATTACCTGTCGCACAATCAACTTTAATATTAATATCTTCCGGGAACCCACCTGCAGCAGTTTTGCTCATTGCCGGGACATCAGCAATTTGTGCAGTCTGTAGCATAACCGTAACGTCTTTACCGCCACCATTTATTGTCGTTACACAAGTACCAGCGGTAACAAAACCACCGATATTCAACTGCCCACCGTCAACACCAGCCATTACTGAACCGGCTGAAAGGGAAGATGCTGCTAATACGATGGCAAGTAGCTTTTTGTTCATTAAAATTCTCCATAAAAAAAGAGAGACGAATCAATAACAAATATTAATTTATTGTTATTCTACGTCTTCCAAAAACGCGGCAGAGACTAGCAATATAAGGATGAAAATAAAAATTGATGGTGTGAATGATTTGGGGTGATTTATTGATTTACCTTCCCTTGCATTCATCATTTGAATAGCTATTTATTTTAGAGCAAGCGGTTAGGTGAGTATAAGAGTGTTTATAAGGGTGGTTTGATTGGTAACTTATTGATTTTTTTAATTTTATTATTTTTCTTGTGATTGATTGTGGTGTGTCATTTTTATTATATATATATTTTAGTGTGTCATTTTGTATGCATTAGTTTTTCTGTATTTACATATTAGATTATCTTAATATAAAGTTTAATATTATTAATATGTACGTTAATTTTCATGTGTTTTTTTTGCCCATTTGTGCCTTTCTTGGGGGGATCTCACTTTTTTTTGATCTTAATTATCTAAAAGAAGAAAGGAATTTTAACCATAAAGATTATGACTGGCATATCAGAGGCAAGAACCAGATTACTGATGCGTATTTCACTACGCATACTAGCTTGAATAATTAGAAAGGGGAGGGTGATTACCAGCGTGGTAAGGGACAAGAAGCATTGCTCGTTAATAAACTTTGCAATGTCTCTCCATCAGGGAAAATTAATTCCGGCGCAATCTCAAACAGCGGCCACAGCATAAATCCACGATTTTTCATATCGTAGTGCGGAACGGTCAGGCGCTCGGTGTTAATCACCTGATTGCCAAACAACATAATGTCTAAATCGAGCGTGCGCGGCCCCCAGCGTTCGGCTTTACGGACGCGACCTTGCTGCAATTCAATACGCTGTGTGTGATTGAGTAACTCTTCGGGCGCGAGTGCGGTTTCCAGCGCCACGGCGGCGTTGAGGTAATCAGGTTGATCCTGCGGCCCCAGCGGTGGGGTGCGGTAAAACGAAGAAACGGCAAGAATGCAGCTTTCAGGGATATCACCGATTGCTTTCACGGCAGCATTGACCTGCTCCAGTGGAGAGGCCAGATTGCTGCCTATGGCAATATACGCCACTGTCATACGGTGCCCTCACGACGCGGCGCGCGTTTGCGTGGGCGACGAGTACGACGACGCGTTGACGGTTCCTCGTCCAGTTCGTTAAGCATCCCTTTTTGATCTGGTGGCGCGGAAACCTGGAACTCACCCCACCATTTCACCAGACGTTGCAGTTCAGCGTTACGCTCAACTTCAGCTCGCAAGGCCAACAGGTCGTAAGCCGCACGGAACTTAGGATGCTCCAGCAGCTTCCACGCACGTTTACCCTGACGACGAGACATACGCAACTGTAGCTGCCAGATGTCGCGCGTTAAGGTAGTAAGACGTTTCGGGATCGCCAGTGAACGGCAGGCTTCGTCCAGCACATCGTTCATCGCCAGTGCGAAAGCGTCGTGATAGGTCAGGCCACTCTCCTGAGCGATCTTCTGTGCCGTCTCCAGCAGCGGATACCAGAACATGGCGGCAAACAAGAACGCCGGGTTCACACGCATATCGTTATGGATACGCGTGTCGGTATTCTTCAGTACCTGCTCAATAATGCGCTCCATCGGACTGTCGCCATTTTCCGTGAAGTAACGGGTAATGGTCGGGAACAGCGGCTGGAACAGATGATATTCACACAGCAGTTTATAGGTTTCGTAACCGTATCCCGCTTGTAGCAGTTTAAGAGACTCTTCAAACAGGCGTGCCGGAGGAATATCGTTCAATAAGGTAGCGAGGCGGGGGATCGGTTCTGCGGTTTCTGGGCTGATGCGCATCCCCAGTTTTGCAGCAAAACGTACCGCGCGCAGCATCCGTACCGGATCTTCACGGTAGCGCGTTTCCGGATTACCAATCAGACGGATAACGCCGTCTTTCAGATCCTTCATGCCGCCAACGTAATCGCGAACAGTAAAATCCGCGACGCTGTAATACAGGCTGTTGATAGTGAAATCGCGGCGCTGGGCGTCTTCTTCGATGGAACCGAAAATGTTGTCGCGTAGCAACATGCCGTTTTGCCCGCGTTGGGAGGTTGTGCGGTCGCTGACGTTACCTTCGTGGTGTCCACGGAAGGTTGCGACTTCGATAATCTCCGGGCCAAACATCACATGAGCAAGACGGAAACGGCGACCCACCAGGCGGCAGTTACGGAATAGTTTACGCACCTGCTCAGGCGTAGCGTTGGTGGTCACGTCAAAATCTTTCGGCTTTTTGCCAAGTAACAGGTCGCGCACGCCGCCGCCAACCAGCCAGGCTTCGTATCCCGCTTTATTGAGCCTGTACATTACCTTCAGGGCATTTTCACTGATATCTTTGCGGGAGATAGCATGTTGCTCACGCGGGATCACCGTTACCTGGGGACGGGCGGCAGCCTGTTCAGCTTCGCTTTCCTCGCGGCTTAGCACCTTGCGGCAAAAATTAGCGACTCGGGTAAAAATAGTACACCTCGGTAGTGTCAAACATCATTCAGGACAAAAAAATAGCGGCTAATCATAGCTCAGCATGACGCATTTGAGAATGTTGAATTTACAATTGCCGACTCAGGCACGGCGGTCAGCGTCCAGTTTTTGACGGCAGACTGAAGGATTTGCTCGACGCTGAAATCCTGCCAGTGTGTTTCTGTCTGCTGACCCAAAAATTGAAGCGCGGCGATTAACACCGGGCGCGGATCGCCTTTCGGTAACGCAGGCGCATGATTCTGCTTGGAAAGTTTAGCGCCTTGTGCGTTAAGTGCCAGCGGCAAATGAATGTAATCTGGCACTTGCCAGTCAAAAAGCTGGTACAGCGAGATTTGTCGCACCGTCGGTTCGATCAAATCTGCGCCACGGACAATTTCGCTCACGCCCTGGAAGTGATCGTCAACCACCACCGCCAGGTTATAGGCGAACAAACCATCACGGCGATGAATAATAAAATCTTCCCGCGCCAGTTTTTCGTCGGCGTGAATAATACCGCGCAACTGATCGGTAAACTGGGTGACCGGATGCTGCTGGCGGATGCGTACTGCGGCGTTTTCTGAACCATGATGTAATTCACGGCAATGACCGTCGTAAATACCGCCAATGCTGTGAATACGCGCACGCGTACAGGTGCAGTAATAACTTAGCCCTTGCTCACGTAACCAGGCGAGTGCTTCGCGATAGGCGTCATGACGTTGCGATTGCCAGAGAACATCGCCGTCCCAGTGCAGACCGTAATGTTCCAGCTGGCGCAGGATTGTCTCTGCGGCACCGGGAACTTCACGAGGCGGGTCGATATCTTCAATGCGTACCAGCCAGCGACCTTGCCGGGCGCGTGCCTGTAGATAGCTACCAAGCGCGGCAATCAGAGAGCCAAAATGAAGCTCGCCGGAAGGAGAGGGGGCGAAGCGACCAATATAGTGTGTGTCTGTCATCTCGTTGAACAAAAAATAAGGCGGGAGCATTTCCCGCCTGTGGTAAACGTGATGGAACGGCTGTAATTAGCCAGCCATCTGTTTTTCGCGAATTTCAGCCAGCGTTTTGCAGTCGATGCACAGATCGGCTGTCGGGCGCGCTTCCAGACGACGAATACCAATTTCAACACCGCAGGATTCGCAGTAGCCGAAATCTTCGTCTTCCACTTTTTTCAGCGTCTTCTCGATCTTTTTGATCAGCTTACGCTCGCGATCGCGGTTACGCAGTTCGAGGCTGAACTCTTCTTCCTGGGCTGCACGGTCTACCGGATCCGGGAAGTTGGCTGCTTCATCCTGCATATGTGTAACGGTGCGATCGACTTCATCCCTGAGTTGATTACGCCATGCTTCCAGAATACGACGGAAGTGCGCCAGCTGGGCTTCATTCATATACTCTTCGCCCGGCTTCTCCTGATATGGTTCCACCCCAGCGATGGCGAGAATACTCAGGGACGATGTTTTACGGTTTTGCCCTTCTTGCATGTTGCTTCTCCTTAACACGCACTATCGATCCCCATGTTCGGGGGAAAAATGAGGCCGCTATAAATAGCAGATGCTTTTCCGGATAGCAATTATCTAAACGTAACACTTGACAACTGTGTGAGGAAAAGCGTATTTGCGCACGCGACCAGAATGTAAATTAACCAGTTACTTACTTTACTACAATGTAACCGGCAGTGATTTTTTAAGAGCCATGCCTTCAGCAGAAAGTTCCGCTTTATAAGCCAGAATTTCCACCCCCTTTTGTTGAGCCTCTGACAATAGTTGCGCGTATTTCTCATCGATGTGGCGCGCGGGTGAAAACCGTGTAATGGCTGAATGCAGCACGGCAAAAAAAATCACTGCACGCTGACCTTCAGCTGCTACGCTCATCAACTCCCGAAGATGTTTCTGACCTCGTTCAGTGACTGCATCGGGAAAGTATCCCTGTTCATTTTCCGCTAACGTAACCGATTTCACTTCAATATAGCAGTCAGGTCGAAACCTCGCCTGTAACATGAAGTCAATACGACTGCGCTCGGCGCCGTATTTTACTTCGCTTTTCAGCGAGCTATAGCCTGACAGTTCCGAAATATCCCCATTGAGGATAGCCTCTTTCGTCAATCTGTTTGCCCAAAGTGTATTGACGCAAATAAATGCACCGCTTTGGCTTTGGGTCAATTCCCAGGTGTGCGGATATTTCCGTTTTGTGCTGTCGGAAGTGGAATACCAGACGGTATCGCCAGGCGTTGCACAACCGGTCATCGCACCAGTATTAGGGCAGTGTAGCGTTAATTCGCGACCATCGGGTGTGATCACATCAGCTAAAAAGCGTTTATAACGCTGAACCAGCGTGGCGCGTTGTAGAGGGGGTGAAAATTTCATTGTGACAACCCTTGTTATTGCGTCAGTGTCCAGCGTTTTAGCGGCGTGTAGCGTGTGCGCCCACGGGCAAACGAGGAGGCGTAAAGAGTGAACTCCGTCACCGTATATGACCAGTTAAAACCTGGCGGCGGGATTGTCACCGCCTCGCTGGCGTCGCGCAATAAGGTGATATGCGGATGAAACGGTCGATTGCTTTGAAAACAACCACTGCGGGCGGCCTGCGAACGGAGCATATTTGCTAACTGGATTAAGCCGCGCGGTGGCTGACGCATCCCTAACCACACCACGCGCGAACGCAGCCACTGACCGGCGTCATCAAGCGTCAGAGTGAATCCCGGTTGACGAATCCGTCCGGCTAAAAGAGAAAGCGCCTTCTCTTTCTCTGCGCTCACTTCGCCTAAAAACGCCAGCGTCAGATGCAAATTTTCGGCGGCAACCGGACGCCCGGCTTCAGGCGGAAATTGTGCGGCGCGCCAGTGGATAATCTGCTCGCGAATTTCTGCGGGTAAGTCGATGGCAAAGAACAGCCGTTGCGGTTCAGACATGTGAGGTACTCGGTTATGAATTACCGCGATGCTACAATGTGGCGCGAAGAATGTTAACCCTCAGGAGCGTTTTGTGTCGTCGTTGCCCGTTGCTGCCGTCTTACCTGAATTACTTGCTGCTCTCGATACCGCACCGCAGGTGTTATTAAGCGCGCCGACCGGAGCCGGGAAATCGACCTGGTTGCCGCTGCAACTGCTGGCGCATCCAGGCATTAACGGAAAAATTATCCTGCTGGAGCCACGGCGTCTGGCGGCACGTAACGTTGCGCAACGACTGGCGGAGCTGCTTAACGAAAAGCCTGGTGACACGGTTGGCTACCGGATGCGTGCGCAAAACTGCGTGGGGCCGAATACCCGACTGGAAGTGGTTACGGAAGGCGTGCTGACGCGCATGATCCAACGCGACCCAGAGCTGAGCGGCGTCGGTATGGTGATCCTCGATGAATTTCACGAGCGTAGCTTGCAGGCGGATTTGGCGCTGGCACTATTGCTGGACGTGCAACAAGGGCTGCGCGATGACTTAAAACTGCTCATTATGTCGGCCACGCTGGATAACGATCGTTTGCAACAAATGCTGCCGCAAGCGCCGGTTATTGTTTCCGAAGGACGTTCGTATCCAGTAGAACGTCGCTATTTGCCGTTGTCCACACATCAACGCTTTGACGAGGCTGTCGCGGTTGCTACCGCCGAATTGCTGCGTCAGGAAAGCGGATCATTACTCTTATTTTTACCCGGCGTCGGAGAAATTCAGCGCGTTCAGGAACAACTGTCTTCGCGCATCGGCAGTGATGTGTTGCTCTGCCCGCTGTATGGCGCGTTGTCGCTGAACGATCAGCGAAAAGCGATCCTTCCGGCACCGCAAGGAATGCGTAAAGTGGTGCTGGCAACCAATATCGCTGAAACCAGTTTAACCATCGAAGGTATTCGCCTGGTGGTGGATTGTGCCCAGGAGCGTGTAGCGCGCTTTGATCCGCGCACGGGGCTTACGCGATTGATTACTCAACGCGTTAGTCAGGCATCAATGACGCAACGCGCCGGGCGTGCCGGGCGTCTGGAACCGGGTATTTGTCTGCATTTAATCGCCAAAGAACAAGCAGAACGCGCTGCCGCGCAAAGTGAACCGGAGATCTTACAAAGCGATCTCTCCGGTTTGCTGATGGAATTACTGCAATGGGGATGCAGCGATCCGGCGCAGATGAGTTGGCTTGATCAACCGCCAGCGGTGAATCTACAGGCCGCGAAACGCCTGTTAGGGATGCTGGGGGCACTGGACGGCGAACGGCTTAGTGCGCAAGGGCAAAAAATGGCGACACTGGGTAACGATCCACGTTTAGCGGCAATGCTGGTGAGCGCGAAGAGCGACGACGAAGCCGCAACCGCCGCAAAAATTGCTGCCATTCTCGAAGAGCCGCCACGGATGGGGAATAGCGATCTGGGTGTGGCGTTTTCGCGTAATCAACCGGCCTGGCAGCAACGCAGTCAACAGCTATTAAAACGCTTAAATGTGCGTGGCGGCGAGGCAGACAGTTCGCTTATCGCGCCGTTACTTGCTGAGGCGTTTGCCGATCGCATTGCTCGTCGTCGTGGGCAAGAAGGGCGCTATCAGCTGGCGAACGGCATGGGAGCGATGCTGGACACCGATGATGCCTTAAGCCGCCATGAATGGCTGGTCGCACCGTTATTATTGCAGGGCAGCGCCTCGCCGGATGCGCGAATTTTACTGGCGCTACCGGTCGATATCGATGAGTTAATACAGCGTTGTCCGCAGCTATTACGGCAGTCTGATACCGTTGAATGGGACGATGTGCAAGGCACACTAAAAGCCTGGCGTCGGTTGCAGATTGGTCAGCTCACAGTAAAAGTACAGCCGCTGGCGAAACCGTCGGAAGATGAATTACATCATGCAATGCTCAACGGTATTCGCGATAAAGGTCTCAGTGTACTTAACTGGACACCGGAAGCGGAACAGCTACGTTTGCGTTTGCTGTGTGCTGCGAAGTGGCTACCGGAATATGACTGGCCAGCGGTTGATGAGGCAAATTTGCTGGCGACGCTGGAAGCGTGGTTGTTGCCACATATGAGCGGTGTACATTCACTGCGTGGCCTGAAATCACTCGATATTTACCAGGCGCTGCGCGGGTTACTTGATTGGGGAATGCAGCAACGGCTGGATAGTGAACTTCCTGCGCATTACACTGTGCCGACGGGAAGCCGGATCGCCATTCGTTATCATGAAGATAACCCGCCCGCGCTGGCGGTGAGAATGCAGGAGATGTTTGGCGAGGCCACCAATCCGACGATCGCCCAGGGGCGCGTGCCGCTGGTGCTGGAGTTGCTTTCACCCGCCCAAAGGCCGCTGCAAATCACGCGTGATTTAAGCGCCTTCTGGCAGGGGGCGTATCGCGAAGTGCAAAAAGAGATGAAAGGGCGTTATCCCAAACATGTCTGGCCGGACGACCCCGCCAACACCGCGCCGACGCGCCGGACGAAAAAGTATTCGTAAAACGGGTATGGGCAGTCCCCTCGCCCCTATGGGGAGAGGGATAGGGTGAGGGGTAATGTGCGCGCTGATGCCCTCACCCCGGCCCTCTCCCACAGGGAGAGGGAGAAAAGCAATTTTGAGAGATATCTTCTTCTGTCTTGCAACGGAAGAACAGAAAATCGGGCTTTTGCGCCTGAATATTGCGGAGAAAAAGTATGGCCGGGAATGACCGCGAGCCAATTGGACGCAAAGGGAAACCGACGCGTCCTGTCAAACAAAAGGTAAGCCGTCGTCGTTACGAAGATGACGATGATTATGATGACTATGAGGATGAAGAACCGATGCCGCGCAAAGGTAAGGGCAAAGGGCGTAAGCCTCGTGGTAAACGCGGCTGGCTCTGGCTGCTACTGAAACTGGGCATCGTATTTGCGGTGTTAATCGCCGTTTACGGGGTTTATCTCGATCAAAAAATTCGCAGCCGTATTGATGGCAAGGTCTGGCAATTGCCAGCGGCAGTTTATGGTCGGATGGTAAACCTTGAGCCAGACATGACTATCAGCAAGAACGAGATGGTGAAACTGTTAGAGGCGACCCAATATCGTCAGGTGTCGAAGATGACCCGTCCTGGCGAATTTACCGTGCAGGCTAACAGCATTGAGATGATCCGCCGTCCGTTTGATTTCCCGGATAGTAAAGAAGGGCAGGTGCGTGCGCGCCTGACCTTTGATGGCGATCATCTGGCGACCATCGTCAATATGGAGAACAACCGTCAGTTCGGCTTCTTCCGTCTTGATCCGCGCCTGATCACCATGATCTCCTCGCCAAACGGTGAGCAGCGTCTGTTTGTGCCGCGCAGTGGATTCCCGGATCTGCTGGTGGATACCTTGCTGGCGACGGAAGACCGTCATTTCTATGAGCATGATGGGATCAGCCTCTACTCAATTGGGCGTGCGGTGCTGGCAAACCTGACCGCCGGTCGCACGGTGCAGGGGGCGAGTACGCTGACGCAACAGTTGGTGAAAAACTTGTTCCTTTCCAGTGAGCGTTCTTACTGGCGTAAAGCGAACGAAGCTTATATGGCGCTGATCATGGATGCGCGTTACAGCAAAGACCGCATTCTTGAGCTGTATATGAACGAGGTGTATCTCGGTCAGAGCGGTGACAACGAAATCCGTGGTTTCCCGCTGGCGAGCCTGTACTACTTTGGTCGTCCGGTGGAAGAGTTGAGCCTTGACCAGCAGGCGCTGTTAGTCGGTATGGTGAAAGGCGCGTCAATTTACAACCCGTGGCGTAACCCAAAACTGGCACTGGAGCGACGTAATCTGGTGCTGCGATTGCTGCAACAACAGCAGATTATTGATCAAGAACTCTACGACATGTTGAGCGCGCGTCCGCTGGGCGTTCAGCCGCGCGGTGGGGTAATCTCTCCACAGCCTGCTTTTATGCAACTGGTACGTCAGGAGCTGCAGGCGAAACTGGGCGATAAAGTGAAAGATCTCTCCGGCGTGAAGATCTTCACTACCTTTGACTCGGTGGCTCAGGACGCGGCAGAAAAAGCTGCCGTGGAAGGTATTCCGGCACTGAAGAAACAGCGTAAGTTGAGCGATCTGGAAACGGCTATTGTGGTTGTTGACCGCTTTAGCGGTGAGGTTCGTGCCATGGTCGGTGGTTCGGAACCGCAGTTTGCGGGTTATAACCGTGCGATGCAGGCGCGTCGTTCGATTGGTTCACTGGCAAAACCAGCGACTTATCTGACGGCCTTAAGCCAGCCGAAAATCTATCGTCTGAACACGTGGATTGCCGACGCCCCCATCGCGCTGCGTCAGCCGAACGGTCAGGTCTGGTCACCGCAGAACGATGATCGTCGCTATAGCGAAAGCGGCAGAGTGATGCTGGTGGATGCGTTGACCCGTTCTATGAACGTGCCAACGGTAAATCTGGGGATGGCGCTGGGGCTGCCTGCGGTTACGGACACCTGGATTAAGCTGGGCGTGCCGAAAGATCAGCTGAATCCGGTTCCGGCTATGTTACTGGGGGCGTTGAACTTAACGCCAATCGAAGTGGCGCAGGCATTCCAGACTATCGCCAGCGGAGGTAACCGCGCACCGCTTTCTGCACTGCGTTCAGTGATTGCTGAAGATGGTAAAGTGCTCTATCAGAGTTTCCCGCAGGCGGAACGCGCTGTTCCGGCGCAGGCGGCGTATCTGACATTGTGGACCATGCAGCAGGTTGTACAACGCGGTACGGGTCGTCAGCTTGGGGCGAAATATCCAAATCTGCATCTGGCAGGGAAAACAGGGACTACCAACAACAACGTTGATACCTGGTTTGCGGGCATTGACGGCAGCACGGTGACCATCACCTGGGTTGGCCGCGATAACAACCAGCCAACTAAACTGTATGGCGCCAGTGGGGCGATGTCGATTTACCAGCGTTATCTGGCGAACCAGACGCCAACGCCGCTGAATCTTGTACCGCCGGAAGATATTGTGGATATGGGCGTGGACTACGACGGTAACTTTGTTTGCAGCGGTGGTATGAGAACCTTGCCAGTATGGACCAGCGATCCTGATTCGTTGTGCCAGCAAAGCGAGATTCAACAGCAGCCGTCGGGCAATCCGTTTGATCAGTCTTCTCAGCCGCAGCAACCTGCGCAACAGGAGCAGAAAGACAGCGACGGCGTAGCAGGCTGGATCAAGGACATGTTTGGCAGTAATTAACGTTCTCAGGCAGTAATGCGTTGATACTAATGGCAGGTTCTCTGTTGATACAGGGAACCTGCTAAATTTAGTGGGATGCAAATATCAGAAGAAATTGACCTGTTTAATATTCAACGCAATGAATTTAAATATTTTTTGCGTGAAACATTCTTCCTTTGATGCCAACAGACATCCTCTCAGAATAGTCGATGAAAGCGTATCGACACAGCCTTTGCCGGACTTAATGAGAAAGCGAATCAAAAAGGTAAATAGTGAATGACTATAGCAGTGCACGCTAATGAGGTATCTCTCAACGTTGTTATTGGTATTAATGAGGGGGGCAAAAGATGATGCGCTCTGGTCAGCAAGTATCACATCCTGAGAATCACTATCAGGCATTATTGCAGGAAATTATGGCATTAAGTGGCCTGGATCCGAAAGGCGTGGCGCAGTATCTCGGCACTTCTTACATTTCAGTTGCTCGCTGGATTCGCGGGGATATTGAACCCAGTGCCGATACGATAAAAGAATTGCATGAGCTACTTGCGAAGCTCAATGCGGGTCTGGCGATCGATCTTGCGAATCTGAATACGACACGAACATTCGCCTCTCGTGGGATACGTAAAAAAACGACAGCCGACAAATATGAAGGCACGATTGTGCTGCGCGATGAGCCGGGGCTGCCTCTGCTCTCCCGACTTAAAAAAGGAGAACTTTGGGGCAATGGTGAATACCTGTTGGCTGAAATTCTTTCATCGCATTCTGAAGCTGCGCAGACCGTGAAAGAGGCTGTGGCGGAGGGCGTTTCAGCAGGAAAGAATACGTATACTTATGACGCGCATACATATCACACCAAAGTTCCGCCTCAAGGGATTGCCCAGGTGCTGCAAAAATATTTGCCCGAAGGCGGACTGGTGCTTGATCCCTTTGCGGGAAGCGGTATGACAGGGGTCGCGGCACTGACGACCGGTCATGATGTCATTCTCAATGAACTGTCACCTGCAGCCAGTTTTATCGCTAATCGATTTACATCGCAATGCGATCCCGCTGCGCTCGCGGCGGCGGTAAAAGTAGTTACTGAGAGTCTGGAGGATCTGCGTAAAACCCTTTACACAACGCAATGCCGTACCTGTGGAAAAGAGGCAGAGTTGCTCTTTACTGTCTGGTCATACAAAGTCATTTGCAGCGAGTGTAGTAAGGAGTTTGTGCTTTGGGACGAATGCCGTAGCTACGGTAACACTGTGCGCGAACATAAATTTTTGCGCGAGTTCCCGTGCCCTTATTGTCATCATCAGGTCAAAAAATCGCGCCTTGCCCGAACGACGCCAGTGCCGGTTCTCGTGGGGTATAAATGCTGCGGTAAAGCTCAGTCCGAGGTGCCGCCTGTGGAGGCCGATCTCAAGCTCATTGCCGCAATTGACGCAGGCAAATATCTTGCTGAGGGGTTCATCCCGGATTTCGATCTACCAGATGGAGTGAATCTGGCACAGCCCAAGCGTCATGGCCTGACTAACATAAAGCATTTTTATACTGCCAGAAATCTGGCGGCGATGAGCCAGTTGTGGAAAGCGATTCATCGCGTTGAAGATACCAATATTGCCGCATTTCTCGGCTTTGTTTTCACTTCGCTCTATCAGCGTGTGACCCGGCTTTCTGAGTACCGTTTTTGGGGCGGCAGCGGTAATACGGCAAATTTTAATGTCCCGTATATTTTCAATGAAGCGAATATCTTTTTGACCTTCGAACGCAAGGCCAGATCAATTATTGATCACCTTGAAACCACGGCTAAAGCCTACGTTGGTCGTTGTCAGGTTAAAACGGGTTCTGCGACCGATCTTTCGTTTCTGCCGGATAATAGTGTTGATCTGATTTTCACCGATCCGCCGTTTGGAGCCAACATTAACTATAGCGAAATGAATATGTTGTGGGAGTCCTGGTTAATGTCCTATACGGATGCCACGGATGAAGCCATAGTTAATCGCGTACAAAAAAAGGATGCCAACAGATATCAGGAATTAATGACGCAGAGTCTGGCTGAAAGTTATCGTGTGCTAAGACCAGGACACTGGATGGTGTTGGTATTTATGAACTCTTCGGAGGACATCTGGAATCGTCTGCGTAATGCAGTGCTGGATGCTGGTTTTACCATTGAAAGGATCGATATTTTCGACAAGCAGCATGGTACGTTTAAGCAATTTGTTAGCGATAACACCGCAGGTGCTGATCTCATGCTGCATTGTCGTAAAGTTGAAAATGGCAACAAGCAGGAAGTGTCAACGGCGGAGGCGAAAACCATTTCAGTTAAGGAATTCCTGAGCCAGCGAAATGGTACGATCCCCGTGCTTCCTTATCTGCACGTTAAACGTGAGGCTGATATTGATTATCGCACTCTCTACAGCGAATATCTGGCTGAAAGTCTTTTACTGCATGGGAAAATGTTGGACTTCGCGACCTTCAGGTCTCAGGCAATTGCTCTTTTGGAAGGTAATAAGGATCCGTTGTAATGGCATACTTACAAGCATTTACTGATACTGAAAAGGTATTTGCTAAACGGTGGTTGGCAACTCAGGTTGCCGCCATGATGGGCAGAAAGCTGGAGGAAGGTGACTGGAGTCGCGTTTACTGCCTGGCAAAAAATATTCCTGATGGTGGCTGGAGCAATTTACATATTGATGTCAATTATCAGGGATTGGGGCTGGAGATGAAACTCTTGCGCATAGCAGGCCTGCGTGACAGACCGATCAAGTCAGTCTGCGGCACTACGCTTATGCACCCGGCTGCAACGCGTTCGATCCGTATTGATGATACCACTCGTGATGCTAACGACGTGATGCATGACGTCTTCCAGCAATACGCAGAGCTTATAGAACGTCGAACGCAAACGGTAAGAGATGCCGCACCTCATAAGACCCCTGATATGCGTACAGGCTGGCTACTATGGGAGGATAGTCTGACGGAATTCCTCTATTTTGAAGAGCGGATGATCCCGCCAAATCCGGAGCAGTACACAGCGGTATGGAATGTTACTCCAGCTAAAGGGGCACGTAAGGCCAGCAAAAGTTTGTGGATATATGACCGGGATACAAAGCAGAAACGCTATTCCGTGACGACCAGTGCGGGTATCAAGATCCAGCCATATTTTGACGTGCCGCTGCCGTCAGACGAGAACCTTTGTTATTTTCGCGTGCAGAGTGAACCGGTGAATGAAGAGATCGTCCGCATGTGGGTTTCTGCCTCCACCGCTCAGGCACTAAAAAGCCGTCTGGGTTCGCTCGACACTGCCACCATGAATGAAGCAATTTTCCGTGCCATTGAACAGAGTGAGAACAACACTCAGGCGCCGGAAGTTGATGAAGGACTGGCGGTTTCTATAGATATCAGTAAACAAGCGCACGTTCAGCTTGCGGAAGCCTGGGAGACCGTGAGCGATGAGCATCGCGCGCAGCTTCTTCTGAAAGCGTTATCCTGACGCGGCTTGTATAGACTGGGGAATAAATCACTACGCCTTGTGGAATGAATGAACACAGGGCGTAGATAAGTCAATATCAGTAACATCCCGCCTAAACAATTAACCCTTTCTTTTCATCTGATTGTTTATTGACCCTTCAGGGGCGCGCATATTGCGTACCGCTTGCGAACCCGTCAGCCTTTCGAATATTATCTTATCTTTATAATAATCATTCTCGTTTACGTTATCATTCACTTTACATCAGAGATATACCAATGGCGCGTTACAAAACTGCTCAGCCAAAACACTCGCTGCGTAAAATCGCAGTTGTAGTAGCCACAGCGGTTAGCGGCATGTCTGTTTATGCACAGGCAGCGGTTGAACCGAAAGAAGACACTATCACCGTTACCGCTGCACCTGCGCCGCAAGAAAGCGCATGGGGGCCGGCTGCAACTATTGCGGCGCGACAGTCCGCTACCGGCACCAAAACAGATACGCCGATTCAAAAAGTGCCACAGTCTATTTCTGTTGTGACCGCCGAAGAGATGGCGCTGCATCAGCCTAAGTCAGTAAAAGAGGCGCTCAGCTACACGCCAGGTGTCTCTGTTGGTACGCGTGGCGCATCCAACACCTATGACCACCTGATCATTCGCGGTTTTGCGGCAGAAGGCCAAAGCCAGAATAACTATCTGAATGGCCTGAAGTTGCAGGGCAACTTCTATAACGATGCGGTCATTGACCCGTATATGCTGGAACGCGCTGAAATTATGCGTGGCCCGGTTTCCGTGCTTTACGGTAAAAGCAGTCCTGGCGGCCTGTTGAACATGGTCAGCAAGCGCCCGACTACCGAACCGCTGAAAGAAGTTCAGTTTAAAGCCGGTACTGACAGCCTGTTCCAGACTGGTTTTGACTTTAGCGATGCGCTGGATGATGACGGCGTTTACTCTTATCGTCTGACCGGTCTTGCGCGTTCTGCCAATGCTCAGCAGAAAGGGTCAGAAGAGCAGCGTTATGCTATTGCACCGGCGTTCACCTGGCGTCCGGACGATAAAACCAATTTCACCTTCCTTTCTTACTTCCAGAACGAGCCGGAAACCGGTTATTACGGCTGGTTGCCGAAAGAGGGAACCGTTGAGCCGCTGCCGAATGGTAAGCGTCTGCCGACGGACTTTAACGAAGGGGCGAAGAACAACACCTATTCTCGTAATGAGAAGATGGTGGGCTACAGCTTCGACCACGAATTTAACGATACCTTTACTGTGCGTCAGAACCTGCGCTTTGCGGAAAACAAAACCTCGCAAAACAGCGTTTATGGTTACGGTGTCTGCTCCGATCCGGCGAATGCTTACAGCCAACAATGTGCGGCATTAGCGCCAGCGGACAAAGGCCATTATCTGGCGCGTAAATATGTCGTTGATGATGAGAAGCTGCAAAACTTCTCTGTTGATACCCAGCTGCAGAGCAAATTTGCCACTGGCGATATTGACCACACCCTGCTGACGGGTGTTGATTTCATGCGTATGCGTAACGACATCAACGCCTGGTTTGGTTACGACGACTCCGTACCGCTGCTCGATCTGTACAATCCGGTGAATACCGATTTCGATTTCAATGCGAAAGATCCGGCAAACTCCGGCCCTTACCGCATTCTGAATAAGCAGAAGCAAACGGGTATTTACGTTCAGGATCAGGCGCAGTGGGATAAAGTTCTGGTCACCCTGGGCGGTCGTTATGACTGGGCGGATCAAGAATCTCTTAACCGCGTTGCCGGGACGACCGATAAACGTGATGACAAACAGTTTACCTGGCGTGGTGGTGTTAACTACCTGTTTGATAATGGCGTAACACCTTACTTCAGTTATAGCGAATCGTTTGAACCTTCTTCCCAGGTCGGAAAGGATGGTAATATTTTCGCACCATCTAAAGGTAAGCAGTACGAAGTCGGCGTGAAATATGTACCGGAAGATCGCCCAATTGTGGTGACAGGTGCACTGTATAATCTCACCAAAACCAATAACCTGATGGCGGACCCTGAGGGTTCCTTCTTCTCGGTTGAAGGTGGCGAGATCCGCGCACGTGGCGTAGAAATCGAAGCAAAAGCGGCATTGTCGGCGAGTGTTAACGTGGTGGGTTCTTATACCTACACCGATGCGGAATACACCACCGATACTACCTACAAAGGCAATACGCCTGCGCAGGTGCCAAAACACATGGCTTCTCTGTGGGCTGACTACACCTTCTTTGACGGCCCACTTTCAGGTCTGACACTGGGCACCGGTGGTCGTTATACAGGCTCCAGCTATGGTGATCCGGCTAACTCCTTTAAAGTGGGAAGTTATACGGTCGTGGATGCGTTAGTGCGTTATGATCTGGCGCGAGTCGGTATGGCTGGCTCCAACGTGGCGCTGCATGTTAACAACCTGTTCGATCGTGAATACGTCGCCAGCTGCTTTAACACTTATGGCTGCTTCTGGGGCGCAGAACGTCAGGTCGTTGCAACCGCAACCTTCCGTTTCTAATTTCTCTTTTGGGGCACGGATTTCCGTGCCCGTTTCACAAGTTGGCTGTTATGCAGGAATACACGAATCATTCCGATACCACTTTTGCACTGCGTAATATCTCCTTTCGTGTGCCTGGGCGCACGCTTTTGCATCCGCTGTCGTTAACCTTTCCTGCCGGGAAAGTGACCGGTCTGATTGGTCACAACGGTTCCGGTAAATCCACGTTACTGAAAATGCTCGGTCGTCATCAGCCGCCGTCGGAAGGTGAAATTCTTCTTGATGCCCAGCCGCTGGAAAGCTGGAGCAGCAAAGCGTTCGCCCGCAAAGTGGCTTATTTGCCGCAGCAGCTTCCTCCGGCAGAAGGGATGACGGTGCGTGAACTGGTGGCGATTGGTCGTTACCCGTGGCATGGCGCGCTGGGGCGCTTTGGCGCGGTAGATCGCGAAAAGGTCGAGGAAGCTATCTCGCTGGTTGGCTTAAAACCGCTGGCGCAGCGGCTGGTCGATAGTCTCTCTGGCGGCGAGCGTCAGCGGGCATGGATCGCCATGCTGGTGGCGCAGGATAGCCGCTGTCTGTTGCTGGACGAACCGACCTCGGCGCTGGATATCGCCCACCAGGTTGATGTGCTGGCGCTGGTGCATCGTTTAAGTCAGGAGCGTGGCCTGACGGTCATTGCCGTGCTGCACGATATCAATATGGCTGCGCGTTACTGTGATTATCTGGTCGCCCTGCGCGGCGGTGAAATGATTGCTCAGGGAACGCCTGCGGAAATTATGCGCGGCGAAACCCTCGAAATGATTTATGGCATCCCGATGGGTATTTTGCCGCATCCGGCGGGTGCTGCACCTGTGAGTTTTGTTTATTGATGAGCGGCTTACCTCTTATTTCGCGCCGTCGACTGTTAACGGCGATGGCGCTTTCTCCGTTGTTATGGCAGATGAATACCGCCCACGCGGCGGCTATTGATCCCAATCGTATTGTGGCGCTGGAGTGGTTGCCGGTGGAATTACTGCTGGCGCTCGGCATCGTGCCTTACGGCGTGGCGGACACCATCAACTATCGCTTGTGGGTCAGCGAACCACCATTGCCGGACTCAGTGATTGACGTTGGTTTGCGCACAGAACCTAACCTCGAACTGCTGACCGAAATGAAACCATCGTTTATGGTCTGGTCGGCGGGATATGGCCCTTCACCTGAAATGCTGGCACGTATTGCGCCGGGACGCGGATTTAACTTCAGCGACGGCAAACAGCCATTGGCGATGGCGCGTAAATCGCTGACGGAAATGGCAGATTTACTTAACCTGCAAAGCGCAGCGGAAATGCATTTAGCGCAATATGAAGACTTTATCCGCAGCATGAAACCCCGCTTTGTAAAGCGAGGATCGCGTCCGTTACTGCTGACGACGCTTATCGATTCGCGCCATATGTTGGTCTTCGGTCCAAACAGCTTATTCCAGGAAATTCTTGATGAGTACGGCATCCCAAATGCCTGGCAAGGGGAAACCAACTTTTGGGGCAGTACCGCCGTCAGTATCGATCGTCTGGCAGCCTATAAAGACGTTGATGTGCTCTGTTTTGATCACGACAACAGCAAAGACATGGACGCGTTAATGGCGACGCCGCTGTGGCAGGCAATGCCGTTTGTCCGTGCCGGACGCTTTCAGCGCGTACCCGCCGTCTGGTTCTATGGTGCGACGCTCTCGGCAATGCATTTTGTGCGTATTCTGGATAACGCCATCGGAGGTCAAGCGTGAGTAAACGAATTGCGCTTTTCCCGGCGTTATTACTGGCGCTGCTGGTGATTGCCGCTGCGGCGTTGACCTGGATGAACTTCTCGCAGGCGCTGCCGCGTAGCCAGTGGGCGCAGGCTGCCTGGTCGCCGGATATTGACGTCATTGAGCAGATGATTTTTCACTACAGCTTGCTGCCGCGTCTGGCGATTTCACTGCTGGTTGGCGCAGGTCTGGGGCTGGTAGGCGTGCTGTTTCAGCAAGTGCTGCGTAACCCGCTGGCGGAACCGACCACGCTGGGCGTCGCAACGGGCGCACAACTGGGGATTACCGTCACTACGCTCTGGGCGATCCCCGGCGCGATGGCGAGCCAGTTTGCCGCGTTGGCAGGGGCTTGTGTTGTTGGCTTAATTGTCTTTGGCGTCGCGTGGGGGAAACGGCTTTCGCCGGTAACGCTGATCCTCGCGGGTCTGGTGGTGAGCCTTTATTGTGGGGCAATCAATCAGTTACTGGTTATCTTCCATCACGACCAGCTGCAAAGCATGTTCCTGTGGAGCACAGGAACGCTGACGCAAACCGACTGGGGCGGCGTTGAGCGTTTATGGCCGCAGCTGCTGGGTGGCGTGATGCTGACGTTACTGCTACTTCGTCCGTTAACCCTGATGGGGCTTGATGATGGCGTGGCGCGCAATCTCGGGCTGGCCTTGTCGCTGGCGCGTCTGGCGGCGCTGTCGCTGGCGATTGTCATCAGTGCTCTGCTGGTGAATGCGGTAGGGATTATCGGCTTTATCGGGTTGTTCGCACCACTGCTGGCGAAAATGCTGGGGGCGCGGCGTTTGCTGCCACGGTTGATGCTGGCGTCGCTGATTGGTGCGCTGATCCTCTGGCTTTCCGATCAAATCATCCTCTGGCTGACTCGCGTGTGGATGGAGGTTTCCACCGGTTCGGTCACTGCGCTCATCGGTGCGCCGCTGCTGTTGTGGCTGCTGCCGCGTTTACGCAGCATTAGCGCGCCAGATATGAAGGTGAACGATCGTGTCGCGACTGAACGCCAACATGTGCTGGCGTTTGCCCTCGCTGGCGGCGTGCTGCTGTTGATTGCTGTGGTTGTGGCGTTGTCGTTTGGTCGTGATGCGCACGGCTGGACGTGGGCGAGCGGGGCGCTGCTTGATGATTTAATGCCCTGGCGCTGGCCACGAATTATGGCAGCACTGTTTGCGGGCGTCATGCTGGCGGTGGCGGGCTGCATTATTCAGCGGTTGACCGGAAACCCGATGGCAAGCCCGGAAGTGCTGGGGATTAGCTCCGGTGCGGCGTTTGGCGTAGTGTTGATGCTGTTTCTGGTGCCGGGCAATGCCTTTGGCTGGCTGTTGCCTGCGGGAAGTCTTGGCGCGGCGGTGACCTTGTTAATCATTATGATCGCCGCCGGTCGAGGTGGATTTTCCCCACACCGGATGCTGCTTGCGGGGATGGCGTTAAGCACCGCGTTCACCATGCTTTTGATGATGTTGCAGGCGAGTGGTGACCCGCGAATGGCGCAAGTGCTGACCTGGATTTCCGGTTCGACCTACAACGCGACCGATGCACAGGTCTGGCGCACAGGAATTGTGATGGTGATTTTGCTGGCGATTACCCCGCTGTGCCGCCGCTGGCTGACCATTTTGCCGCTGGGTGGCGATACCGCACGAGCTGTGGGAATGGCGCTGACGCCGACGCGAATTGCGTTGCTGCTGTTAGCGGCTTGCCTGACAGCGACCGCGACGATGACTATTGGACCGTTGAGTTTTGTTGGTCTGATGGCACCGCATATTGCGCGGATGATGGGCTTTCGACGAACGATGCCGCATATTGTGATTTCGGCGCTGGTGGGAGGTTTGCTGCTGGTATTCGCTGACTGGTGTGGGCGGATGGTGCTGTTTCCGTTCCAGATCCCAGCGGGGTTGCTATCGACGTTTATTGGCGCGCCGTACTTTATCTATTTGTTGAGAAAGCAGAGCCGTTAATTGAATGCCTCGCCCGGTGGGCGAGGCAAAATCATCACAACTTCGCAAACACCCGACGCGCAGCATCGATGGTGTTGTTGATATCTTCCATGCTGTGCGCCACAGACATAAAACCCGCTTCAAACGCTGACGGTGCCAGATATACACCTTCATCCAGCATCATATGGAAGAAACGCTTAAAGCGTTCCACGTCACAAGCCATCACGTCCTGGTAGCACGTCACGGACTCGGCGTCGGTAAAGAAAATACCGAACATGCCGCCAACATGGTTAACGACCAGCGGAATTCCCGCTTCTTCTGCCGCTTCCAGCAGACCTTCTGCCAGACGCGTGGTTAACTCATTCAGCGTTTCGTGAATGCCCGGCTGCGCGACTTCATTCAGACAGGCGAAACCTGCTGCCATCGCAATTGGGTTACCGGAAAGCGTACCAGCCTGATAGACCGGGCCGGTCGGAGCCAGTGCATCCATTACATCACGACGACCGCCGAATGCGCCTACTGGCATCCCACCGCCGATGATTTTGCCCAGGCAGGTAAGATCCGGCACCACGCCGTAATAATCCTGTGCGCCTGCCAGCGCCACGCGGAAACCGGTCATAACTTCATCGATGATCAGCAACGCGCCAAACTCGTCACACAGCGCGCGCAGACCCGGCAGGAACTCTGGCAGCGGAGGAACACAGTTCATGTTGCCTGCCACTGGCTCGACGATAATGCAGGCAATCTCTTGCGGATACTGTTCAAACGCGGCGCGTACAGACGCCAGATCGTTATAGGTACAGGTTAAGGTATGTTTGGCGAAATCTGCCGGAACGCCCGGAGAGTTTGGCTGACCTAACGTGAGCGCGCCAGAACCGGCTTTCACCAGCAGGCAGTCAGCGTGGCCGTGGTAACAACCTTCGAATTTAATGATTTTGTCGCGACCGGTAAAACCACGCGCCAGGCGGATGGCGCTCATCGTTGCTTCGGTGCCAGAGTTCACCATGCGCACCATATCCATCGTCGGCACGAGTTCGGTCACCAGCTCCGCCATTTTTACTTCCATTTCGGTCGGCGCACCAAAGCTCAGACCACGTTCAGCGGCTTCAATCACTGCATTGCGGATCGCCGGATGATTATGACCCAGCACCATCGGCCCCCAGGAACCGACATAATCGATATAGGCTTTGCCATCAACGTCGTACAGATAAGCGCCGTCCGCTTTTTCGATAAACAGTGGAGTACCGCCCACGCCGGTAAAGGCGCGAACAGGAGAGTTCACACCGCCAGGGATCAGCTCGCGCGCTGCGCTGTATAGGTTTTCAGACTTACTCATGGAGGGTTCCTGATTCGTAGAAAAAGTGAATGGCTGCTATTCTATGTTATTCATAACAAGTTAAATACTCGTCAAACATCAGGTTGCTTATACTGCTGCAACCTGGATTTCTAAGAGTATAAAAGTTTTGGGTATTTGAAACATTACGCTTTGCAAAGGATTTTCATGGAACGAGCGAGTAAAATGCCGTCATCTTATTTGTATGACCAATATGTGATCATTGGATGAAAACTGAAACTCCTTCTTATGAAATACCGCAGGCCGCGCGTCTGCGACGCAGACAACTGATTCGCCAACTTCTTGAGCGCGACAAAACCCCGTTAGCCATTTTGTTTATGGCGGCGGTCGTCGGCACCCTTGTCGGGCTGGCTGCAGTTGCTTTTGACAAAGGCGTCGCCTGGTTGCAAAACCAACGTATGGGTGCGCTGGTACATACTGCTGATAATTACCCACTTCTGTTAACCGTCGCTTTTCTTTGTTCGGCGGTGCTGGCAATGTTCGGCTACTTTCTGGTGCGTAAATACGCGCCAGAAGCAGGTGGTTCAGGGATTCCGGAAATTGAAGGGGCGCTGGAAGATCAACGTCCCGTTCGCTGGTGGCGTGTTTTGCCGGTGAAATTCTTTGGCGGGTTGGGGACACTCGGTGGTGGTATGGTTCTGGGGCGTGAAGGACCAACCGTGCAGATCGGCGGTAACATTGGCCGTATGGTGCTTGATATTTTCCGCATGAAAGGTGATGAAGCTCGCCACACGTTGCTGGCAACCGGTGCAGCGGCGGGGCTGGCGGCGGCCTTTAACGCGCCGCTCGCGGGTATTCTATTTATTATCGAAGAGATGCGTCCGCAGTTTCGCTATACGTTAATTTCGATTAAAGCGGTATTTATTGGCGTCATTATGTCGACCATTATGTATCGGATTTTTAATCATGAAGTTGCGCTGATTGACGTCGGTAAACTTTCTGACGCGCCGCTCAATACCCTGTGGCTTTATCTGATCCTCGGCATTATTTTTGGTATCTTCGGCCCTGTTTTTAATAAATGGGTTCTGGGGATGCAGGATTTGCTGCACCGTGTGCACGGCGGCAATATCACTAAATGGGTGTTGATGGGCGGTGCGATTGGCGGTCTGTGCGGGTTGTTGGGTTTCGTTGCACCAGAAACTTCGGGCGGCGGTTTTAACCTGATTCCTATCGCTACGGCGGGGAATTTCAGCATGGGAATGCTGATATTTATTTTTGTCGCGCGAGTGATCACTACGCTGCTCTGCTTCTCTTCTGGCGCGCCGGGCGGTATTTTCGCTCCGATGCTGGCGCTCGGTACGGTTTTGGGAACGGCATTTGGCATGGCTGCCACGGAGATATTTCCGCAATACCACCTTGAAGCAGGGACATTTGCTATAGCTGGAATGGGGGCGTTACTGGCGGCCTCTGTTCGGGCGCCGTTGACCGGGATCATCCTGGTGCTTGAGATGACAGATAACTATCAGCTCATTTTGCCAATGATTATTACCGGTCTTGGCGCAACACTATTAGCACAATTTACTGGTGGAAAACCGTTATACTCGGCGATTCTTGCCCGCACGCTGGCAAAACAGGAAGCGGAGCAGCTGGCGCGAAGCAAGGCCGTGGCTGCCAGCGAGAATACTTGAACGAAATACCAGGGTATTAGATAATGGCAGTTATTATTGGGTTAGAATTTGCCCAATTGCCGATGTCGTTTGGAGCAAAATATGAGTGATGACGTAGCACTGCCGCTGGAGTTTACCGACGCAGCAGCCAACAAAGTTAAAAGCCTGATCGCTGACGAAGATAACCCGAATCTGAAATTACGCGTGTATATCACCGGTGGCGGTTGCAGCGGCTTCCAGTATGGTTTCACCTTTGATGATCAGGTGAACGAAGGCGATATGACCATCGAAAAACAGGGCGTTGGCCTGGTGGTTGATCCGATGAGCCTGCAATATCTGGTCGGCGGTTCCGTTGATTATACCGAAGGTCTGGAAGGTTCACGCTTCATCGTAACCAACCCGAATGCGAAAAGCACCTGCGGTTGCGGTTCTTCCTTTAGCATCTAATCTGCTGTTAATGTGCCGGATAAACTATCCGGCACACCTTCTCTCTTCAACGCCCATTCTCATCCAGAGCAAACGTCGGCAATTTCAGATGCCACCGAATAGCCGCCAGCCGTATCAATAGCGTTACAACCATTCCCATCATACTGGCTGTTTCCAGCGGTACGGAGAAGGTGTAATGAGCTGTAGCATGGACAATACCGCCGATAATACAGGCCGTCGCGTAGATTTCTGTGCGTAATATCATCGGAACTTCGCGCGCCAGTACATCGCGGATGATCCCGCCGCCGACGCCGGTGATCACACCCATACAAACCGCGATTAACGGACCCGCTTCCGCATTAAAGGCTTTGTTGACACCAATGCCAACAAACACTGCCAGACCAACAGCATCCAGCACCGGCAGCATCCATTTGGGTAAGCGCCTTGGCTGGCGTACCAGAACGATAGTCAGCATACTGGTCACCATCGCGACGACCAGATCGGTGGGATCTTTCACCCAAAATACCGGACCGTGATCCAGCGCCATGTCGCGAATTGTCCCGCCACCTACTGCGGTAACCACGCCCAGAACCAGGACGCCAAAAGGGTCCATACGCAATTTTCCGGCCAGCAAAACGCCGGAGATGGCAAATACCGCTGTACCGACTATATCCAGCCAATAGACGAGCATTTTTCAATCCCCACTGAGCACCTGAAAGGTCAGGCGCTAATCCACTTGTGAAAGCGCATTACAGAGTTGTTGTGCAGCGAGGATAATACGTGGGCTTGCGCGTTCAAACCAGTCACTTGTGAGAGGAATAACGGGAATTTTGAGTTGTTCGCCCCAGTATTGCTTTATTTTAGGAATTTTATCCGCTCCGCCAGTGATGACAATGGCCTGCGGTGCGCGTGCTAATACTTGTTCACGGCTAACCTGCGGCCAGGGAACTCGACTGTCTTTAAAGATGTTTTCTCCGCCGCAAACTTCCAGTATCTGGTTCTGAATCGACTCTTTTCCGCTGGTGAATGGCGGATTAATGCCGAATTGTAAGAAAACACGTTTTTTCGGTTTATCAGCATATTGCGCTTTCAGTTGCGCATACTGTTCCAGTAAGGTTTGCGCGGCTTTTCCGGCCTTGTCAGGTTGCGGACTCCAGGGAGCCAGTTGACGTAACGCATCGGCAATTTGTTCAATGCTTGTCGCATCGACCCACATGACTTTTATTCCCAGCGAAGCAAGTTGGTCAACCTGCCGCTCGGCGTTCCCTCCGCGCCAGGCAACCACCAAATCGGGTTTCAGCGCCACGATGCGTTCCAGATTCATCCCTTGCCAGGTGGAAACCTGCTCAATATTCTGCGCTTCTGGCGGATAGTCGGAATAACTGCTGACCCCTACCGGCGTGATCCCGGCGGCAAAGGCAAGTTCAGTGTTGGCGGGAGAAAGTGTGATAACGCGCGGCGCGGCGTTGAGCCACAGCGGTGCGAGAAAAGACAGGGCGACCAGCGCCCTGAACAGTGACTTAGCCATGCGCCAGTTTCTGCACCAGTGACTCAACCATCAGGCTGGACTGTTTGGCTGCAACGGCCAGAAATTCGTCGAAGCTGAGATGAGACTGTTGATCGGCCACGTCGGAGATGGCGCGTACCACCACAAACGGTACATTAAAATTGTGGCAGACATGAGCGATAGCTGTCGCTTCCATCTCTACCGCAATGGCCTGCGGGAAATTGTGGCGGATTTTCGCCAGACCAACAGAGCCGTTGATGAACGCGTCGCCGCTGACAATCAGGCCTCGTACAGCGTTAAGATTCAGTTCGGCAATGCAGGACTCGGCGGCAGCGATCAGTTTATCATCAGCTTTGAAGCCTGCCGGACAGCCAGGTAACTGACCATATTCATAACCAAATGCCGTGACATCCGCGTCGTGATAACGTGCTTCGTCAGAGACAACGATATCGCCCACTTTCAGCGTTGGCGCCAGGCCCCCTGCAGAACCGGTGTTAATAATCACATCTGGTTTGCAGTGTTCCAGCAGCAGAGTTGCACCCAGCGCCGCAGCGACTTTACCGATGCCCGATTTCAGAAGCGCAACCTCGGTTCCGTTCAGTTGACCTGTGTAGATTTCACAGCCACCCAGACGGAGAGTTTGACGGTTTTCGATTTTGTCACGCAGTAGCGTAACTTCTTCTTCCATTGCACCAATGATGCCGATTTTCATAGATTTACTCGCGATAAGCCTGATTTGAGGGCATAGTTTATCATGCGCTTAAGAGGAAGCGTATTTCTCACGCGGGAGAGGACATGGCACAGATTGATTTCCGAAACAAAATAAACTGGCATCGTCGTTATCGTTCACCGCAGGGCGTTAAAACCGAACATGAGATCTTGCGGATCTTTGAAAGCGATCGCGGGCGTATTATTAACTCTCCGGCGATTCGTCGTCTGCAACAAAAGACCCAGGTTTTTCCACTTGAGCGCAATGCCGCCGTACGCACGCGTCTTACCCATTCAATGGAAGTTCAGCAGGTGGGGCGCTATATCGCCAAAGAGATTTTAAGTCGTCTGAAAGAACTTAAATTGCTGGAGGAGTACGGCCTGGATGAACTGACCGGGCCGTTTGAAAGCATTGTCGAGATGTCATGCCTGATGCACGATATCGGTAATCCACCGTTTGGTCATTTTGGTGAAGCGGCTATAAATGACTGGTTTCGCCAGCGTTTGTACCCAGCGGATGCCGAAAGTCAGCCGCTGACCGACGATCGCTGTAGCGTGACAGCGTTGCGATTGCGGGAAGGGGAGGAACAACTTAACGAGCTGCGGCGCAAAATTCGTCAGGACTTATGTCATTTTGAAGGCAATGCACAAGGTATTCGTCTGGTGCATACATTGATGCGGATGAATCTCACCTGGGCGCAGGTTGGCGGTATTTTAAAATATACTCGTCCGGCGTGGTGGCGTGGTGAAACGCCTGAGACTCACCACTATTTAATGAAAAAACCGGGCTATTATCTTTCTGAAGAAGCCTATATTGCCCGTTTGCGTAAAGAACTTAATTTGGCGCTTTACAGTCGTTTTCCATTAACGTGGATTATGGAAGCAGCTGACGATATCTCTTATTGTGTGGCTGATCTTGAAGATGCGGTAGAGAAAAGAATATTTACCGTTGAGCAGCTTTATCATCATTTGCATGATGCGTGGGGTCAGCATGAGAAAGGTTCTCTGTTTGCACAAGTGGTAGAAAATGCCTGGGAAAAATCGCGCTCAAATAGTTTAAGCCGCAGTACGGAAGATCAGTTTTTTATGTATTTACGGGTGAACACCCTCAATAAGCTGGTGCCCTATGCGGCACAACGATTTATTGATAATTTGCCGACGATTTTTGCCGGAACGTTTAATCATGCCCTGTTAGAAGATGCCAGTGAATGTAGTGAACTTTTAAAATTATATAAAAATGTCGCCGTAAAACATGTGTTTAGCCATCCAGATGTCGAGCAGCTTGAGTTGCAGGGGTATCGGGTGATTAGCGGGTTATTAGAGATTTATCGTCCTTTATTAAGCATGTCATTATCAGACTTTACTGAACTGGTAGAAAAAGAGCGAGTAAAACGTTTCCCCATTGAATCACGCTTATTCCACAAGCTCTCAACGCGCCATCGGCTGGCCTATGTCGAGGCTGTCAGTAAATTACCGTCAGATTCTCCTGAGTTCCCGTTATGGGAATATTATTATCGTTGTCGGCTGTTACAGGATTATATCAGCGGCATGACGGACCTTTATGCGTGGGATGAATATCGGCGGCTGATGGCGGTAGAACAATAACCAGGCTTTTGTAAAGACGGACAATAAATTTTTACTTTTTGCAGAAACTTTAGTTCGGAACTTCGCGCTATAAAACGAATCTGAAGAACACAGCAATTTTGCGTTATCTGTTAATCGAGACTGAAATACATGAAAAAAACCACATTAGCACTGAGTGCATTGGCTCTGAGTTTAGGTTTGGCGTTATCTCCGCTCTCTGCGACGGCGGCTGAGACATCTTCAGCAACGACAGCACAGCAGATGCCAAGCCTTGCACCGATGCTCGAAAAGGTGATGCCTTCGGTGGTCAGTATTAACGTAGAAGGTAGCACAACCGTCAATACGCCGCGTATGCCGCGTAAT
The DNA here is from genome assembly GCF_031323975.1 of Escherichia ruysiae. Lineage (NCBI taxonomy): Bacteria > Pseudomonadati > Pseudomonadota > Gammaproteobacteria > Enterobacterales > Enterobacteriaceae > Escherichia > Escherichia ruysiae. The sequence continues at coordinate 3,488,114 of NZ_JAVIWS010000001.1, forward strand.
TTCCAGCAGTTCTTCGGCGATGATTCTCCGTTCTGCCAGGACGGTTCTCCGTTCCAGAGCTCTCCGTTCTGCCAGGGGGGCCAGGGCGGCAATGGCGGCGGCCAGCAACAAAAATTCATGGCGCTGGGTTCCGGCGTTATTATTGATGCCGATAAAGGCTATGTCGTCACCAACAACCACGTTGTTGATAATGCGACGGTAATTAAAGTCCAACTGAGCGATGGCCGTAAGTTCGACGCGAAGATGGTTGGCAAAGATCCGCGCTCTGATATCGCGCTGATCCAGATCCAGAACCCGAAAAACCTGACTGCAATTAAGATGGCGGATTCCGACGCGCTGCGCGTGGGTGATTACACCGTCGCTATCGGTAACCCGTTTGGTCTGGGCGAGACGGTAACTTCCGGTATCGTCTCTGCGTTGGGGCGTAGCGGCCTGAATGCCGAAAACTACGAAAACTTCATCCAGACCGATGCGGCAATCAACCGTGGTAACTCCGGTGGTGCGCTGGTTAACCTGAACGGCGAACTGATTGGTATCAACACCGCAATCCTCGCACCGGACGGCGGCAACATCGGTATCGGTTTTGCTATCCCTAGCAACATGGTGAAAAACCTGACCTCGCAGATGGTGGAATACGGGCAGGTGAAACGCGGCGAGCTGGGTATTATGGGAACCGAACTGAACTCCGAACTGGCGAAAGCGATGAAAGTTGACGCCCAGCGCGGTGCATTTGTAAGTCAGGTTCTGCCGAATTCTTCTGCCGCGAAAGCAGGTATTAAAGCGGGTGATGTGATCACCTCACTGAACGGTAAGCCAATCAGCAGCTTTGCCGCGCTGCGTGCCCAGGTAGGCACCATGCCGGTGGGCAGCAAACTGACTCTGGGCTTACTGCGCGACGGTAAGCAGGTTAACGTGAACCTGGAACTGCAGCAGAGCAGCCAGAATCAGGTTGACTCCAGCTCCATCTTCAACGGCATTGAAGGCGCTGAGATGAGCAACAAAGGCAAAGATCAGGGCGTCGTCGTGAACAACGTGAAAACGGGCACTCCGGCTGCACAGATTGGCCTGAAAAAAGGTGATGTGATTATTGGCGCGAACCAGCAGGCAGTGAAAAACATCGCTGAACTGCGTAAAGTTCTCGACAGCAAACCATCCGTGCTGGCACTGAACATTCAGCGCGGCGACAGCACCATCTACCTGTTAATGCAGTAATCTTCCTCAACCCCTTCCCGTTCAGGGAAGGGGGTCTTCATGCAATCTGTGAACTTCCCCACAACTCCATATATATCTTCGTTCCTTTGGGCATTTGCACAATGCCGTGCGTTCCGTACTTCCTTATGCTAAGCCGTGCACAATGGAGGGCTTATGGCTGGCTGGCATCTTGATACCAAAATGGCGCAGGATATCGTGGCGCGCACCATGCGCATTATCGATACCAATATCAATGTAATGGATGCTCGCGGGCGCATTATCGGCAGCGGCGATCGTGAACGTATTGGTGAATTGCACGAAGGTGCATTGCTGGTACTCTCGCAGGGGCGAGTTGTCGATATCGATGACGCGGTAGCACGTCATCTGCACGGTGTGCGGCAAGGGATTAATCTACCGTTACGGCTGGAAGGTGAGATTGTCGGCGTAATTGGCCTGACTGGTGAACCAGAGAATCTGCGCAAATATGGCGAACTGGTCTGCATGACGGCTGAAATGATGCTGGAACAGTCGCGGTTGATGCACCTGTTGGCGCAGGATAGCCGTTTGCGGGAAGAACTGGTGATGAACCTGATTCAGGCCGAGGAGAATACACCCGCACTCACTGAATGGGCGCAACGGTTAGGGATAGATCTCAATCAACCGCGAGTGGTGGCTATTGTCGAGGTCGACAGCGGTCAGCTTGGCGTGGACAGCGCAATGGCAGAGTTACAGCAATTGCAAAACGCGCTGATTACGCCGGAGCGTAATAATCTGGTGGCGATTGTCTCGCTGACCGAAATGGTGGTGTTGAAACCGGCGTTGAATCCGTTTGGGCGCTGGGATGCAGAAGATCATTGTAAGCGAGTTGAGCAGCTCATTACTCGTATGAAAGAGTACGGTCAGCTGCGGTTTCGCGTTTCGCTGGGTAATTATTTTACTGGACCTGGCAGTATTGCCCGCTCTTACCGCACGGCGAAAACAACGATGGTAGTCGGTAAACAGCGAATGCCCGAAAATCGCTGCTATTTTTATCAGGATCTGATGCTACCAGTTTTACTGGATAGTTTGCGCGGCGACTGGCAAGCCAACGAACTGGCGCGACCGCTGGCGCGATTGAAAGCGATGGACAATAACGGATTGCTGCGGCGAACACTGGCGGCGTGGTTTCGCCACAATGTGCAACCGCTGGCAACGTCAAAGGCGCTGTTTATCCATCGAAATACGCTGGAGTATCGACTTAATCGTATATCAGAACTGACCGGCCTGGATTTGGGCAATTTTGATGACAGGTTGCTGCTGTATGTGGCGCTGCAACTGGATGAAGAGCGGTAGGTTCATAACAAAATTAAAGCCGGGTGATACTTTACCCGGCTCGCAGAATGACATCAGTTACTATTATTTGCGTGTCAGCTTTTCCAGATCCGCTTCAATCTCACTGATCTTATTGGTTACCACTGACTCCAGGTGACGCAAGTCATCGAGGATCTTACGCTTAAGATCAACTTCGCTACGGTCACGCTGGCAGATTTGATCAAGCTCATCAATGATATAACGAAGATTTGGGCTGATTTCCTGCACTTCTTTATAACCCTGACCCACACCATCGGCGACCACCGTTTTGCGCTGACGCGGATATTTAAACTTCACGCTCTTGGCGAAAAACTCACCTTTGTCTTTCTGAAAATAGATTTTCAGAATATCGTTGTTGGCTTCCTGCCGGAGGCTGTAACGATCAATTTCTTCAGGATTGGTAATACCCAGACTTTTCAGATTGTCGTACATAGCGTTACCTCAAAATGAGTCAGTAAATTGTGCTTATCTTAGCATTTGGCCTGGCCCGCCCGGCTCGACTGTGATCGCAGAAAGCCTTTTTCTTCCAGACTTCTATCATGGCGTAAAATTTAAAAAATTACCTGCTTTATTCTGGCGATATTCCAGAGGATGGATTAGCACATTTATCTTCGTTTTGCGAATTACATGACAGTCCAAAAAAGATGAAAAAGTATTTAAAAGAAGGGACAAGAATGAGTAGGGCGAATTAATCTGAGTCAGAAAGCACACGGGCAGCATCGTGCTGCCCGTTTGCATACTTTTAGTCGATGGTACGCAGCAGTTCGTTGATACCGACTTTACCGCGAGTTTTCGCGTCAACTTTCTTAACGATAACGGCACAATAAAGGCTGTATTTGCCATCTTTCGACGGCAGGTTGCCAGAAACAACCACAGAGCCTGCCGGAACGCGACCGTAGTGGATTTCGCCGGTTTCACGGTCGTAAATACGGGTGCTCTGACCGATGTATACGCCCATGGAAATAACGGAACCTTCTTCGACAATCACCCCTTCAACCACTTCAGAGCGCGCGCCGATGAAGCAGTTGTCTTCAATGATGGTCGGGTTAGCCTGCAGCGGCTCCAGCACGCCGCCAATGCCTACACCGCCAGACAGGTGCACGTTTTTACCAATCTGCGCACAGGAACCGACGGTCGCCCAGGTATCAACCATGGTGCCTTCATCAACATATGCGCCGATGTTGACGTAAGACGGCATCAGCACGGTGTTACGGGCAATAAACGCACCCTGACGTACCGCCGCTGGTGGTACAACACGGAAGCCTTCTTTCTGGAAACGTGCTTCGTCGTAGTTGGCGAATTTCATCGGCACTTTATCGAAGTAGCGGCTTTCTGCCCCTTCGATCACCTGATTATCATTAATACGGAAAGAGAGCAGCACCGCTTTTTTCAACCACTGATGCGTCACCCACTGACCGTCAATTTTTTCCGCAACACGCAGCGCGCCGGAGTCCAGCAGCGAGATCACCTGATTTACCGCTTCGCGGGTAACAGTGTCTGCATTGGCTGGCGTGATTTCGGCACGGCGTTCAAAAGCGGTTTCAATAATGTTCTGTAACTGCTGCATTGTTAAACTCTTTTCATATCAGTAAACACATCACCCTTTATCGTTTGGATTGAGGGCCTCTGTCAACCGCTGATGCACTTCCTGCTGCAACTCATTATTAAGCGCACGTCGGTCGGCGGTGGCGATTATGAATAAATCTTCTACTCGCTCACCAATGGTTGTAATTCGGGCGCCATGAAGCGAAATTCCCAGATCGGCAAAAATTTTCCCCACCCGTGCCAGCAGTCCTGGTTGGTCGAGGGCGATCAGTTCGAGGAATGATTTTCGGTCGGTATGGGTCGGCAAAAACGTCACTTCGGTTTCAACAGTAAAGTGACGTAATTTGGCGGGTTGACGACGCGGCTGCGGTGGCTGCCAGCTACTTTGTGTCAGTACTTGCTCCAGGCCAAAGCGAATAACCTCATGGCGATCTGCGGATAGCGGGCTGCCATCCGGCTCCAGCACAATGAAGGTATCCATCGCCATACCGTCGCGGGTCGTGAAAATTTGCGCGTCATGAACGCTTAAATTGCGGCGGTCTAATTCGGCACACACGGCAGCAAACAGATACGGCCGATCAGGACTCCAGATAAATATCTCCGTACCGCCGCGCGTAGCCTGTGGGCTAAGTAATACCAGCGGCTTGCTTAAATCATGTTGTAATAAATGGCGAGCGTGCCAGGCCAGTTGATTTGGGCTATGGCGGACAAAATAGTTAGCGCGACAGCGTGACCAGATCTGGTGTAGCGCCTCTTCGTCGATATTGTCCATACGCAGCAGCGCCAGTGCCTGAAGCTGGTGATGGCGAACTCGTTCGCGCATATCTGGCGTGTTTTGCATTCCGCGTCGTAGCTGTTTTTCGGTGGCAAAATAGAGTTCGCGCAACAGACTCTGCTTCCAGCTATTCCACAGCGTTTCGTTAGTGGCGCAAATATCGGCTACCGTCAGACAGACCAGAAAACGCAGTCGATTTTCCGTTTGTACTTCTTCGGCGAATTGTTTGATGACTTCCGGATCCTGAATATCGCGGCGCTGGGCGGTGACCGACATCAGCAAGTGCTGGCGAACCAGCCAGGCGACCAGTTGCGTTTCGCGCGAGTTCAGGCCGTGCAGTTCGGCAAAATGCACCACGTCTTGTGCGCCGAGTATGGAGTGGTCACCGCCGCGCCCTTTGGCGATATCGTGAAACAGTGCGGCGATAAAAATCAGCTCTGGTGATGGCAGGCGCGGCCAGACGTCCACACACAACGGATGGCGCTGGCGCGTTTCTTCACTGGCAAAACTCTCCAGTTTCAACATCACGCGAATGGTATGTTCATCCACTGTGTAAGCGTGGAACAGGTCAAACTGCATCTGCCCGACGATATGCGACCATTGGGGCATATAGGCGCCCAGCACGCTATGGCGATGCATTGGCAGTAACCCGCGACGCATTGCGCCGGGGTGACGCAGAATGCTCAAAAATAGCTTTCGCGCTTCCGGAATGTTGCACAGTGGTTGTTGCAGATGACGGCGGGCGTGACGTAACTGGCGCAGCGTGGTGGAGTAAATGCCGGTGATCGCACTGTTGCGTACCATAGTGTAGAACATACGCAAGATGGCTTCCGGCTGGCGCATAAATAGTGTTTCATCACGCAGGTCGATAAGCGTACCGCGTAGCTGAAACTCATCGTCAATCGGACGCGGCTTTTCATCGGCGGGCAGGGCGAGGATGGCTTCATCAAACAGTTGTAGCAGCATCTGGTTGAGTTCGCTGACGCGGCGCGTGACGCGGAAGTAATCCTTCATCATCCGCTCGACCGGTTCGTTACCTTCACCACTGTAATTCAGACGCTGGGCGACGCTAAGCTGGCGATCAAACAACAGGCGGTTATCGTAACGGCTGACGACCAGATGCAGGGCAAAGCGAATACGCCACAATATATGCAGACATTCGTTTAATTCCGCTCGCTCCGCTGAGGTTAAGAAGCCAAACCCGACCATTTCATCCAACGATGTTGCGCCAAAATGACGGCGGGCCACCCACTGTAAAGTGTGAATATCACGCAAGCCCCCGGGGCTGCTTTTGATGTCTGGCTCAAGGTTGTAGCTGGTGCCGTGGTAACGCTGGTGGCGCTGGTTCTGTTCTTCAACTTTCGCCGCGTAGAACTTGTCGGAAGGCCAGAATCCTTCGCTGAAAATGTGTTTTTGCAGTTCGAGAAATAGCGCAACATCGCCAATCAACAAGCGTGATTCAATTAAATTGGTGGCTACGGTTAAATCCGATAACCCTTCCAGGATGCATTCTTCAAGTGTCCGCACGCTATGACCGACTTCCAGCTTCACATCCCAGAGCAGCGTTAACAACTCGCCTACTTTTTGTGCCTGGTCGTCCGGCAGTTTCTTGCGGCTTAAGATCAGTAAATCGACGTCCGAAAGTGGATGCAGCTCGCCACGACCATAGCCACCGACAGCGACCAGCGCCAGGTCGGCAATCTGACTGAAACCGGCTTCAATCCACAAGCGTTGCAGGAGTTGGTCGATAAACTCGGTGCGGGCTTCAATCAACTGTTCTGCGGAGATCCCGCTATCAAAGGCATCGCCCAGCCAACGCTGAAAGGTATCAATATGGGCTTTTATCCCAGAGACGGTTAATTCGTCACGGGGCCAGACGCATGGATTTTGCGGTTGACCGGGCAGGGTGGGGAGAGCGGTATTTGCGTACTGTTCTGGAAGGGTATTCATTGTGCGCCACCCATAAGATTAAATTATCGCATTAAAAAAGCCGGCATTCGCCGGCTTCAGATTGTTGACAAAGTGCACGTGTTCATGCCGGATGCGGCGTGAAGGCCTTATCCGGCCTACAACTCCTTGCAAATTCAATATATTGCAGGAGAAAGTAGGCCTGATAAGCGTAGCGCATCAGGCATTTTTGCGTTTGTCTGCCTCTTATTCGTCGTGCGAGATTATCGCCGGGATGGTGTCATCCTTGCGTAGCGTCAGAATTTCGCAGCCGTTATCAGTCACCACAATAGTATGCTCGTATTGTGCAGACAAGCTGCGATCTTTGGTTTTTACCGTCCAGCCATCTTTCATGGTGCGGATCTCTTTTTTACCCGCGTTGACCATTGGCTCGATGGTGAAGGTCATCCCCGGTTTCAGCACGACGTTGGTTTCAGGTGAGTCATAGTGCAGCACTTGCGGCTCTTCGTGGAAGCCGCGACCAATACCGTGTCCGCAATATTCACGAACGACAGAGAAGCCTTCTGCTTCGACAAATTTCTGAATTGCCGCGCCGATTTCGCGCAGATTAATACCTGGTTTTACCATGCGTAGCGCCAGGTACAGACTTTCCTGCGTCACGCGGCACAGGCGTTCGCCCATGATGGTCGGTTTACCGACGATAAACATTTTCGAGGTGTCGCCGTGGAAACCATCTTTGATTACGGTGACGTCAATGTTAACGATGTCACCGTCTTTCAGCAGTTTGGCGTCGTCCGGGATACCGTGGCACACCACTTCATTAATAGAGATGCAAACGGATTTCGGATAACCGTGATAGCCGAGGCAGGCCGAAACCGCGTGTTGTTCATTAACAATATAATCATTACAGATGCGATCCAGCTCGCCGGTGCTGACGCCCGGTTTAACATAGGGTTCGATCATCTCCAGCACTTCGGCAGCCAGGCGGCCAGCGACGCGCATTTTTTCGATATCTTCAGGGGTCTTGATTGAGATAGCCATTAATTCTGTCCATCAGCGTCGGTGATACCGACAATATATATGTAAGTGCTGTCAATGGTATCACACCCTGTCAAATTGAGAATCATTCTGAACTTCGCGAAACGTGCCACCGAGGGTTTTCTATAATAGAAAATTCAGCGTCTGATGCTGTACACAGCGCCAACAATTATTGGAGTCCACGGCGTATTTGTGGTATAAAGCGCGCCGGACTTCCGATCCATTTCGTATACACAGACTGGACGGGAGCGACAATCTCACTTTGTGTAACAACACACACGTATCGGCACATATTCCGGGGTGCCCTTTGGGGTCGGTAATATGGGATACGTGGAGGCATAACCCCAACTTTTATATAGAGGTTTTAATCATGGCAACTGTTTCCATGCGCGACATGCTCAAGGCTGGTGTTCACTTCGGTCACCAGACCCGTTACTGGAACCCGAAAATGAAGCCGTTCATCTTCGGTGCGCGTAACAAAGTTCACATCATCAACCTTGAGAAAACTGTACCGATGTTCAACGAAGCTCTGGCTGAACTGAACAAGATTGCTTCTCGCAAAGGTAAAATCCTTTTCGTTGGTACTAAACGCGCTGCAAGCGAAGCGGTGAAAGACGCTGCTCTGAGCTGCGACCAGTTCTTCGTGAACCATCGCTGGCTGGGCGGTATGCTGACTAACTGGAAAACCGTTCGTCAGTCCATCAAACGTCTGAAAGACCTGGAAACTCAGTCTCAGGACGGTACTTTCGACAAGCTGACCAAGAAAGAAGCGCTGATGCGCACTCGTGAGCTGGAGAAACTGGAAAACAGCCTGGGCGGTATCAAAGACATGGGCGGTCTGCCGGACGCTCTGTTTGTAATCGATGCTGACCACGAACACATTGCTATCAAAGAAGCAAACAACCTGGGTATTCCGGTATTTGCTATCGTTGATACCAACTCTGATCCGGACGGTGTTGACTTCGTTATCCCGGGTAACGACGACGCAATCCGTGCTGTGACCCTGTACCTGGGCGCTGTAGCTGCAACCGTACGTGAAGGCCGTTCTCAGGATCTGGCTTCCCAGGCGGAAGAAAGCTTCGTAGAAGCTGAGTAATAAGGCTTGATAACTCCCCCAAAATAGTTCGAGTTGCAGAAAGGCGGCAAGCTCGATAATTCTTGGGAGCTTACATCAGTAAGTGACCGGGATGAGCGAGCGAAGACAACGCATCTGCGGCGCGAAATATGAAGGGGGGAGAGCCCTTATAGACCAGGTAGTACACGTTTGGTTAGGGGGCCTGTATATGGCCCCCTTTTTCACTTTTATATCTGTGCGGTTTAATTCCGGGCAGATCACATCTCCGAGGATTTTAGAATGGCTGAAATTACCGCATCCCTGGTAAAAGAGCTGCGTGAGCGTACTGGCGCAGGCATGATGGATTGCAAAAAAGCACTGACTGAAGCTAACGGCGACATCGAGCTGGCAATCGAAAACATGCGTAAGTCCGGTGCTATCAAAGCAGCGAAAAAAGCAGGCAACGTTGCTGCTGATGGCGTGATCAAAACCAAAATCGACGGCAACTACGGCATCATTCTGGAAGTTAACTGCCAGACTGACTTCGTAGCAAAAGACGCTGGTTTCCAGGCGTTCGCAGACAAAGTTCTGGACGCAGCTGTTGCTGGCAAAATCACTGACGTTGAAGTTCTGAAAGCACAGTTCGAAGAAGAACGCGTTGCGCTGGTAGCGAAAATTGGTGAAAACATCAACATTCGCCGCGTTGCTGCGCTGGAAGGCGACGTTCTGGGTTCTTATCAGCACGGTGCGCGTATCGGCGTTCTGGTTGCTGCTAAAGGCGCTGACGAAGAGCTGGTTAAACACATCGCTATGCACGTTGCTGCAAGCAAGCCGGAATTCATCAAGCCGGAAGACGTATCTGCTGAAGTGGTAGAGAAAGAATACCAGGTACAGCTGGATATCGCGATGCAGTCTGGTAAGCCGAAAGAAATCGCAGAGAAAATGGTTGAAGGCCGCATGAAGAAATTCACCGGCGAAGTTTCTCTGACCGGTCAGCCGTTCGTTATGGAACCGGCAAAAACTGTTGGTCAGCTGCTGAAAGAGCATAACGCTGAAGTGACTGGCTTCATCCGCTTCGAAGTGGGTGAAGGTATCGAGAAAGTTGAGACTGACTTTGCAGCAGAAGTTGCTGCGATGTCCAAGCAGTCTTAATTATCGAAAAGGAGCCGCCTGAGGGCGGCTTCTTTTTGCGCCCATCTTGTAAATTCAGCTAACCCTTATGGGGCTGCGCTGAAAAGCGACGTACAATGTCGCTAGTATTAATTCATTTCAATCGTTGACAGTCTCAGGAAAGAAACATGGCTACCAATGCAAAACCCGTCTATAAACGCATTCTGCTTAAGTTGAGTGGCGAAGCTCTGCAGGGCACTGAAGGCTTCGGTATTGATGCAAGCATACTGGATCGCATGGCTCAGGAAATCAAAGAACTGGTTGAACTGGGTATTCAGGTTGGTGTGGTGATTGGTGGGGGTAACCTGTTCCGTGGCGCTGGTCTGGCGAAAGCGGGTATGAACCGCGTTGTGGGCGACCACATGGGGATGCTGGCTACCGTAATGAACGGTCTGGCAATGCGTGATGCACTGCACCGCGCCTATGTGAACGCTCGTCTGATGTCCGCTATTCCATTGAATGGCGTATGCGACAGCTACAGCTGGGCAGAAGCTATCAGTCTGTTGCGCAACAACCGTGTGGTGATCCTCTCCGCCGGTACTGGTAATCCATTCTTTACCACTGACTCCGCAGCTTGTCTGCGTGGTATCGAAATTGAAGCCGATGTGGTGCTGAAAGCAACCAAAGTTGACGGTGTGTTTACCGCTGACCCGGCGAAAGATCCAACTGCAACTATGTACGAGCAGCTGACCTACAGTGAAGTGCTGGAAAAAGAGCTGAAAGTAATGGATCTGGCGGCCTTTACGCTGGCTCGTGACCACAAATTACCGATTCGTGTTTTCAACATGAACAAACCGGGTGCGCTGCGCCGTGTGGTAATGGGTGAAAAAGAAGGGACTTTAATCACGGAATAATTCCCGTGATGGATAAATAAGGGTAAGATTCCGCATAAGTATCGCGGGGGCGTAAGTCTGGTTATAAGGCGTTATTGTTGCAGGCAGTTTGGTCACGGCCAGCGCGCAGCAACCGGAGCGTACATAAGTACGTGAGGATAGTGAGCACTGCCCGGGGTCAAAATGGCAAATAAAATAGCCTAATAATCCAGACGATTACCCGTAATATGTTTAATCAGGGCTATACTTAGCACACTTCCACTGTGTGTGACTGTCTGGTCTGACTGAGACAAGTTTTCAAGGATTCGTAACGTGATTAGCGATATCAGAAAAGATGCTGAAGTACGCATGGACAAATGCGTCGAAGCGTTCAAAACCCAAATCAGCAAAATACGCACGGGTCGTGCTTCTCCCAGCCTGCTGGATGGCATTGTCGTGGAATATTACGGCACGCCGACGCCGCTGCGTCAGCTGGCAAGCGTAACGGTAGAAGATTCCCGCACTCTGAAAATCAACGTGTTTGATCGTTCAATGTCTCCGGCCGTTGAAAAAGCGATTATGGCGTCCGATCTCGGCCTGAACCCGAACTCTGCAGGTAGCGACATCCGCGTTCCGCTGCCGCCGCTGACGGAAGAACGTCGTAAAGATCTGACTAAAATCGTTCGTGGTGAAGCTGAACAGGCGCGTGTTGCAGTACGTAACGTGCGTCGTGATGCGAACGACAAAGTGAAAGCACTGTTGAAAGATAAAGAGATCAGCGAAGACGACGATCGCCGTTCTCAGGACGATGTACAGAAACTGACTGATGCTGCAATCAAGAAAATTGAAGCGGCGCTGGCAGACAAAGAAGCAGAACTGATGCAGTTCTGATTTCTTGAACGACAAAAAACGCCGCTCAGTAGATCCTTGCGGATCGGCTGGCGGCGTTTTGCTTTTTATTCTGTCTCAACTCTGGATGTTTCATGAAGCAACTCACCATTCTGGGCTCGACCGGCTCGATTGGTTGCAGCACGCTGGACGTGGTGCGCCATAATCCCGAACACTTCCGCGTAGTTGCGCTGGTGGCAGGCAAAAATGTCACTCGCATGGTAGAACAGTGCCTGGAATTCTCTCCCCGCTATGCCGTAATGGACGATGAAGCGAGTGCGAAACTTCTTAAAACGACGCTACAACAACAGGGTAGTTGCACTGAAGTCTTAAGCGGTCAGCAGGCTGCCTGCGATATGGCGGCGCTTGAAGATGTTGATCAGGTGATGGCGGCGATTGTCGGTGCTGCAGGCCTGTTACCTACGCTTGCTGCTATCCGCGCGGGTAAAACCATACTGCTGGCCAACAAAGAATCACTGGTCACCTGTGGACGTCTGTTTATGGACGCCGTAAAGCAGAGTAAAGCGCAGTTATTACCGGTCGATAGCGAACATAACGCCATTTTTCAGAGTTTACCGCAACCTATCCAGCACAATCTGGGATACGCTGACCTTGAGCAAAATGGCGTGGTGTCCATTTTACTTACCGGGTCTGGTGGCCCTTTCCGTGAGACGCCATTGCACGATTTGGCAACAATGACGCCCGATCAAGCCTGCCGTCATCCGAACTGGTCGATGGGACGTAAAATTTCTGTCGATTCGGCTACCATGATGAACAAAGGTCTGGAATACATTGAAGCGCGTTGGTTGTTTAACGCCAGTGCCAGCCAGATGGAAGTGCTGATTCACCCGCAGTCAGTGATTCACTCAATGGTGCGTTATCAGGACGGCAGCGTTCTGGCGCAACTGGGAGAACCTGATATGCGTACGCCAATTGCCCACACCATGGCATGGCCGAATCGCGTGAACTCTGGTGTGAAGGCGCTCGACTTTTGCAAACTGAGTGCTTTGACATTTGCCGCACCGGATTATGATCGCTATCCATGCCTGAAACTGGCGATGGATGCTTTCGAACAAGGCCAGGCTGCGACGACTGCATTGAATGCCGCAAACGAAATCACCGTTGCTGCGTTTCTTGCGCAACAAATCCGCTTTACGGATATCGCCGCATTGAATTTATCCGTTCTGGAAAAAATGGATATGCGCGAACCACAATGCGTGGACGATGTGTTGTCTGTCGATGCCTGTGCGCGTGACGTCGCCAGAAAAGAGGTGATGCGTCTCGCAAGCTGAGGATAATCCGGCTACAGAGAGTCGTGCTATTTGTTAGCGTAGGGCTTCAGTGATATAGTCTGCGCCATCTGATCGTAAGTAGTTGGCTTTCTAAGATCAGGTATGCCGTGGTTTTACACGGCTTTTTTTTGTATAGGCTTCAGTATTCCTGAGTACCGTAAACCCTGTCAGGGAATAAGAAACGCGTGATGTTGTCTGCTACTCAACCACTTAGCGAAAAATTGCCAGTTCATGGCTGTCGCCATGTCGCGATCATTATGGATGGCAACGGGCGCTGGGCAAAAAAGCAAGGGAAGATTCGTGCCTTTGGGCATAAAGCCGGGGCAAAATCCGTCCGCCGGGCTGTCTCTTTTGCGGCCAACAACGGTATTGAGGCGTTAACGCTGTATGCCTTTAGTAGTGAAAACTGGAACCGACCAGCGCAGGAAGTCAGTGCGTTAATGGAACTGTTTGTGTGGGCGCTTGATAGCGAAGTAAAAAGCCTGCACCGACATAATGTGCGTCTGCGTATTATTGGCGATACCAGTCGTTTTAACTCGCGTTTGCAAGAACGTATTCGTAAATCTGAAGCGTTAACTGCCGGGAATACCGGTCTGACGTTGAATATTGCGGCGAACTACGGTGGACGTTGGGATATAGTCCAGGGTGTCAGGCAACTGGCTGAAAAGGTGCAGCAAGGAAACCTGCAACCAGATCAGATAGATGAAGAGATGCTAAACCAGCATGTCTGTATGCATGAACTGGCCCCTGTAGATTTAGTAATTAGGACTGGGGGGGAGCATCGCATTAGTAACTTTTTGCTTTGGCAAATTGCCTATGCCGAACTTTACTTTACAGATGTTCTCTGGCCCGATTTCGATGAACAAGACTTTGAAGGGGCACTAAATGCCTTTGCTAATCGAGAGCGTCGTTTCGGCGGCACCGAGCCCGGTGATGAAACAGCCTGATGGGGGTCGCTTTTGCTGAAGTATCGCCTGATATCTGCTTTTGTTTTAATACCTGTCGTCATCGCGGCGCTGTTTTTATTGCCGCCGGTAGGGTTCGCTATTGTTACGCTGGTAGTCTGTATGCTGGCAGCGTGGGAATGGGGACAGCTTAGCGGTTTTACCTCTCGCTCGCAGCGGGTATGGCTGGCGGTGCTGTGCGGGTTATTGTTGGCGCTGATGCTTTTTCTGTTGCCGGAATATCACCGAAATATCCATCAACCACTGGTTGAGGTCTCACTTTGGGCTTCGCTTGGCTGGTGGGTTGCCGCGCTATTGCTGGTGTTATTCTATCCCGGTTCCGCGACAATATGGCGTAACTCCAGAACATTGCGCATTATCTTTGGCGTGCTAACCATTGTTCCCTTCTTTTGGGGCATGTTGGCGTTACGGGCCTGGCACTATGACGAGAATCATTACAGTGGCGCGATATGGTTGCTCTATGTCATGATCCTGGTCTGGGGCGCTGACTCTGGCGCATATATGTTTGGCAAATTGTTTGGCAAACATAAGCTGGCACCGAAGGTTTCTCCAGGTAAAACCTGGCAAGGCTTTATTGGCGGACTCGCGACCGCAGCGGTAATCTCATGGGGTTATGGCATGTGGGCGAATCTGGACGTTGCACCCGTCACCTTACTCATTTGCTCTATTGTCGCAGCGTTAGCTTCAGTGCTCGGCGATCTGACCGAGAGCATGTTTAAGCGTGAAGCAGGAATTAAGGACAGCGGTCATTTAATTCCAGGACATGGCGGTATTTTGGATCGTATTGATAGCCTGACGGCTGCTGTACCGGTCTTTGCTTGCCTGCTGTTGCTGGTATTCAGGACGCTTTAACGGAAGGTATTATGCTGAGTTTTCTCTGGGATTTGGCTTCGTTCATCGTTGCATTGGGTGTACTCATCACCGTGCATGAATTTGGTCATTTCTGGGTTGCCCGGCGTTGCGGTGTTCGCGTTGAGCGTTTCTCTATAGGTTTTGGTAAGGCGCTCTGGCGCCGAACTGATAAGCTAGGCACCGAATATGTCATCGCCCTGATCCCTTTGGGCGGTTATGTCAAAATGCTGGATGAGCGTGCTGAACCGGTTGTTCCGGAGCTTCGCCACCATGCCTTCAATAATAAATCTGTTGGCCAACGTGCGGCGATCATTGCCGCAGGTCCGGTTGCAAACTTCATTTTTGCTATCTTTGCTTACTGGCTGGTTTTTATCATCGGTGTGCCTGGTGTACGTCCGGTGGTTGGCGAAATAGCAGCCAATTCGATAGCTGCGCAAGCACAAATTGCACCAGGAACGGAACTAAAAGCCGTAGATGGTATCGAAACGCCTGATTGGGATGCCGTGCGTTTGCAGTTGGTCGATAAAATTGGCGATGAAAGCACCACCATTACGGTAGCGCCATTTGGCAGCGACCAACGGCGGGATGTAAAGCTCGATTTACGTCAGTGGGCGTTTGAGCCTGATAAAGAAGATCCAGTATCTTCTTTGGGGATTCGTCCCCGTGGGCCGCAAATTGAACCAGTAGTGGAAAATGTGCAGCCAAACTCGGCGGCAAACAAGGCGGGTTTGCAAGCAGGCGACAGGATCGTTAAAGTCGATGGTCAGCCATTAACGCAATGGGTGACCTTTGTGTTGCTTGTCCGGGATAATCCGGGTAAATCCTTAGCGTTGGAAATCGAAAGGCAGGGGAGTCCCTTGTCTTTGACATTAATCCCGGAGAGTAAACCGGGTAATGGTAAGGCGATTGGTTTTGTCGGTATTGAGCCGAAAGTCATTCCTCTGCCAGATGAGTATAAAGTTGTACGCCAGTATGGGCCGTTCAACGCCATCGTCGAAGCCACGGACAAAACGTGGCAGTTGATGAAGCTGACGGTCAGTATGCTGGGAAAATTGATCACCGGTGATGTGAAACTGAACAACCTCAGTGGGCCGATCTCTATCGCCAAGGGGGCTGGGATGACAGCGGAACTCGGGGTTGTTTATTATCTACCGTTTCTTGCGCTTATTAGCGTGAACTTAGGGATAATTAACCTGTTTCCGTTGCCCGTACTTGACGGGGGGCATCTGCTGTTCCTTGCGATCGAAAAGATCAAGGGCGGACCGGTATCCGAGCGGGTTCAAGACTTTTGTTATCGCATTGGCTCGATTCTGCTGGTGCTGTTAATGGGGCTTGCACTTTTCAATGATTTCTCTCGGTTATGAGAGTTAGTTAGGAAGAACGCATAATAACGATGGCGATGAAAAAGTTGCTCATAGCGTCGCTGCTGTTTAGCAGCGCCACCGTATACGGTGCTGAAGGGTTCGTAGTGAAAGATATTCATTTCGAAGGCCTTCAGCGTGTCGCCGTTGGTGCGGCCCTCCTCAGTATGCCGGTGCGCACAGGCGACACGGTTAATGATGAAGATATCAGTAATACCATTCGCGCTCTGTTTGCTACCGGCAACTTTGAGGATGTTCGTGTCCTTCGTGATGGTGATACCCTTCTGGTTCAGGTAAAAGAACGTCCGACCATTGCCAGCATCACTTTCTCCGGTAACAAATCGGTGAAAGATGACATGCTGAAGCAAAACCTCGAGGCTTCTGGCGTGCGTGTGGGCGAATCTCTTGATCGCACCACCATTGCTGATATCGAAAAAGGTCTGGAAGACTTCTACTATAGCGTCGGTAAATATAGCGCCAGCGTTAAAGCTGTCGTGACCCCGCTGCCGCGCAACCGTGTTGACCTAAAACTGGTGTTCCAGGAAGGTGTGTCAGCTGAAATCCAGCAAATTAACATTGTTGGTAACCATGCTTTCACCACCGACGAACTGATCTCTCATTTCCAACTGCGTGACGAAGTGCCGTGGTGGAACGTGGTAGGCGATCGTAAATACCAGAAACAAAAACTGGCGGGCGACCTTGAAACCCTGCGCAGCTACTATCTGGATCGCGGTTATGCCCGTTTCAACATCGACTCGACCCAGGTCAGTCTGACGCCAGATAAAAAAGGTATTTACGTCACGGTGAACATCACCGAAGGCGATCAGTACAAGCTTTCTGGGGTTGAAGTGAGCGGTAACCTTGCCGGGCACTCCGCTGAAATTGAGCAGCTAACTAAGATCGAGCCGGGCGAGCTGTATAACGGCACCAAAGTGACCAAGATGGAAGATGACATTAAAAAGCTTCTCGGTCGCTATGGTTATGCCTATCCGCGCGTACAGTCGATGCCTGAAATTAACGATGCCGACAAAACCGTTAAATTACGCGTGAACGTTGATGCGGGTAACCGTTTCTACGTGCGTAAGATCCGTTTTGAAGGTAACGATACCTCGAAAGATGCCGTCCTGCGTCGCGAAATGCGTCAGATGGAAGGTGCATGGCTGGGTAGCGATCTGGTCGATCAGGGTAAGGAGCGTCTGAATCGTCTTGGCTTCTTTGAAACGGTCGATACCGATACCCAACGTGTTCCGGGTAGCCCGGACCAGGTTGATGTAGTCTACAAGGTGAAAGAACGTAACACCGGTAGCTTCAACTTCGGTATTGGTTACGGTACTGAAAGTGGCGTGAGCTTCCAGGCTGGCGTGCAACAGGATAACTGGTTAGGTACGGGTTATGCCGTTGGTATCAACGGAACCAAAAACGATTACCAGACCTATGCTGAACTGTCGGTAACCAACCCGTACTTCACCGTAGATGGCGTAAGCCTCGGTGGCCGTCTCTTCTATAATGACTTCCAGGCAGATGACGCCGACCTGTCCGACTATACCAACAAGAGTTATGGTACAGACGTGACGTTGGGCTTCCCGATCAACGAATACAACTCGCTGCGTGCAGGTCTGGGTTATGTACATAACTCCCTGTCCAACATGCAGCCGCAGGTTGCGATGTGGCGTTATCTGTACTCTATGGGTGAACATCCGAGCACCTCTGATCAGGATAACAGCTTCAAAACGGACGACTTCACGTTCAACTATGGTTGGACCTATAACAAGCTTGACCGTGGTTATTTCCCGACAGATGGTTCACGTGTCAACCTGACCGGTAAAGTGACCATTCCGGGATCGGATAACGAATACTACAAAGTGACGTTAGACACGGCGACCTATGTACCGATCGACGACGATCACAAATGGGTTGTTCTGGGTCGTACCCGCTGGGGTTATGGTGATGGTTTAGGCGGCAAAGAGATGCCGTTCTACGAGAACTTCTATGCTGGTGGTTCCAGCACCGTGCGTGGCTTCCAGTCCAACACCATCGGTCCAAAAGCGGTTTACTTCCCGCATCAGGCCAGTAATTATGACCCAGACTATGATTACGAATGTGCGACTCAGGACGGAGCGAAAGACCTGTGTAAATCGGATGATGCTGTAGGCGGTAACGCCATGGCGGTTGCCAGCCTCGAACTCATCACCCCGACGCCGTTCATTAGCGACAAGTATGCTAACTCTGTTCGTACTTCCTTCTTCTGGGATATGGGCACCGTTTGGGATACAAACTGGGATTCCAGCCAATATTCTGGATATCCGGACTATAGTGATCCAAGCAATATCCGTATGTCTGCGGGTATCGCATTACAATGGATGTCCCCATTGGGGCCGTTGGTGTTCTCCTACGCCCAGCCGTTCAAAAAGTACGATGGAGACAAGGCAGAACAGTTCCAGTTTAACATTGGTAAAACCTGGTAAGTGTTCTCCACAAAGGAATGTAGTGGTAGTGTAGCGATGACTTTAGGCGATCAATATAAGATCGCCGGGCCACGCAAAGAACTGCACCCTCCGGTGCAAATGGGATGGTAAGGAGTTTATTGTGAAAAAGTGGTTATTAGCTGCAGGTCTCGGTTTAGCACTGGCAACTTCTGCTCAGGCGGCTGACAAAATTGCAATCGTCAATATGGGCAGCCTGTTCCAGCAGGTAGCACAGAAAACCGGTGTTTCTAACACGCTGGAAAATGAGTTCAAAGGCCGTGCCAGCGAACTGCAGCGTATGGAAACCGATCTGCAAGCTAAAATGAAAAAGCTGCAGTCTATGAAAGCCGGTAGTGATCGTACTAAGCTGGAAAAAGACGTGATGGCTCAGCGCCAGACTTTTGCTCAGAAAGCGCAGGCTTTTGAGCAGGATCGCGCACGTCGTTCCAACGAAGAACGCGGCAAACTGGTTACTCGTATCCAGACTGCTGTGAAATCCGTTGCCAACAGCCAGGATATCGACCTGGTTGTTGATGCAAACGCCGTTGCTTACAACAGCAGCGATGTAAAAGACATCACTGCCGACGTACTGAAACAGGTTAAATAAGTAATGCCTTCAATTCGACTGGCTGATTTAGCGCAGCAGTTGGATGCAGAACTACACGGTGATGGCGATATCGTCATCACCGGCGTTGCGTCCATGCAATCTGCACAAACAGGTCACATCACGTTCATGGTTAACCCAAAATACCGTGAGCATTTAGGCTTGTGCCAGGCGTCTGCGGTTGTCATGACCCAGGACGATCTTCCTTTCGCGAAAAGTGCCGCGCTGGTAGTGAAGAATCCCTACCTGACTTACGCGCGCATGGCGCAAATTTTAGATACCACGCCACAGCCCGCGCAGAACATTGCACCCAGTGCAGTGATCGATGCAACGGCGAAGCTGGGTAACAACGTCTCAATTGGTGCTAACGCGGTGATTGAGTCCGGCGTTGAGCTGGGCGATAACGTGATTATCGGTGCCGGTTGCTTCGTTGGTAAAAATAGCAAAATCGGCGCAGGTTCGCGCCTTTGGGCGAACGTAACCATTTACCACGAGATCCAGATCGGTCAGAATTGCCTGATTCAATCCGGAACGGTGGTAGGTGCGGACGGCTTTGGCTATGCCAACGATCGTGGTAACTGGGTGAAGATCCCTCAGATTGGTCGCGTGATTATTGGCGATCGCGTGGAGATCGGCGCCTGTACTACCATCGATCGCGGTGCGCTGGATGACACCATTATCGGCAATGGCGTGATCATTGATAACCAGTGCCAGATTGCACATAACGTCGTGATTGGCGACAATACGGCGGTTGCCGGTGGCGTCATTATGGCGGGCAGCCTGAAAATTGGTCGTTACTGCATGATCGGCGGTGCCAGCGTAATCAACGGGCATATGGAAATATGCGATAAAGTGACGGTTACGGGCATGGGGATGGTGATGCGTCCCATCACTGAACCTGGCGTCTATTCCTCAGGCATTCCGCTGCAACCCAACAAAGTCTGGCGCAAAACCGCTGCACTGGTGATGAACATTGATGATATGAGCAAGCGTCTGAAATCGCTTGAGCGCAAGGTTAATCAACAAGACTAACGTTCCATCTTTTGTTCGCCAAACTTTACGGCCTGTCTCATTCTTACGATTGCGGCAGGCCGTGTTATTATTGTCGTTTCTTATATTTTGACAGGAAGAGTATCTTGACTACTAACACTCATACTCTGCAGATTGAAGAGATTTTAGAACTTCTGCCGCACCGTTTCCCGTTCTTATTGGTGGATCGCGTGCTGGATTTTGAAGAAGGTCGTTTTCTGCGCGCAGTAAAAAATGTCTCTGTCAATGAGCCATTCTTCCAGGGCCATTTCCCTGGAAAACCGATTTTCCCGGGTGTGCTGATTCTGGAAGCAATGGCACAGGCAACAGGTATTCTGGCGTTTAAAAGCGTAGGAAAACTGGAACCGGGTGAGCTGTACTACTTCGCTGGTATTGACGAAGCGCGCTTTAAGCGCCCGGTCGTGCCAGGTGATCAAATGATCATGGAAGTCACTTTCGAAAAAACGCGCCGTGGCCTGACCCGCTTTAAAGGGGTTGCTCTGGTCGACGGTAAAGTAGTTTGCGAAGCAACGATGATGTGTGCTCGTAGCCGGGAGGCCTGATACGTGATTGATAAATCCGCCTTTGTGCATCCAACCGCCATTGTGGAAGAGGGCGCGTCGATTGGTGCCAACGTTCACATTGGTCCTTTTTGTATCGTTGGACCCCATGTTGAAATTGGTGAGGGGACCGTACTGAAATCTCACGTTGTCGTGAATGGCCATACTAAAATTGGTCGCGACAATGAGATTTATCAGTTCGCCTCCATCGGCGAAGTTAACCAGGATCTGAAATATGCTGGTGAACCGACCCGTGTGGAAATCGGCGATCGTAACCGCATTCGCGAAAGCGTCACCATTCATCGTGGCACAGTCCAGGGCGGTGGATTGACGAAGGTGGGCAGCGACAACTTACTGATGATCAATGCGCACATTGCGCACGATTGTACGGTAGGTAACCGCTGTATTCTCGCCAACAACGCAACGCTGGCGGGGCACGTATCGGTAGATGACTTCGCGATCATCGGCGGCATGACCGCAGTCCATCAGTTCTGCATCATTGGTGCGCACGTGATGGTTGGCGGTTGCTCCGGTGTGGCGCAGGACGTCCCTCCTTATGTCATTGCGCAGGGTAACCACGCAACGCCGTTCGGTGTCAACATCGAAGGGCTGAAGCGTCGCGGTTTTAGCCGTGAGGCGATTACTGCTATCCGCAATGCGTATAAGCTGATTTATCGCAGCGGTAAAACGCTCGATGAAGTGAAACCGGAAATTGCTGAACTGGCGGAAACTTATCCGGAAGTGAAAGCGTTTACCGATTTCTTTGCACGCTCAACGCGCGGTCTGATTCGTTAATGGCTGAACAGCGTCCATTAACGATTGCCCTGGTCGCCGGAGAAACCTCCGGCGATATCCTGGGAGCCGGTTTAATCCGCGCTCTGAAAGAACGTGTGCCCAACGCCCGCTTTGTTGGTGTTGCCGGGCCACGGATGCAGGCTGAAGGCTGCGAAGCCTGGTACGAAATGGAAGAGCTGGCGGTGATGGGCATTGTGGAAGTGCTCGGCCGTTTGCGTCGCTTACTGTATATTCGTGCCGATTTGACAAAGCGTTTTGGTGAACTGAAGCCAGATGTTTTTGTCGGCATTGATGCGCCTGATTTCAACATTACCCTCGAAGGTAACCTCAAAAAGCAGGGTATCAAAACCATTCATTACGTCAGTCCGTCCGTCTGGGCGTGGCGACAGAAACGCGTTTTCAAAATAGGCAGAGCCACCGATCTGGTGCTCGCATTTCTGCCTTTCGAAAAAGCGTTTTATGACAAATACAACGTGCCGTGTCGTTTTATCGGTCACACCATGGCTGATGCCATGCCGTTAGATCCAGATAAAAACGCCGCCCGTGATGTGTTGGGGATCCCCCATGATGCCCACTGCCTGGCGTTGCTGCCTGGCAGTCGTGGTGCGGAAGTTGAGATGCTTAGTGCCGATTTCCTGAAAACGGCTCAGCTTTTGCGCCAGACATATCCCGATCTTGAGATTGTGGTGCCGCTGGTGAATGCCAAACGCCGCGAGCAGTTTGAACGCATCAAAGCTGAAGTTGCGCCAGACCTTGCTGTTCATCTCTTAGATGGATTGGGGCGTGAGGCGATGGTGGCAAGCGATGCGGCGCTACTGGCGTCGGGTACGGCAGCACTGGAGTGTATGCTGGCGAAATGCCCGATGGTGGTGGGATATCGCATGAAGCCTTTCACCTTCTGGCTGGCGAAGCGACTGGTGAAAACTGATTATGTCTCTCTACCCAATTTGCTGGCGGGCAGAGAGTTAGTCAAAGAGTTATTGCAGGAAGAGTGTGAGCCGCAAAAACTGGCAGAGGCGTTGTTACCGCTGTTGGCGAACGGGAAAACCAGCCACGCGATGCACGACACCTTCCGCGAACTGCATCAGCAGATCCGCTGCAATGCCGATGAGCAGGCGGCACAAGCCGTTCTGGAGTTAGCACAATGATCGAATTTGTTTATCCGCACACGCAGCTCGTTGCGGGTGTGGATGAAGTCGGACGTGGGCCGTTGGTTGGCGCGGTTGTCACCGCTGCCGTAATCCTCGACCCGGCGCGCCCGATTGTCGGGCTGAATGATTCCAAAAAGCTGAGCGAAAAACGCCGTCTGGCGTTGTATGAAGAGATTAAAGAGAAAGCGTTAAGCTGGAGTCTGGGTCGCGCTGAACCTCATGAAATCGACGAACTGAATATTCTACACGCGACCATGCTGGCGATGCAGCGTGCGGTTGCGGGACTGCATATCGTCCCGGAATATGTGTTGATTGATGGTAACCGCTGTCCGAAATTACCGATGCCGTCGATGGCTGTAGTTAAAGGCGACAGCCGCGTGCCGGAAATCAGTGCGGCGTCTATTCTGGCGAAAGTGACGCGCGACGCTGAAATGGCGGCACTGGACATTGTTTATCCACAATATGGTTTTGCCCAACACAAAGGGTATCCAACAGCTTTTCATCTTGAAAAACTGGCTGAACACGGCGCGACCGAACACCATCGGCGCAGCTTTGGCCCTGTCAAACGCGCACTGGGACTTGCGTCCTGATTCTTGTGTCGAGATTAAGTAAACCGGAATCTGAAGATGTCTGAACCACGTTTCGTTCACCTGCGGGTGCACAGCGACTACTCGATGATCGATGGCCTGGCAAAAACCGCGCCGCTGGTAAAAAAGGCGGCGGCGTTGGGTATGCCTGCACTGGCGATCACCGATTTCACCAACCTTTGCGGTCTGGTGAAGTTCTACGGAGCGGGACATGGCGCAGGGATTAAGCCCATCGTCGGGGCGGATTTTAATGTCCAGTGCGACCTGCTGGGTGATGAGTTAACCCACCTGACGGTACTGGCGGCGAACAATACCGGCTATCAGAATCTGACGTTGCTGATCTCAAAAGCGTATCAGCGCGGGTACGGTGCCGCCGGGCCGATCATCGATCGCGACTGGCTTATCGAATTAAACGAAGGGTTGATCCTTCTTTCCGGCGGGCGCATGGGCGACGTCGGACGCAGTCTTTTGCGTGGTAACAGCGCGCTGGTAGATGAGTGTGTCGCGTTTTATGAAGAACACTTCCCGGATCGCTATTTTCTCGAACTGATTCGCACCGGCAGACCGGACGAAGAAAGCTATTTGCACGCGGCGGTGGAACTGGCGGAAGCGCGCGGTTTGCCCGTCGTGGCGACCAACGACGTGCGCTTTATCGACAGCAGCGACTTTGACGCACACGAAATCCGCGTCGCGATCCACGACGGCTTTACCCTCGACGATCCTAAACGCCCGCGTAACTATTCGCCGCAGCAATATATGCGTAGCGAAGAGGAGATGTGCGAGCTGTTTGCCGACATCCCCGAAGCCCTTGCCAACACCGTTGAGATCGCCAAACGCTGTAACGTAACTGTGCGTCTTGGTGAATACTTCCTGCCACAGTTCCCGACCGGGGACATGAGCACCGAAGATTATCTGGTCAAGCGCGCAAAAGAAGGGCTGGAAGAGCGTCTGGCATTTTTATTCCCTGACGAGGAAGAGCGTCTTAAGCGTCGCCCGGAATATGACGAACGTCTGGATACTGAACTTCAGGTTATCAACCAGATGGGCTTCCCCGGCTACTTCCTCATCGTTATGGAATTTATCCAGTGGTCGAAAGATAACGGCGTACCGGTAGGGCCAGGCCGTGGCTCCGGTGCGGGTTCACTGGTGGCTTATGCGCTGAAAATCACCGACCTCGATCCACTGGAATTTGACCTGCTGTTCGAACGTTTCCTTAACCCGGAACGTGTCTCCATGCCTGACTTTGACGTTGACTTCTGTATGGAGAAACGCGACCAGGTTATCGAACACGTGGCGGACATGTATGGTCGTGATGCGGTATCGCAGATCATCACCTTCGGTACGATGGCGGCAAAAGCGGTGATCCGCGACGTAGGTCGCGTGCTAGGGCATCCATATGGCTTTGTCGATCGTATCTCGAAACTGATCCCGCCCGATCCGGGGATGACGCTGGCGAAAGCGTTTGAAGCTGAACCGCAACTGCCAGAAATCTACGAAGCGGATGAAGAAGTTAAGGCGCTCATCGACATGGCGCGCAAGCTGGAAGGGGTCACCCGTAACGCTGGTAAACACGCCGGTGGGGTGGTTATCGCGCCGACCAAAATTACCGATTTTGCGCCGCTTTATTGCGATGAAGAGGGCAAACATCCAGTCACTCAATTTGATAAAAGCGACGTTGAATATGCCGGGCTGGTGAAGTTCGACTTCCTTGGTTTGCGTACGCTCACCATCATCAACTGGGCGCTGGAGATGATCAACAAGCGGCGAGCGAAGAATGGCGAGCCGCCGCTGGATATCGCTGCGATCCCGCTGGATGACAAGAAAAGTTTTGACATGCTGCAACGCTCGGAAACCACGGCGGTATTCCAGCTTGAATCGCGCGGCATGAAAGACCTGATCAAGCGTCTGCAACCTGACTGCTTCGAAGATATGATAGCCCTGGTGGCACTGTTCCGCCCCGGCCCGTTGCAATCAGGGATGGTGGATAACTTTATCGACCGTAAACATGGTCGCGAAGAAATCTCCTATCCGGACGTACAGTGGCAGCATGAAAGCCTGAAACCGGTACTGGAGCCAACCTACGGCATCATCCTGTATCAGGAACAGGTCATGCAGATTGCGCAGGTGCTTTCTGGTTATACCCTCGGTGGCGCGGATATGCTGCGCCGTGCGATGGGTAAGAAAAAGCCGGAAGAGATGGCTAAGCAGCGTTCTGTATTTGCTGAAGGTGCAGAAAAGAACGGGATCAACGCCGAACTGGCGATGAAAATCTTCGACCTGGTGGAGAAATTCGCCGGTTACGGATTTAACAAATCGCACTCCGCAGCCTATGCTTTGGTGTCATATCAAACGTTATGGCTGAAGGCGCACTATCCGGCGGAGTTTATGGCGGCGGTAATGACCGCCGATATGGACAACACCGAGAAGGTGGTTGGCCTGGTGGATGAGTGCTGGCGGATGGGGCTGAAAATCCTGCCGCCGGATATAAACTCCGGTCTTTACCATTTCCACGTCAACGACGACGGCGAAATCGTGTATGGTATTGGCGCCATCAAAGGGGTAGGTGAGGGGCCAATTGAGGCAATCATCGAAGCCCGAAATAAAGGTGGTTACTTCCGCGAGCTTTTTGATCTCTGCGCCCGTACCGACACGAAAAAGTTGAACCGGCGGGTGCTGGAAAAACTGATCATGTCCGGGGCGTTTGACCGTCTGGGGCCACACCGTGCGGCGCTGATGAACTCGCTGGGCGATGCGTTAAAAGCGGCAGATCAACACGCGAAAGCAGAAGCCATCGGCCAGGCCGATATGTTTGGCGTACTGGCGGAAGAGCCTGAGCAAATTGAACAATCCTACGCCAGCTGCCAACCGTGGCCGGAGCAGGTGGTGTTAGATGGGGAACGTGAAACGTTAGGTCTGTACCTGACGGGACACCCTATCAACCAGTATTTAAAAGAGATTGAGCGTTATGTCGGAGGCGTAAGGCTGAAAGACATGCACCCGACAGAACGTGGTAAAGTCACCACGGCTGCGGGGCTCGTTATTGCCGCGCGGGTTATGGTCACCAAGCGCGGCAATCGTATCGGTATCTGCACGCTGGATGACCGTTCCGGGCGCCTGGAAGTCATGTTGTTTACTGACGCCCTGGATAAATACCAGCAATTGCTGGAAAAAGACCGCATACTTATCGTCAGCGGACAGGTCAGCTTTGATGACTTCAGCGGTGGGCTTAAAATGACCGCTCGCGAAGTGATGGATATTGACGAAGCCCGGGAAAAATATGCTCGCGGGCTTGCTATCTCGCTGACGGACAGGCAAATTGATGACCAGCTTTTAAACCGACTCCGTCAGTCTCTGGAACCCCACCGCTCTGGGACAATTCCAGTACATCTCTACTATCAGAGGGCGGATGCACGTGCGCGGTTGCGTTTTGGCGCGACGTGGCGTGTCTCTCCGAGCGATCGTTTATTAAACGATCTCCGTGGCCTCATTGGTTCGGAGCAGGTGGAACTGGAGTTTGACTAATACAGGAATACTATGAGTCTGAATTTCCTTGATTTTGAACAGCCGATTGCAGAGCTGGAAGCGAAAATCGATTCTCTGACTGCGGTTAGCCGCCAGGATGAGAAACTGGATATTAACATCGATGAAGAAGTGCATCGTCTGCGTGAAAAAAGCGTAGAACTGACGCGTAAAATCTTCGCCGATCTCGGTGCATGGCAAATTGCGCAACTGGCTCGCCATCCACAGCGTCCTTATACCCTGGATTACGTTCGCCTGGCATTTGATGAATTTGACGAACTGGCAGGTGACCGCGCGTATGCAGATGACAAAGCTATCGTCGGTGGCATCGCACGTCTTGATGGTCGTCCGGTGATGATTATTGGTCACCAGAAAGGTCGTGAAACCAAAGAGAAAATTCGCCGTAATTTTGGTATGCCAGCGCCAGAAGGTTACCGCAAAGCACTGCGTCTGATGCAAATGGCTGAACGCTTTAAGATGCCAATCATCACCTTTATCGACACACCGGGGGCATATCCGGGCGTGGGCGCAGAAGAGCGTGGTCAGTCAGAAGCCATCGCACGCAACCTGCGTGAGATGTCTCGCCTGAGCGTACCGACTATTTGTACCGTTATTGGTGAAGGTGGTTCTGGCGGCGCGCTGGCGATTGGCGTGGGCGATAAAGTGAATATGCTGCAATACAGCACCTATTCTGTTATCTCGCCGGAAGGTTGTGCGTCCATTCTGTGGAAGAGCGCCGATAAAGCGCCGCTGGCGGCTGAAGCGATGGGCATCATCGCTCCGCGTCTGAAAGAACTGAAATTGATCGACTCCATCATCCCGGAACCGCTGGGCGGCGCTCACCGTAACCCGGAAGCGATGGCGGCGTCTTTGAAAGCGCAACTGCTGGCGGATCTGGCCGATCTCGACGTGTTAAGCACTGAAGATTTAAAAAATCGTCGTTATCAGCGCCTGATGAGCTACGGCTACGCGTAATCAGCAAATGTTCTGAAAAGGGTCACTTCGGTGACCTTTTTTGTATGTAGTTTATTTAGTCATATTATAAATACATTTAGATAATCTCACTTTCATTTTCCCCATCCCAAAAATTCTTGAACTCATGTTGATAACTCCGATTTCGGAGGCATATACCAATATACACAGTGGTTAAAAATAATATAAATTTATCAGGCTCATAGAATTTTTAAGGATAAAATATGAAAGCAATTTTAGGATTTGATCGTCTTCTTATGCCGCGTGTACTGGTGTTTTTTTACTGGCTGGCTATGGTGCTGACACTGATAGGTGGTGTCTTCTCCATATTTAGCGGAAACTTTCTCTTAGGGTTAGCTTATACCGTCATTGGTCTTATAAGCTGTCGTATGACTTTCGAATTAATTATGATAGCGTTTAAGAATAACGAATATTTGCGCCGCATTGCTGAGAGTGTTAGCAAGAATAGCGCAGAGTAATCTCCCGTAAAACGCTTCACCAAACCGCATCTCAACCGCTATTACAGGCGTTTGAGATGTTGTTTTAAAGTCAGTGTAAATGTCTGATTCATCTTTCCTGCAATTTATGCGTATTATCAATATATCGCGATGCACGTGCGTATCATATCAATGCAGGAGATTCTATGTTGGGTTTAAAACAGGTTCACCATATTGCGATTATTGCGACGGATTATGCGGTGAGCAAAGCTTTCTACTGCGATATTCTCGGCTTCACGCTGCAAAGCGAAGTCTATCGTGAAGAGCGCGATTCGTGGAAAGGGGATTTGGCGCTTAATGGGCAATATGTGATTGAACTTTTCTCATTTCCGTTCCCGCCGGAGCGCCCCAGCCGACCGGAAGCCTGCGGCCTGCGGCATCTGGCGTTTAGCGTTGATGATATCGATGCGGCAGTGGCGCACCTTGAAAGCCATAACGTGAAGTGTGAAGCCATACGTGTCGATCCATACACGCAAAAACGGTTCACCTTCTTTAGCGATCCTGACGGGCTGCCGCTGGAACTGTATGAGCAGTAAGGCTTGTCATTGCCGCATTTGCCCGGTAACGTGCCGGGCAACGACCTTGTAGATTTCCACCATCATGACACTCACGCTCAATAGACAACTTCTCACCTCCCGCCAGATTCTGGTGGCCTTTAGCGGCGGGCTTGACTCCACCGTTCTGCTGCATCAGTTGGTGCAGTGGCGGGCGGAAAATCCAGGCGTCACTCTACGCGCTATCCATGTGCATCACGGTTTAAGTGCCAATGCCGATGCCTGGGTTACGCATTGCGAAAACGTCTGCCAACAGTGGCAGGTGCCGCTGGTGGTCGAACGCGTACAACTTGCGCAAGAGGGGCTGGGGATTGAGGCCCAGGCGCGGCAGGCGCGTTATCAGGCATTTGCCCGCACCTTGTTGCCCGGTGAAGTGCTGGTCACCGCGCAACATCTCGACGATCAATGTGAAACTTTTCTGCTGGCGCTAAAACGCGGTAGCGGCCCTGCCGGGCTTTCGGCTATGGCGGAAGTTTCGGAGTTTGCCGGAACACGGCTTATCCGCCCGTTGCTTGCCCGCACGCGGGGGGAACTGGAGCAGTGGGCATTGGCGCATGATTTACGCTGGATTGAAGACGAAAGTAATCAGGACGACTCATACGATCGTAACTTCCTGCGTCTGCGCGTGGTGCCGTTATTGCAGCAGCGTTGGTCGCATTTTACCGAAGCAACGGCTCGCAGCGCCGCACTTTGCGCTGAACAAGAGAGCCTGTTAGATGAACTGCTGGCGGATGATTTAGCGCACTGTCAAACGCCGCAGGGGACGTTGCAGATTGCGCCAATGATGACGATGAGCGACGCCCGTCGAGCGGCGATTATCCGCCGCTGGCTGGCAGGGCAGAATGCTCCGATGCCTTCCCGAGATGCGATGGTGCGCATCTGGCAAGAAGTGGCGCTGGCGCGGGAAGATGCTTCTCCTTGCTTGCGATTTGGTGCGTTTGAAATACGTCGCTATCAGTCGCAATTGTGGTGGATTAAATCCGTTGCCGGACAAAGCGAAACGGTTGTGCCGTGGCAGGCGTGGCAACAGCCGCTGGAATTACCGGCAAGTCTGAGAAGTGTGCAACTTATTGCGGGTGGAGATATTCGCCCTCCGCGTGCAGACGAAGCGGTCAGCGTGCGTTTTAAAGCGCCAGGATTGCTGCATATTGTCGGGCGCAACGGCGGGCGCAAGCTAAAGAAAATCTGGCAGGAGCTGGGCGTGCCGCCGTGGCTACGTGACACCACGCCACTACTGTTTTATGGCGAAACGCTGATTGCGGCGGCGGGGATTTTTGTGACGCAAGACGGTGTGGCAGAAGATGAGAATGGCGTAAGTTTTGTCTGGCAGAGAAACGCTTAGTTAAGTGAAAGCCGGATGAGACGTATCAAACGTCGCATCCGGCAAAAGTGAATCAGGACTCGCTCACCACCACCGTACCGATTTCCGGATGGCTAAAGCTGGTAATTTTATCCAGACGTAGCTCGCGGGTTTCGCCAGCGGCTTCGACGACCAGATACTCCACATTTTTGCGGGAGACTAAATCGCTGGCCTTCCCCTGCAATTTTTCGCCATCTTTCATCTCAAGTGTCAGCATTAAATGATGCTGGCAGGCGAGCTCAAGATTATCGTAATCATCACAATTGATTGGTTGATACGTATCATTCATTGACATAATCGCTCACCAGTAAGTTTGCCGCAGCGTATGCTGCTTTTTCCCTGACAGCCTCAGAAAGGGCGTCGTCGGCAGCCATTTCATTCAGCACTTTCAAAACGCAGCCCAGCGCGTCCGGAACGTATCCTAAGTCTCCGCTGGCGATTTCCGCGTACCGCTTGCGTATTAACTCACAATATTTTTCCACATGCCCTCCTGTCAGCACTCTGACTTAACCGTGGATGCAAGTCTAAGCCTACGAAGATAAACTCTGTTTCGCAAGGTGACTATACCACACTCATTTCTGCAATATCAGCGCCGCAACTGCACGTATTCCGTTACAATGGCCTCCTGATTCGAAAGGAGTTTTCTTATGGCGCTTAAAGCGACAATTTATAAAGCGACGGTTAATGTGGCCGATCTCGACCGCAACCAGTTTCTCGATGCCTCTCTGACGCTGGCGCGCCATCCTTCAGAAACCCAGGAGCGTATGATGCTGCGCCTGCTGGCGTGGCTGAAATATGCCGATGAACGTCTGCAATTTACCCGTGGCTTGTGTGCCGATGATGAGCCGGAAGCGTGGCTGCGTAACGATCACCTGGGCATTGATTTGTGGATTGAGCTGGGGCTGCCGGATGAGCGGCGGGTTAAGAAAGCCTGCACCCAGGCCGCAGAAGTGGCGCTGTTTGCCTATAATAGTCGGGCGGCGCAAATCTGGTGGCAGCAAAATCAGAGCAAATGCGCGCAGTTTGCCAATCTTTCCGTCTGGTATCTGGATGACGAGCAACTGGCGAAAGTAAGCGCCTTTGCCGATCGTACCATGACGCTGCAGGCAACAATTCAGGATGGCGTGATCTGGTTATCGGATGATAAGAATAATCTGGAAGTGAACTTAACCGCCTGGCAACAACCTTCATGATTGTGATTTCCCGACATGTTGCTATTCCCGATGGTGAGCTTGAGATCACCGCCATTCGTGCGCAGGGCGCGGGCGGGCAGCATGTTAATAAGACCTCAACGGCTATTCATCTGCGTTTTGACATTCGGGCGTCCAGCCTGCCAGAGTATTACAAAGAGCGCCTGCTCGCCGCCAGCCATCATCTGATTAGCAGCGATGGGGTGATAGTCATTAAGGCACAGGAATACCGCAGCCAGGAGCTGAACCGCGAAGCGGCGCTGGCCCGGCTGGTGACAGTGATTAAAGAATTAACAACAGAACAAAAAGCCCGGCGACCGACACGACCTACCCGCGCATCGAAAGAGCGCAGGCTGGCATCGAAAGCACAAAAATCAAGCGTGAAGGCGATGCGTGGCAAAGTGCGCAGCGGTCGGGAATAAAAAGAAGGAATGGATGGTGAAAAAAGCGATTGTGACAGCGATGGCTGTAATCAGCCTCTTTACACTGATGGGATGTAATAATCGGGCCGAAGTCGATACGCTTTCCCCGGCGCAGGCTGCCGAACTGAAACCGATGCCGCAAAGTTGGCGCGGCGTGCTGCCGTGTGCCGATTGCGAAGGAATCGAAACCTCTCTGTTCCTCGAAAAAGACGGAACATGGGTGATGAATGAGCGTTATCTGGGTGCGCGCGAAGAGCCTTCATCCTTCGCTTCCTACGGTACATGGGCGCGAACCGCTGACAAGCTGGTATTAACCGACAGCAAAGGTGAAAAGTCATATTATCGGGCGAAAGGGGATGCGCTGGAGATGCTCGATCGTGAAGGTAATCCGATTGAATCGCAGTTCAACTACACGCTGGAACCTGCAAAGTCCAGCCTCCCCATGACACCGATGACTCTGCGTGGCATGTATTTTTATATGGCTGATGCGGCGACCTTTACTGATTGCGCGACTGGAAAACGTTTCATGGTGGCGAATAACGCAGAGCTGGAACGTGGCTACCTGGCTGCTCGCGGTAACAGTGAAAAAACCGTGTTACTGTCTGTAGAAGGTCACTTTACGCTTGAGGCTAACCCGGATACCGGTGCGCCGACCAAAGTATTAGCGCCCGATACGGCAGGGAAATTTTACCCAAACCAGGATTGCAGTAGTTTGGGGCAGTAATTGAAAGCCGGAGCATTCTCCGGCTTTCATCACTGAGTCAGCCCAACAAAGCGACCCGCCTTGATATAAATCCCAGGCTTCAGGTGTCCAACATACTGTAACTGCGTTTCTGGCTTAAACGCAGAGACATCGCCAGTACGCATATGCATCAGATCGGCAGGGCTAATCCAGCCCGATTGCGCCAGCGTAAGCGGATGCCCGGCTTTGGCAAATGCATCAGTGACAAATTCTGAACAAAACCACGACTTTTTGTCTCCTTCGCCCACACCGCTTAACTGTGCTTTTGCCAGCCCGCTGATGCACTGTTGGCGAAAATCTGTGGAAAAAGGATTTAGTGAGCACATCTGGCGGGTCACCATAAACGGAATGAACTCGACAATGCCACGATAGTTGTAACCGCTGTCTTTGATTTTATTGGCGAAAGCGGTGATTTCTGTGGCTTGTTGCGGGGTCAGATCCGGGACTCGTAAGACGAAAAGCTTATCACTGTGCTTCATGGCTTTTTTAAGAGGAACAATCTGGACGCCATCTCCAGTCGCTTCTGCAACGTTATTTTCACCCAAATATATTGCAACGTGACTTACAGAGGAAGTGCTGAAGACGCGGATACCAAATGAGGTTACCCCAAGGCTTGAGGAGAACAGCAAATCGCCGGGTTTGAGATCAGGTTCGGTTATTTCTTTTATTGATCGTTCGGTGAAAGAGCTTTGATGCTGGAATTTGACTGCCCATGTTTTCGCCTCGGCATCCACCGCTGTTGCTGATGAGTCTGGCTGGCTGATATCAACGGTACAGGCCGAAAGTAAAAGAAAGAAGGGGAGAAGCAGGCGGCAGTACGCCTTTGGTTTATCCATTTTATACAATCCATGTAAAAAAGGGCCCTGAAATTCAGGACCCTTTCTGGCATTAGCCTTTAATCTGTTTCACCAGATATTCGACGATGTCACCAGTCTTAATTAACTGTTTCTCGCCGTTACGACGATATTTGTATTCGATATCGTCGTTGTCGAGGTTACGGTCGCCAAGCACAATAGTGTGCGGAATACCGATCAGTTCCATATCAGCAAACATCACGCCCGGACGCTCTTTACGGTCATCCAGAAGCACTTCGATGCCCTGCGCGCGCAGTTCGCTGTACAGTTTCTCAGCAAGCTCCTGTACGCGGAAGGATTTGTGCATGTTCATCGGCAGAATCGCCACCTGGAACGGCGCGATAGCGTCAGGCCATACGATGCCGCGTTCGTCGTAGTTCTGCTCAATTGCCGCAGCGACTACGCGTGTTACCCCGATACCGTAGCAACCCATAGTTAGAATTTGGTTACGCCCATCTTCGCCCTGTACGGAGGCTTTCAGTGCTTCGGAGTACTTAGTACCCAGCTGGAAGATGTGACCGACTTCGATACCACGTTTGATCAGCAGCGTACCCTGACCATCCGGGCTTGGATCGCCAGCCACTACATTACGAATATCAGCAACTTCCGGGGTAGCAACATCGCGATCCCAGTTGATACCGAAGTAGTGTTTGCCATCAATGTTAGCACCGGCAGCAAAATCACTCATCGCCGCAACGGTACGGTCAATCACCACCGGAATCGGCATGTTTACCGGACCCAGTGAACCCGGACCGGCTTTAACCACGGCACGAATTTCTTCTTCGGTCGCGAAAGTCAGCGGGCTGGCAACCTGTGGCAGTTTTTCTGCTTTAACTTCGTTCAGCTCATGGTCACCACGCACCAGCAGCGCAACCAGCGGGAAGCTACTGCCTTCAACCGCTTTAACCAACAGAGTCTTAACCGTTTTCTCAATCGGCAGATTGAACTGTTCAACCAGTTCAGCGATGGTTTTCGCGTTAGGCGTATCAACCAGCGTCATTTCCTGGGTAGCAGCAGCGCGCGGTTCTTTCGGCGCGATAGCTTCTGCCAGTTCAATGTTCGCTGCATAGTCAGAGGTATCGGAGAAGACCACATCGTCTTCACCGCTCTGCGCCAGCACCTGGAATTCGTGAGAGGCGCTGCCGCCGATAGAACCGGTGTCGGCCTGTACGGCGCGGAAATCCAGCCCCATGCGGCTGAAGATTTTGCTGTAGGCCGCATACATTGCATCGTAGGTTTCCTGCAGGGATTCCTGAGAAGTGTGGAAAGAGTAAGCATCTTTCATCAGGAATTCGCGGGAACGCATGACGCCGAAACGCGGACGCACTTCGTCGCGGAACTTGGTCTGGATCTGATAGAAGTTCAGCGGCAGCTGTTTGTAAGAGCTAAGCTCGTTACGAATCAGGTCAGTGATAACTTCTTCATGAGTTGGGCCGAGTACGAACGGACGCTCGCCACGGTCAACAAAACGCAGCAGTTCCGGACCGTACTGTTCCCAACGACCACTCTCTTGCCACAAATCGGCTGGCTGAACCACCGGCATCGACACCTCGATCGCACCGGCGTTGTTCATCTCTTCACGCACGATGTTTTCGACTTTTTTCAGAACGCGCACGCCGGTCGGCAGCCAGGTATATAACCCGGAGGCCAGCTTGCGGATCATCCCGGCGCGTAGCATCAGCTGATGGCTGATCACCTCGGCGTCGGCAGGTGTCTCCTTGAGAGTGGAGAGCAGGTATTGGCTAGTACGCATGTTGTTACGGTTCCAGTTGGAAGGTAGAACAGGCTCAAGGTGAGCCTGGGACAAAAAAAGTGATTTAGTTTACCAGTGCAGGAGAAATGTCAAAAGAGAAGGGCGTGAATTTAACGCGGTTCCAGCGCAAAGACTTCAAAACCTGCGTCGGTGACGCGCCAGCGAACATTAAAATCATGCAGCCAGACGGCATAGGTTTTGCCCGTTTCCTCACCTTTACGATAGGCCGGACGCGGATCCTGCGCCAGTACTTCGCGGATAAACAGCGTTAACTGCGGATAACGCTTCTCCAGCATCAATAGTTGCTTTTCAACATCTGCGGTAAAGGTCACAGACATCTCTGCCGATGGCGCACTTTGCGCATAGCTGGCACTGGCATCGGGAAGCGATTCGGCAAAGGGGAGATACGGTTTGATATCCACCACTGGCGTACCATCAACCAGATCCAAGCTACCGAGCTTCAGAATCACGCTGTCTTTATGGCAAACAACCTCTTTCAGTTCTACCAGCGACATACCAATCGGGTTAGGGCGGAAAGTAGAGCGTGTGGCGAAAACGCCCATTCTGGCGTTACCGCCGAGGCGCGGTGGGCGCACAGTCGGACGCCAGCCGCCTTCCATCGTTTGATGAAAGACGAAAAGGATCCATAAATGGCTGAATGCTTCCAGGCCGCGCACGGCGTCGGCCTGGTTGTAGGGAGCAATGAGATGCAGTTCGCCGTTGACGCTTTTTACCAGACCTGGCTGGCGCGGAACGGCGAATTTTTCTTTATAGGGCGAGCGAATAACGCCTATTTGCTCAAACTGGAAACTGCTCATTTCGCCGTAATGTTAAGCGCAGAACCGATACATACAGCCTGACGGTAGCAGCCTGGCGTACCGCTGGTGACTTCACAGCTATGCAGTAAAACAGCATTGGCTTTCATTTTAGAGGCGTTGATTTGCATCCGCTTACGCGCGGTTGGAATGCTCGGTGGAGAGTCCTGATTAGAGGCCTGGCAAGAGTCGCCACTGA
The DNA here is from genome assembly GCF_031323975.1 of Escherichia ruysiae. Classification (NCBI taxonomy): domain Bacteria; kingdom Pseudomonadati; phylum Pseudomonadota; class Gammaproteobacteria; order Enterobacterales; family Enterobacteriaceae; genus Escherichia; species Escherichia ruysiae. The sequence continues at coordinate 3,524,383 of NZ_JAVIWS010000001.1, forward strand.
CTTCACCGAGATCGCGGAACGGTTTGCCGACTAATTCTTCTGCATTGGTATAAATTCGGACCGGCGTGGCGCGCGGTGCTTTCGGTTTTGCAGGCTCCGCTTTCGGCTGGGGTGCAGTGCTTTGAACGGGTTCGACAGGGGATCTGCTTAACATGGAACAGCCGCTTAGCATGAGTGCTACTAAACAGATCGGTAAAGCACGCATAGTATTTCCTCAATGTATGATCAAAACGTCAATATTGAATCAGGCGCTTGTAAAAATGACAAGACGGGCAAGCGCCCGTCCTGAATGATATTACAAATTGTGGAAACAGCCTAAATATTACCAGCCTTTAACAGCGCCGCCGTTAAACACTTTGTTTGCCGCTTCGTAAACTTCGTCAGACTGATAAGCCTGGACGAATTTCTTCACGTTCTCGGCGTCTTTGTTATCTTCACGCGTTACGATCAGGTTTACGTACGGGGACTCTTTATCTTCGACAAAGATACCGTCTTTCGCCGGAGTCAGGCCAATCTGGCTGGCATAGGTGGTATTGATAACTGCCAGAGCGATTTGCGCGTCGTCCAGAGAACGCGGCAGTTGCGGTGCTTCCAGTTCAACAATTTTCAGATTTTTGGGGTTCTCAACAACATCAAGAACGGTCGGCAGCAGGCCAACGCCATCTTTCAGTTTGATCAAGCCCACTTTTTGCAGCAGCAGCAGTGAACGACCGAGGTTAGTCGGATCGTTTGGTACTGCAACCTGCGAACCATCTTGCAGTTCATCCAGCGATTTGATTTTCTTGGAGTAACCAGCAATCGGATAAACAAAAGTATTGCCTACTGCGACCAGTTTGTAGCCACGATCTTTCAGCTGCTGATCAAGGTACGGTTTGTGCTGGAAAGCGTTAGCGTCGATATCGCCTTTGCTTAATGCTTCGTTCGGCAGGACATAGTCGTTGAAGGTTACCAGCTCAACGTCCAGGCCATATTTGTCTTTCGCGACTTTTTGCGCGACTTCTGCAACCTGCTGTTCGGCACCGACAATCACGCCGACTTTGATGTGGTTTGGATCTTTTTCATCCTGGCCGCACCCTACCAGTGCCAGTGATCCAATCAGGGCTCCCACTGCCGCAAAGGTTTTGAATTTGAACGCCATACCTTATTCCTTCTTCAATTATTTATGTTGTGTTGAACGTTACTTGCGAGTGACAGCCCGGACGATGCGGTCGCCTGCGAACTGAATTAAATAAACCAGAATGACCAGCAATACCAGTACCGTATTCATCACCGTCGCGTTATAGCCGATGTAGCCATACTGATAGCCAATCTGACCCAAACCACCGGCACCGACTGCGCCGCCCATAGCGGAATAACCGACCAGGGTAATCAGGGTGATAGTTGCGGCGTTAACCAGACCTGGTAACGCTTCCGGTAACAGCACTTTGCGCACGATCTGCATTGGTGTGGCACCCATTGCGCGAGAGGCTTCAATTAACCCGGTTGGGATTTCCAGCAGGGCGTTCTCGACCATACGGGCAATAAACGGTGCTGCACCAACAGTTAACGGAACAATCGCTGCCTGCAAACCAATCGATGTACCGACAATAACGCGAGTAAACGGAATCATCCATACCAGCAAGATAATGAACGGGATGGAACGGAAAATGTTCACAATCGCTGAAACGGTACGGTACAGCTTCGCGTTAGCAATAATTTGCCCCGGACGAGTAACATAAAGCAGGACGCCAACCGGCAGACCAATCACAAACCCAAAAAAACCGGATACGAAGGTCATTGCCAGCGTTTCCCATACGCCACGAACCAGCAGCCACATCATCGGCTCAGACATAACCCAGTACCTCTACTTTTACATGGTGTTCCTGCAGCCAGGCAATGGCGGCTTGCGTATCTTGTTGTGTGCCGTGCATTTCAGTCAACATGATGCCGAACTTAACGCCACCGGCGTAATCCATCTGCGCGCTAATAATGTTGTTATTAACGTTGAAACGACGCGCAGTTTCAGAAAGCAGTGGGGCATCTACCGACTGACCGGTAAACTCCAGGCGCAGCATCGGTACGCAGTCAGTGAATGGCTCCGCTTGCAGACGTTCCTGATAATCTTCTGGGATATCCAGATGCAGAGTCGACTGAATAAATTTTTGCGCCAGCGGCGTTTTCGGATGCGAGAACACTTCACTTACCTTGTCCTGCTCGATCAGTTCGCCATTGCTGATGACCGCCACGCAATCACAAATTCGCTTCACAACGTCCATTTCGTGGGTTATCAACAGAATCGTCAAACCCAGACGGCGGTTGATGTCTTTCAGCAGTTCGAGAATAGAACGTGTGGTTGCCGGATCCAGCGCGCTGGTGGCTTCATCACACAGCAATACTTTGGGATTGCTGGCTAACGCACGGGCAATCGCCACACGCTGTTTCTGCCCACCGGAAAGATTCGACGGGTAGCTATCATGCTTATCGCCAAGACCAACCAATGACAGCAATTCCGTCACGCGACGTTTGATCTCGTCTTTCGGTGTATTGTCCAGCTCCAGCGGCAGAGCCACGTTGCCAAAAACAGTACGCGAAGAGAGCAGGTTAAAATGCTGGAAAATCATACCAATCTGGCGGCGAGCTTTAGTCAGCTCGGATTCTGACAACGTAGTCAGTTCCTGGCCATCGACCAGCACGCTACCCTCGGTTGGGCGCTCCAGCAGGTTTACACAACGTATAAGCGTACTCTTACCCGCGCCTGAGGCACCGATAACGCCATAAATTTGTCCAGCTGGCACATGCAGGCTGACGTTGTTCAACGCCTGGATGGTGCGGGTGCCCTGGTGGAACACTTTGGTGATATTCGAAAGTTTTATCATTGATTATTTATTATCGTCATTAAGTTAGTCGTGGCATTTCGAATGCCTGGAACGGGCAACGCCGTCAATGAAATGGATGTTAAGGCATCCAGACGTCTAAATCAATCAGGTTTATGCGAAGAGCACTTTCTTGCTGGTCGAAACATGCGATACTAGCGTCACATGCCTTATTAAGGAGCTATAAAAGGTGGCGAAGAGCGTACCCGCAATTTTTCTTGACCGTGATGGCACCATTAATGTCGATCACGGCTATGTCCATGAGATCGACAACTTTGAATTTATCGATGGTGTTATTGACGCCATGCGCGAGCTAAAAAAAATGGGCTTTGCGCTGGTGGTAGTAACCAACCAGTCTGGCATTGCTCGCGGTAAATTTACTGAAGCACAGTTTGAAACGCTGACCGAGTGGATGGACTGGTCGCTGGCGGACCGCGATGTCGATCTGGATGGCATCTATTATTGCCCGCATCATCCGCAGGGTAGTGTTGAAGAGTTTCGCCAGGTCTGCGATTGCCGTAAACCACATCCGGGGATGCTTTTGTCCGCACGCGATTATTTGCATATTGATATGGCCGCTTCTTATATGGTGGGCGATAAATTAGAAGATATGCAGGCAGCGGCTGCGGCGAACGTGGGAACAAAAGTGCTGGTGCGTACGGGTAAACCTATTACGCCTGAAGCAGAAAACGCGGCGGATTGGGTGTTAAATAGCCTGGCAGACCTGCCGCAAGCGATAAAAAAGCAGCAAAAACCGGCGTAATGATTAAAAGATGAGCGGTTGAAATAAAAATGCATTTTTCCGCTTGTCTTCCTGAAACGACTCCCTATAATGCGCCTCCATCGACACGGCGGATGTGAATCACTTCACACAAACAGCCAGTTCGGTTAAAGAGAAAAATCCTGAAATTCAGGGTTGACTCTGAAAGAGGAAAGCGTAATATACGCCACCTCGCGACAGTGAGCTGAAAGCCGCGTCGCAACTGCTCTTTAACAATTTATCAGACAATCTGTGTGGGCACTCGAAGATACGGATTCTTAACGTCGCAAGACGAAAAATGAATACCAAGTCTCAAGAGTGAACACGTAATTCATTACGAAGTTTAATTCTTTGAGCATCAAACTTTTAAATTGAAGAGTTTGATCATGGCTCAGATTGAACGCTGGCGGCAGGCCTAACACATGCAAGTCGAACGGTAACAGGAAACAGCTTGCTGTTTCGCTGACGAGTGGCGGACGGGTGAGTAATGTCTGGGAAACTGCCTGATGGAGGGGGATAACTACTGGAAACGGTAGCTAATACCGCATAACGTCGCAAGACCAAAGAGGGGGACCTTCGGGCCTCTTGCCATCGGATGTGCCCAGATGGGATTAGCTAGTAGGTGGGGTAACGGCTCACCTAGGCGACGATCCCTAGCTGGTCTGAGAGGATGACCAGCCACACTGGAACTGAGACACGGTCCAGACTCCTACGGGAGGCAGCAGTGGGGAATATTGCACAATGGGCGCAAGCCTGATGCAGCCATGCCGCGTGTATGAAGAAGGCCTTCGGGTTGTAAAGTACTTTCAGCGGGGAGGAAGGGAGTAAAGTTAATACCTTTGCTCATTGACGTTACCCGCAGAAGAAGCACCGGCTAACTCCGTGCCAGCAGCCGCGGTAATACGGAGGGTGCAAGCGTTAATCGGAATTACTGGGCGTAAAGCGCACGCAGGCGGTTTGTTAAGTCAGATGTGAAATCCCCGGGCTCAACCTGGGAACTGCATCTGATACTGGCAGGCTTGAGTCTCGTAGAGGGGGGTAGAATTCCAGGTGTAGCGGTGAAATGCGTAGAGATCTGGAGGAATACCGGTGGCGAAGGCGGCCCCCTGGACGAAGACTGACGCTCAGGTGCGAAAGCGTGGGGAGCAAACAGGATTAGATACCCTGGTAGTCCACGCCGTAAACGATGTCGACTTGGAGGTTGTGCCCTTGAGGCGTGGCTTCCGGAGCTAACGCGTTAAGTCGACCGCCTGGGGAGTACGGCCGCAAGGTTAAAACTCAAATGAATTGACGGGGGCCCGCACAAGCGGTGGAGCATGTGGTTTAATTCGATGCAACGCGAAGAACCTTACCTGGTCTTGACATCCACAGAACTTTCCAGAGATGGATTGGTGCCTTCGGGAACTGTGAGACAGGTGCTGCATGGCTGTCGTCAGCTCGTGTTGTGAAATGTTGGGTTAAGTCCCGCAACGAGCGCAACCCTTATCCTTTGTTGCCAGCGGTCCGGCCGGGAACTCAAAGGAGACTGCCAGTGATAAACTGGAGGAAGGTGGGGATGACGTCAAGTCATCATGGCCCTTACGACCAGGGCTACACACGTGCTACAATGGCGCATACAAAGAGAAGCGACCTCGCGAGAGCAAGCGGACCTCATAAAGTGCGTCGTAGTCCGGATTGGAGTCTGCAACTCGACTCCATGAAGTCGGAATCGCTAGTAATCGTGGATCAGAATGCCACGGTGAATACGTTCCCGGGCCTTGTACACACCGCCCGTCACACCATGGGAGTGGGTTGCAAAAGAAGTAGGTAGCTTAACCTTCGGGAGGGCGCTTACCACTTTGTGATTCATGACTGGGGTGAAGTCGTAACAAGGTAACCGTAGGGGAACCTGCGGTTGGATCACCTCCTTACCTTAAAGAAGCGTTCTTTGAAGTGCTCACACAGATTGTCTGATGAAAATGAGCAGTAAAACCTCTACAGGCTTGTAGCTCAGGTGGTTAGAGCGCACCCCTGATAAGGGTGAGGTCGGTGGTTCAAGTCCACTCAGGCCTACCAAATTTGCACCGCAAATTTGAAGAGGTTTTAACTACATGTTATGGGGCTATAGCTCAGCTGGGAGAGCGCCTGCTTTGCACGCAGGAGGTCTGCGGTTCGATCCCGCATAGCTCCACCATCTCTGTAGTGATTAAATAAAAAATACTTCAGAGTGTACCTGCAAGGGTTCACTGCGAAGTTTTGCTCTTTAAAAATCTGGATCAAGCTGAAAATTGAAACACTGAACAACGCAAGTTGTTCGTGAGTCTCTCAAATTTTCGCAACACGATGGTGTTTTACGAAACATCTTCGGGTTGTGAGGTTAAGCGACTAAGCGTACACGGTGGATGCCCTGGCAGTCAGAGGCGATGAAGGACGTGCTAATCTGCGATAAGCGTCGGTAAGGTGATATGAACCGTTATAACCGGCGATTTCCGAATGGGGAAACCCAGTGTGATTCGTCACACTATCATTAACTGAATCCATAGGTTAATGAGGCGAACCGGGGGAACTGAAACATCTAAGTACCCCGAGGAAAAGAAATCAACCGAGATTCCCCCAGTAGCGGCGAGCGAACGGGGAGCAGCCCAGAGCCTGAATCAGTGTGTGTGTTAGTGGAAGCGTCTGGAAAGGCGCGCGATACAGGGTGACAGCCCCGTACACAAAAATGCACATACTGTGAGCTCGATGAGTAGGGCGGGACACGTGGTATCCTGTCTGAATATGGGGGGACCATCCTCCAAGGCTAAATACTCCTGACTGACCGATAGTGAACCAGTACCGTGAGGGAAAGGCGAAAAGAACCCCGGCGAGGGGAGTGAAAAAGAACCTGAAACCGTGTACGTACAAGCAGTGGGAGCCTTGATTTATCAGGGTGACTGCGTACCTTTTGTATAATGGGTCAGCGACTTATATTCTGTAGCAAGGTTAACCGAATAGGGGAGCCGAAGGGAAACCGAGTCTTAACTGGGCGTTAAGTTGCAGGGTATAGACCCGAAACCCGGTGATCTAGCCATGGGCAGGTTGAAGGTTGGGTAACACTAACTGGAGGACCGAACCGACTAATGTTGAAAAATTAGCGGATGACTTGTGGCTGGGGGTGAAAGGCCAATCAAACCGGGAGATAGCTGGTTCTCCCCGAAAGCTATTTAGGTAGCGCCTCGTGAATTCATCTCCGGGGGTAGAGCACTGTTTCGGCAAGGGGGTCATCCCGACTTACCAACCCGATGCAAACTGCGAATACCGGAGAATGTTATCACGGGAGACACACGGCGGGTGCTAACGTCCGTCGTGAAGAGGGAAACAACCCAGACCGCCAGCTAAGGTCCCAAAGTCATGGTTAAGTGGGAAACGATGTGGGAAGGCCCAGACAGCCAGGATGTTGGCTTAGAAGCAGCCATCATTTAAAGAAAGCGTAATAGCTCACTGGTCGAGTCGGCCTGCGCGGAAGATGTAACGGGGCTAAACCATGCACCGAAGCTGCGGCAGCGACACTATGTGTTGTTGGGTAGGGGAGCGTTCTGTAAGCCTGCGAAGGTGTGCTGTGAGGCATGCTGGAGGTATCAGAAGTGCGAATGCTGACATAAGTAACGATAAAGCGGGTGAAAAGCCCGCTCGCCGGAAGACCAAGGGTTCCTGTCCAACGTTAATCGGGGCAGGGTGAGTCGACCCCTAAGGCGAGGCCGAAAGGCGTAGTCGATGGGAAACAGGTTAATATTCCTGTACTTGGTGTTACTGCGAAGGGGGGACGGAGAAGGCTATGTTGGCCGGGCGACGGTTGTCCCGGTTTAAGCGTGTAGGCTGGTTTTCCAGGCAAATCCGGAAAATCAAGGCTGAGGCGTGATGACGAGGCACTACGGTGCTGAAGCAACAAATGCCCTGCTTCCAGGAAAAGCCTCTAAGCATCAGGTAACATCAAATCGTACCCCAAACCGACACAGGTGGTCAGGTAGAGAATACCAAGGCGCTTGAGAGAACTCGGGTGAAGGAACTAGGCAAAATGGTGCCGTAACTTCGGGAGAAGGCACGCTGATATGTAGGTGAAGCGACTTGCTCGTGGAGCTGAAATCAGTCGAAGATACCAGCTGGCTGCAACTGTTTATTAAAAACACAGCACTGTGCAAACACGAAAGTGGACGTATACGGTGTGACGCCTGCCCGGTGCCGGAAGGTTAATTGATGGGGTCAGCCGCAAGGCGAAGCTCTTGATCGAAGCCCCGGTAAACGGCGGCCGTAACTATAACGGTCCTAAGGTAGCGAAATTCCTTGTCGGGTAAGTTCCGACCTGCACGAATGGCGTAATGATGGCCAGGCTGTCTCCACCCGAGACTCAGTGAAATTGAACTCGCTGTGAAGATGCAGTGTACCCGCGGCAAGACGGAAAGACCCCGTGAACCTTTACTATAGCTTGACACTGAACATTGAGCCTTGATGTGTAGGATAGGTGGGAGGCTTTGAAGCGTGGACGCCAGTCTGCGTGGAGCCGACCTTGAAATACCACCCTTTAATGTTTGATGTTCTAACGTGGACCCGTTATCCGGGTTGCGGACAGTGTCTGGTGGGTAGTTTGACTGGGGCGGTCTCCTCCTAAAGAGTAACGGAGGAGCACGAAGGTTGGCTAATCCTGGTCGGACATCAGGAGGTTAGTGCAATGGCATAAGCCAGCTTGACTGCGAGCGTGACGGCGCGAGCAGGTGCGAAAGCAGGTCATAGTGATCCGGTGGTTCTGAATGGAAGGGCCATCGCTCAACGGATAAAAGGTACTCCGGGGATAACAGGCTGATACCGCCCAAGAGTTCATATCGACGGCGGTGTTTGGCACCTCGATGTCGGCTCATCACATCCTGGGGCTGAAGTAGGTCCCAAGGGTATGGCTGTTCGCCATTTAAAGTGGTACGCGAGCTGGGTTTAGAACGTCGTGAGACAGTTCGGTCCCTATCTGCCGTGGGCGCTGGAGAACTGAGGGGGGCTGCTCCTAGTACGAGAGGACCGGAGTGGACGCATCACTGGTGTTCGGGTTGTCATGCCAATGGCACTGCCCGGTAGCTAAATGCGGAAGAGATAAGTGCTGAAAGCATCTAAGCACGAAACTTGCCCCGAGATGAGTTCTCCCTGACTCCTTGAGAGTCCTGAAGGAACGTTGAAGACGACGACGTTGATAGGCCGGGTGTGTAAGCGCAGCGATGCGTTGAGCTAACCGGTACTAATGAACCGTGAGGCTTAACCTTACAACGCCGAAGCTGTTTTGGCGGATGAGAGAAGATTTTCAGCCTGATACAGATTAAATCGACAGGTCAGAACAGGACGTGTTGATAAAACAGAATTTGCCTGGCGGCCGTAGCGCGGTGGTCCCACCTGACCCCATGCCGAACTCAGAAGTGAAACGCCGTAGCGCCGATGGTAGTGTGGGGTCTCCCCATGCGAGAGTAGGGAACTGCCAGGCATCAAATTACGAAGAATGGTAATGACCTTTGAGGCAGTTCACTACTCGATAAGAGAGTAGGACAAAAGCGAAAGCTTTTGAACGTTGCGAAGCAACGGCCCGAAGGGTGAATCACGAAGTGATTCATAAACTGCCAGGCATCAAATTAAGCAGTTAGCCGGTCATAAAACCGGTGGTTGTAAAAGAATTCGGTGGAGCGGTAGTTCAGTCGGTTAGAATACCTGCCTGTCACGCAGGGGGTCGCGGGTTCGAGTCCCGTCCGTTCCGCCACTTATTAAGAAACCTCGAGTTAACGCTCGAGGTTTTTTTTCGTCTGTATTTCTATTATTGCCAAAATCGCAAAAATCCTCTGCATTTTACGCTCTTTTTCCGCAATAGTCTGAAGCCCATAATCATCTCAGTTAACGAACATAGCATTAGAAGAGGCATATTATGGCTATCCCTGCATTTGGTTTAGGTACTTTCCGTCTCAAAGACGACGTTGTTATTGCATCTGTGAAAACGGCGCTTGAACTTGGCTATCGCGCAATTGATACCGCACAAATCTATGATAACGAAGCTGCAGTAGGTCAGGCGATTGCAGAAAGTGGCGTGCCACGTAATGAACTCTATATCACCACTAAAATCTGGATTGAAAATCTCAGCAAAGACAAACTGATCCCGAGTCTGAAAGAGAGCCTGCAAAAATTGCGTACCGATTATGTTGATCTGACGCTAATCCACTGGCCGTCACCAAACGATGAAGTCTCTGTTGAAGAGTTTATGCAGGCGTTGCTGGAAGCGAAAAAACAAGGGCTGACGCGTGAAATCGGTATTTCCAACTTCACGATCCCGTTGATGGAAAAGGCAATTGCTGCTGTTGGCGCTGAAAACATCGCTACCAACCAGATTGAACTCTCTCCTTATCTGCAAAACCGTAAAGTGGTCGCCTGGGCTAAACAGCACGGCATTCATATTACTTCCTATATGACGCTGGCTTATGGGAAGGCTCTGAAAGATGAGGTTATTGCTCGTATCGCAGCTAAACACAATGCGACCCCGGCACAAGTAATTCTGGCGTGGGCAATGGAGGAAGGCTACTCAGTAATACCGTCTTCCACTAAACGTGAAAACCTGGAAAGTAATCTTAAGGCACAAAGTTTACAGCTTGATGCAGAAGACAAAAAAGCGATCGCCGAACTGGATTGCAACGACCGCCTCGTAAGTCCGGAAGGTCTGGCTCCTGAATGGGATTAAGCCTCTCTGACAGCTCCTGCGGGAGCTGTTTTTATATGCTCGCTAAGGAAATCGATAAAGGCCCGGATGCGAGTACTTACCGCGCGGTCGCTGTAATAGACGGCGCTGAAGGGCATTTCCACTGGCAACACTTTATCTGCCATTAACTCCACCAGTTCACCACGAGCAATTTCTCTGTCGATCATATAGTCGGACAAACACGCAATCCCGTTGCCACTCAGGCAAAGCTGTTTCAGTGTTTCTCCACTATTGGATGACAAACCGTACTTCACCTCATGTAATTGTCCATCACTACAGGCTATCGGCCAGGTATTGAGGGAAGCGGGTTCAGTAAATCCCAGGCAAACATGTTGCTTTAAATCGTCGATAGTTTCTGGCTTCCCGTAGCGGGCAATATAGTCGGGGGAGGCGATAATTTTTCGATAACTGTTAAATAACGGCCTGGCTCGTAAGCTGGAATCCGTTAACGTACCGGCGCGTATCGCGACATCCACTTTTCTTTCGATCAAATTAATAATCGTTTCGGAGGAGACTAGCGATAAAGTGACTTCCGGATAGCGTTCGCGGAAAGGCTTAATTAACGGCATCAGAAAGTGTAGTACCACGGGGGTTGCGGCATCGATCCGTAACAGTCCGCGCGGTGTATTACGCGTCTCCATAATTTCTGATTCTGCCGCTGCCATCTCCTGCAAAATTGACTGTACGCGACGAAAATAACGCTCGCCTTCTTCCGTCAGGCTAAGTTGTCGTGTGGTTCGATTAAGTAGGCTGACGCCAAGTTTCATTTCCAGCTTTTTTACCGCACGGCTGACCGCTGAGTTTGCTTGCCCTAATTGTTCCGCTGCCCGGCTAAAGCTGCCGCTTTCGACGACCGAAACAAAAATGGCGAGTTCTTCCGACGTGGCTTTCATTTTTGCTCCTGTTGCAAAATAGAAGAGATATTTTGAATTTATTTGTTATTAAACCATCAGGATACGTAATATGTCATCCGATTTAATGTTCTCAATAATGAGCAAAATTCTGTGCGGTGTAAGCACTTGCTTACATAACAATATACAATTGCTCGTTGAAAGAGTGAGCTAAAATCCCTATAACAGTAGAACCCTCCCGAGTGCGGAAGGGTTGACGTAATAGAGGTTTCAAAGTCAAAAGTGCGAAAAAATACCTATGCCATGCGCTATGTAGCCGGACAACCTGCGGAAAGGATCTTACCGCCGGGGTCATTTGCGAGCATCGGCCAGGCATTACCACCCGGAGAACCGTTAAGTACCGAAGAGCGTATTCGGATCCTGGTGTGGAACATTTACAAACAGCAACGCGCTGAATGGTTGTCGGTATTAAAGAACTACGGCAAAGATGCACATCTGGTGTTATTGCAGGAAGCGCAGACAACGCCAGAGTTAGTGCAGTTTGCGACCGCTAACTATCTTGCTGCCGATCAGGTGCCCGCTTTTGTTCTGCCACAACATCCTTCCGGCGTAATGACCCTTTCGGCAGCGCATCCGGTGTATTGCTGCCCGTTACGCGAACGTGAACCTATTTTACGTCTGGCGAAATCGGCACTGGTGACGGTCTATCCATTACCTGACACCCGCCTGTTGATGGTAGTCAATATCCATGCGGTCAACTTCAGTCTGGGCGTGGATGTTTATAGCAAGCAATTGCTTCCTATTGGCGATCAGATAGCCCACCACAGCGGTCCGGTCATTATGGCGGGAGATTTCAATGCCTGGAGCCGTAGAAGGATGAACGCGTTATATCGCTTTGCGCGAGAAATGTCGCTGCGCCAGGTGCGTTTTACTGATGATCAGCGCCGCCGGGCGTTTGGTCGCCCGCTCGATTTTGTTTTCTACCGTGGTCTGAATGTCAGCGAAGCTTCCGTACTGGTTACGCGCGCTTCTGATCACAATCCGCTACTCGTTGAATTCAGTCCCGGCAAGCCTGATAAATAAGGTATGTCAGGTCTGCCACAGGGCAGACCAACGTTTGGCGCTGCCTTTTTATACTCAAACAACAAAAGGACAGTGCAATGACAACACAATCCCACCATGAGCACGTAGAAAAGCAATTTAGCTCGCAGGCCAGTGAATATTTAACCAGTGCCGTGCATGCATCCGGGCGCGACTTACAGCGCCTGGCGGCGTGTCTGGCAGAGTATCCTGACGCTTGCGTACTTGATATGGGCTGTGGAGCAGGACATGCCAGCTTTGTCGCCGCGCAAAACGTGCAGGAAGTGGTGGCGTATGACTTATCTTCCCAAATGCTGGATGTTGTTGCACAGGCTGCAGATACCCGACAACTGAAAAATATCACCACCCGCCAGGGGTATGCCGAAAGCCTGCCTTTTGCCGATCACACCTTTAATATTGTTATTAGTCGTTATTCTGCTCACCACTGGCATGATGTCGGTGCGGCATTGCGTGAAGTGAATCGGGTCTTGAAGCCCGGCGGTATGCTGATTGTGATGGACGTAATGTCTCCGGGTCACCCGGTACGCGATATTTGGTTACAGACGATAGAAGCATTGCGCGATGCTTCTCACGTGCGTAATTACGCCAGCGGTGAGTGGTTGACGTTAATCAATGAAGCATATCTGCTTGTCGATAATGTGATCACCGATAAATTACCTCTGGAATTCTCTTCGTGGATTGCGAGAATGCGTACGCCAGAAGTGTTAGTGGACGCTATTCGCGTTTACCAACAGAGCGCATCGACAGAGGTGAAAACGTATTTTGCCTTGCAGAATGATGGCTCTTTCACCAGTGATATCATCATGGTTGAAGCACATAAAGCGGCATAAATAAAAAAGGCACCGGGGGAATCGGTGCCTTTCTGTTATCTGGTTTGTCAGGAATCTGGCATATTGTTGTTTTTCACAAACAACGTCAGCTTGTCGCCTGGTTGCAGATTCGCAGTATCGCTGTTCCAGCGCATCACATCTTTGATGTTTACGCCGTGACGCTTAGCAATGCTTGAAAGCGAATCACCTTTGCGCACACGATACGTAATGCTATCGCTGTTGTTTGCCAACCGCTGTGCGCTACTACCAGCGCCAATTGTCAGACTTTGACCTGGTTTCAGCTTAGAACCGCGCAGATTGTTCCACTGCTGCAAATTCTTTGTGCTTACGCCGAGACGTGAAGCGATGCTTGAAAGCGTGTCGCCAGAGCGTACGGTGTAAACGCGGCTATTAAGCGGCGTATTGTCGGCAACCAGTGTCGACTGTACGGCAGCAATTTCGCCTGAAGCCAGAGATTCACGCAGTTGATCTGCATGTTTCTTTGGCACCATCACGTACTGTGGACCACTTGCGCCCAGCGTGGAGCCTTTCACGCCAGCGTTGAAGGTCTTCAGTTTGCTGACGGAAATTCCCGCCATATCTGCAACCTTCGCCATTTCAACCGGGCTACTCAGGTGTACACGCGCCAGAGCACGGCTTTCATCGGTCGTCGGCAGACGTACACCATAACGCTTGCTGTTTTTGAGAATATCACTCAATGCCAGCATCTTAGGCACGTACTGCTTCGTTTCCTGCGGCAACGGTAACGACCAGAAATCCGTGGATTTCCCACGCGCTTTGTTCGTTTTAATTGCCTTCATGACCCGACCTTCGCCGCTGTTATAAGCCGCTACGGTCAGAAGCCAGTCGCCGTCAAACATTTTGTTCAGACGCTGCATCATGTTCAGCGCGGCAGTTGTTGAAGCAACAACATCGCGACGCGCGTCATAATTGCGAGTCTGTTTCAAACCATAATTGCGCCCCGTGCTCGGAATGATCTGCCAGATGCCTGCGGCATTGGCGCCAGACGTCGCGTGAGGATCAAAAGCGCTCTCCACTATGGGTAGTAGTACCAGTTCCATAGGCATGTTACGTTTTTTAACTTGCCCGGCTATCCAGTACATATACGGCTCTGCCCGTAAAGTTACATCGTGGAGATAGCTCTTATTGCGTAAATATTTCTGTTTCTGTTCGCGAATCCGGTCGTTTTCCGGAATTCCCATCTTTAGCTCGTCGCCTATGAAAGCCCACAAGTCACCATCCGGCGCGATAGACGTCCCATCGTCCATCCATCGTGCCTGACTTGTAAACTTTGCTGCTTCCCCTTGACCAGCTGCAGAAAGGCTCTGTGCGTGCTGTTGAACGTTACCAGTACTCTGGCAACCCACGAGCAGGACAGAGGCGAGTAATATCGCTTTTGCCTTCATGTGTGTGTCAATAGTTGCTTAAAAGACGACCGATCATAACGGCGAACGAAGCTGATGACAAGAAAGTTTTATCAGAATCTATCTTTCTTTGACCTTAACCAGGCAAAACGTTCTTCAGGTTGTTGCAATAATGTTTCTTTATTAATTACATTAATTAAATCAATATCTTCTGTTCTCAAAAAAACATTATTTTGCCGCTCATTTTTCAGAATTACGGGTAGTGTTATTTGATTTTTTGCCCGTAACTCCTTAACTTTACGATAATAATCATTTATAGACAAATCGTGCGGAAGAATACTCAAAGCAAACTTCATATTTGATAAAGTATATTCGTGAGCGCAACACACCAGAGTATCGTCAGGAAGTTCACTTAATTTTTTAAGTGATTGATACATCTGTGATGCAGTGCCTTCGAATAGTCTACCGCAACCGCCAGAAAACAGAGTGTCGCCACAAAATAGATAAGGTTCGCTAAAGTAACAGATATGTCCTAAAGTGTGACCTGGCGTAGCAATTACACTAAATTCATGCCCCAAAACGAAGGCAGTATCGCCATCTTTGACTACCTGCGTTGTTCCCTTATCTTGTGTCTCTTCTGGCCCATACACCACAATTTGCGGATACTTTTCTACCAGTTCTTTTACACCGCCAACGTGATCGTGGTGATTGTGGGTGAGGAAAATCGCTACTGGTTGCCAGTTGTTAGCTGAAATCGCCTTTAATACGGGTTCTGCCTCTCCTGGGTCGACAATCAGGCAACGACCTGCTTCATCAGACAAAACCCAGATGTAATTGTCATCAAAGGCGGAAATACTGTTAAGATTCATATATTACCTCTCAGTGCGAAACGGAAGGTTGTGATGAAACCGGCAAGGATCCCCCAAACTGTCGTGGCTCCTGATTGCTGGGGCGATTTGCCCTGGGGAGAGCTTTATCGCAAGGCGCTGGAACGCCAGCTCAACCCGTGGTTCGCTAAAATGTATGGTTTTCATCTGCTTAAGATTGGCAATTTAAGCGCAGAAATCAATTGCGAAGCGTGCGCGGTTTCTCATCAAGTGAATGTTTCAGCGCAAGGAATGCCCGTCCAGGTGCAGGCGGACCCACTTCACCTTCCTTTTGCCGATAAATCCGTCGATGTTTGTCTACTGGCGCATACATTGCCGTGGTGCACCGATCCGCATCGTTTATTGCGCGAAGCCGATAGGGTATTGATTGATGATGGCTGGCTGGTTATTAGCGGCTTCAATCCCATCAGTTTAATGGGATTACGCAAACTTGTGCCGGTATTGCGAAAAACATCGCCCTATAACAGCCGGATGTTTACTCTGATGCGGCAACTGGACTGGCTCTCTTTGTTGAATTTTGAAGTGCTACACGCCAGCCGTTTCCATGTTCTCCCGTGGAACAAGCACGGTGGAAAACTATTGAGCACGCACATTCCTGCGCTTGGTTGCTTACAACTTATTGTTGCCCGGAAACGGACTATTCCTTTAACGCTAAATCCGATGAAACAGAGTAAAAACAAACCGCGAATTCGCCAGGCGGTCGGTGCCACCCGGCAATGTCGTAAACCACAGGCTTAAACTTCGACTTGATAGCCCGTATCTTCCAGCGTGGGATTCATTGCCGCAGCACGAGCCAGTTCATCACAGCGTTCGTTTTCCGGGTGTCCGGCATGGCCTTTTACCCATTCCCATTTGATTTGATGCTGTCCCAGCGCGGCATCAAGACGTTGCCAGAGATCGACATTTTTTACCGGTTTTTTGTCTGCGGTTTTCCAGCCACGTTTTTTCCAGTTATGGATCCACTGGGTAATCCCCTGGCGGACATACTGGCTGTCGGTACTCAAAATGACTTCGCAATGTTCTTTTAACGCTTCCAGCGCGACAATAGCAGCCATCAACTCCATACGGTTATTGGTGGTGCGGGTGTAGCCTGCGCTAAAGGTTTTCTCGCGTCCGCGATAACGTAAAATAGCGCCGTAACCCCCAGGTCCTGGATTACCCAGACACGAACCATCGGTGAAAATTTCTACCTGTTTAAGCATCTCTGGTAGACTTCCTGTAATTGAATCGAATTGTAAAACGACAAGTCTGACATAAATGACCGCTATGAGCACTGCAATTACACGCCAGATCGTTCTCGATACCGAAACCACCGGTATGAACCAGATTGGTGCGCACTATGAAGGCCACAAGATCATTGAGATTGGTGCCGTTGAAGTGGTGAACCGTCGACTGACGGGCAATAACTTTCACGTTTATCTTAAGCCCGATCGGCTGGTGGATCCGGAAGCCTTTGGCGTACATGGTATTGCCGATGAGTTTTTGCTCGATAAGCCTACGTTTGCCGAAGTAGCTGATGAGTTCATGGACTATATTCGTGGCGCGGAGCTGGTGATCCATAACGCAGCGTTCGATATCGGCTTTATGGACTACGAGTTTTCGCTGCTCAAGCGCGATATTCCGAAGACCAATACCTTCTGTAAGGTCACCGATAGCCTTGCGGTAGCGAGGAAAATGTTTCCTGGTAAGCGCAACAGCCTCGATGCGTTATGCGCCCGCTACGAAATAGATAACAGCAAGCGTACATTGCACGGGGCATTACTCGATGCCCAGATCCTTGCGGAAGTTTATCTGGCGATGACCGGTGGCCAAACGTCGATGGCTTTTGCGATGGAAGGTGAAACACAACAGCAACAAGGTGAAGCAACAATTCAGCGCATTGTGCGCCAGGCAAGTAAGTTACGCGTTGTTTTTGCGACGGATGAAGAGCTAGCAGCGCATGAAGCTCGTCTCGATCTGGTGCAGAAGAAAGGCGGAAGCTGCCTCTGGCGGGCATAAATACATGTAAAAGGTGCTAAAAATAGCGAGTTGGGCGATTTTTGCAGCAAACGATTCAAAAGATGAGAAAAACAATTGACGAAGGGCGAGGCAATCCGTAGTATTCGCCTCGTTCCCAACGGAATAAAACGCGGAGCGGTAGTTCAGTCGGTTAGAATACCTGCCTGTCACGCAGGGGGTCGCGGGTTCGAGTCCCGTCCGTTCCGCCAATATTTAGAAAGCCTGAATCAGCAATGGTTCAGGCTTTTGTCGTTTCTGGCTTTCGGGATTTTTCACCCCGGAAGTTAAATGGATTTAATCCAGAAAATAGTTACACCATATAATGACCAGTAGTTATAAGTTCTGGTCATTTTGGTTATTCCTGCGCATCCCACTTCTCCAGCAGTTCTGCTGGAACTTCATTGATTATCTCCGAAAAGCGTTTACCGACCAGTCGTTCCGCCTGACGCAACAAAGGAATGGTCGGACTGCTTGGTTCACTGTGCTCAAACCAGCGGCGGATGACTCGCAGGCGTTTCAGTGCGTCGTTCCGATCGCTGATTTGCTGTGGCTCTGCGATGATCTTTGCGGTCGTTTCGGCTGGTATATCCACTGTGGGAGCGACATGCCCTGCTAGTGTCAGTCCGGTATTATCGATAGCAGCATACTTCGGCTGATCAGCCTGCGGTTTTGGTTGTGGGATTTCTGGCGTAGTTGTCTGTACCGCCCCAGGCAACAGGGTCAGCAGTTGCGTCAGACGCGAAAAGTCCGGGGCCAGGTCATTCAGCGTTTCACGAGCATGGTGTTGCAGTCGCTCAGTGATCTCGGCGGCCTGGCGAAATGCGTCCAGCGGCAGTGCGCCGCGTGCTTCCAGGTCGGCCAGTTGCTGACGTACTGATTCCGGTGCCAGCGCATCCGCCGGGCGTGATGCAGACAGCGAACGTTCCACATCCCGAACCTGAAGGCGCATGGCGGCGTTGTTTGATAGCGTAATGCCACGAATATCAGCCATTACGCCTTCGTGGTCCAGTAGCGCCGACAGCGCGTTACTGCGTGCTACAGCCGCATCTTCGGCGGTGGTATCTTCAGCCGTAAGCAGTTGTGGATGGATGGTGTCCGGGTTTGCGACACACAACGTTTCCAGAAGCGTGAGTGTCTCCACCAGCCCTCTGGCTCCGGCCTGCTGGATACGGCAACGCAGCAGGACAACCAGGATGCGGATATCTTTACTGCGTGCCAGCAGGCGGCGGGCGTCCCGCTCCAGCTCCGCCCAGTTAATAGTTTCCGGTGTACTGACAAAATCGCCATATTGCGCCTCTTCACGCGCTAAGGCGCGGGTGAACAGCAACAGGTACTCTGGATCATACTCCAGATCCGGGCCGCAGGGGCATTCAGCCGAAATAGGGTCAGACAGGGGGGTATCCATTAAATTATCCTCAGTGTGCCAGATAGTGTTCAGGTTCGAAAATCATGCCCGTCACCGGGTTGTCGTGCAGGGCTTTCCCTGCCCAGGCGGTCCAGCCAAGCTGATATGGACCGCCAGTAACAGCCGGAGGGGCTGCGTGTGGTTTAAGCTGTAGCTCAATTTCCCAGCAGTATTCAAACCCGGTAAATGCACGAACCAGTTCCGTTAGTACTGGCAGGTTATTACCACCAGGCAGGAAACGCCGGTAGTCAGCCAGTGTCAGCGGGCCAATCACCAGCCGGAACTTATATTGCATGTCCGGCACGGCCTGGCCGATGAGTGCGCCGTTGCCAATGACGGAAGAGGGGGCTGGTATCCCCAGTCGGGTAATTTCATCATCAGCCACCGTTATCCAGTGCAGGACATACTCTTGTATCCGGAAAGGCACACTGAAATAGTGCGCCAGCGTGGCGGCCAAGCCGTCCGGGTTGCGGGATTCGCGCACCAGATGGGCCGATGCCGCCAGGCGAACGTGATCCGGCAGCGAGCTATCTGCACTTTCCCGTAAATCCTGCCCGCTGAGGCTGGCGATATAAAAGGCAAAACGGTCATATTCCTGTTTATCCAGACCGCCCCCGGCGGACTGGGCGCTGCGCCATGCCTGATAAAACTGCGTCAGCCAGCGGTGATGAAAAAGATCGGTAAAACGGGTCAGGGTCGGATCGCAGCGGCTTTCGGTCCGATTGCGCGCGAGTTCAGTGTAATGCAGTGGCAGCGGACCGTTCGGACCCCACAGTCCAAGGCTGTAAAGGCTAAGGTGCAGGCGTCCTTGTTGCCAGCTCACATTGGCGATTTCCCGTGGCGCAAAGGTCAGTGTAGGTGTTTGTCCCAGGCGAAATTTTTCCATGCCTGGTTGCCAGGCACTACCTGCGGGGACGGTACACAACTGCACATCCACGCGGCGCATCAGGTTCAGAAAACCATAGCGCCAGGGCGTTTTCTGCGCTTGGGTGAAATCGCCGCTCATACACTTCCCCGTAGTCCGGCTCTGACCGGCCAGGTCATAATTTTCCCACGTTGCATACTGTGCAGCGTCATCTGCGAGAAGGTATTAATGGAAACATGACGAGCGATATATTGCTCCAACACCAGACCGAACAGATACGGGCTAATACCAGAGAATCCGTCTTCATCCACCGTCAGCTCACAACTGACGCCGCGACCATAAACCAGCAGCCCGGAACCGGGCAGACGGCGGGTAACAGGCGTTGTTTTACAGCCAATCAGGCTGCGTACCTGACGCGACTGCGGACTGTCATGCGCCGGAATAAACAGGTTCAGCAGATCGCGCAGTGCCTGACCGCCGGTGCGGTGATCCAGATCGGCCAGCGGCAGATAATTAAAGGATAACTGGCGGATCAACCGCCAGGCCATTTCACGTTCCGCCAGTGGTGGCTGTGGTGGACGAGGTGGACGGATAAGCCCCACACCTGCCACAGGGATGGCCGCATCCACGGTCAGATCGTCCCGGCCATTGCGTGCGATAAGACAGGGCAGATCGCGGTTGGTGACCATGGCAGTGATGGTGATATGGCGCAGATTTTCCGGGTATGGGGCTTCATACTGGTCAACCAGCGACAGGAATACTTCCGAACCCGTATAGGGTGTGCGGGTGCCGTAGCGGCGGGCGTTCTCAGACAACCGACGCGGCTCCCGGCGCAGGGAAAAATAACGCCCATGATTGCCTTCATCATTATTGCGGGTGTGGTAGAGCGGGCGAAATGTCATCTTCCGCGTGGTGTCGGCTTCCAACCCTTCCACTTCCTGGACCGAAAACACCTCATAGTCGAGCGGATGGGTTCTGTCCACCACCAGGTGCTGCTCCGTCGTGCTGTGTGTGATATCGATCCGGGCGGTGACGCGGGGAAACAGGTTGATCACCGGGGTACAGAACAGGCTGAACTGTGCAGCATTTGTCTGGTGGATCAGCCAGTCTGGCGGCAGGCGGTTCAGTAAGATAACAATTTCCGCCACGCCGCTGTGAATTTTTTGTAACCCGGCAGACAGACCCGTCGGGGTGAAAAAATAAAAGCGTTCCGGGCAGGCAAAATATTCATGCAACAGGTTATGGCCGTGGAACACGTTCCACGCCAGCGGCAATAGCCCTTGATCCGGCTCCAGACCCTCGTACATGACGGGCTGTTTCAGATTCACATCCAGTACGCCGTCAAAATGACCCGGAACGCCAGCCAGTGTGGCAATGGCGCTGGTGTGCAACAGTTCGAACAGGTGTGAGGTCGTGCGCTCCTCGCCGCAGAGATAGAGCGGCAGCTTGTCCAGCCCGGCAAGCTGGCTGAAGGTCAGTTCACCGAAGGTGCGCAGGGTAATGCGTAGTGCTCCGGCGACGTGAATGTTAGCTGGCAGGTAGCGGTGCAGGGCGGGCATATCCGGCGGCGCGGCGGTCAGGCGCGCCTCTTCGATGGCAAGCGGCCACAGTGTCACATCCTGGTTGCTGCGAAACTGGCAGGCGGCGCTTTCACCTTCCGGAATGGAGGAAAAAAAGGCAGTGTTGCGTGGGACGGTGAATCCCTTCGCCAAATCACCTTCTTCCGGATCGGGATGTAGTTGTGCCACGCTCATTGAGGGGGTTGGGGTGATGTAATTGGGACTGACGACCTCCAACAAACGCTGGGTGAAGCGGGGAAATTCAGCGTCAATTTTAAGCTGCGTGCGGGCGGTCAGGAAGCTGAAAGCTTCGATCATACGCTCCACATAGGGATCGGCAATATCCGCTCCCTGCATTCCCAGACGGGCGGCGATTTTGGGATGACGGGCGGCAAATTCGGCTCCCGTTTCCCGCAGGTAGCTCAATTCGCGGTTGTAGTATTCCAGTAGCCGTGGATCCATCACTCACCCTCTATATTAATAAAATGTAATGCGGCTGTGCTCCATATCCAGCGCACTACGTACCCGGAATGCTGTCGGATACGGCTGCGTGAGGATCTCACCGCAAATTTCAAACTGTAATGTGTTATGGCCATTCTGGCGTTGTTCATCCTGTAGCGGGATGATTTGCAGTGTGGAGGTCTTCAGCCGGGGTTCAAACCGGGTAATAGTACGCAAAATGGCTCTGCGGATATCATCCCACTTATGTTCATACAAAAAGCTCCCCGCCAGCGGCGGCAGGCCGTAGTTCACTACGGAAGCAGCCGCCTGCGGGTAACGCGCGGCATCAATATCATCTTCATGGCTGATGGTGTTGAGCAGAAACGACAAATCCCGGCGGATGATCTCTTTAAGCTGAGCTGGGCTAACACTGATATCGTGGTCGCGCTTCTGGTTTGGGGTGTCGTCGCACAGGCGGTCAAACAGAGTGGGTAGTAAGTGTTTGCCTGGGCGCTGGTGGGAGGCATTCATGCATCTTGGCCTTCAGGTGAATTAAAGGTGCAGGTGCTCAAATCCAGCAGGCTGATATCTCCGTGGCTGGTGAGCCACATTTTTTGCCCCAGAGCCTGTACCAGGGTTTCTCCGGAACCATCCTGCCAGACGGTTTTGCGGCACAGACACAGGGTATCGGAGGCTTTTTCTGAACCGCTGTAGCGGGAAAATAGCCAGGCACCATGCACATCACCATTGTGAAGTGTGATATTGACGGGTTTCCAGATCAGATCGGTCAGACTCGCTGGCGGGGGCGATTTCAGTGAGCGAATTTGCGAAAGCGGCAGCCAGATATACATGCCACCAGTGACCAGTTCCAGCACTGGGCCGGTACGGGAGTCGCTGTCGCTTATCCAGTCAAATGTGCCGCCATTCCACTGTCCGGCAGTGTCTGTTATGGTCTCAAACGCGTGGCTGCGGTGGGCATCGGCATCTGACGTTTTACCATGGGCGTTACAGGCGAGGGCGACAAGCAGATCCTCCATCCAGACGGGCGGAGGGAGAATAAAGCCGGGACGTTGTTCACCATGAAAGCAGGACTGGCGGTATATCTCACAGCGAATCAACTCCCCAAATACCTGCGCTTCTCGGGTATAATTTGCGTCCAGTCGGGCGCACAGTTGGATTTGTTGCAGCGCTCGTGACCAGTAGCCGATCACGCACAATAACTGAAACAGGCTGTGCCGATGTAAAGCCTTAGTTGGGTGCATCTTTACTTGTTGCTCAGCCATCTGAATACCTTCCGCTACAGAATAATTCCGCAGCAGTGCCGACAAGGTAGCCGGTAGCACGTTATTGCTTGTCATGATAGATATCTCCGTGTTGTACCGGGTTTACCCGGTAATGGCTGTCAATGCCAATGATGCGGTGCTCACGTTGTGTCAGATCGGGTAAGACGGCGCTATGCACCATTTCCGATGCGTATTCCGGGGAAAGCAAGTGCAGAATATCGGGGAGAACCGTTTCGGTAGGCCAGATCGTTTCTCCTTCGCCGGTGGTATCCAGGACATCGAGAATAGCGTCAATGCTTAACCCTCCTGTGACCATATCCTGCAATGAATCAGCTTCAGTGGTCAGATTGCGCAATGAGGCCAGATCCAGCGTAACTGCCTCTTCATTAAGGGGAAATGGATCGGCATAACGATGGATATCTTGTTCAGGGGACAATAATGCCTGGCGGTATTCCTGGTAAAGTAGGGTTAGTGGGTTATCTGTTTCTGGGGTGCCTTCGGTGGCGACTGTGCCATGAACCGGAATGATATCAAACGGATTTTGCGACTGCCGTTGCTGTTGTCGAAACCAGTCAAGATCGAGATATTCGCTTATTGTTTCCAGCGAAACAGCAGTCTGTGGTGTCGTCTTTTCCTCACGTGGAGTAAGAGACGTCGGATTGTTACGAACAAGACACCAGGAAGATAATCCCCATTCAATCAGATCCCCTTCATTCAGGCGCATACGGTGATGCGGCTCGACAATCTGATCATTTACCGTGCAACAATATTCATCGGACTGATTGATTATCCACCACGCCTCTTCGTGGCGAGTCAGGCTGAGAGCAATTTTCGCATTCTCATCCACCTCAAAAACAGGAAGCCAGGGCGCGTTGACGGTGAAGATAATCTGTGTTCCTGCAGTCGCGTAAATTGTGCTATCGGTAACCCCGTGCGCCTGTATTTTTTGTAGTCCCCAGGAAATATTTCGTTTCATTACGTATCGCTGTATAGAGTGTTCTTTTCAATAGAAGAATAATTTCAATTTTTTAGATAAGTAATGCTGAACAATTTATTTTATCAATATTAATTCCTGCGGAAATGTATTGTGATAATTTTGATGTAATATATTCATAATGTATATGTGATTGATTTTCTGTATTGAAAAAAAACATAAAAAAGATACTAACCGCTATATTACATTACGTTCTGTGATATGCATCATTGTTTCATTCTGGAATTTTGATGATTCTATTAATTAGAAGTTCTAATCGGTACATTTATGTTTATGTATCATTTATATGTTCTTACATCATCAGGTGTAACAGATGGACACTCCTGTTTCACGCAGTGCACTATATGGAAAGCTAACAAAACCTTTATTCAGGTCTTTGGAGTCTGCGACAACGTTCTGTAAATTACGCGCTAATCCTTATGTCGAACTAACGCATTGGTTGCATCAGCTAATACAACAACCAGAGAATGATATTCACCATGTTCTTCGGCATTACCAAATAACATCTTTTGATGTAGAGAATGCGTTAATTCAGCAATTGGATATATTGCCTGCCGGAGCTAGCGTAATTAGCGATTTTTCCCACCATATAGATCTTTCTGTTGAAAAAGCCTGGATGTTGGCAAGCATCCGTTTTGGCGATCACAAAATTCGTAGCGGATGGTTACTACTAGCCTGGTTAACCACACCAGAATTGTATCGAGTGTTAAAAAATATCTGTGCGCCATTGGCTGGGTTACCGGTAAATGAACTATTGGATATTCTTCCGTCTTTAATCTCATCATCCCCTGAAATATCAGAGATTCCATATGATGGTTCGGATTTGAATTCTGCGGTTCCGGGAGAAAGCAGTCAGGCATTTTCCAGTAAATCAGCAGGGAGTAAATCCGCGCTGGCGAAATACTGTCAGGATCTGACTGCACAGGCTCGCGAAGGTGGCATCGATCCAGTCACCGGTCGAGAGCACGAAATTCGTACTATGACGGATATTCTGCTGCGCCGTCGGCAGAACAATCCGCTGCTAACTGGCGAGGCAGGCGTCGGGAAAACGGCTGTGGTGGAAGGATTCGCGCTGGCGATTGCCGAGGGGGAAGTGCCGCCCTCACTGCGTAACGTGCGGTTGCTGTCGCTGGATGTCGGGGCGCTGCTGGCGGGAGCGTCTATGAAAGGCGAATTTGAATCCCGCCTGAAGGCGCTGCTGGAAGAGGCTGCGTGCTCGCCGCAGCCGGTGATTCTGTTTGTCGATGAGGTTCACACCCTGGTAGGCGCCGGAGGTACATCCGGTACAGGTGACGCTGCCAACCTGCTGAAACCGGCGCTGGCGCGTGGCAGTCTTCGAACGATTGGGGCGACCACCTGGAGTGAGTATAAACGCCATATAGAGAAAGATCCGGCATTGACCCGGCGATTTCAGGTGTTGCAGGTGGCAGAGCCGGAAGAGGCTGCCGCTGTTGAGATGGTACGCGGGTTAGTCACTACGCTGGAAAAGCACCATAGCGTACTCATCCTTGATGAAGCCGTGCGTGCTGCTGTACAGCTTTCTCACCGTTATATCCCGGCTCGACAGCTACCGGACAAAGCCATCAGTTTGTTGGATACAGCCGCAGCCCGCGTGGCGCTGTCGCTGCACACTCCACCAGCGAATATCCAGTTTCTGCGTCAACGGCTCAAAGCCGCTGAAATGGAGCAGGAACTGCTATTAAAACAGGAAAAAATGGGAATCCGCGCAGAGCGAGGCGACACACTGGCGTCGCAGATTATATCGCTGAAAAGAGAACTATTTGATGCGGATGAACGCTGGCAGCAAGAACTAGAGCTGGTTAACAGATTACAGGAGCAGCGTGCTGCAGAAACCAGCGAGCGTGATGAAATCACACTGCAACAGTCAGAAGCAGCATTAAGAGTCTGGCAGGGTGAAAACCCCATCGTGTTTCCGGAAGTGAATGCGGCGGTGGTAGCGGCGATTGTCTCCGACTGGACCGGCATTCCCGCTGGGCGCATGGTAAAAGATGAAGCCAGCCAGATCCTGGAACTGCCTGCCCGCCTGGCGCAACGTGTTACCGGGCAGATGGATGCTCTGGCGCAGATTGGTGAGCGTATCCAGACCGCGCGGGCGGGGTTAGGCGATCCGCGCAAACCTGTGGGCGTCTTTTTGCTGGCCGGGCCGTCCGGTGTTGGCAAGACCGAGACCGCGCTGGCGCTGGCAGAAGCAATCTACGGCGGTGAGCAGAATCTGATTACTATCAATATGAGCGAGTTTCAGGAATCTCACACCGTCTCCACGCTGAAAGGCGCGCCGCCCGGCTATGTTGGCTATGGCGAAGGCGGTGTGTTGACGGAAGCTGTACGCCGTCATCCCTGGAGCGTGGTGTTGCTGGATGAAATTGAAAAAGCCCATCACGACGTCCACGAGTTGTTCTACCAGGTATTCGATAAAGGTGCGATGGAGGATGGCGAAGGTGTCCACATCGATTTCAAAAATACCACGCTGTTGTTGACCACTAACGCAGGTGCGGAGCTTATCAGCCAGCTCTACGAGGATCCGGCGCTGATGCCCGATTCAGCAGGGCTAAAAGAGGCGTTAATGCCGGAGTTACGCAAACACTTCCCAGCGGCTTTCCTGGGGAGGGTGACGGTTATCCCTTATTTGCCGTTGGATGAGAAGGCGCGAGGTGTTATTGCCCGTCTGCATCTTGGCAGACTGATGGATCGTATGGCGGAGCAGCATAGCGTTTCACTCATCTATGGCGACGAACTCATTACGCACATTGTGGCGCACTGCCCGATGCACGAAACAGGGGCACGCTTGCTGATTGGTTATATCGAGCAGCATATTCTGCCGCAACTGTCCCGTTACTGGTTGCAGGCGATGACAGAGAAAACAGCTATCACGCAAATCTGCATCCGTGTTGATGAGGATGAACAGATTATTTTTGAAACGGATTAATGGAACATCCTTATTGCAAAAGAATTAAGTGGTGCATTGTGAGTTAGTCGCTTTCCTGGAGATTCTTCCACCAATGATTTGCAGGGGGCTTTTTGTGCATCGGTAGATAAATTTTTGCGCACGCCTGCTAATGCGCGTGCAAGGGGCTGTATTTCTGCAACATATCGCCCTCCCGCCAGAGCATATCTCATGCGCTGGTCAATTGATGGACATTAAGTATGGCATTTCGTTATCCGATGTTGTTGACATTCCTGTTAATGATGTTCGCCCCCTGTGTTCAGGGGGAACCGCCTTTACCACAGGATGTGCAGCATTTTCTGAGTAATGCGGAAATGTGCCAGCATCTTGCTGGTGAATGGGACAGCTCTTTACCAGAGAAGGATAAAAGAGACATCGAAAAAGGGGGTGATACCTGGTGTCCTCCGGAGAAGAAATCACTCCCTGTGTTGCGGAAAAAACAAAAAGAAAACAAAGAGATTATAAAAATACTCTCTGCGTATGATTTTTAAACTGTACCGTCGGACCACTCCCCTGGTGTCGTCGGCTGACTGATAAGGAAATGAAGGATTATGGCTATCAACAACAGCGCGCAGAAGTTTATTGCCCGCAACCGCGCGCCCCGCGTGCAGATTGAGTATGACGTAGAGATTTACGGCTCCGAGAAAAAAATCGAACTGCCGTTTGTCATGGCGGTGCTGGCCGATCTGGCCGGTAAACCACGCGAAGAGCTGCCACCGGTCACCGATCGTAAATTCCTTGATATTGATATCGATAACTTCAACGAGCGGATGAAAGCCATTGCGCCGCGCGTGGCATTTGCTGTCCCCAATACGCTGACGGGCGAAGGGCAGTTAATGGTCGATATCACGTTAGAGAATATGGACGATTTTTCGCCTGCGCAGATTGCCCGTAAGGTGGATGCCCTGAACCAGTTGCTGGAAGCACGTACTCAGCTTGCCAACCTGCAAACCTATATGGATGGTAAAGCGGGAGCAGAAAATCTGATCAACAAACTATTACAAGACCCAACGTTACTGAAAGCTCTGGCCAGCGCGCCAAAACCTGTCGCTCAACAGGAAAGTGTCTTATCAGGTGAAACGGGAACAGCAGACTAACTGCGATTTTATTAAGGAACTTTCATGGTAAACGATACTCTTCTGGCGACTGGCGACCTCTCTACTGCGCAAACCACTGCCTATCAGGAAACGGAGTTTGATTCGCTCTTGGATAAAGCCTTCCGTCCCAAGACACCTCAGGCTGCAAAGGCGGTTGAGGCGGCAGTTCAGACGCTGGCTCAACAGGCTCTGACAAATACGGTCATCGTTAGTGACGATGCTTATAAAAGTATTGCTGCGATTATTGAGCAGATCGATTTCAAATTAACGGAACAGATCAAGCTAATCCTGAGTCATCCAGATTTTCAGAAACTGGAGTCCTCCTGGCGTGGGATGGAACATTTGGTTTACAACACTGAAACCGATGAAAAATTAAAAATCCGCTTTATGAACCTTTCGAAGGATGAATTGCGGAAAAATATGAAACGTTACAAAGGGATCGCGTGGGATCAAAGCCCCATGTTCAAAAAGCTGTATGAAGCCGAATATGGGCAGTTAGGCGGAGAACCTTACGGTTGTATCATTGCGGATTATTATTTTGATCACACCCCGCCGGATGTGGATCTGCTCGGCTCCATTGCCAAAGTGGCAGCCTCCGCCCATGCGCCGTTTATTGCCGGGGCCTCTCCATCAGTGTTGCAGATGGATTCCTGGCAGGAACTGGCCAACCCGCGTGACCTGACCAAAATTGTGACCCAGAACCTCGAATATGCACCGTGGAACTCACTGCGTAAAAGCGAGGATTCTCGTTACATTGGCCTGACGATGCCGCGTTTTCTCTCCCGTTTGCCTTATGGCGCGAAAACAAACCCTGTCGATGAGTTTGATTTTGAAGAAGATGCGGATGGCGCAGATCACAGCAAATATGTCTGGAGTAATGCCGCCTATGCAATGGGGGTAAATATCAACCGTTCTTTCAAACATTACGGTTGGTGTACGTTGATCCGTGGTGTGGAATCTGGTGGGGCGGTAGAAAATCTGCCCTGTCATACCTTCCCGACCGATGACGGCGGCGTGGACATGAAATGCCCGACGGAAATCGCCATCTCTGACCGCCGTGAAGCGGAACTGGCAAAAAATGGCTTTATCCCGCTTATCCATCGCAAAAACTCTGATTACGCCGCCTTTATTGGCGCACAGTCGCTGCAAAAACCTCAGGAATATTACGACCCGGACGCCACGGCCAACGCCAATCTCTCAGCCCGGTTGCCATATCTGTTCGCTTGTTCAAGGTTTGCGCACTTCCTCAAGTGCATCGTGCGCGACAAGATCGGCTCGTTCAAAGAACGTGAAGATATGCAGCGCTGGCTCAATGAATGGATCATGAACTACGTTGATGCCGATCCGGTGAACTCCTCACAGGAAACTAAAGCTCGTCGGCCGCTGGCGGCTGCTGAAGTGGTGGTGGAAGAAGTGGAAGGTAATCCGGGTTATTACGATGCCAAATTCTTCCTGCGCCCGCATTTCCAGCTTGAAGGATTAACGGGGTCGCTGCGTCTGGTCACAAAACTGCCGTCAGTAAAACAGGGTACTGCCTGATTTTTATGAATATTTTAATGAATGATGTCAGATAATACTCAGGGGGAGATATGTCATATGTTTATGGCCTGGTAGATTCATTGCAGGGCACTGAAATGGTGGGAATGGCGGGAGCAGGAGACAGAAAGGAATGTGTGTGCTTAGTTCAGGTATATGCACATGTAGGGCATACCGGAACGTGGAAGCAGGGGCGGAAAGTTTTCGGAGATAAATCGATCCGCAGAGGAACAGCAATCGCGACTTTTGTGAATGGGAAATATCCACCGAGGGAAGATGCTCATAAACATGCTGCTTTCTATCTCGAACAAGATGATTCGTATATTTATGTTATGGACCAGTGGACAGGTAAAGCCTCGAATGTATCGGCGCGCAAAATCTCCAGAAAAGGCGGAATGCGCAGTGATGGATCCTATCCTGATGCCAGTAATAATGCGGAAGCTTTTTATGTTATTGAGTAGAGAATAGATGCTATGGAGACGCGTTTTATTTTTTCTCTGTTATTGGGTTATATATTGTTTTATCCACAATATGTTGCAGCGTGGGAAGTCAGTTGTCCCGTGTTTATCAATATAAAATCCTCAACGACAGTACTGGAGTCGGATGTACCTACATCGTGGCAGGAATCTTCCCGCTATGAACCCCGTCTGTGGCTGGACGGCGTAGGGATGTCGCAGGGAAAACCTGAAAACCGGGTAGATCTAAAACCAGAGACAGAGAAAATAAAGGGTGAAACCAGGCAAATATGGGATACCACAATGAACAGTAATCAGGATAGTGAACGTTACTGGGTTTCCTGTATTTATAACCACGGACAGGTTTGGTTATCACAACCAGTACCTGCATCGGCGACACGGTGTCAGGCATCTTCTCTGCTGGGTCAGCGGGAACAAGGAGAGTCACCGGTATCTGTGATATGTAAATAAATATAATCCATTCAGTTTATGAATTAATTATATGCCGGTATCTCATTACCGGAAATTATACAGCCTTCTGTTCTTCTGAAATTAAGGAGAGGGGGTTCTGTACGGCAATGATTTACCTGTATCCAGATGTACAGATAAATCAGAGATTATTTTTAAGTAATTCTTAATAAGGAAATGAAAATGGCTTATGACATTTTTCTGAAAATTGACGGCATTGATGGCGAGTCAATGGATGACAAACATAAAAATGAAATTGAGGTACTGAGCTGGCGCTGGAATATCCATCAGGAGTCCACCATGCACGCAGGCAGCGGTCTGGGATCCGGTAAAGTCTCCGTGACTAACCTGGAGTTTGAACATTACATCGATCGCGCCAGCCCGAATCTGTTCAAATACTGCGCATCCGGTAAGCATATTCCGAAGTCCATCCTTGTCATGCGTAAAGCAGGCGGCAATCCACTGGAATACCTCAAGTACACCTTTACTGACCTGATTGTGGCTGTGGTTTCCCCCAGTGGTAGCAAGGAGGGCGAGATAGCTTCCCGCGAGAGAGTCGAACTCTCTTTCAGCACCGTGAAGCAGGAATACGTGGTGCAGAACCAGCAAGGTGGCAGCGGCGGCACCATCACCGCAGGCTACGACTTCAAGGCCAATAAAGAAATTTAAGCGGTACTTTTCCGGCCCGGAAAATAGCCGGGCTGGTTTTTATTGTTTGATTTTAAAGGAAATTATAGTGAATAAATGGCGTAACCCCGGCGGGTGGTTATGTGCGGTAGCTTTGTCTTTTGTCTGCCTGCTTTCCGGGTGCAGCATTGACAGCGACGACGTGCCGGACCTGATGTCACAAAGACTCGATCTGGTGATTAAGGCTTCCGATAAGGTGAATCCTGACAATCAGAAAAAAGCCGCGCCCATAGAGATACGCGTTTATGAACTGAAAAATGATGCAGCCTTCACGGCGGCGGACTGGTGGTCACTTCAGGACAATGACAAGGCTGTTCTTGCCGATGATTTACTGCACCGCGACAGCTTTATCTTGCGCCCGGGCGAGGAGAAAAAACTGCGCCGCTCTCTCAATAAGGAAACCACCACGCTGGGGATCCTCGCCGGATACCGCAATCTGGGAAAATCGGTCTGGCGAGCCACATATAAAATTCCTGATCCACCGGAAAAAAGTTGGTACAGCCGCTTTATGCCGAAGAAAAAAGTCGAACTGGATGCTGACATAGAGCAAAGCGCCATCGTGATTAAAGAACGGGATGAGTAAATTATGAGTTGGAATAACCGGGTGGTCTGGAGTGAAGGACAATTTTTGCTGCCACAGATGTTTCAGCAGCAGGAACGCTATCTGGAACACGTTATTCACTACCGCAGTCTGCCGCTTTCCCCCTTTTTCTGGGGCTTCAGTGAATACAGCATTGACAGTGAGGCGCTGAACATCGGCAAACTGGTACTGAAAGAGGCTGCCGGGGTGTTTGCGGACGGTACGCCGTTTAATGCGCTGGGCCATACGCCGCTGCCGCCGCCGTTGACCATTCTGCCGGAGCATCTTAACCAGCAGATTTGCCTGGCGGTGCCGGTACGCACGCCGAACAGCGAGGAAACCAGCTTCGACAATAACCCGGAATCGCTGGCGCGCTTTTCGGTGCATGAAAATGAAATTCGCGATGCCAACTCGCTGGGGCGTGGCGCACAATTGTTGCAGCTCAGCCACCTGCGCCTGCGCCTGTTGCCGGAAAAAGCAGTGACGGATGCGTGGATCGGCCTGCCGCTGACGCGCATTACGGCTCTGCATCCCGATGGCCGGATCGAGCTTGACAAAGATTTGATCCCGCCAGTGGTGAACTACCAGGCAAGTTCACTGATATGCACCTGGCTGTCGTGGATCAACGATCTGATAAAAATGCGCGCAGATTCACTGGCGGAACGGTTGACGGGCAGTGATAAACACGGCCATGAGGCGGCGGAAGTGTCGGATTACCTGCTGTTACAAATTCTCAATCGTTTTGGCCCATTACTGATCCATCTGGCGAAAACGCCGCTGTCGCCGGAAGTGCTCTATCGTAACCTGTCCGAACTGGCCGGTGAACTCTCGACCTATGTGCGACCACAAACTCGCCGCCCGGAAGAATATAAAGAATATAAACACCTGACGCCTTATGCAGGGCTGAAATCGGTGGTGGACGAGGTACAGTACCTGCTGAATGCCGTGCTGATCCGGGGGGCGCAGCGGATTCCGCTGGAAGAGGGGGCTTATGGCATCCTCAATGCGGTGGTTGAACCTTCCGAACTATCGGGTTTCAGCGCGCTTGTGCTGACGGTGAAGGCGCAGATGTCTGCCGACGCCCTGCTGCAATATTTTTCCGCCCAGACCAAAATCGGGCCGTCCGAACGCCTGCCGGAACTGATCCGCTCGCACCTGCCGGGGCTGACTTTGCAGGTGCTGCCGGTGCCCCCGCGTCAGATTCCGTTCCAGTCCGGGTACATCTATTACGACATTCGCCGCGATGGCGTGCTTTGGGAACATATTGCCCGCTATGGAGGCATGGCCATGCACACTGCCGGAGAGTTTCCGGGGCTGGAGATGGCTCTGTGGGGAGTGCGTGATAAATGACCGACGATATCCTGACGCCGCAGGCGGCGAATACCCTGCCATTTCAGCCATCAACCGGGGGGGGAAAGACACCCGACAATGACGGTTCCGGCGCGGCCATAAAGGACACTCTTCGCAAGGAGGAGAGCAAGGTGGTCGTTGAGGACGGCCCGGATATGAAACTCCGGCTGGCTGAAATCACTGCCGCCACTAATCCCCTGCTGGCGGCGGCAAGTCCTCTGTTATGTGCACTGGCGCAGATGCCCCGCGAACTCGCCCCTGGTTTTATCGAACATTACCGCGCCCTGCTAGAGCGGGAGGTTCGCCGATATCAGACGCTGTGCGACCAGGCAAACCTGCGCCGCGAGCATGTGCTGGCGGTTCGCTATTGCTTGTGTACGGCGCTGGATGAAGCCGCCAACAATACAAGCTGGGGGCGACGTGGGGTTTGGGCTGGAAAAAGCCTGCTGATCACCTTTCATGGCGAAAGTGAAGGCGGCATCAAGCTGTTTCAGATAATTGGTCGTCTGGCCTCCAGCTTCCAGGAGCACAGCGATGTGCTGGAAATCATTTACCACATACTGGGGCTGGGTTTTGAGGGGCGTTACAGCGTGCGCCCCGACGGGCGTAAACAACTGGACGATATCCGCCAGCAACTGCTGACTCAACTGATCCAGCGCCGCGATCCGGTAACACCAACACTTTCGCCTGGTTTCACCGGTGCCGTCGGCGGTCGGATTCGGCGGATGCAGCGAGTGCCTGTCTGGCTGAGTGGCGGAATAGCCCTGCTGGTGATGTTGACCTTATTTGGTTTTTACAACTACCGGATGAGTCTCGCCACAGAAGCCGTACAGCAGCGTATCGATGCCATTGGTAAAAATCTGCCACCACCACCCGTTCCCGTGCATAAACTGCGACTGAAAATCTTGCTGGCGAACGAGATCACCCGTGGTCTGCTGACGGTGGAGGAAGATGAGCATCACAGTCGGGTGGTCTTCCGGGGCGACACGATGTTTGTGCCGGGGCAGAAAACCGTGAATGACGCGCTCCGCCCGGTGATTGATAAGGCCGCGCGCGAGATTGCGCGAGTGGGGGGCGCAGTGACGGTGACTGGTCACACTGACAGCCAGCCGATCCATTCTGCGGAATTCCCATCTAACCAGGAGTTATCGGAAAAAAGGGCGACGGAAGTGGCTACGCTGTTGAAGTCCGGTGGTGTTTCTATCAGTCGAATCCGGGTTGTCGGGAAGGGGGATACCGTGCCGGTGGCTGATAACCGCACTAAAACCGGACGAGCGCAGAATCGCCGGGTAGAAATTCTGGTGGTGGAGTAAATTAATAATGGAAAAGCTGGAGTGTAATGCGTCTAACCATTCGCCAGTGTGGGGAGTAACAGAATTTATATTCTGGAAACTGGCGCCTAAAAAATGGGGGGGAGGAGTAGCATTTGGGCGTTATTTTAAAGATGGTTGGGTGAAGCATAACAGCCTTTTGATCAATGCAGCTGCAAATGCCTGGCATTTACCTGCTCCCTTGCTTGCTGGAGTTTGTTGGATTGAAGTAGTGGGAGATCCTCAGATTGTAGACACGTTGGCATTTGAATTTCGTGCTATGAGTTGGAGTGGGCCTGAGTGGGTTGATGAACATATCACAATAGCTTCGAAACCAGAAAAAACATCTTTTGGTGCGGTGAGTATGCAATTGCGAACTGCAGCCAAAACACTCGGGCTTGATGAGACTAAAATGGATAATTCTCAGTTGCGTGAGTTGGAAAATTACCTCCAACATGATGTTTTTAATATAAAATTAGCTGCAAGGCATCGTTATCAATTGGCTGAAAAAGATGGCTTTCAGGTATCCTTACCTCACCTGACAGAAGAACAAGTAAGAATTATTGAAGCTCGTTATAATCGAGGTATTTCTCTTAGTCTGGAAAAAATAAAGCAAGATACCAGCTATGGCGATTTTATTATCAACAAATGGTTGCATTTCTCTGGTTTATTAATGACTGTCTGGGAGTCCTCATGAGAGAAATAATTAAGATAACAGGATGGTTATTATTCATTATGGGGTTGGTCACTATCATGCTTTTTTCCGGGAATGAGTATCAGTGGATGCAGGATATGGAGCCTTCAATAACAGCATTGCCTCAGAGAAATGGAAATAGAGAGGTAATCAGAAGATTAATTTATTTTATTTCAGCGGCTATTCAGATTGTTCTTTATTTTCTTTCAGTATCACGTACAGGAAAGGGGTTTTCAGTCCTGGGTATTTTGCTATTACTGATTATCGCATGGAGCTCTGAACAATAATGCAAAAATTTCTCAGTCTGCTGTTTTCCCGCCGCGCATTGGCGATTGTCGGCGTGGTGATGCTTGCGCTGCTGGTCTGGTTTATCGGACCGCTGGTGGCGTTTGACACCCTGCATCCGCTGGTGTCCGTGAGCAGTAGGGGGGTGACCATCGTTCTATTACTGATGCTGCTCATCCTGTGGCTGGTGAACTGGTCAATGAGCATTATTGGCGTTACGGTTCTGTGCCTGATCATCGGTTTTGTGTCACCGTTGCTGGCCTTTGGCGACGTTCGCCCGTTTGCGCCACTGTGGCTGCGTCTGACGCTTATCGGCCTGATCCTGCTGACTTATGCACTATACGGCCTGTACCGCCTGTGGCGGGCGCTGCGCCTGGATGAACAATTGCTGCGCCGTTTCCTGCATCCACGCGGGGAAGACGTGCCGGTGGCCGGGGAAATTAAAGCTGATTTGCGCACCGTCAGCAATATTGTCACCCGCGCCATCCGGCAACTAAAACAACTACGAGTAGATCAGCCATTCTGGCGTAAGGCACTGGAAGGAAAGCGTTTTCTGTACGAGTTACCGTGGTTTATGGTCATCGGCAGTCCGGGCGATGGTAAAACTACCGCGTTGCTCAACACTGGATTGCAGTTCCCACTAGCAGAACAGATGGAACAGACCGTACATATCCTGAATGTACCTGGTGGCGGCACGCTGCATTGCGACTGGTGGTTTACCAACGAAGCGGTACTTATCGATACCGCTGGGCGCTATGCCCGCCACGATGATGGCGGCGAAACGAACGCGACACAGCGTAACGCCGGAGAGTGGCAAGGATTTTTGGGGTTGCTGCGAAAACACCGCCCCAACGCGCCGTTGAACGGCGTGCTTCTGACGCTGAACGTGGCAGATCTAACCGCGCAGTCATCGGCAGAACGCCTGGCTACTTGTGCAGCCCTGCGTGCACGGCTGGCAGAACTGAGAGAGACGCTAGGGATCCGTTTTCCTGTGTATCTTATTGTCACAAAAATGGATCTGTTGCCGGGCTTTACGGAGTATTTTCGTGGTCTTACCAGTCACCTTCGTACCCAGGTATGGGGCTTCACTTTGCCTTACAGCCGGAAACGTAATTCCGCAGATCTGCAGTCGCGACATGCGCTCTGTGGGCAGGAACTGGCAAATCTGACGCTGCGGCTGGATCAGGGGCTGGATACCCGGTTGCAGGAAGAGTACGACCTTAAAAGCCGCCAGCGGCTGTATCGCTTCCCGCGTGAATTTGCCGCGCTGGGCGCGCCATTGCTGGAAGCCATTGAACAGATCTTCCTCGATTCAAAATTCGATGCCACCCAGCTTAACAACACCTTGCGCGGCGTATTTTTCACCAGCGCGGCACAGGCGCAGGCGGACGCCGTGGCAGACCATACGGGCATCTGGCCGCGTTTTGTCCGGGCAATAAAAGGGAAGGCGGATTCACCGTCTCATACCCTGCCGGACGGCAACCGCAGCTATTTTCTCCACGATCTACTGAAACGGTTAATCTTCCGCGAAGCGCACCTGGTGGAGCCGAATCTCCAGTGGGCATGGCGTTACCGGCTACTGCGTACCGGCGGGCATCTGCTAGTACTGGCGCTGGCTTTCTGGTTATGGCAGGGAATGCAGGGCAGCCAGCAGGGTAACAACGGGTATCTGAATGAAATCGCCACCCGGACGGCTAAACTGGATACTGATGTCAAAGCCTATACCGGAAAACCTGCGATGCACCCGGTTCCCGCATTACTGAACCAGGCGTGGGCGCTCTCTGCCTGGCCGGGGCTGGATCCGGACTCACCGCCGCTGGCCTGGCGTTACGGGCTGTACAGCGTTCCGCCGGTGATGGAGAGTGTGGCCTCTCTGTACGACCGCCTGCTGGACCAGCTGCTGTTGCCGCCGCTGGTGAAACGCATGGAATATGTGCTTTCGGATGCGATAGCACGTCAGAACAGCAAAGCCGCCTACGACACCCTGCATGTTTATCTGCTGCTGAACCTCGATAAAGACCACGAGGACAAATACAACGCGGCGGAAATTCACTCATGGGTACTGAATGACCTGGACAACCGCGACAGCGTGGCGGAGTTTGGTGGTCGTGCAGCCGTGCTGGAACATATCGACGCTCTGTTTGACGGTAGCCGCGTAGTGCATTCGCCCTACGAAAAAGATGAGGGGTTGATCCGCCAGGCGCGAACTTTCCTCGATGGACACACCAGCACTGAGCGTATCTATGCCCGTGCACTGGCTTCTATGGAGAGTGAAGCACCGCAGGAGTTTTCGCTGGTGCGCGCTGTAGGGGCAGATGCTGGAACCGTCTTTGTTCGCACGGATGGCGCGCCGCTGGGTCGGGGCGTACCGGGCATCTTCACCCGCGAAGGCTACCGGGAGTTATTCGACAAACGACTGCCTGAATTTGTTGCCGCAGCGTCAGCGAATGATGCCTGGGTGATGGGGCGGGAAAATGCGCAAAAAAAAAACGACTGAGAGTGTAATGAGTCAGCTACCGGGACAGGAACTCCCGGTTACCCGTGAAGTCCGTCGCCTGTACCTGACTGAATATGCCCGCCGGTGGCAGGATTTTCTGGTCAGTATTCACAGCATCAACAGCGCCGGGGAGGACGGTGGTCCGGGGCTGGCCTATGATCTTCAGGTGCTCCGTACCCTGGCCTCGCCAGATTCACCGTTGATGCGGCTGAGTAAAGCCGTGGTGGAGCAGACCACCCTGGTACCGCCGCTGGATGCACAGGCCAGACAAAAGCAGATGGCCCAGCGAGCGCAGGATCGGCTTTCCGGTAATGCGGGAAAAGTGGTACAGACGGCGAAGCTGTTCCAGGACATCCATCCAGAAGAACGTCTGGAGAAAACGCTGGTGGATGATCGTTTTGCCGCATTGCGGGAAGTTGTTTCCGGGCGTATGGACAGCGGACAAGGGGGCGGTGCACCACAGCTTAATTCGCTGCTGACGATGCTCAATGAATATTACACCCAGCTCACCATTGCAGACAGTGCACTGGCGGCAAGCACATTACCGGGCCGCATTTCGGCTGCGGATAAACTTCAACTGGAGGCAGCAAAACTACCCGCGCCGCTGAAAAATATTCTGCTGGATTTAACACTACAGGGGACACGCAAAATCAATGCCGGAACGGGTGAAGTGCTGAATGCGCAAATGGAGGCGGTGATCGGTGATGAGTGCCGTGACGCCATTGACGGGCGCTATCCCTTTACCGACAGCCCGCAGGAGGTCAGCGCGGACGATTTTAACCGTATCTTTGCCAGCGGCGGCGTGCTGGATGCGTTCTGGACGAAACAACTGGCCCCGCTGGCGGACATTGCCAGCAATCCGTGGCGTTACAAACCGACCGAAGGCAACATGACGCTGCACGGGCCAGATCTGGTGCCGTTTCAGGAGGCAGAACAAATCCGCCGCGTCTTTTTTAACGGGGAAGGCGGGAAAAAGTTTTCCTGGGCGATGCAGGTCCGCGTCGTGGATATGGATCCGGCCATCACCGAGCTGGTGATTGACATTGATGGGCAGGTGCTGCGTTACGCTCACGGCCCGGTCAGGCCGCTAAAAGTGAACTGGCCGGGGCCGCGTAATGGCTCAATGGCGGAAATCACCGCCAGCCCGCGCATCCGCCAGGACACCTCGACGCTGCTGACGAACGGGCCGTGGGCGCTGTTTCACCTGCTGGACGCGGGTAACGCGCAGGATACAGCGGTACGGGGAACGCAGCAGGTGGAGTACAGTTTTGATGGGCGACGGGTAGTGCTGGAAATCACCGCCGGGAGAGACTTTGACCCGGTGAACCGGGGACTACTGCAACGTTTCGCCTGCCCGGAGAGGGCGCTCTAATGCGCCGTGCTACGGCAGTATCGACCCCGTCGATGTTCGGTAGGTTGCCGGACCAGCGTGATTATGTGCGCTGGCGGGTGAGCGCGAACGAAGGACAGGTGTGGCAGGCGTGGCTGAACCAGCAGACGTGGCTTGGGCAGGGGCGGCATATTGTACTGCCGGAAGGAACGGATGCCGTGACGACGGGAGAGAATGACGGTTGGATGCACTTATCACCGCGTGAAAAGTCGGTGCTGCCGGAGCACCATCCGCTGCCGTGGAGCTTCGTCCTGTCGCCGGGGTTTTTACCCATTGGCGGGCGTGATGAATGGATGACAGGGGTACTGACCGCCTCGCGAGACAGCACGGGCAGGCCGTGGCCGCTGGTGATTTACCAGCGTGCCGGACGGGAATGGCTGGAAGAGAGTCTGGATGAAACGCAAGGCTGGCTGTACTGGCTGGCTGTACTGGCTGGCAAGACTGGCGGCAGTACATGTCTCACCACAGACAGAACGCTGTGGGCGGCTGGCGGAGCAGGCAGACCAGCTGTGGGCGATGTGGCGACCGGGGCCGCGCTGGGCGCAGTGGTTGCGTGGTTTGCGGCGTGTACCGCAGCGCAGCCGGGAACTCACCGACCTGCCGGACGCACCGGTAGTGGAACTGCCCGGCGTGCGGCACCTGCCGTGGCCGGGCTGGCCGGACAAAATGCTGACACAGGCACAACAAGGGCAGGGGTGGTTCTGGCAGCAGAACAGCGAGGGGCGGTATGTGGATGCGCTGCGGCTGGAGAAAAAATCATGTGCCACGAATGCTGAGAATAGCTATACAAAAATATGACGATAAACGTGTAGATGGGAAACAAATATACCCATGAAATTCAAGTTGATTGCTATCTTCAGGCTATCCCTGGTCCCGTCTGCGTTGGCGGATAAGCAAGCATCTTCAGGTTTATTGGATATATAGCAATATACGGAGGTGAACATGGGTAACTCTCATGATGAGGCTATTCAGCAGGCATATGATGCTTATGACGACTTAATGCTGGATAAACGATATATCAGGGACAATGATGCCTGGGGCGATTTAAGAATTGACCGTGAAAATGGTGCAATCTCATTATTGCTGAGATGGAAATATAATTGGATAAAAAGATGGGATGCAAAAACTGATTGGACAGATATGGAGAAAAATGCCTTTCATGGGAAGGTTATTTTTGTCATTAATCAAACATGGAATAATAAGGTTTTTTTATCCGTTTCTGGGAAGTCTGAGTTTGTTAGTAAGTTTAATGGTAAAGACTTACCCTTCACAATAGAAATAATTCAGACTGATCGTCATGGGTATTGGGATGTAGTGGTGTTTAAAATTGATAATGATGATCCAAATAGCTTTCGTCAGAGTAACATTGTCTGGAATAGTCGATACGTTGAATTTGACTCTAAAGATATAGTTGCAGCAGCTAAATGTCTTGGCTCATCAAAAGTTTGCCATGAGCAAATAGGGCTGTCTCACGAGCTTGGGCATATTATTGGATATCTTACTGATGAATACTATAGTGACGATGCAGATAAAGCAACTACACCATTCTCCGGCGACGCCAGTGCGTTAATGAATATTGGTATGGAACTGCGCTCTCGTTATATGGAAAATGTCATTGAGCGGTTAAATAGAATGGTCCCGGGTTCTGAATTTTTTGTGAAAAGCGTAAAAAAATGAAGCTAATATACGCTGTGATTATTTTTTTGATAGTGGGTGGGGCGAAAAATAGCATGTCTGATATCCCTGAACATGCTTATCTGAATGCGAGTGGTGTGTATAATGGAGTTGAAGAGAATGTTTTATTAAATAACTATGGTAAGCCAGAGCATGAATTTATAAAGCCTCGTTATAAACTTGTCGGCGAGTATTATATCGAAATTGAAAATACCTATCGCTCAACAAATCCTGAATTCAAAAATATCTCCATCAAAGAAATGTTTTGGCATTTGCGGCAGGATTTAAATCTTACATGTTTTTTTCATTATAAAGATGGACAGTGGCGGGTTATTTCTTATTTTTTCTGGTCTCCGGGCGCTAAATTCTAATCCGATATTAAAGGAATAAATATCATGAGTTTTGTATCTACGGGTAATAAATCTGGCAGTAACGGTGGGCCAGCTATCTCCACGCCACCGATAGCCGGAGAAAGTAGTGCTATAAGCGCAAGTTCAGCCGCAACCGATGTAGCTGATGCAGCCGAACAGATGGCAGAACAGGCAGTTGCAGATCTATTTGGTGCGCTTCCAGAACCGTCAGGACTGGTTAAAGCTGCAGTAGCTGCTGCGCAGGCCGCCGCCGCCGCGTCAGGGATCTCGGATATGGCTGGTGCAGCTCAGGATGCGGCGGCATCGCTTGCTGCCGCTGGTTCGGGGGCGCATAACGTCACAGTAAGTGGTAGTGCGGTGCCGGCGCAGATTCTGCTGTTTGCAGGTATGAATGGTTCGGAAGGGCTTGGGAATCTGTTTTCCTATACAGTACAGCTTAAAACGCCTGACACCCTGAACCTCGGATATGTCTCCCCTGCTGCCAATCTGCCGCTCAAACCGATGGTGGGCAAAGACATGTGTGTCAATATCGAACTGGACGGTGGTGGCAAACGGCATATCAGCGGGCTGGTGACGGCTGCGAGGGTAGTCGGTCACGAGGGGCGCTCAGTCACGTATGAATTGCGCATTGAACCGTGGTTGAAGCTGCTGACCCACACCAGCGACTACAAAGCCTTCCAGAACAAAACCGTGGTGGAGATTCTCGATGAAGTCCTGGCTGAATATTCTTTTCCGGTGGAAAAACGGCTGGTGGAAAATTATCCCCCCCGCGCCTGGCAGGTGCAGTATGGTGAAACCGATTTTGATTTCATCCAGCGCCTGATGCAGGAATGGGGTATCTACTGGTGGTTTGAGCACAGCGAGAACAGCCACACGCTGGTACTGGCTGATGCCATCAATGGTCATAAAACGTGCCCGGACTCGCCGCTGGTAGAGTGGCACCAGGAAGGACTGAAGCTCGATAAGGAATTTATCCACACCATTACGGCCAGTGAGAGGCTGCGTACTGGAAAGTGGGTGCTGGACGATTTTGATTTTATGAAGCCGCGTTCACTGCTGAAAAGTACCGTGGCTAATCCGCGTGATACCGGTCATGCTGAATATGAGCATTACGAATGGCCTGGTGATTACTTCACTATGGGGGAAGGCGAGATGCTGACGCGCATTCGTATGGAAGCGCAGCGCAGCCCTGGCAGCCGGGTTGGAGGGGCGGGGAATATCCGCACCCTCATGACTGGTTACACCTTTACGTTGATGAATCATCCGACGGCGGAGGTCAACCAGGAATATCTGCTGGTGCAGACCACACTGTTTTTACGGGACAATGCGCAGTACAGCGGCCAGGACCAGCATTTTACCTATGTCACCACGTTCGAACTGCACCCTACCAGTGAAGTCTACCGCCCACAGCGAACCCTGAGCAAACCCCATACCAAAGGCCCGCAGAGCGCCATCGTCACCGGTCCGGCGGGGCAGGAGATCTGGACGGATAAATATGGCCGGGTGAAGGTGCAGTTTGGCTGGGATCGTTATGGTAACAATGACGAAAACAGCTCCTGCTGGGTCCGTGTTAGCTATCCGTGGGCGGGAAAAGGATTCGGCATGATCCAGATCCCGCGTATTGGCCAGGAAGTGCTGGTGGATTTCAAAAATGGTGACCCGGATTTACCCATCATCGTGGGGCGGACATACAACCAGGACACGATGCCGCCGTGGGGATTGCCTGGTGCAGCGACGCAAAGTGGGTTTTACAGCCACACAATTGGTGGGGGGCCGACGAATGCCAACGCCCTGCGTTTTGAGGATAAACCTGGTGGGGAAGAGGTCTGGTTGCATGCCGAGAAAGATCAGCGCATTGAAGTAAATAATAATGAAAGCCACTGGGTGGGGAATAATCGACTTAAAGTTATTGATAAAACAGAAACAGCGATTATTGGTGAGAAACGTTCTCTTACAGTTCAGACGGATGATACTTCCCTTGCCGGAGGAGATAAAACAATTCAGACCGTACAGAATTTACGCTTTGCAGCGGGAGATTCCATTATTCTTAGCTGCGGAGAAACTATCCTACAAATGACCAGTGACGGAATATTTAATATAACCTGTAAGAACTTTAATATTACTGCAACAGAGAACGGAAAAATAAATACACAATCAGGGCAGCTTGATTTAAACATGAATGACAGAAAGGCAGATATATCGCCGCCTGGCACATTAGAGAAAACTACTCTTCAGACGGCGATAGATATCACCTTCATGACTGAAAAATAAATCACAACCATTATTAAATATTTTATTCAAAG
This sequence comes from Escherichia ruysiae, assembly GCF_031323975.1. Taxonomy (NCBI): domain Bacteria; kingdom Pseudomonadati; phylum Pseudomonadota; class Gammaproteobacteria; order Enterobacterales; family Enterobacteriaceae; genus Escherichia; species Escherichia ruysiae. Next base: position 3,567,965 of record NZ_JAVIWS010000001.1, read on the forward strand.
GGACTCTTTCCATTATGACGGAATATTATGTAAATGAAGCCGTTCTGTCTTTCGACGGCAATATATCTCAGGACAGTACCATTAATATGCTGCGCCTCAGTGATCCCGATGCCGCATTAATTATCAGCCGGGGCCAGATGCAGGAGGGAGACGAATTAGCCTCTCAGGTTGAACAGCAGATGAAAAAACTGGAAAAGCAGGTTAAGGAGCTGCACTACACGCCCGTGCAGGTGACCCGGGTGGGGATTAATGACGGCGAAGAAGGGCTGGAGATACAGAGTCAGTTTCTCCGGGGTAACGAGCAGGTGTACCAGTGTCAGGTGGCATTTGTATTGCCGGGTGAGCGGGTCATGATGGCCTTCACCTACGCCAGAACCACACCGCTGACCCCGGCAGACATGACGCGCTGGGCTGAAATTAAAAAGAATCTGCGCTTCAGGATGCGGCAGGAAGCCAGGACGAATTAATCACACAGGGAACGGGACATGGAAGAGGCATTCTGGGCGGCAAGGCAGGGGGATGCCCTGCTGCATACGTCGTTTATGGCAGATGTGCTGGGGGCTGTGCTGGAAGTGGCGGCAAATGTCGTTATTGATGCCCTCATTGTCGGGGCTGCCACGGTGCTGGCAGCGTCAGCGGGGGTGACGCTGGGGTGCACGGCCGTCGTGCTGATCGGTTTTGTGGCGGGGGTGGCGATGGTGTACACCGGCGTGACAGAAACGGTCAGCGAAGCCTGTTCTGCCCTCGCTGATATGTTGTTCCCGCCTCAGACTGAAGGTTACATCCTCACCGGCTCTGGTGACACATTGATCAACAGCAAACCTGCCGCGCGGGCAGCAGCCACTGCGGTATCGCGGCAGGAGATTGAGGCGCAGGAAGCGCAGGTGAAGGCGGAACAGGAAGAAGCGCAGCGTCAGGAGGACGCCAGAACATTCCGGGATGTGGCCGGGGAATATCTGGAAATGGCGGGGGCCATAGCCCTGGCGGTTAACCCGGTGACAGGACCTGTGCTGATGTCCCGGGCGCTGTCCGGCCAGCTCAGTACGGAAGAAGGGCGTGCTGAGCTGGTGGATGGCGTGACACATTTTGTGTCGGAACTGTGGCAGCCCACTGTGGCCAGTGCGGCTCCGGGCTCCACCCCGACCCCTGACGATAAAATCGACTGCCATAAACATCCCTCCTCACTGACTCAGTTACTCGCACAAAAAAAAGCCGCCTTTCTGGATGACCCTGCGGGAACGGTCCTTAACCTGTTCAGTCCGGACGGTATGCTGGAAACCGCCTTTCAGGGCGTGAATGCGGTTATTGGCAGTATCAGCAATCTGTTCAGAGATGATGACGAACCGCCAGCGGCGGAGTATATCGCGGAAGGCGCTCGGGATGTGCGTATCAACAGCCAGCCGGCGGCACGCAGCGGGGCACGCTGTACCTGTGAGGCCCGGGTGGTGAATGAGCCGGGGGACGGGGCGTTTGTGTCACCGGATGTCCGCATTGGGGGGCCGTTACTGGTGGTCAGGGATATCAGAAGCGGCAGGTCGCAGATAACCCTGGTGGCAACCGTGGCGCTGATGTTTCTCCGCCCGGGCAAAATGCTTTCTAAAATCGCCTGTTTTGCTGCCGGTGTCGGGATGAGCATGATAACACAGAAGGCCATCAGCGCCCTTCCACATCCGGTCAACGCCGCCACCGGAGCCAAATATCTGGCGGATGACGACGATTTCGACTTCAGCCTGCCGGGTCACTTTCCGCTGGACTGGCAGCGTGTGTACAGCAGTCGTGACGAGCGCACGGATGGGATGTTCGGTCAGGGCTGGAGTGTGATGTATGAAGTGAGCCTCGAGCGCACACCGGGTAACGCGGACGAAAACTGCATGACCTTTGTGTCGGGTATGGGGCGACGCCTGGATATGGAAGCCGTGCTGCCGGGGAGCGGGTTTTACAGTCCCGGTGAAGGACTGGCAGTACGGCGTGGTGAGCAGGGGCACTGGCTTATCAGCAGCGATGATGGACAGTTTTTTCTGTTTGAAGCCGACCCGCATCACCCGCAGCGCCAGCGGCTGAAAATGCTGGGCGACCGTAACAGCAACTGTCTGAATCTGTACCACGACGAGCTGGGGCGCATCACGCAAATCAGTGGTGAACAGCGGCGTCCGTGCATCCGTCTGCATTACGACCTGGCGGCGCATCCCCGTCGGGTGACGCAGATTTATCAGCATTTCCCTGATACTGCACCTTTACTGCTGCGTCGTTACAGTTATGACGCCGCCGGGCAGCTGACCGGCGTGTACGACAGTACCGGCCACCTGCTGCGCGAGTTTGCCTACAACGATAATCACTGCATGACCCTGCACCGCCAGCCGGGCGGCGAGGGATATTATTATCAGTGGGGCTGGTATGACGGTCCGGATGACGCAGCGTGGCGGGTGACGGGGCACCACACGGACAGCGGTGAACAGTACCGGCTGGCGTGGAACCTGGCGGCGCGCAGGCTGTGCGTGACGGACGGTCTGGGGCGCACGCGTTATCATCAGTGGGATGCGCAGAACCAGGTGACGGCGTACCGGGACGAGGCCGGGCAGGTGATGACGTTCCGCTGGAGCGACGAAGAACGGCTGCTGCTGGGGATGACCGATGCTCAGGGCGGCAGATGGCGCTATGTGTATGACCGTCAGGGGCATATCACGGAGACGCACGACCCAATGGGGCGGGTGTCGCAGACGCAGTGGCACCCGGTGTGGCACGAACCGGAGACGGAGGTGGATGCGGGGGGCAACAGCTGGCGCTGTGAGTACGATGAACGCGGCAATCTTCTTGCCGTGACCGACCCGCTGCAACAGAGCACCCGGTATCAGTATGACCGCCACGGCCAGGTGGTGCAGATAACCGACGCACGCGGGGGAAATAAATACCTTCAGTGGAACGAAGACGGGCAGCTGATGCGGCACACGGACTGCTCCGGCTCGCAGACGGCCTGGTTCTATGATGAACGCACGCGGCTGATACGGATGACAGACGCGCAGAGCCACAGCACGCGCTACGGGTATGACGACAGCGGTCACCTGGTGGAGGTGATACTGGCGGACGGTCGCACGGCGCGTTACCAGCCGGATGCGGCGGGCAGGCTGGTGAAATACACCAGCCCGGCAGGGCAGATAACGCGCTGGCAGCGCGACGGGCAGGGGCGGGTGCGCATCCGCACGGACGCGGCGGGGCGCAGGACGGGGTTCGGGTACGACGCCTACGGGCGTCTGGTCACGCTGACAAACGAGAACGGAGAAAGCTACCGGTTCCGCCACGATGTGCTGGATCGTCTGGCGGAGCAGATAAATCCGGACTGCTGCCGTCAGGCGTACCGTTACAACGCGCTGAACGCGGTCACGGAGGTGGTGTTCACGGGCGACCAGGGCGGAGAAATCCGCCACCGGCTGATGCGTGATGCAGCGGGCCGGCTCACCGCAAAGGAGACGGCAGAAACCCGCACGGAATACGTTTATGACGCGGCAGACCAGCTGCTGGAAATCCGCTGCCGGCGGCACGACGCAGACGAAACCGGCGCGCCGGAGATAATCCGCTTCAGTTACGACAGACCAGGCCGGATGCTGAGCGAGGAGACGGCGCAGGGCGTCCTGACCCACCGGTACGACGAACTGGGCAACCGGACTGCCACCACGTTTCCGGACGGCAGAACGCAGCGGCATCTGTACTACGGCAGCGGTCATCTCCAGCAGATAAATCTGGACCGGGAAGTCATCAGCGAGTTCACGCGTGACAGCCTGCACCGGGAGGTACTCAGAAGCCAGGGGCGGCTGAGCACGCGGCAGCTTTATGACCCTGCCGGGCGGCTGAAACGTAAGGAGACCTGCAGCGGAATGCGCGGGGTGGTGCCGGAGACGTTCACGGACCGGCAGTACAGCTACAACGGTCAGGACGAACTGCTGAAGACACAGCACAGCCGGCGGGGCGAAACGGATTACTTTTACGACAGCACGGGGCGCATCACGGCGTGCCGCCTGGAGGATGAGGGGTATCTGGCGAGCTGGCAGTACGACGCAGCGGGAAACCTGCTGGACCGGCGTGCGGGGGAAAGGGCCACGGCAGAAAACAGCGTGGTGCCGTTCAGCCGGCTGATGTCTTACCGTGGTGTGCACTACCGTTATGACGAATATGGCCGGATGGTGGAAAAGCAGGGCCGGAGCGGAACGCAGAGTTACCGCTATGATGCGGAGCACCGGATGGTGGAGGCGAGGACAGCGCGGGGGACATACCGGTATGTGTACGATGCGCTGGGGAGGCGGACGGAAAAACAGCATATCAGCCATGACGGTAAAGCGTACAACCGGACAAAATTTTTATGGGACGGGATGCGGCTGGCGCAGGAGAGCAGGCCGGAAGGGAGCAGCAGCCTGTATATTTACAGTGCCCCGGGGAGTTATGAACCGCTGGCGCGGGTGGATAAGGCGGGCAAAGGGGAACCGGCCCGGGTACTGTATTTTCACACGGATGTGAACGGCGCGCCGGAAGAGCTGACGGACAGCGACGGGAAAATCGTGTGGGAGACGGGATACCAGGTCTGGGGAAACACAATACAGGAGAAGGATCACGGCGGGGTGGAGCAGAGCCTGCGCTACCAGGGACAGTACCTCGACAGGGAAACGGGGCTGCACTACAATCTGCACAGGTACTATGATCCGGATGTCGGGCGGTTTACGCAGCCGGACCCGATAGGGCTGGCGGGGGGAATAAACCTTTATCGGTATGCGCCAAATCCGCTTGGATGGATCGATCCTCTTGGATTAACGCCATGTACACCGAAAGGTTTTAGGGATGCAGATGAATTTAATCAATTTGGTCGAGAAATAAGACAAGGTCTTTCTGATGCTGGTTTCCCTGATACTACGCCTATTATTCAAGGTAGTGCTGTTTCTGGGAAAAGTTACCGTACTGGGCAGCCTTTTGATGTAGGAAGAGTGAGTGATTTTGATATCGCTCTTGCAGGTGATGATATTTTGAGTGCAGCCAAAAACGCTGGAATTGCCACCAGAAGTGGTGGATTAAGAACTGGGCCGTTAAAAGCACGGGATCTGGATAAGTTGGGGCTAAAAGGACTAGCAGATAGAATGAGTGAACAATATGGAAGAGACGTTAACTTCATGATTTTTGACTCTATTCCAGCAGCAACTGGTAGAGCACCAAGTATAATATTGCCATAGTTTGTGAGTTAACAATGAGTTACTATGATTTGTATGGATTTTCTGGAAGAGATTTAAATGAGGCTCGTGAATTACTGGAGTCGTCGCTGAATATATTTTTTATCGAAAGGGATAGTTCTTATCATGGTGTCTATTATATTTCAGGTGATAAGAAGCATGAACATTTTATCTTAAAGGAAAATATTGATTTATTAGATAACGAACCTGATGAGATGGATTATCCAGAACATAATTATCTTCTTTATATTAATGATACATCCAGACCTTCTGAATTAAAATACATCATATTGAAATCCGCAAAATTTATTTTACTTAGAAGTGAGCGAGTTTAATTTATAATGAGCCGGGATCATCTTCCCGGCTTTTTTATTATTTAACTCTCGTTCAGCACACTAAACATCCCATCCCGCATCCCCTTAACTACCTGTTTAACCTGATAAAGTTCCCTGCGCAGTTCCTGTACTTCGTTGTTATCCGCTAGCAGGATCAGGCAACCTTCCGAGATCTTCACGGTAACACCCGTGCCGATCTCAAATCCCGCTTCTCTCAGCCATTTGGCGCTGATTTTGATCACCGGCGTGTCGCTGCGGTTGGGCAGATAACCCACGGTACAGTGGCGCTGTGTTTTGGAAATGATATTTTTATATTTAATCTGCTGATTAGATAGTAAAATTAACTTCGTGCAGATAGCTTACTTTATCAGGGGGCGGCGGTAGCGTATGAACTATGACGTGATGGTTTTAGTGATTTATAGACGAAACTGACAGTACGATCCGGACTTCGATTAGATTGCGCGATTTGACCCGATAGGGCTGAGAGGCGGATTAAACTTATACCAATACGCGCCTAATCCAGTAAACTGGATCGATCCTTTGGGTTTGAAATGTGGGCAACCTGAATGGACAAATCATGGATACAAACATTTTCCTCCAAAAAACAAATCATGGAAGGATATAATTAAATCAACAAAATCAGGCCCGGCAAAATATTCTCCAGATATTGATATTAAAACGTTGGAATACGATGTTTTTAATACAGGCACACCTGTTACGAACGGTAAACCATGGAAAGTAAAAGATATGGGAAAAGTTATTGGGGCCAGTGAGAGTAAAGAATCTCAATGGGTTCGAGTTGAACTTAGCGGTGGGACAATACATGGACATCCTATATCAATCGATGAATTCCGAAGGCTAACAACATCATGAACATTGATTTCTTAGGAAAAAAAGGGAATATAGTTTTTAATGACTTCTCCCTGAAACAAAGCATCCCTCTTAATGAACAGCGAGATGAACTTAAGGAAGATATGCTCCAGGTTGAATATCCTGGTGGGTATCTTTTGGATGTTGGGTGGCGACCATCTTTTGATATAAATGGGAAGTTTTATATTTGTTTAATAAAGGATTTTGATTGGGATTATCCCATTTATAATGGTTCTGCGAAAGATATTGTCTCATTATTATTTGAAATTAACCAAGCTATAAATAAACTTTAAAAAAACTGGGAAGAAAATTAAATCTTCCCGGCTTTTTATTATTTAACTCTCGTTCAGCACACTAAACATCCCGTTCCGCATCCCCTTAACCGCCTGTTTGACCTGGTAAAGTTCCCTGCGCAGTTCCTGTACTTCGTTGTTATCCGCTAGCAGGATCAGGCAACCTTCCGAGATCTTCACGGTAACGCCCGTGCCGATCTCAAATCCCGCTTCTCTCAGCCATTTGGCGCTGATTTTGATCACCGGCGTGTCGCTGCGGTTGGGCAGATAGCCCACGGTACAGTGGCGCTGTGTTTTGGAAATGGTGACTTCTGGCGTAATATCGTGTTCAGCCATGATTAACTACCTCAGTTAGTTGCTTGTGGTCAGCGGTGGTTAAGGGTTGCCGCCCTTAGTCACCGCGTTATTTATCAGTCAGTTACGCGCCTGAACAATCAGGGCCTGTAACATCTCCGAAATCATCTTCTGCTTTGCCTTCGGCAGGCTGTCGATCTCTTCAATAAGCTGCTGCCATTTTGGCGCGGGGCCACGCTTACGGGCGATCTTCTCCGGTTCTTCGCCAAGCAAATCCTCCAGAGAAACCGCTAACAGTCTTGCCACGGCTGGGAGTATGGATATCTGTATCCGCCGCCGTCCGGCTTCCCATGCCTGTACGGCCTGCTGGGAGACGTTCAGCGCCTGTGCAACCTGCGTCTGTGTCATCCCTGCGTCCTTTCTCAGCGCGGTGATCCGTCTGCCCAGTTCCGTAATAAATACCTGTTCTTCGTTGCTTATAGGTGCGGCCATAGTCGTTTTACCTGAAATCCTTTGAGACCTGATGACCATAATCTACTCCATGTTTTACATTTAACTGTTGTAAATACTACTAGCTGATGTATATACTTGTCGAGTTATTTTTATACAAACCCTATTGACAGGTTTTTACAGGAGTTCCCGTTATGGCCCGCATCCCGGAAGCAGAGTTGCAGCACCTGAAAGCCGCCGTCTCCTTAGTTGCCGTGGTTCAGACGCAGGGGCGACAACTGGTTAAGAAAGGGAAGGACTTCACCACGCTGTGCCCGTTCCATGACGAGAAAACGCCGTCCTGCGTCATCTCGCCGGAGAAAAACCTGTATCACTGCTTCGGCTGTAATGCAGGCGGTTCGGTGCTGGACTGGGTGATGCAGACGGAAAAACTCAGCCTGCGTAAGGCGGCGGAACGTCTGAAAGCGGAGCTGGGCGATAATCCCGCCGTGGTGCCGCTGGTTACCAAAGATGAGCCGGAAATCTTCACGGAAGATGAAGCGGGCCGTCAGCAACTGCTCTCCCGTGTGGTGGAGTTCTACCATCACACGCTGCTGAACGCGCCGGAAGCGGTGGCGTATCTGGAAAAGCGCCGCCTTAATCATCCTGAACTGGTCGCCGCCTTTAAACTCGGCTTCGCCAACCGCACGCTGCCTTATCGCCTGCCAGCGGTTAAGTCACGGGCAGGCGAGAAGATCCGCGCCCGGCTTAAGGGGGTGGGTGTGCTGCGTGAGTCCGGGCATGAGCACTTCACCGGGTCGCTGGTTGTGCCGGTGATGGATCTGAACGGGCAGATCCGTGAGATGTACGGGCGCAAGATCGGCGGCGATCTGCGTAAGGGAACGCCACTGCATCTGTACCTTCCCGGCGCTCACGGCGGCGTGTGGAATGAGCAGGCGCTGATCGGTTCATCAACGGTTGTCCTGTGCGAATCGCTTCTCGATGCCATGTCGTTCTGGGTCGCCGGGGTCCGTAACGTCACGGCGGCTTACGGGGTGAACGGCTTCACCGATGAGATGCATCAGGCGTTCAGAAACTACGGCATTAAACAGGTACTGATCGCCTACGACAACGATCCGGCAGGCAATGAGGCGGCGGTGAAACGGGCTTCTTCCTTAGCCGCTGACGGGATCGCCACGTTCCGGGTACTGTTCCCGGCGGGCATGGATGCGAACGGTTATCTGTGCAGTGTGGCAGAGCCGGAACAGGCGTTCAGTCTGTTGCTGGATGGCGCGGTGCCCATGAGTGACCTGGCCGATGCGGAGAGTATCGCGCCGCAGGCCAGCGCGGAGCCTGCACACCTCACTTCATTAGCTGCCGGGGTTGCGGCCTTACCCGCAGCCGCCGCCCCTGCACCGGGCGTCAGCGTGGAAACCCTGGCTGATGGCGAACTGATGGTAGCCTTACCGGGCGAACGCTGGACGATCCGGGGCGTAAGTCGCAAAACCAACGCGGCGGCGATGAAGGTTAACGCGCAGGTGCTGGACACTGAAAGCGGCGTGGTGTTCGCGGATGCGGTGGATATGATGAGCGCCCGTTCTCGCGGCGGTTATGCGCGGGCCGCAGCGGCAGAGCTTGGCCTTGCAGAAGGCGATCTGCGCCGCTCGCTGGGTAAGGTGCTGCTGGCGCTGGAACACTGGCAGGCCGCACCGGAGCCGGAGAACGCCGCCCCGGAGATGACGCCGGAGGATCGGGACGCGGCGCTGGAGCTGCTGCGCGACGAGTGTCTTGCGTCACGCATCGCGGCAGACATGGCGGCGTGTGGCGTGGTGGGTGAATCCACCAATCTGACGGCGGCGTATCTGGCGGCGGTGTCGCGCAAGCTGGGGCGCCCGCTTGCCGTGTTGATCCAGTCATCGAGCGCGGCGGGTAAATCGTCGCTGATGGATGCAGTGCTGAACCTGATCCCGCCAGAGGAACGGCTGCAATACAGCGCCATGACCGGGCAGAGCCTGTTCTACCTGGGTGAAACCAACCTGCAACACAAGATCCTCGCCATCGCCGAAGAAGAAGGTGTGCGGCAGGCGGCGTATGCGCTGAAACTGTTGCAGTCGGATGGTGAGTTAACCATCGCCTCAACGGGCAAGGATGATGCCACCGGAAACCTCGTCACCAGACAGTACACCGTCAAAGGCCCGGTGATGCTGATGCTGACCACCACCGCCATCGACGTTGACGAGGAGTTACTCAACCGCTGTCTGGTGCTGACGGTGAACGAGTCGCGGGAACAGACGGAAGCGATCCACGCGGCGCAGCGTTACGCACAGACGCTGGAAGGACTGCTGGCGGCGAATGAAAAAAGTTACATCACGACGTTACACCAGAACGCGCAGCGGCTGCTGCGCCCGCTTAACGTGGTGAACCCGTTCGCCTCGCAGCTTACCTTCATGAGCGACAAGACGCGCACCCGGCGCGACCATATGAAATACCTGACGCTGATCCAGGCGATCGCGCTGCTGCACCAGTACCAGCGGGAGATCAAACGCGTGGAGCATCGCGGGCAGGTGGTGGAGTACATCGAGGTGACGCGGGAGGACATCGCCCTGGCGAACCGCCTGGCACATGAAATACTCGGGCGTACCCTGGATGAGATGCCGCCGCAGACGCGCAAACTGTTACTGCTGATCCAGACGATGGTCGGTGAACTGGCATCGGCGCAGCACTGCAAACCCGGCGAGGTGCGCTTCACACGGCGGGAGATCCGCGACTTCACGCAGTGGAGCGACAACCAGCTTAAAGTCCACTGTATGCGGCTTGCGGAAATGGAATACCTGCTTGTGCATGGCGGCAGCCGGGGTCACCTGCTGCAATACGAGTTGCTGTGGGACGGCAGCGGTGACGGCTCACACCTGTGCGGCCTGATCGAACCGGAGGACAGCCCGGTGTATGACTCCGGCAAGTTGGGGCATGATGCGGGCAAGTTGCCCTTAAGTTGCCCTCATGTTGGGGCTAAGTTGGGGGCGGTGAAACCACCTGTAAGCCTCGCCAGTGCTGGCGGTGATGTGCCGTAAGTTGGGGCAGATGAAAAAGCACTGTTCCCGGCAGCCAGGAAAACCGCACACCGTAATAGTAATACACCGGAAAGCCGCCCGACACCCCATGACGGTGCGCCAGCGGTATGACATCCGCAAGTTGGATCTGAATCAGCGCAAGTTACCCTTAAGTTGCCCCCATGTTGGGGCTAAGTTGGGGGAGTGAAAATCCCCCGCAGGCTGCGCCATTACTGGCCTGAATGCCCCGCAAGTTGGGGCAGCACGAAAACCCCTGTTCCACCCTCTGTTCTTATCCCCATCGTACCGTAATCTCACTCAGGACAATCATCATGACAAAGCCCAAATCACCGGGACCGGAAGCCCTTTATCTCAGCCGCCAGAACGAACACACGACACAGCGCCGGCATATGCTCGCCTGGCTGGAAAGCCTGGAAGCCGCAGGCTACAGCGCGCGCAGCGTGGAAGGCTACCGCGAACGGGTGCTGCCGTTCGTGACGTGGTGCGAGGAGCGCGGGCTGCTGTACGCGCCACAGGTCAGCCTGTCGGTGCTGGAAGCGTACCAGCGCCATCTTCGCAGCTACCGCAAGGCCGACGGTAACACGCTGGCGGTGGGTGGGCAGCTTAACCGCTTAAGCGCAGTGAAGAACTTCTACCGCTGGCTGCTGAAACGCCACGTCATCCTCTACAGTCCGGCGGAGATGCTGACACTGCCGAAGGAAGAGAAACGGCTTCCGGCGCAGGTGTTCAGCGAGCAGGAGACGCGGCAGGTGCTGGGCAGTCTGGACACGGAGAAGCCGCTGGGCCTGCGTAACCGGGCGATCCTGGAGGTGTTATGGAGTACCGGGATCAGGCGCATGGAGGTGGCGAACCTGATGTTATGTGACGTGGACTTCACGCGGGGCGTGGTGAACGTGCGCCAGGGCAAAGGGAAAAAGGATCGCGTTGTTCCTGTGGGCCATGTGGCGCTGGAGTGGGTGACGCGCTACCTGCGCGATGTGCGGCCCCGGCTGGCTTACCGCTTCGACAGTGGTCATCTGTTCATCACCTGGCACGGCAAAGGACTGAACCGGGGAACGCTGACGCAGATCGGCGGGGAAACCATCCGGGAGAAAGCGCGTATCAACAAGCCGGGGGCGTGTCACATCTTCCGGCACTCGATGGCGACGCAGATGCTGGACAACGGCGCGGACACGCGGCATATCCAGGCGATCCTCGGCCATGAGAAGCTGGAGACGACGCAGATCTATACGCGGGTAGCCATCGGTCACTTACAGGAAGTTCACGCGCTGACGCACCCGGAAGAGCAGGACGAGACATGGCAGGAACGACGTGGCCCGCAGGTGGCGGCAGAGCCGCAGACGCGGCGTGAGCGTAATCACGCAGAGATGGAGCGGGCGCTGGTCAGCAGGAAACGCAGCCGGAGACGCTGATGCAGGCCGGAAGCGTGATCATCGCCGGACAGCCTGAAAAGTTAGCGGGCGATCCCTGTAAGGCCGTGGGGTGAGGGGCAGGGCAGACAACCGCCTTCCCTGGCGGTTGACTGCCCCCTGCCAGCGGAGTGCGCGGGGGTAAATGCCGTTCGCCCCGTGGAGGCAGGCGTGTCCCATGCAGCCACGGCGCACGGGGCAAACGTCATTCAACATAATGCGGGGGATTATGCGCACTCTCGCCGGGTGGCAATGACGGCGAACCCGACCCGCTGCGCGCGGCTCGTGTTCGCACAATCCGCATTATGTCTGGCGCCCCCGCGTTCAGCCCCGCAGTCCGTGCAGCGCAAAGCTTCGCTCTGCTGTTGGCAGTGGTGCCGTTCTGTGGCCCCGCAGTCGCCGCCCTCCCTGGCGGCTCCGGTGGTCCGGTCCGGCCCCGTCATCGTGGGGCAGCCTGTTGTAAGAGGTTGTCGGCCTGGCGGCCTCCGCTTAAAAGGGCTTTATGCCCGCCCGGCGTCGTCTGGCTGCGGCGGCTCGTGCCGCGCAAAAAGGCCGCGCGTCACTCGTTCCCGCCTCGCAAGCCACCGCTGCCCGCCCCGGTCAGGTGTGGTCATGCAAAGGCAACCACCGGTCAGGCAGCGGTGCCACAGAGCGCCGTTCCGTCGCTTGCGGACTCTCTGCCGCCCGCACCCGCAGACCCCGCGCCGTGGCCCCGCCATGCCGCCGGAGGCGTCCTGGCGGCCCCCCGTCACGGGTTGCCGGAAACGGACTTAGTGGAAAGCGGAATGACAGGCGGTGGTGGTGATGCTATGGTTAGCGGGCGTGAAAACGCGTGTCGGGAAAGTTGGGTTAACATGTTGTTAAATAAGTAAAAAGCAGTGGCTGTGAAGCGGGTAACGGCGCGGGCGGTAGCGTGTTAAAAAGTGTGACCTGCACCGGATCGTTCCGATGACCCGATAGGGCTGAGAGGCGGATTAAACTTATACCAATACGCGCCTAATCCAGTAAACTGGATCGATCCTTTGGGTTTGAAATGTGGGCAACCTGAATGGACAAATCATGGATACAAACATTTTCCTCCAAAAAACAAATCATGGAAGGATATAATTAAATCAACAAAATCAGGCCCGGCAAAATATTCTCCAGATATTGATATTAAAACGTTGGAATACGATGTTTTTAATACAGGCACACCTGTTACGAACGGTAAACCATGGAAAGTAAAAGATATGGGAAAAGTTATTGGGGCCAGTGAGGGTAAAGAATCTCAATGGGTTCGAGTTGAACTTAGCGGTGGGACAATACATGGACATCCTATATCAATCGATGAATTCCGAAGGCTAACAACATCATGAACATTGATTTCTTAGGAAAAAAAGGGAATATAGTTTTTAATGACTTCTCCCTGAAACAAAGCATCCCTCTTAATGAACAGCGAGATGAACTTAAGGAAGATATGCTCCAGGTTGAATATCCTGGTGGGTATCTTTTGGATGTTGGGTGGCGACCATCTTTTGATATAAATGGGAAGTTTTATATTTGTTTAATAAAGGATTTTGATTGGGATTATCCCATTTATAATGGTTCTGCGAAAGATATTGTCTCATTATTATTTGAAATTAACCAAGCTATAAATAAACTTTAAAAAAACTGGGAAGAAAATTAAATCTTCCCGGCTTTTTATTATTTAACTCTCGTTCAGCACACTAAACATCCCGTTCCGCATCCCCTTAACCGCCTGTTTGACCTGGTAAAGTTCCCTGCGCAGTTCCTGTACTTCGTTGTTATCCGCTAGCAGGATCAGGCAACCTTCCGAGATCTTCACGGTAACGCCCGTGCCGATCTCAAATCCCGCTTCTCTCAGCCATTTGGCGCTGATTTTGATCACCGGCGTGTCGCTTCGGTTGGGCAGATAGCCCACGGTACAGTGGCGCTGTGTTTTGGAAATGATATTTTTGTATTTAACCTGCTGATTAGATAGTAAAATAAACTTCGTGCAGATAGCTTACTTTGTCAGGGTGTGGCGGTAGCGTATGAACTATGACGTGATGGTTTTAGTGATTTATAGACGAAACTGACAGTACGATCCGGACTTCGATTAGATTGCGCGATTTGACCCGATAGGGCTGGCGGGTGGATTAAATCTCTATAGTTATGTTCCAAACCCGTTATCATGGATAGATCCTCTTGGATTATCACCAGTAAGTCCTAAAACAATTCTATTCTCACAAGATAGTATAAATGGTGTTTTTGAAGACGGAAGAAATGTTAATGGGCTTATTCACAGACTTATAAATGACCCGTCATATATAAATCACGTTGAACCTATTAGAAAAGTTAGAATGCGGGATTTACCTGCAAATGTTCAGGAAAGATTGTTATCACAAGGTGCTCATAAAGATTCAGTCTTTACTTTAGATAATAGACGACTTTATGCTGCCAAAGCAGCCGGTGTATCGAAGATCCCTTCGAGATGGGCTACTCCAGAGGAATTGTCAAAAATTAATTTAGATCGAAGATTTTCAACTCAAAATGGCGGCAGAACAGTGAGGACAAGAGGTTGTGGCTAATATGATTGTAAAAGCACTAGAAACAAAATATGGTCAAATATATGGCCGAGATGCGTTGATTTTAACTGGGACAGAGTTAAATCTGTATCCATTTAACTTTACCATCAAAGCTTCCTTATCGTTGTCTGCCTGCAAACCTGCTATTAAAGATGCTCATGATGTAAGTCTCGAGATTTTTATTAGCAAAATTGAAAAGTTATCTATATATAAAGTTGATAATTATCCTCTTGATCAATATACTACATCAAGTTTCGATTTAGTAGAGGATATCCAAAGAGATGGAGTTCAGCACATAATTATCAGTACTTATGACCATGTGTTCGATATTATAGGGATATATGAAATTAAATATTGTTAAATAATAAAAGGGGGCGAAATCAGCATCGCCCCTTTTATTTATTTCTCGTTCAGCACACTAAACATCCCGTTCCGCATCCCCTTAACCACCTGTTTAACCTGATAAAGTTCCTCCCGCAGTTCCTGTGCCTCGTCACTGTCAGCGATGATGGTCAGGCACCCCTCCGAAATCTTCACCGTCACACCTTGTCCGGTATCAAATCCCGCCTCAGCGAGCCAGTCGCCTTTAAGGTGCAGGCTGGGGTGTCGTGAATAATACGTGGTCATGCCTGTTTTACTGTTCTGATGGCGGGCGCTGACATAGCCCACCTGATACTGGCGCTGCGTTTTGGAAATGGTGACTTCTGGCGTAATATCGTGTTCAGCCATGATTAACTACCTCAGTTAGTTGCTTGTGGTGAGCGGCGGTTAAGGGTTGCCGCCCTTAGTCACCGCGTTATTTATCAGTCAGTTACGCGCCTGAACAATCAGGGCCTGTAACATCTCCGAAATCATCTTCTGCTTTGCCTTCGGCAGGCTGTCGATCTCTTCAATAAGCTGCTGCCATTTTGGCGCGGGGCCACGCTTACGGGCGATCTTCTCCGGTTCTTCGCCAAGCAAATCCTCCAGAGAAACCGCTAACAGTCTTGCCACGGCTGGGAGTATGGATATCTGTATCCGCCGCCTTCCGGCTTCCCATGCCTGTACGGCCTGCTGGGAGACATTCAGCGCCTGTGCAACCTGCGTCTGTGTCATCCCGGCATCCTTCCTCAGCGCGGTGATCCGCCTGCCCAGTTCCGTAATAAATACCTGTTCTTCGTTGCTTATTGGTGCGGCCATAGTCGTTTTACCTGAAATCCTTTGAGACCTGATGACCATAATCTACTCCATGTTTTACATTTAACTGTTGTAAATACTACTAGCTGATGTATATACTTGTCGAGTTATTTTTATACAAACCCTATTGACAGGTTTTTACAGGAGTTCCCGTTATGGCCCGCATCCCGGAAGCAGAGTTGCAGCACCTGAAAGCCGCCGTCTCCTTAGTCGCCGTGGTTCAGGCGCAGGGGCGACAACTGGTTAAGAAGGGGAAGGACTTCACCACGCTGTGCCCGTTCCATGACGAGAAAACGCCGTCCTGTGTGATCTCGCCGGAGAAAAACCTGTATCACTGCTTCGGCTGTAACGCAGGCGGTTCGGTGCTGGACTGGGTGATGCAGACGGAAAAACTCAGCCTGCGTAAGGCGGCGGAACGTCTGAAAGCGGAGCTGGGCGATAATCCCGCCGTGGTGCCGCTGGTTACCAAAGATGAGCCGGAAATCTTCGCGGAAGATGAAGCGGGCCGTCAGGCGCTGCTGGGCCGCGTGGTGGACTTCTATCACCACACGCTGCTGAACGCACCGGAAGCGGTGGCGTATCTGGAAAAGCGCCGCCTTAACCATCCTGAACTGGTCGCCGCCTTTAAACCCGGCTTCGCCAACCGGACGCTGCCTTACCGCCTGCCAGCGGTTAAATCACGCGCCGGAGAAAAGATCCGCGCCCGGCTTAAGGGGGTGGGGGTGCTGCGTGAGTCCGGGCATGAGCATTTTACAGGGTCGCTGGTTGTGCCGGTGATGGATCTGAACGGGCAGATCCGCGAGATGTACGGGCGCAAGATCGGCGGCGATCTGCGTAAGGGAACGCCGCTGCATCTGTACCTTCCTGGCGCTCACGGCGGCGTGTGGAATGAGCAGGCGCTGATCGGTTCATCAACGGTTGTCCTGTGCGAATCGCTGATCGACGCCATGTCGTTCTGGGTCGCCGGGGTCCGTAACGTCACGGCGGCTTACGGGGTGAACGGCTTCACCGGTGAGATGCGGGCCGCACTGCTGGCACACGGCGTCAGGCAGGTACTGATCGCCTACGACAACGATCCGGCGGGCAATGAGGCGGCGGTGAAACGGGCTTCTTCCTTAGCCGCTTCCGGGATCGCCACGTTCCGCGTACTGTTCCCGGCGGGCATGGATGCGAACGGTTATCTGTGCAGTGTGGCAGAGCCGGAACAGGCGTTCAGTCTGTTGCTGGATGGCGCGGTGCCCATGAGTGACCTGGCCGATGCGGAGAGTATCGCGCCGCAGGCCAGCGCGGAGCCTGCACACCTGACTTCATTAGCTGCCGGGGTTGCGGTCTTACCCGCAGCCGCCGCGCCTGCACCGGGCGTCAGCGTGGAAACCCTGACCGATGGCGAACTGATGGTAGCCTTACCCGGCGAACGCTGGACTATCAGGGGCGTAAGCCGCAAACCGAACGTCGCCGCGATGAAGGTCAATGCGCAGGTGCTGGACACCAACAGCGGCGTGGTGTTCGCTGATGCGGTGGATATGATGAGCGCCCGCAGCCGTTCCGGTTATGCGCGGGCCGCAGCGGCAGAGCTTGGGCTTGCCGAAGGCGACCTGCGCCGTTCGCTGGGTAAGGTGCTGCTGGCGCTGGAGCACTGGCAGGCGGCACCGGAGCCGGAGAGCGTCGCCCCGGAGATGACGCCGGAAGATCGGGAGGCGGCGCTGGATCTGCTGCGCGACGAGTGTCTTGCCGGGCGCATCGCTTCTGATATGGCGGCGTGTGGCGTGGTGGGTGAGTCCACCAACCTGACGGCGGCGTATCTGGCGGCGGTGTCGCGCAAACTGGACAGGCCGCTGGCGGTGCTGATCCAGTCATCGAGCGCGGCGGGTAAGTCCAGCTTAATGGATGCGGTGCTCAATCTGATCCCGCCGGAAGAACGGCTGCAATACAGCGCCATGACCGGGCAGAGCCTGTTCTACCTCGGCGAAACCAACCTGCAACACAAGATCCTCGCCATCGCAGAAGAAGAAGGTGTGCGCCAGGCGGCGTATGCGCTGAAACTGTTGCAGTCAGACGGGGAACTGACCATCGCCAGTACGGGCAAGGACGACGCCAGCGGCAACCTGGTAACCAAACAGTACACGGTGAAAGGCCCGGTGATGCTGATGCTGACCACCACGGCGATCGACGTCGATGAAGAACTGTTAAACCGTTGCCTGGTGCTGACGGTGAACGAGTCGCGGGAGCAGACGGAGGCCATCCACGCGGCGCAGCGTTACGCGCAGACGCTGGAAGGCCTTCTGGCGGCGAATGAAAAAAGTTACATCACTCAGCTTCACCAGAACGCGCAGCGGCTGTTACGCCCGCTCAACGTGGTGAACCCGTTCGCGTCACAACTGACCTTCATGAGCAACAAGACGCGCACCCGGCGCGACCATATGAAATACCTGACGCTGATCCAGAGCATCACGCTGCTGCACCAGTACCAGCGGGAGATCAAGCGCGTGGAGCATCGCGGGCAGGTGGTGGAGTACATCGAGGTGACGCGGGAGGACATCGCCCTGGCGAACCAGTTAGCGCATGAAATACTCGGGCGCACCCTGGACGAGATGCCGCCGCAGACGCGGAAACTGTTAACCCTGATCCAGCAATGGGTGAGCGGCAGCGGTCAGGTGCGTGAGGCGATGCTGTTCACCCGTAAACAACTGCGTGACGCGGTGCAGTGGGGCGACACGCAGCTTAAGATCCACCTGGCGCGGCTGGTCGAAATGGAATACCTGCTGGTCCACCGTCGCGGGCTGACGTTCTGCTATGAACTGCTGTTCGACGGGGACGGCAACGCAGACGCCGCGCACCTGTGCGGTCTGATCGACGTGCCGGAAACGCCGGAGAAACCACCGTATGACTCCGCCCGGTCGGGGCAGGCGGTGAAGCAGTCGGCCTCCGGTCGGGCAGTGGTCGGCGGTCAGTCGGGTAAGGCTGAAACCGTGCCAGACCAGACACCACAAGGCTTACAGGCCGGATCTGTCGGGGCAGAGGAAAAAGCCCTGTTCCGGCAGAACGCAAAAAACCTGCCCCGCAATCATACTGCGGCCCGTCCGGGCCGGAGCAACACGGAAGCATAAGTACGACTTCATCCGGTCGGGGCAACGGCTGCAATGGTCGGCCCCCGGTCGGCAGTCAGTCGGCAGGTGGTCGGGTAACGTAAAATCCCCGCAGGCCGCGCCCTGCAAGGCTGATACCACGAAGCGGTCGGCCTGCCTGAAAATCACTGTTCCACCCTCTGTTCTTATCCCCATCGTACCGTAATCTCACTCAGGACAATCATCATGACAAAGCCCAAATCACCGGGGCCGGAAGCCCTTTATCTCAGCCGCCAGAACGAACACACGACGCAGCGCCGGCATGTGCTCGCCTGGCTGGAAAGCCTGGAAGCCGCAGGCTACAGCGCGCGCAGCGTGGAAGGCTACCGCGAACGGGTGCTGCCGTTCGTGACGTGGTGCGAGGAGCGCGGGCTGCTGTACGCGCCGCAGATAAGCCTGGCCGTGCTGGAAGCGTACCAGCGCCACTTACGCAGTTACCGCAAGGCCGACGGCAACACGCTGGCGGTGGGCGGGCAGCTTAACCGCCTCAGTGCGGTGAAAAACTTCTACCGCTGGCTGCTGAAACGCCACGTCATCCTCTACAGTCCGGCGGAGATGCTGACACTGCCGAAGGAAGAGAAACGGCTTCCGGCGCAGGTGTTCAGCGAGCAGGAGACGCGGCAGGTGCTGGGCAGTCTGGACACGGAGAAGCCGCTGGGCCTGCGTAACCGGGCGATCCTGGAGGTGTTATGGAGTACCGGGATCAGGCGCATGGAGGTGGCGAACCTGATGTTATGTGACGTGGACTTCACGCGGGGCGTGGTGAACGTGCGCCAGGGCAAAGGGAAAAAGGATCGCGTTGTTCCTGTGGGCCATGTGGCGCTGGAGTGGGTGACGCGCTACCTGCGCGATGTGCGGCCCCGGCTGGCTTACCGCTTCGACAGTGGTCATCTGTTCATCACCTGGCACGGCAAAGGACTGAACCGGGGAACGCTGACGCAGATCGGCGGGGAAACCATCCGGGAGAAAGCGCGTATCAACAAGCCCGGAGCCTGCCACATCTTCCGGCACTCAATGGCGACGCAGATGCTGGACAACGGCGCGGACACTCGGCATATCCAGGCGATCCTCGGCCATGAGAAGCTGGAGACGACGCAGGTCTACACGCGGGTAGCCATCGGTCACTTGCAGGAAGTTCACGCGCTGACGCACCCGGAAGAGCAGGATGAGACATGGCAGGAACGGCACGTTGCGGATGCGGTGGCAGAGCCGCAGACGCGGCGTGAGCGTAACCATGCAGAGATGGAGCGGGCGCTGGTCAGCAGGAAACGCAGCCGGAGACGCTGACGTCGGGCGAAGCAGCTGCGCCGCCGGAAAGACCGCAAAGTTAGCGGGCGATCCCTGTGAGGCCGTGGGGTGCGGTGCAGGGCAGACAACCGCCTTCCCTGGCGGTTGACTGCCCCCTGCCAGCGGAGAGCGCGGGGGTAAATGCCGTTCGCCCCGTGGAGGCAGGCGTGTCCCATGCGGCCACGCGCACGGGGCAAACGTCATTCAACATAATGCGGGGGATTATGCGCACTCTCGCCGGGTGGCAACGGCGGCGAACCCGACCCGCTGCGCGCGGCTCGTGTTCGCACAATCCGCATTATGTCTGACGCCCCCGCGTTCAGCCCCGTGGTCCGTGCAGCGCAAAGCTTCGCTGGCGCTCCGCTCTGCTGTCGGGTGCGGTGTTCTTCTGTGGCCCCGCAGCCGCCGCCATCCCTGGCGGCTCCGGTGGTCCGGTCCGGCGGCGTCATCGTGGGGCAGCCTGTTGTAAGAGGTTGTCGGCCTGGCGGCCTCCGCTTAAAAGGGCTTTATGCCCGCCCGGCGTCGTCTGGCTGCGGCGGCTCGTGCCGCGCAAAAGGCCGCGCGTCACTCGTTCCCGCCTCGCCAGCCACCGCTGCCCGCCCAGGTCCGGTGTGGTCATGCAAAGGCAACCCCCGGTCAGGCAGCGGTGCCACAGAGCGCCGTTCCGTCGCTTGCGGACTCTCTGCCGCCCGCACCCGCAGACCCGCGCCGTGGCCCCGCCATGCCGCCGGAGGCGGCCTGGCAGCCCCCCGTCGCGGGTTGCCGGAAACGGACTTAGTGGAAAGCGGAATGACAGGCGGTGGTGGTGATGCTATGGTGAGCGGGCGTGCAAACGCGTATCGGGAAAGTCGGGTTAACGTGCTGTTAAATAAGTAAAAGGTGATGGCCGGGAAGCCAGAAACGGCGCGGGCGGTAGCATGTTAAAAAGTGTGACCCCCACCGGATCGTCCCGATGATCCGATAGGGCTACTTGGCGGGTTAAACTTATATCAGTATGCTTCAAACCCTCTCAGTTGGATCGACCCATTAGGTCTGGCTTGTATAAAAAATAAAGTGGATGGAACTGCAAGAGAAGCCAGAGCTAGGGCTATTTTAGAAAAGCGTTACGGTAAGGGAAATGTTTTAAGTGAGCGTTATTTAAGAGGTGCTGATGGTAAATCAGTTAAGGACCCTTTAACTGGCGAGCGCCGTAGAGTGGATTTTGTTGTAAAGGGACAAGATGGAAAATGGCATGGCGTGGAAATAACAAGTAAGACAGCAAATAAGGATCTTCAGCTTGCTAAAGAAGGACGAATACGCGAGTTGGGAGGTGTTTATGTTAAGGATCCTAGTACTGGGAAGTTAGTCTATGTCGAAGATGTCTCAATTGTGGTTAGAGGGAAGTAGGAGTATATATGCAAGATATTGATTTTACACTATATAGTCTTCCAATGCTTCTTACCAGAAATAAAAGTAAGGAGTGGCGTGAGCAGATTTTAGCTCGTGCTAATATTTTGGTTTCTTTTTTATATAAAAATAACTTATTAGTAAGTGTGACACCTTTTGATGGTGACAATAATCTGAAAGAAGATTTGGTTATAAAAAAATCAAATGTTACGAATGAAGGACTTGAGTTATTTAAAAGTGTAATTCCTAGATGGTCTCAGTTTCTTGATAAAGGTGGGAAAATAGAGAATATTAGCCGTCTTGAGAAAGGACTGGACAAAATACGGAGTTGCAAAAATTGATTAATAGCCGGGTAAGAAATTAACTCTTCCCGGCTTTTTATTATTTAACTCTCGTTCAGCACACTAAACATCCCATCACGCATCACCTTAACCGATTGTTTAACCTGATAAAGTTCTTCCCGCAGTTCCTGCACCTCGTCACTGTCAGCGATGATGGTCAGGCACCCCTCCGAGATCTTCACCGTCACACCCCGCCCGGTATCAAACCCGGCCTCTTTCAGCCAGTCGCTCTTGAGGTTCAGGCTGGGGTGTTGTGAATAATACCGGGCTATACCGGTTGTGCGGTCTTCGTGGCGGGCGCTGACATAGCCGACTTTATAGCGGCGCTGTGTTTTGGAAATGGTGACTTCTGGCGTAATATCGTGTTCAGCCATGATTAACTACCTTGATTAGTTGCTTGTGGTGAGCGGTGATTAAGGGGGGGGGGACAGCCCCAGGGAAAGATCACATAACGTTGTTTTTTGCACTAAATAATTCGCACTATATATTCAATAATTGAGTAATTCCTTATTACTCAAAACTGTTTTTCACAGCTTATATATAATCAAATACTCCTTACATAAATAAGGAGAACAAAATGGTACTTAAAAAATGATGGAGCATATTTCTATTACCCCTGATTACAGACAAGCCTGGAAAGTGGAACATAATTTGTCAGATATTCTACTGTTGACTATTTGTGCCGTCATTTTCGGGGCTGAAGGATAGGAAGATATAGAGGATTTTGGAGAAACACATCTCGATTTTTTGAAGCAATATGGTCATTTTAAAAATGGCATCCCCGTTCACGATTCCATTGCCAGAGTTGGATCCTGTATCAGTCCTGCAAAATTTTAACTGGATGCGTGACTGCCATTCCTCAAATGATAAAGACATTATCGCAATTGATGGAAAAACGCTCCGGCACTCTTATGATAAGAGTCGCCGCAAGGGAGCGATTCATGTCATTAGTGCGTTCTCAACTATGCACAGTCTGAGCCTTGGGCAGATTAAGACAGATGAGAAATCCAATGAGATTACAGTGACCGCGCGTCAGTCCTTGCGGAGGGCGTCTACCCAGCCCCTTCCCTAAAAACAACGCCCACTCACAGCAACCTGAACCCATCCGCGTCCTGCCATGCCGGGAATTTTTCACGATATTCTCGTAATGCCACCATCGAAAGTTCTGCATCAATGCGTGTGGCCTGGTGTGGTTCGGCGCTAGCGAGAGTTTCGCCTTGCGGATTAATCACCCGACTGTCGCCGCGATAGTGGCAGCCATTGCCATCGCTACCCACGCGATTACATCCCGCCACATACGCCTGATTTTCAATAGCGCGAGCCGTCAGCAAAGCCTGCCAGTGCAGAGAGCGCGGGGCAGGCCAGTTGGCGACGTAGATTGCCAGGTCATAATCGTTGAAATTGCGCGACCACACCGGAAAACGTAGGTCGTAGCACACCAGCGGCAAAATACGCCAGCCGCGCCATTCCACAATCACTCGCTCATTGCCCGCTTTATAATGCAGATGCTCATCCGCCATGCGGAACAGATGACGCTTGTCATAAAAATGTACCGTGCCGCCCGGCTCAACCAGCAAAAAGCGATTAACCGAACCTGAGTCCGTTTGTAATGCAACACTGCCCGCAATCAACGCATTGCACTGTTGCGCTTTGGCGCTCATCCAGTCCACCACGTTCTCTTGCGATAGCGATGAAACCGCCGCTTCCATGGCAAAGCCGCTGGTGAACATCTCTGGTAGAACGATCGCATCGCGCCCGGTAATACCTTCCAGTTGACGATCAAAATGGCGCAGGTTGGCAGGACCATCCATCCACACCAACGGTTGCTGCAAAAGCGTAATCTTCAAACCAGGCACGGTGTACAACTCCTTTATTCGAGGGGTTTTATAACTTTAACACGTTATCAGGCTATTACCTTACTGCGGAATAAATTGATAACAAATGCAGATATTGGAAATATCTGATTTGCAAAATATCGTGTTATCGCCAGGCTTTAGGGTGTTAATAACATGGGCAGGATAAGCTCGGGAGGAATGATGTTTAAGGCAATAACGACAGTCGCCGCTTTGGTCATCGCCACCAGTGCAATGGCGCAGGATGATTTAACAATTAGCAGCCTGGCAAAGGGCGAAGCCACCAAAGCTGCGTTTAATCAGATGGTGCAAGGGCATAAGCTACCAGTCTGGGTGATGAAAGGCGGTACTTATACCCCCGCACAAACCGTAACGTTGGGCGATGAGACTTATCAGGTGATGAGTGCGTGCAAACCGCATGATTGCGGCTCGCAACGTATTGCGGTGATGTGGTCCGAGAAATCTAATCAGATGACGGGTCTGTTCTCAACCATTGATGAGAAAACTTCGCAAGAGAAGCTCACCTGGCTGAATGTGAACGATGCGCTCTCGATTGATGGTAAAACGGTGCTGTTCGCGGCGTTGACTGGCAGCCTGGAAAACCATCCGGATGGATTTAATTTCAAATAATTAGCTGATAAAGAAACGGAGCCTTTCGGCTCCGTTATTCAATTACGCGGCTTCAACTTTCCGCACTTTCTCCGGCAACTTTACCGGCTTCGTCGCCAGCTCTTCCGGTTCAAAGTCATCAACGTTAATACTGCGCAGACGGCTCTCTTCCGCTTTCACCAGAATGGCGGCTTCATCTTTATCAATTAGCCCTTTCGCCAGCGCGTTGTGTGCCAGTTCATCCAGACGGGTAAATGGCAGATTTTTACCCAGCTCTTTACAGATCCGCTGATGAATTGGATCGGCGGCAATCACATCTACCAGCGCCTCTTCCAGCAAGCCAACCGGATTATGCTCACTCGGCGTCAGGTACTGACCGCGACCAATGCGAGAACGGGTGGCGTTTGGCACTTGTAAAATCTTCGCCACCTTATGATCCAGCTTGTCAGACGGCGCCAGATAGTGACGACCGGTTGGGAAGATCACCATATTCAGCAGTCCGGCAACCACGCGGTTCGGGAAGTTTTGTAGCAAATCATCCATCGCCTGTTCAGCCTGATACAGCGCATCCTGAACGCCCCAGTGCACCAGCGGCAGGTCAGCTTCATTGCGGCCTTCGTCGTCATAACGTTTCAAAACGGCGGAGGCGAGGTAAAGCTGACTTAAAATATCCCCCAGACGTGCCGAGATACGCTCACGGCGTTTCAGGCTACCACCCAGCACCGCCATCGACACATCAGAAAGTAGGGCAAGGTTGGCGCTCAGGCGGTTCAGGTGCTGATAATAACGTTTAGTTGCATCGCCGGTTGGCGTACTGCTGGTTAACCCGCGCGTCAAACCAAGCCAGAAGCTACGAACTTTGTTACTACCGACGTGACCGATATGTTTGAACAACAGTTTATCGAACGCGTTGACGTCATTGTTTTTTGCCGCTTCCATCTCTTCCAGCACATATGGATGACAACGAATCGCCCCCTGACCGAAGATCATCATGCTACGGGTCAGAATATTCGCCCCTTCAACGGTGATGGCAATCGGAGCCCCCTGGTAAGCACGCGCCAGGAAGTTGCTCTGACCGAGCATAATGCCTTTACCACCAGTAATATCCATCGCATCGATAATCGACTGCTGCCCACGGTGGGTACAGTGATACTTAACGATAGCCGACAGCACAGCCGGTTTTTCACCGAGCATAATGCCGTAGGTAATCAGCGACGCCGCAGCATCCATTACGTAAGCATTACCGGCAATACGCGCCAGCGGCTCTTCAATCCCTTCCATCTTACCGATAGAGATTTTGAACTGACGACGAATGTGAGCATACGCGCCCGTTGCCAGCGCCACCGACTTCACGCCGCCGGTTGAGTTGGAAGGCAGGGTGATGCCACGACCTACCGAGAGACACTCCACCAGCATCCGCCAGCCTTGTCCGGCCATTTTGGGGCCGCCGATAATGTAATCGATCGGTACGAAGACATCTTTGCCACGCGTCGGTCCGTTCTGGAACGGTACGTTCAGAGGGAAGTGGCGACGACCAATTTCCACGCCCGGCGTGGTGGTCGGGATCAGCGCACAGGTAATGCCTAAATCTTCGTCTCCGCCGAGCAGTTTGTCCGGGTCGGAGAGTTTAAACGCCAGCCCAAGCACGGTCGCAATTGGTGCCAGCGTAATGTAGCGTTTGTTCCAGGTCAGACGCATTCCCAGCACCTGCTGGCCCTGCCACTCACCCATGCAAACAATCCCGGTGTCCGGAATAGCGCCCGCATCGGAACCCGCTTCCGGGCTGGTTAGCGCAAAGCAAGGGATCTCCTGACCACGTGCCAGACGCGGCAGATAGTGCTTTTTCTGCTCATCAGTGCCGTAATGTTGCAGCAGCTCGCCCGGGCCTAATGAGTTCGGCACGCCGACGGTAATCGCCAGGATCCCGCTCACGCCGGAGAGTTTTTGTAGCACGCGAGACTGGGCATAAGCCGAGAACTCCAGCCCGCCGTACTCTTTTTTGATGATCATCGCGAAGAAACGATGCTCTTTCAGATATGCCCACAGCTCCGGCGGCAGATCTGCCAGTTCATGGGTAATCTGGAAATCATTCGCCATCCGGCAGGCTTCTTCTACCGGGCCGTCGAGAAACGCTTGCTCTTCTGCGGTCAGGCGCGGCTGCGGATAGTTATGCAGCTTTTTCCAGTCCGGCTTGCCCTGGAACAAGTCGCCCTCCCACCAGGTGGTGCCCGCATCAATCGCTTCTTTCTCAGTGCGCGACATCGGTGGCATCACCTTACGGAAACCGCGAAATACCGGCGCTGAAATCATCGACTTACGCATTGGCGCAAAGTTAAATGGCACGAGGATAATGGCCAGAGGCACCAGTATCCACGCCGACCACAAACCAGAGACGCCGAGGGCGGCTGTCCAGGCGAGCAAAATCAGACTGCTGATAAATAAGCTCACGCGGTGATAAAACAACGCGCCGAGCAGGACAACCGTAGCGAGAATACTCAAAATCATCATAACGAAAAGCCCCTTACTTGTAGGAGGTCTGACCACTTGTGATGATATGGTTGTAGTGGATGTGAAAACATTTAGCAATGTGTTTACAATATAATTACAACAAAGCTCACATTGTTGCTGTTTTTATCCGCACTTCAGGTCAAAAAGTCCTGGTCATTCCGCCGCACTGGTCTTCTCGCTTCTGGCGGTATCCGGTACACTGCATTTTGTCTAATTCATTTATGCTGAAGGATATCCTCATGTACCAGGATCTTATTCGTAACGAACTGAACGAAGCGGCGGAAACGCTGGCTAACTTTTTAAAAGATGACGCCAATATTCACGCCATTCAGCGCGCGGCGGTCCTGTTAGCAGACAGTTTTAAAGCCGGTGGCAAAGTGCTTTCCTGCGGCAACGGCGGCTCCCATTGCGACGCCATGCACTTTGCAGAAGAACTGACGGGGCGCTACCGTGAAAACCGTCCGGGTTATCCGGCGATTGCCATTTCTGATGTCAGCCACATCACCTGTGTGGGGAATGATTTTGGGTTTAACGACATTTTCTCCCGTTACGTTGAAGCAGTAGGTCGCGAAGGTGATGTGCTGCTGGGGATC
Organism: Escherichia ruysiae; assembly: GCF_031323975.1. Lineage (NCBI taxonomy): Bacteria > Pseudomonadati > Pseudomonadota > Gammaproteobacteria > Enterobacterales > Enterobacteriaceae > Escherichia > Escherichia ruysiae. Next base: position 3,595,318 of record NZ_JAVIWS010000001.1, read on the forward strand.
TCCACCTCGGGTAACTCTGCAAACGTAATCAAGGCGATTGCGGCGGCGCGTGAGAAGGGCATGAAAGTGATCACCCTGACCGGTAAAGACGGCGGCAAAATGGCTGGCACGGCGGATATCGAAATTCGCGTTCCGCACTTTGGCTATGCCGATCGCATTCAGGAGATCCACATTAAAGTTATCCATATCCTGATCCAGTTAATTGAAAAAGAGATGGTTAAGTAAGAGCACTTCCCCCTCTCCCTTTCAGGGAGAGGGTCGGGGTGAGGATAACAGCACTCACTTTTTTACTTTTTAATCAATCTTCGCCGGGGCATTTCCCCTGCTGTTGTGGAGGTTACCGATGTGCGAATTGCTCGGGATGAGCGCCAACGTCCCTACCGATATCTGCTTTAGTTTCACCGGGCTTGTACAGCGCGGTGGTGGAACCGGGCCACATAAAGATGGCTGGGGCATTACCTTTTACGAAGGCAAAGGTTGTCGCACATTTAAAGATCCACAACCCAGCTTTAATTCCCCCATCGCTAAACTGGTTCAGGACTACCCGATAAAATCCTGCTCGGTAATCGCTCATATTCGCCAGGCAAATCGGGGCGAGGTGGCGCTGGAAAATACTCACCCGTTTACCCGTGAGCTATGGGGACGCAACTGGACTTATGCGCACAACGGGCAACTGACGGGCTATAAATCACTGGAAACCGGCAACTTCCGTCCGGTAGGTGAAACCGACAGCGAAAAAGCCTTCTGCTGGTTGTTGTATAAACTGACGCAGCGTTACCCGCGCACGCCGGGCAACATGGCGGCGGTGTTTAAATATATCGCCTCACTGGCGGATGAGTTGCGGCAGAAGGGCGTTTTCAACATGCTGCTTTCAGACGGGCGCTATGTAATGGCGTATTGCTCGACTAATTTACACTGGATCACCCGGCGCGCGCCGTTTGGCGTGGCGACGTTGCTGGATCAGGATGTGGAAATCGACTTCAGCTCGCAGACCACACCGAATGATGTGGTCACGGTGATTGCGACACAGCCGCTGACGGGCAATGAAACCTGGCAAAAGATTATGCCAGGCGAATGGCGCTTATTTTGCCTCGGGGAGCGTGTAGTTTGATGCCAGTTGTGGTTGCACAACTTCGTGGCTTAACGGCTTGCTGACGACGTAACGGCCATTGACCACAGAAACGGTCGGTGGCTTACGAGTCTGTTCAAAGTAGTCGTAGCCCGGCTTCAGTTGCTCCCAGAAGTCCTTAAAGTTGGAATACTTATGGCGCTTCATATTGGCGTCGGTCATGCGGAACGGGTAAATACTCACCTGCACGCTCGGCTGACCAAATACTAGCGCACCAGTAACGAACTGGAAGATCTCATCAATACCCTGATTGGTCATCGCGTAGCAGCCGATGGAAACACAATCGCCGTGAATCATCAGGTATTTCCCTTCGTAACCATGCGCGCGGTCATAGGCATTAGGGAAACCAATATTGATTGCTTTGTAGTAACGGCTGTCTGGTTTTAATTGATTACGCTGAACGCTATAAAACCCTTCCGGACTTTTGAAATCGCCCTGACGCTGTTTGGGGCCTAACCCGCCGGAATATTTACAGATTTTATAACTGTCGAGCAGTTGATATTGCTCGCCCATTTTGACGTAGAGATCGAGCGTGCGCTCTTCCTTGAAGATTTGGATGTAGACAGGAGATCCCATCAACTGCTGCTTATACTCTTTGCTCACTGGCGTGGTGGAACTACCGCTGCCCAGCAAACTGGCAAACGAAACGCACGGGATCAACAACATCGCAAGAATTAATGCGATTTTACGCATACTGCTTATTCCTTGATAAAACGGTTACACACGCCAGGGCGGCAAAATAGATCCCAAATCGGAATAGTCTGGATTTGGAAGGCTCACATTAGCACCAAAAGAGTTTTACGCAAGCCTGTCGGTGCAGGGTTTACAAATTTAGCATAAGAGGCGATTTTCAAAAGTCCGAAAAGCGTATGTATCGCGGATTAATTACTTATTTCCTAAGATTATGAAACCCCAATATTAATATGCAAATAAGCAATTAATAATCCCGTTTACTCCCTCGGTCTTTTAAAATTCTCACCTTCATTCAGCCGGTTTATGTCCTTCATGTCTTCGTTCTTTCACGGCAGATTTCTGCATCCAGGCGTGTTTTCGTTATGCGTTTTGCTTCCTGTACTCGCCAGCGCCACCACATCACACATCTCTTTCAGCTACGCCGCCCGCCAGCGGATGCAAAACCGTGCGCGTTTATTAAAACAGTACCAAACCCATCTGAAAAAACAGGCCAGCTACATTGTGGAAGGTAATGCCGAAAGCAGAAAGGCGCTGCGCCAGCATAACCGCGAACAGATAAAACAGCATCCTGAATGGTTTCCTGCGCCACTCAAGGCGAGTGACAGACGCTGGCAGGCACTGGCAGAGAACAACCATTTCTTAAGCAGCAATCATCTGCACAACATTACCGAAGTAGCGATCCACCGCCTGGAGCTGCAGCTTGGCAAGCCCTACGTCTGGGGCGGCACGCGGCCCGATAAAGGCTTCGACTGTAGCGGGTTAGTTTTTTATGCCTACAACAAGATCCTCGAGGCGAAACTTCCGCGCACGGCGAATGAGATGTATCACTACCATCGGGCGACGATTGTGGCGAACAACGACCTGCGCCGGGGGGATTTGCTGTTTTTCCATATTCATAGCCGTGAGATAGCTGACCATATGGGCGTGTATCTGGGCGATGGACAGTTTATCGAGTCGCCACGCACCGGGGAAACCATTCGGATAAGTCGCTTAGCCGAACCTTTCTGGCAGGATCATTTTTTGGGCGCGCGACGGATTTTGACGGAAGAGACGATTTTGTAAATGGGTAATATTGACGATCAGGCAAAGGGTCGGATGCCATGCGGCATCCGGCCTGTTTACATCTGGGCTGAAAACTCACGTTCTAAGACATCAACAATGAGCTGGTTTTTTGAAATGGAATGTTGCCTGGCGACGATGGTCAGCCGTGAATCGATGTGATGAGGAACGCGCAGCGTCAGGCGTTTTTGCTCTTCTTCTTCACGAAAAGGGGCAATGCCGTCCTCTTCACAATCTGCAATCCACTCATCCAGCGCGCTTTCACCTTCACGGTACAATGCTTCAATGCTTGTGGCCACAAAGTCGCAATAACCATTTACATTAAGGAATTTGCCGCGAAATGCGTTGATATCAGCTTCAAATGTCACTGCGGCTGGTTGACCTTTAATTGTGATAATGTTCGATGCTTGAGATATTAATGAACGCGTTTTCATCATCTTATCAATCCCTGACGTCATAAATTGATGTCATCGTATTGCGTTTCTTAAAAGGCATCAACTCAACGCCCCCATTATCTTCAACTCCAGCTCGTCCGGCACTTCGTTATACGACAGCACATGCAGCCCTGGCGCAAACAATCTTGCGTAGCGCGCCAGCAAAGGACGCAACTGCGGCGGCACCAGCAACACCGGGTCTTTCCCCGCCGCTTTCATCTGCTCTTTCACCTGCGGCATCGTGCTCTGGAACTGGTTGAGCATATTCGGGTCAACCGGCACGCTGTCGAGCATCACTTTCCCGCCCTGTTGCGCCTGACTCACCACATTGGTCAGCAGATTTTCCAGCTCATTATTCAGCGTATATACCGTCAGCTCCTGCTTGCGAACGAACGGATGGGTAATGCTACGCCGCAGCGCCAGGCGCACATCGGCTGCCAGCAGAATATGATCTTTGGTCACTGTACTACTGGCAACTAGCACGGTGGCGATGGTGACGATATCGCGCAGGGAAACGCCTTCGGTCAGCAGCGCACGGTACACTTTCAGCAACTGGCTGTAATTCAGCGCCGCGCTCAAATCTTCCGCCAGGCGCGGTGCCATCGACGACAGGCGGTTATGTAACTGCGTAATATCGTCATAGTTAAACAAATCAGGGATATAGCTGCGCACAATCTTGTTCACATGGGTGGCAATCACGCTGGCGCTGTCGATCACCTGATACCCCATATTCAGCGCCTTCGCTTTCTGCGCAGGTTGAATCCAGGTCACCGGCATCCCATACGCCGGGTCATTCCCCAGCACGCCATCAATCTCGCCGTAGGTTTCGCTGGAGGGCAGGGCCATCAGTTTATCCGCCGGAATATCCGCTTCATCAGCCTTAATGCCGTTGATGAAAATAGCGTACTGGCTGGGCTTGAGGCGGAAGTTTTCCCGAATACGGATCTCCGGTAGCAGCACGCCGTTGCCGTCGGAAATCACCTGCCGCACGCCGCGAATACGCTGGGTGAGCGGGTTACCCTGTGCTTTATCGACCAGCGCCACCAGCTTATAACCGAGGCTTAAACTGATGGGTTCGATCAGCGGAATGGTCTCCCAACTGACCTGTTGCTCGCTGGTTTCGGTGATAGTGCGGGTCAGCGTTTCGAGGCTTTTCTCTTCCGCCTCCGCCGCCTGAGGGCGTTTGCTCATCCGCCAGCCGGTAAAACCAAGCAGGGCGCTGAACATCAGGAACGGGAAGTGTGGCATTCCCGGCACCACCGCCAGCACGAACATAATCCCGGTGGCGGTGTAGAGCACCGACGGGCTTGCCAGCAGTTGGTGGCGCACGTCGTGGGCGATATCGCCGTTGTCGCTGACGCGGGTGACAATAATCGCCGCCGCAGTGGAGAGCAGCAAGGAAGGTATCTGCGCCACCAGGCCGTCGCCGATGGTCATCAGCACGTATTGCTGGAAGGCGGCATCGGCGCTCAGGTTGTATTTGAAGATCCCGATACAGACACCGCCGATCAGGTTGATTGCCAGAATCATCATCCCCGCGATGGCGTCCCCGCGCACAAACTTCGATGCCCCGTCCATCGCGCCATAGAAATCGGCCTCGCTGGCAACATCTTTACGCCGGGTTTGCGCCTGCGCCTGGTTGATCAACCCGGCGTTAAGATCGGCATCAATCGCCATCTGTTTGCCGGGCATCGCGTCTAAGGTAAAGCGGGCAGAAACCTCGGAAATACGCTCGGCCCCTTTGGTGACGACGATAAAGTTGATGATCATCAGAATGATAAACACCACGAAACCGACAACAAAGTTGCCGCCAATCACCACCTGACCAAACGACTCAATCACCTTACCCGCCGCACCCGCGCCGAGATGTCCGTGCAGCAACACCACGCGCGTAGAGGCGACGTTAAGCGTCAGGCGCATTAAGGTGGTGATCAGCAAAATGGTCGGGAACAGGCTGAATTCCAGCGGCCTTTTCGCCGACACCGCCACCAGCAGTACCATCACCGCCAACACAATGTTGAAGGTGAACAGAATATCCAGCAGCGCAGGCGGCAGCGGCAGAATAACCATCGCCAGAATACACAGGATCACCAGCGGCACGCCGAGATTGCCGCCGCGCAGCAGCGCGAGGAACGATTTAGTTGTTTTCGCCATCCAGTTTAAGCACCTCTTTGGGAATGGAAATATGTCTGTTCAGAGCCGGACGCGGCTGTGCGCCGTCGCGCCAGTGTTTCATTTGCAGGACGTAGGTCAGAACGTGGGCGATGGCCCGGTAAAGCTGAAACGGAATTTGCTGATTCACCTGGGTGGTGTAGTAAACCGAGCGCGCCAGTCGCGGGAACTCCACCACCTCCACCTGATTTTCAGTAGCGACCTGGCGAATATAGAGGGCGATTTCATCGGTGCCTTTCGCCACCACAAACGGCGCGGCAGCGCGCGACTGGTCATACTGCAACGCAACGGCGTAGTGGGTCGGGTTAGTGATCACCACGTTGGCTTTCGGCACCACTTTGCGGATTTGCCCCATCGCCAGTTGCCGTTGCAGCCGCCGCACGCGCGCCTTCACTTCCGGCTTGCCTTCCTGATTTTTGTACTCTTCTTTCAGCTCCTGTTTGGTCATCTTCAGCCCTTTGGTAAACAGGGCTTTCGCCAGCGGCACGTCGACAAGCGCAAAGAAGATAAACAGGATGACAAAGTTGCGCATCACGCTGGCGTAGAGCGACAAACCATCGTTAATTGCCAGTTTGAACGGTAGCGCCTGCAGGCCGAGAAAGGCGGTAAAGTTATTGCGCAGGCTAATCCACAACATCACCAGCACCACCACCGACTTCACCGTCATCTTCCCCGTTTCCGCCAGATGTTCACTGGAGAACAGCCGCCCAATGCCTTTTAACGGGCTGATTTTGCTGAAATCCGGGAGGATTTTTTTCGGCAGAAACAGCCAGCCGCCGGGCACCAGCGATGAGAGCAGCGCGGCGGCGGGCATCGGCAGCAAGGTGAGAATAAACTTGCCGAGAATTAACAGATGATGGCGCAGAAACTGGCCGATAACGTCCGGGTTATTAATCTCCTGCGCGTACTGATGCACGCTGATAAAACTCTCGCGCACAAAATCGGCATACCACGGGAAGCTGCTGGAGATCACCACAAACGCCGCAAACAGGCTCGCCGCGAGCCCCATATCCTTCGAGCGCGGCAGTTGCCCCTCTTCACGCGCTTTACGCAGCTTTTGCGCCGAGGGCTTTTCTGTTTTTTCTTCGCTGCTGCTATCCGCCATAGTGACCTTTCAGCGCGTCGAGTTGCTGCAATACAAAATTCGCCAGATGCAGATAGTGATCCGGCAGGTTGTAGAGCAGGGTGGCAAAGCAGACCAGCCCCGCCAGCATGTTGATGGGAAAGCCGAGCGAAAAGAGATTTAGCGGCGGCGCAATGCGGTTGAGCAGGCCAAAGCAGCCCTGCACAATCAGCATGATAAAAGTGGTTGGCAGCGCCAGCAGCGATGCCGATGCCAGCACCCAGCTAAAGGCCAGCGCGATGGTGCGCAGGGTTTGCGGATGCAGCGCGTTGCCAATCGGCCAGTAAGTGAAGCCCTTGTACAGCACGCTTACCAGCAGCAGATGCCCGTCCATCGCAAAAAACAGCAGGATCGCGTAGACGTTGATAAGCTCCGCCAGCACGGTGGTCGATGCGCCGCTGCTTGGGTCGTTCATCACCGCCATGCTCATCCCCATATTGAACGAGAGAATTTGCCCGGCCAGTTGCAGCGCGAGAAACAGAAACTGAAACATCAGCCCGAACAACATGCCCCATAAAATTTGCTCCACCGTCAGGATCAGGCTGTTGAGCGATAGCAGGTCGTGGGGAATGGGATGCGGAATTAACGGTGTGATGATGATCGCCAGCGCCAGCGCCATAATAATCCGCACGCGCACGGTCAGGGCGCTGTTATCCAGCACCGGCACATAGCGCAGAAACGCCATAATGCGCACGAAGGGAAACCACAGCCCCAGCGCCAGATCCATCAATTGCGTCACGTCGCTTGTGCGCATCTCAATGAACCAGCAACGCGGCCTGGGTAAACAGGTGAATGCACAGATCGTGCAACTGGATAATCATCCATTTGCCGCACACGCCAAGCACGACCAGCGTGACAATCAGCCTTGGTAGAAAGCTCAGGGTTTGTTCGTTAATCTGCGTCACTGCCTGGAACACGCTCACCAGCAGGCCGACCAGCAGGCTCGGCACCACCAGTACGGAAACCAGCAAAATCACCACTTTTATGCCGCTGGCGACAATGTCGGCGGCTACGTCTACGGTCAACATAATCAGCCCAGCCCCAGCCCGCGAATGCTGGTGGTGAGCGTGCCGATGGTCAGCGACCAGCCGTCGATCAGTACAAACAGCATCAGCTTAAAGGGCAGCGAAACAATCAGCGGCGACAGCATCATCATCCCCATCGCCATCAGTACGCTGGCGACAATCAGGTCGATAACCAGAAACGGGATGTAAATCATAAAGCCAATCTGGAAAGCGGTTTTCAGCTCGCTCAACACATAGGCGGGCACCACGATCGAGAGATCCTGATCGGCAGCATTGCCCTTCGCGCCGCCGATGGTCATGATTTGCGCCATCGCTTTTTTGTCAGTCTGCGCCAGCATAAAGCGTTTCAGCGGCGTAGCGGCGGTGCTCAACGCATCGGTCAGGGTAATCCGATCGTTTTCGAACGGCACCACCGCATGGTCGTAAATATTGAGCCAGACAGGGCGCATCACCAGCATGGTCAGCGCCAGGGCAATGCCAATCAGAATGCGGTTCGGCGGCGTTTGTTGCAGCCCCAGCGCCTGGCGCAGCAGCGACAGCACGATAATAAAGCGCGTAAAGCAGGTCATCATCAGCACCATCGTCGGCAACAAACCGACGAGGGTCATCAGAATCAGCACCTGAATTTTGACGCTGTATTCCTGAGTGTTGCCGTGGGTCACCACGTTAAGCAGCGCAATATCTCCGCCCTGAGCCAGTGCCAGCGGTGCGAGCGTCAGTAACGCCAGACCCAGCGTCAGTTGAGTGCGGCGTTTCATGGCGCCAGATCGTTGATGTCGCGGGTGTTAAACTCCAGCACGCGCAGGCCGTACTTTTCGTTGACCACCACCACTTCCGCTTTGCCCAGCAGGATATTGTTCACTTTAATATCCAGCGGCTCCCCGGCGAGTTTATCCAGTTCAATCACCGTGTCGTCGTCGATGTTCAGCAGGTCGGCTAACATGATTTCTACCGACGACACTTCCAGCGTTAAGGTCACCGGAATACGTTTCAGCAGCGTCATTGAGTCGGAAAAGCGGTCTTCCAGGCGGGTGACCAGCGTTTCGGCGTCGGGGGATTTCGCGACAGGCACAACTTCATCAGTGAGGCCAAAATCCCCGGCTAAAATATCTTCTTGCTTACTCATGGCTATTCTCATTTTTGCCCGCCAGCTCCGACAAAAACAGTTTGTCTTTGTCTTCCACAATCAGGGCGCTAAATAATTCAGATTGCCCAATCGCCACCGGGAACGTTTCTCCCAGTGATATGGGTAAAATATCCCCGGCTTTTATCTGCGCCAGATCGGCGACATTCATCGATAGCTCGGCGATTTTGACGTTCAGGGTCAGCGGCAGGGAGCGGATGATTTCTTTAATCAGGGCCGGTTTATTAACGGATTTCGCCACCTGCTGCGGTTTACTGTGCTCGCTGTGGCGGATCAGATTCAAAATAAAATCGGTGTGGGCGTCGTCGAGCAAAATACGAAAGCTGCTCTCTTCGTCGCCCGCAAGGGTAAAGGTTAATTGATATGCCCAGTGGGTAATAACCGTGCTGCTGTCCAGCTTTAATTTCAGCGCAATACCGGAGGTTTGCAGATTAAAAATCAGGGTGCAGATATCCAGCGCCAGACGGTTCTTTAAACGCGTTTCGGTTTTGGTTGGCAGCCCGTTGTGCGCTTTCGCCTCTTCGAGAGATGATTCCAGACCATAAAAATTGCCCAGCAGCATTAATAGCAAGGAGCGATCAATATCAAACGCCAGATGCCCGACCTGGGAAACCATCAGTTCAGCGTTTTTATTAATAATATCCATTTCGCAGCCAATCTTTTTTAAGGTGATATTGCTGCGATGCTTTTTGAGAAAATAGCTGCCCAGATGTGAATCAATCACATCAAAACTCCCCGTAAACAGGGTCGGCAGGCGATGGTAGGGGCGTCCGAGCCGATTACCTTCTAATTTAAAGATGCCTGGCGTTTTACTGTACTTCAGCATGGCTTACTTTCTCTGCTGTAATGGTATGGATGTTTCTGTGTCCGCAAGTCCGGCAGTGACACAAGGTGAGGTATTAAATAGAGGGAGCGATAAAGGGGCAAATTATTAATCGGGTGAAAAAATAATTAATCGATTAATTGCTTAATGGGAGTGATTTTCGCCAATCAGTCTGCGGTCTGTCCCCTCGCCCCATCCGGGGAGAGGGGTAGGGTGAGGGGGCGTCACAGATGTCGCAATTAGCAGTATTAATATCTAACTCATTGTTTAAACTAAAATAATATTTTTATTATCGTTTAATTCAAACTTATTAATCCTGCCGGTGATACGCTTCAGAACATCCTGATTATTGTCGCTACTTATATCGTTCACCCTATGTCTGAACTTATTGCAACTGCCGCTTCCAGCATTAACGCTTTTACTCTGGCAAAGCGTGTCGCCGCCTTTAACGTGCCGGTCCTGATTCAGGGCGAAACCGGTGCGGGCAAAGAATGTGTGGCAAAATATATTCACACCGTGGCCTTTGGTGAAAATGAAAACGCGCCCTATATCGGCGTGAACTGCGCGGCGATCCCAGAAAACATGCTGGAATCCACCTTATTTGGCTACGATAAAGGCGCATTTACCGGTGCCATTGCCAGCGTGCCGGGGAAAATGGAACTGGCGAATAATGGCACCTTATTACTCGATGAAATTGGTGAAATGCCGCTGGCATTACAGGCCAAAATATTACGCGTGTTGCAGGAACAACAGGTCGAGCGATTAGGCAGCAACCGACAAATTAAACTCAATTTTCGCCTGATTGCCTGTACCAATAAAAATCTTGAGCAGGAAGTGGCTGCCGGGCGTTTTCGTGAAGATCTCTATTATCGTCTGGCGGTTATTCCCATTACCATGCCGCCGCTGCGTGAACGCCTGAACGATATTATTCCGCTGGCAGAGTCATTTATTAAAAAATACTCAACGGTGCTGGTGAAAAACATCACCCTTTCAGAATCTACCCGCCGGGCGCTGCTCAATTACCGCTGGCCCGGCAACGTGCGCCAGCTGGAGAACGCCATTCAGCGGGGAATGATTTTAAATCGCGACGGCGTGATTTTCCCGGACGCATTAGGTCTGCCAGAAACAGATGTAACCGAAAAGACAGAATTGCAATGGCCTGTTCAGCCCGCCGTCCACATTGCCGAAACCAGCGATTTAGGCCAGCACGGACGAAGCGCGCAATATCAATATATCGCCGACCTGATGCGTAAATATCAGGGCAACCGCAGCAAAATTGCCGACCTGTTAGGCATTACCCCGCGCGCACTGCGCTATCGACTGGCCTCCATGCGCAAGCACGGTATCGAAGTTTTCTCCTGACCCGGAAGTTAAAAATGAGCATTACCACAATCAACAGCACCATGCAGGCGCAAATCATGCAGGACGTGCAGCGGATGCAGGCCAACGCCCAGGCACCGGTGCTGCCCGCCATGACCTTCAGTTCCACCGACCCGGACGTTTCGTTTAACCGCATTATGAGCGGCGCGTTCAGTCACGTTGACCAGTTCCAGCAGGTGGCGGAGCAGCAGCAAACGGCTGTCGACATGGGCAAAAGTGATGACCTGGCAGGTGCGATGATCGCCAGCCAGCAGGCATCGCTCTCTTTTTCCGCGCTGGTGCAGGTGCGCAATAAAATCGCCACCGGGTTTAACGACCTGATGAGTATGTCGATCTAACCCTATGAATGCACAAATCAAGAAGTTAACCCAGGCGTTTCCGGCGTTTCGACTGCGTCTCGCAGATAACAAACGCTGGGTGCTGATGGCGGGAGTGGGGCTTGCCGTTGCGGCAACGGCGATTATCGTCAGCGTGCTGTGGACTGCTAATCGCGGCTACGTCTCGCTCTACGGACGCCAGGAAAATCTGCCCGTGTCGCAGATTGTCACCGTGCTGGGCGGCGAAAAGCTCAGCTACCGCATCGACCCGCAGAGCGGGCAAATTCTGGTGCCGGAAGATGAACTGTCGAAAACGCGCATGACCCTCGCCGCCAAAGGTGTGCAGGCGATATTGCCCAGCGGCTACGAGCTGATGGACAAAGACGAAGTGCTCGGCAGCAGCCAGTTCGTGCAGAACGTGCGCTATAAACGCAGCCTCGAAGGGGAGCTGGCGCAGAGCATCATGTCGCTGGACGCGGTGGAGAGCGCGCGGGTGCATCTGGCGCTCAACGAAGAAAGCTCGTTTGTGGTCAGCGATGAGCCGCAAAACAGCGCCTCGGTGGTGGTGCGTCTGCACTACGGCGCGAAGCTGAATATGGACCAGGTGAACGCCATTGTGCATCTGGTTTCCGGCAGCATTCCGGGGCTGCACGCCAGCAAAGTTAGCGTCGTCGATCAGGCGGGAAATCTGCTAACCGACGGCATTGGCGCGGGCGAGGCGGTTTCTGCCGCTACCCGTAAACGCGATCAGATTCTCAAAGACATCCAGGACAAAACCCGCGCCAGCGTGGCAAACGTGCTGGATTCGCTGGTCGGCAGCGGGAATTACCGCGTCAGCGTGATGCCGGATCTCGACCTCAGCACCATCGACGAAACCCAGGAACACTACGGCGACGCGCCGAAAATCAACCGCGAAGAGAGCGTGCTGGACAGCGACACTAACCAGGTGGCGATGGGCGTGCCCGGTTCGCTCAGTAACCGTCCGCCGGTTGCGGCGAATCAGATGACCAACGGTACGGAAGAAAACCGCTCGCCGGAAGCGTTATCCAAACACAGCGAAAGCAAGCGCGATTACTCTTACGACCGCAGCGTCCAGCATATTCAGCATCCCGGGTTTGCGGTGAAACGCCTCAACGTGGCGGTGGTGCTCAATCAAAACGCCCCGGCGCTGAAAAACTGGAAGCCGGAGCAGACTGCGCAACTGACCGCGTTGCTGAACAATGCCGCCGGGATCGACGTCCAGCGCGGTGACAATCTCACCTTATCGCTGCTTAACTTTGTGCCGCAGGCGGTGCCGGTCGAACCAATTATTCCGCTGTGGAAAGACGACAGCGTGCTGGCCTGGGTGCGGCTGATTGGCTGCGGCCTGCTGGCGCTGTTGTTGCTGTTCTTTGTGGTGCGCCCGGTAATGAAACGCCTGACGGCGGTACGTGCGCCGGTTATCCCGCCAGAACCGGAAGCCGTCAGCGAACCGTGGATCGCCATGCCGGAAGAGGAGCGCAAAAACGTCGATCTGCCGTCGCTACCCGGCGATGACAGCCTGCCGTCCCAGAGTTCCGGCCTCGAAGTAAAACTCGAGTTCCTGCAAAAACTGGCCATGAGCGACACCGATCGCGTAGCCGAAGTTCTCAGACAATGGATCACCAGCAATGAGCGAATTGACAACAAATAAAAGCAACAGCTACCTGGAACAGGCGGCGATCCTGCTGCTGTGTCTGGGCGAAGAGGCGGCGGCGACGGTGATGCAAAAACTCAGCCGCGAAGAAGTGGTGCGCCTGAGCGAAAACATGGCGCGGCTTTCCGGCGTCAAAACCAGCATGGCGCGCAAAGTGATCAATAACTTCTTTGATGAGTTCCGCGAACAGAGCGGCATCAACGGCGCATCGCGATCCATGTTGCAGGGCATTCTCAACAAAGCCCTCGGCACCGAGATCGCCAGCAGCGTGATCAACGGCATCTACGGCGATGAGATCCGCTCACGGATGGCGCGTCTGCAATGGGTGGAACCACGCCAGCTGGCGATGCTGATCTCCGAAGAGCATCTGCAATTGCAGGCGGTGTTCCTCGCGTTTCTGACACCGGAAATCTCGGCGGCGGTGCTTTCATATCTCAACGAATCGGTACAAAACGAAATTCTCTATCGGGTGGCGAAACTCAACGACGTCAACCGCGACGTGGTGGATGAACTGGACCGCCTGATCGAACGCGGCCTGTCGGTGCTTTCGGAGCACGGCTCGAAGGTGAAAGGCATCAAACAGGCGGCGGATATCGTCAACCGCTTTCAGGGCAACCAGCAGGTGATCCTCGACCAGATGCGCGAGCGTGACGAAAACGTGCTGGAGCAGCTCCAGGATGAGATGTATGACTTCTTTATCCTCAGCCGCCAGAACGAAGAGGTGCGCCGACGTCTGCTCGACGAAGTGCCGATGGAAGACTGGGCGGTGGCGCTGAAAGGTACTGAAGCTCTGCTGCGCCGTTCCATTTACGCGGTAATGCCAAAACGTCAGGCTCAGCAACTGGAAGCGATCACCGCGCGCCTGGGGCCGGTGCCGGTCAGCCGTATCGAACAGATCCGCCGCGAAATCATGGGCATTGCCCGTGAGCTGGAAGAGGCGGGCGAAATTCAGCTACAGCTTTTTGCGGAACAGACGGCGGAGTAACCCATGACCATTGAAACACTGCGCGGGCGTTATCGTCTGCACCGTTTTCCGCCGCGCCAGCGAGCTATGGCGAGTGAACCACTGACCGCAGGGATCAGCGCCGCCGACTACCAGCGCCAGTTAAAAGACGGTTTTCAGGAAGGGCTGCAAAAAGGCTTTGAGCAGGGGATGACCGAAGGGATCGACCAGGGATTTCTTGAAGGTCATCAAAAAGGGTTTGAAGATGGGCGACGCCAGGGCTACACCGAAGGCAGCCTCTCCGGGCAGCAGGAAGGGCGCAAGCAGTTTGTGGAGGCGGCGCAGCCGCTGGAAGCCATCAGCGGAAAAGTGAACGACTTCCTCGCCCATATCGAACGTAAACAGCGGGAAGATTTGCTGCAACTGGTGGAAAAAGTCACCCGCCAGGTGATCCGCTGCGAACTGGCGCTGCAACCGACGCAATTGCTGGCGCTGGTGGAAGAGGCGCTGGCGGCGTTCCCTTCCATGCCGGAAACCCTGCAAGTGATGATGAGTGCGGAAGAATTTAACCGCATCCGTGACGCGGTGCCGGAAAAAGTCAACGAATGGGGGCTGATGCCGTCACTCGACTTAGCGCCGGGTGAATGCCGGGTGATTACCGATAAATCCGAACTGGATATCGGCTGCGAGCACCGCCTTGAACAGTGCATGACAGCACTAAAAGAGACCCTAACGCCGGAGTCGCAAAGTGAGTGATTTTTCCGCTTTCGATAACGCCCTGCGCTCGCTGGAGTCGATCCCATTAGCCCGCGTCGCCGGGCGACTGGTGCGCCTTAACGGCATCCTGCTGGAGAGCGTCGGTTGCCCGCTAATGACCGGACAACTGTGCCGCATCGAAAGCGCCAACCACACGCTGATCGACGCGCAGGCCGTGGGATTTAATCGCGACATCACCTACTTAATGCCGTTTAAACAGCCGGTCGGCTTGATGGCGGGCGCGCGCGTCTTCCCGGAGGAAAAAGCCCACGACATCCTGATTGGCGAAAGCTGGCTAGGCCGCGTGGTGAATGGCCTCGGCGAGCCGCTGGATGGCAAAGGGCGCTTAAATGGCAGCGATCTTTTGCCGCCGCTGCCACCGTCGGTCAATCCCTTAACCCGGCGTTCAGTGGACGAACCGCTGGACGTGGGCGTGAAAGCGATCAACGGCCTGCTGACCATCGGCAAAGGCCAGCGCGTCGGGCTGATGGCGGGCAGCGGCGTGGGGAAAAGCGTGTTGCTGGGGATGATCACCCGCCAGACTAAAGCCGATATTGTGGTGGTCGGGCTGATTGGCGAGCGCGGGCGCGAAGTGAAAGAGTTTATCGACCACTCGCTGGGTGCGGACGGGCTGGCAAAGTCTATTGTTGTCGTCGCGCCTGCCGATGAATCGCCGCTGATGCGCCTGAAAGCCACCGAACTGTGCCACTCCATCGCCGCCTGGTTTCGCGACCGTGGGCATCACGTTTTACTGCTGGTGGATTCCCTGACCCGCTACGCGATGGCGCAGCGAGAAATCGCCCTCTCGCTTGGCGAACCACCCGCCACCAAAGGCTATCCGCCATCGGCATTCGGCATGATCCCCAAACTGGTCGAAAGTGCAGGCAACAGCGAAAGCACCGGCTCGATGACCGCCATCTACACCGTGCTGGCGGAAGGCGACGACCAGCAAGATCCGATTGTAGACTGCGCCCGCGCGGTGCTGGACGGGCATATTGTATTAACCCGCAAACTGGCGGAAGCGGGGCACTATCCGGCCATTGATATCGGCCAGTCGATCAGTCGCTGCATGAACCAGGTCACCAGCCTGGAACATCAGCAATCTGCCCGCGCGATGAAACAACACTACGCTGCCTATATGGAGATCAAACCGCTGATCCCGCTCGGCGGCTACGTGCCAGGTGCGGATGCCAGCGTCGACAAGGCGGTAAAAATGTACCCGACCATCGAGCGATTTCTACGTCAGGAGATGCGCGAACCCGCCTCCCTCGAACTGGTGCAAAGCCGCCTGCAAATCCTCTTTCCTGGCGTCAAAAAGGCAGAACAGTAACCATGCGACAAATCATCGACACGCTGGCGCAGTTGCAACGCCTGCGGGATAAATCGGTCAAGGACAAAACCGTCGAGCTGGCAAAGCAAAAACAGATTTGCGCGGGTTATGACAACAATATCAAAGCATTAGGTTACCTGGTGGAGAAAACCTCTGCGGGCGCGACGGCGTCGGTGGAATCGCTGAAAAATGTCAGCGGCTACAAAGGCACCCTGCGCAAGGTGATTGCCTGGCAGGAGCAGGAAAAAACGCTGGCTAACATCAAAGCCACGCGAATGCAGAAAAACCTGACGGCGGCGGCGTGCGAAGAGAAAGTGGTGGCTTTGACGCTGGACGACAAACGCCGCGAGCAGCAGGAAAGCGCCACGGCGAAAGCGCAAAAAGCGGTGGACGATATTGCGGTGCAGTGCTGGCTACGGCACAAATTAGCGGAGTAGCCATGAAAACGGTCATCACCTTCGGCACCTTCGATGTGTTTCATGTCGGTCATCTGCGTCTTTTACAACGCGCCCGCACGCTGGGCGAGCGGCTGCTGGTCGGCGTATCGTCCGACGCCCTGAACATCGCCAAAAAAGGCAGAGCACCGGTATACCATCAGGATGACCGCATGGCGATTATCGCCGGGCTGGCGTGCGTGGATGGCGTTTTTCTGGAGGAATCGCTGGAGCAGAAAGCAGAGTATTTGCGGGGGTACAGTGCAGATATTTTAGTGATGGGCGATGACTGGGCAGGGAAGTTTGATAGCTTTGCGTATATTTGTGAGGTGGTGTATTTTCCCCGCACGCCGTCGGTGTCGACGACGGGGATTATTGAGGTGATTAGGGGTAAATCAGCCACCTACTGATTTAATTCCCGTAGTGAGAGAAGATGATGCCGTCTGCCGTTTGGCTATGTTAAATATGTTTAAAAAATCGCGTTTTTTCGACATATCCCTAAAACATGTCGATGGCATAAACGTATTCCAACGACATGTTAAAAAATCGAATTTTATCGACATATCCCTGACGATTCCTTGTCCGCCAGCGCCTCCACAATCACCATCGCCGCCCGTTCCCCCGCCTTGCCATCCATAAACGCATCGCAATAGTGATGGCGAATCTCCGCCAGCTTCGCCTGCAACGCTTTCCAGTCAAACGCCTCTGACAGCAGATAACGCAGTTCCGCCATATCGTGGGCGACGGGTAATATCGCGCGGATTTGCTGGTCGGCGCTTTCGGGCGAGGAGTAGCTTTTCTCGCCATCGAGCAGTTCCGTCATGCCCGGAAAGTCGAGCAGGATCACCCGCTTATCAATATGGATAGCATCGAAAATAAAACCGCTGTTATCGGTCAGCACATAATCCGCTTTATCCAGCAGTGCCAGCGTGTGCTGAGCAGAGTCGGTGCGCTGTTTTAAATGCCTGCGCGCCAGGGCCAGCGATGCCGCTTCTTCCGGGCGCGAGCGGGTGCCGTGGTGTAGTTTGCAAATCAGGTTCACATCACCGCTTAAGCGTCCCAATTTTTCAGCCCAATGGGGCAGGGAGCTTAATGCACCAAACGTTGGGGCGTAGAGTACGGAGGGTTTACGCTCGTCCAGTTTGATATTTTCCGGCAACGCACGGTTGAACGTGCCGTTATGCCAGGCGTCAAAGCGCGGATTACCAACCACTTTCGCGCTGCCAAAATGCGCCAGCGCCTGCTGGCTGTAGTGGCTGTAACACAAAATGCGCTGATAAAAACGGTTCCAGTCGGCGTGGTTCCACGTTTCTTTGGCTAAGCCGTACATGGCGCGGACATTCACCGCTGCCAGGCCATTGAGCGCGAGTGTGTGGTAGGGGCTAACCAGGCATTTCACTCGCTGACCGTGTGCCTGCATTTCTGACAGACGCATACCTTTAAGCTGCGGATCGTCGATGCTTTTCAGCGTTTCCAGCATTTCATCAAGAAACGGTTTAAACACGCGGTCGTTAATCACCAGCGTGCAGCCTTGCCCCTGCGCCTGCAGGGCGGTGATGATGGGGCGGTACAGCGCGTAGTGAAAGGAGGTTTCCATAAAAAAGCCGATGGTGTCGGCGATGGGTAACGCAGATGGCTTTGTGGCTACGGGTAACTTATTGAAATAGTGACTAATGTTGTCAGTTACTTTTTTCTCGATATCACTAAAGCCTGGTCGCTGATAACAAAGGCTCGGATAACAGGCCAGCCATTTGTCGGCGCGCAGCAGCGGCTGCCAGCAGGCTTCCAGCGAGTGCTCATCGTTGCTCATCTGCTGCGCCAGTTGCGGGTAGTAGCGACTGTTCACCAGATAAGCACACACTTTAAGGCAGTCCCGCGCGTGCACCAACCCCGGCAAGCTTTTTAGCATCGTTCCTTGGGTAATTTCGCCGCCGAGGATCATCACCTGCCAGGGGATTTTCGTCAGGCTGGCGAGCAGGGTGTTCAGCACCTGAATATGTTTCTCCTGCTTGAGAATGACCGCATCATCTTCCAGCAACAGATAGTTTTGCCAGCCGTGCTGTTGCGCCAGGCGCAGCGCCTGCAAGTGCGATTGAAGGCGGCCTCGTTGACCGTTTTCATCTTCGCAGGCGGCAATGCGGGTGATCTTCTCGGGCGGAATATGCAGCAGTGCCAGTTCTTCACGGATCTGCTGTAAGCGATCCGGGCGTTTATCCAGATTGATCAATACGACCTGATCGATCGCCTGATGGTTGATCGTCTGGTGATGAGTGGCGTTATGCAGACTCAGATAAGCATTGCGTAGCAGCGGATCGCCGACGATTTCACCCAGTTCGGTGTTTACCGGCGTACTGGCCCCGAGAATAAAGTCTTTATCAAAGGTGTTGTGGCTGTGCGAGATACACAGAATGGTGCGCTCGCCGGGCAGTTGTAGCGGGTTAACGCTGAAATTGTCGGTGAAACTTTTCTCTTCGCCAAGGCTGCAATTATCGTCGTAACGGTGCTTTTTCAGGTAGTTACGGTGATAGCAAAAGGTGCCGTTGAGGATGTTATGCGAGCCAAAGCTGCGGCTTTTGAAAATGCGGTTGATATGGCTGTACCAGATCGGTATCTGGTCGGAGCCGGAGATTAACGCCCGGTGTTTTTGCATCATGGCGATGGTGTACGAGATTTTATTTGCCGGGTAGTAGTCGTCATCATCCATACAAAGGATGTATTCGCCCGTCGCCAGTTCGTTAAGCATATTGCGTTTTTTGCCCAGCGGCAGTTTTTCCGGGTGATGGATATAGCGGATGTTAAAGGCTTCCGGCGTGTCATTGGTCAGCCGGTCGATGATGTGCTGGTAGCTTTGCGGGGAGTCGTCGAGGATGATGAGTTCGCGGCGGTCTGCCGGGTAATCCTGATAGCGGTACATATACAGCAGGTACGGCAGGAATGCGCTGCGATTCCAGGTTGGCGTGACGACGCTGACAAACGGTTTTTCGCGGTGGGTGGCGAGTGTTTTGATGATGGTTGGTGTTGGCATGGTGTTTGGGTAAGTTAATGGGTGAATGTGATGAATGTGCGCGCTGATGCCCTCACCCCGACCCTCTCCCACAGGGAGAGGGAGAAAACCAGCGCCGATTTTAACACCGTGCTCGATCGATCCCCTCGCCCCTTTGGGGAGAGGGTTAGGGTGAGGGGCAAAGCGCGCACAGAGCGACTCACGTCAGCAGCGAAAAAGCTGACAGCAGTGGCTCTGCGGCACATAATGACTGAATTTGCTGGCGAATCGCCGCAGCATTTTCACTCACTCGCCAGCGTTCAAACATGGCGAAAAGGGCGAAAATATCCTCTTGTCGCAGTGGAGAATCATCCAGCGTCCACAAACTGATTAACGTGAGGAGGAGATAAAAATCGCACACCAGCGGGAAATAATCCGCCCCGTCTGCCTGCCCGATCGCATCGTGGTAAACGCGGTAGATCAGGTAATTACGCAAAATCCAGGGTGAAGTGGTGAAATGCTGCTGCCAGGTAGTTTGCCACTGCGCCTGAAGCTGCTGATGTAACAGGGCTTCGCTGTTGGCGTCATGCAATGTCAGTAAAGAAACCTGCAACGGCAGCGAGGCTTTGCGCGGGCTTTCCGGCAGAATCGACCAGTCAAACGCAAAACTTCCGAGCAGCGTCACCAGCTGGCGTGCCAGCTGTGGCACAGGTGGCAACTGGGCGAACTGTGCCTGTAGCGTACCTTTTCGCGCATGGTCGGCCAGCGCCTGCGGCAGCGTCGTCAAACGGGCCAGAGTATCGCCATTCTTGCCCGGCATTTTACTGGCGCGGGAGAGCAGGATACCGACGGCATACAGTGACAATTCCGGGGTTAAATCGGCGAGCGTAAGGGTGCTCAAAATGACCTGGTTTAATATCACATCGCGTGCGGAAAGCTCACCGGCACTCTCTTCCATAGACCGATAGGTGAGCTGTAATTCAAACGCACTGGCGTTGTTGAGCACCGCTTCGCAGCTTTCTGGCTCTGTAAGCATCAGACTCAGGCGAATTTCATTTTTCCATACCTTGCGGACATACAAAGGCGAACCAGGATGTTGTGCAATAAATTTGCGCACAAATTCAGGTTCGTAACATTCAATAAAACTCATAGGTGGCTTCCAGTCTTTAATGCTGAACAGGAATTGCAATTACCGTGCCGGAAAATTTTTTAATATAAAACAAAGAATTGTTTTTCAGGCGGAAAATCCATTTCCGCTATGGGGTAAGGAATGGTCATTATTCCTGATAAATAAAATCCGCTTCGCTGCCTAAAAAAGACTGAATAAATTCATACTGACGAATCAACAATTCACCGTTTTTATCGTTATACGCCTTACAGCGTTCGGCTTTTTGTTCAAGTCGTTGCCACAAGCGTTGTGCCGCCTCTTTTTGTACGGCGGGTAACCAGTTAAAAATCTGCTCTAAACCTTCCCGATTGACACTGACGCCGAGAAATTTCAGCAGGCTGTGGCGTTGTTGGCTGTGGCTGTTTAACTGATCGTAGTGATGCGTTATCTCATCATTCACCGCCAGTAATTCCTCACTCGCGCGGCGAATCATGCAGATCCGCTGTCGCTGAAGCAGTTCGCGCAGGGAATCATACAGCGCGTCATCGTCGCGAATGCCCTGTAGCAGCGCCTTTACCTGTTGCAACCGAATACTCACTTTATCGGCCTCTTAGTTCTGGAAAAAACTCAGCATGTCGCTGGCTAATTGTTCGGTGTCCACTTGCAGACTGCCAGAGGCCAGCATCGCCTGCATTTGCGCCACTTTGTCGCTGTCGATATCGCTCTCTTGCTGGTCGTTCAGCGTTTGCTGGGCAGACTGCAATCCTGCCTGGGTAATGTCGTCGGCGCTCAGCGTGGTAGTGGTGGCCGCCGTGCTTTTGCTGGTCTGGCGGGTGCCAGCAGCGGTAGCAATTGGGCGATTGCCAGGCATAGTCGGGGTGATTTTCATCGCAACCTCGTCTCTGTTTGAAGGTGTGTTACTCCGGTAAAGCGGTGAATGTGGGGCAAAACTTTAATCGCCTGCGCAAATTACTCTGCGGTCACTGTCGTCACCACGCCGCTTTCCGCCACCATCGCGCTGATGACCCGCTGGCTGCTGGCGTTACGTACTTTCACCATCTCCCCTTTGCGACCATTTTTCAGCGCCACGCCGGGCATCGACGCGGTGATCCCCACGCTCTGGTAAACAATCATCACCGGTTGATCGCGCCCGACCAGCACCGGAGAAACCAGTTCCTCTTTGGTGATGGGTTTACCTGGTTGCAGGGCGTGTTTACTGCTCAAACCAATCGCGTCATCAAGAGCCATCAACACATCTCGCCGTTGGGCACTGACGTTGTAAGGCTTCAGTTCCACATCATTCGCCGTAAGCGGCGTATCGCGGGCAATCACTGACTTTGCCATCACCACTGGCACCCGCACATCCGGGCGCACTGCCACGTTCATCTGCCAGCTTTGCGGGCAACTGATGGTGAAGTTCATCCGGTTGAGGGCTATGTCAGTTGGCGAAGTCAGCGTGACGGCGGGTGTAGTCGCACAGGGCGCGGCAGTCGCAATCTGTGAGGGAATGTAGACGTTAAAGGTGTAGCGATAGTCATGCCACTGCCGCTGCTGTGCCAGTGATTCAATCTGCTGGCTGGCGGCGCTCAGCATCTGAGCGTTGACTTGTTCCCGCGCGCTGTGTTGCACGGGATGGATGGCGGCGTAGCCCGGTAAGGCCAGCGCCAGGAGGAAGAACATCTTCCGCCCGCAAAATTGAAAACTCATAAACCCTTTCTCATCAGTTACTTAAAAATTGGCACAGCGATTGCTTAGCGTATGCGGATTGAAGCAGGAGTGACGCAAGAAATGGGGATCAGTTTTCAACAGGCATTGGGAGTGCATCCGCAGGCAGTGAAGTTACGTCTTGAGAGGACCGAGCTACTGACTGCGAATCTGGCGAATGTCGATACGCCAAATTTCAAGGCTAAAGATATTGATTTTGCCAGGGAGATGCAACGGGCAAATAACGCGGCGGTGGATGTCCAGTACCGCGTACCGATGCAGCCGTCGGAAGATGGCAACACCGTGGAACTGAACAGCGAACAGGCGCGATTTTCACAAAATAGTATGGATTATCAAAGCAGTCTGACCTTTCTGAATCTGCAAATCAGCGGCATCAGAGAGGCCATTGAAGGGAAATAAGCATGTCATTTACTGATATCTATCAGATTTCCGGCTCGGCGATGACGGCGCAAACGCTGCGTCTGAATACCGTCGCCAGTAACCTGGCAAATGCCAATGCGCCCGCCAGCAGCGAGGCGCAGGCGTATAAAGCGCGCAGCCCGGTGTTTGCGGCGGTGTATCACCACAGCTTGCTGGCGGGAACACATCGTCATGCCATTGACGGCGCCAGCGTGCAGGTGCAGGACGTGCTGCAAACCGGCGGGGCGGTGAAACGCTATGAACCGCATTCGCCGCTCGCCGATGCTAACGGGGATGTCTGGTATCCCGACGTCAACGTGGTGGAGCAGATGGCGGACATGATGTCGGCTTCGCGCGATTTTGAAACCAACGTTGATGTGCTCAACAACGTGAAAAGTATGCAGCAAAGCCTGCTGAAACTGGGAGAAGCCTGATGAATACCCTGGCGCTGAATGCGCAATCGCCGCAGCCGACCGCCACGGCGGAAAGCAATAACGTGGCGGCCAGCGACACGACAAGCAGCAGCGATAGCTCGCCCGTCGATACTTTCCTGACGCTGTTTGTCGCCGAGATCCAAAACCAGGACCCGACCGACCCGACCGACGCCACCGAATATATCGACCAGCTTTCGTCGATGGCGCAGGTGGCGATGATGGAGGAGATGAGCGTGCAGGCCAACACCAACGCGGTGCTGATGAGCAACATTCAGGTGATGGCGCTTGGCAACCTGGTGGGCGACGACATTATGGTACAGACCTCCGCCTTGCAGGTAAGCGACCAGACTATTAACGGTCGCGCCACGCTGGACGATGCCTGTACCACTGCCGATCTCCACTTTACCGATGCCGCAGGCGATGACTACACCGTCTCGCTAATCCCGGAAGGCAGTTCTTCCGTGGGGCCAGGGCAGGTGGATTTCTCAATTAATCCGGCTGATTACGGCATCCCGCCGGGCGATTACGACGTCTCGGTGGTGACCAACACCGGGGAAGAAGAAGTGCCGATTGAAGTCTCCGGCGAAGTGGAAGATGTACGCATCCCGCTCGACGGCAGCTCTCCGGTGCTCAACGTTGCAGGCGTGGGCGAAGTGCCATTCACCATGATTAGCCAGTTTGGCGTACCCGATGCCGACAGTGATGTGGCGTGATGTCCGGTGCCAAATTGCCTGATGCGCTTCGCTTATCAGGCCTACATGAAACAGCAATGTATTGAATCTGCATGGTTTTGTAGGCCGGATAAGGCGTTCACGCCGCATCCGGCGTTCGGTGCAAGATGCCTGATGCGACGCTGGCGCGTCTTATCAGGCCTACGAATTCGCGCATATTTTTATGTTCACGCCGTATCCGGCAAAACAACGGGCACGCTGCCAAAATCTGAATTAACAGGAAGAAACAATGAGTTATGAAATTGCCGCAACGGGGCTGAATGCCGTTAACGAACAGCTCGACGGGATCAGTAACAACATCGCTAACGCCGGAACGGTGGGCTATAAGTCGATGACCACCCAGTTTTCAGCGATGTATGCCGGAAGTCAGGCGATGGGCGTCAGCGTGGCAGGCACGGCGCAAAGTATTTCCCGTGGCGGCTCGCTGGTATCCACCGGCAACGCGCTGGATCTGGCGATTAACAACGATGGTTTTTTTGTTACCTGCGACAGCGCGGGCAACATTTCTTATACCCGTGCCGGTTCGTTTGAAACCGACAAAAACGGTTATATCGTAAACGCGTCGGGCGCTTATTTGCAGGGCTATCCGGTCGATGACAGCGGCACCCTGCAAACCGGCACGGTGACGGATATCCAGATCAAAACCGGCAATATCCCGGCGCAGGCCAGCAGCAGCCTGACCTTTACCGCCAACTTCAACGCCAGCGATGCGGCTATCGACCGCACCACCGTACCGTTCGACCCGGCCAACAGTAGCTCGTACACCGACAGCTACACCACCACGGTGTACGACTCATTAGGTAACGAACACTCGGTATGCCAGTATTTCACCAAAACCAGCGATAACACCTGGGAAGTGCAGTACACCTTCGACGGTCAGCAGCAGACCGGCGTTCCGGCGACGACATTAACCTTCGACCCGAACACCGGGAAGCTGACTTCACCAACCACGCCGCAGACCATTGAGTTTCAGACCGACGCCGCCGCACCCATCGATTTAACCGTCGATTACTCCACCTGTACGCAATACGGCTCGGACTTCTCGGTCACCACCAACTCCGCCAACGGCTACGCCTCTGCAACGCAAAACGGTGTGCAGGTCGATGATGATGGCAAAGTTTACGCCACCTACAGCAACGGCGAGCGCATGTTGCAGGGGCAGGTGGTGCTGGCGACCTTCCCGAATGAAAACGGCCTCGAAGCGGTGAGCGGCACCGCGTGGGTACAAACGGGGGAATCCGGCACTCCGCTGATTGGCGTTCCCGGCTCCGGCACCTGCGGCACGCTCACGTCCGGCGTGCTTGAAAGCTCTAACGTCGATATCACCAGCGAACTGGTCAACCTGATGACCGCCCAGCGTAACTATCAGGCCAACACCAAAGTGATCGCCACCAGTACACAGCTCGATGACGCGCTGTTCCAGGCAATGTAATGGATCGCCTGATTTATACCGCCCTGAGCGGGGCTTCTCAGACGTTGTACGAGCAGCAAATTAGCGCCAACAACCTTGCGAACGTCAACACCAACGGTTTTCGTGCCGATATGGCGATGGCGACCAACGACAAGGTGAAAGGCGGTGGCTTCGACACGCGCTATATGGCGCAGGAAGGAGCCAGCGGCGTGAACGACAGCACGGGCGTGGCGGAGAAAACCGAGCGCCCGCTGGACGTGGCGATTCAGGGCGCGGGTTACATTGCAGTGCAGGATAAAAACGGCAACGAAGTCTATACCCGCAACGGCAACATTCAGCAGGACGATCAGGGGCAACTGACCATCAATGGCAATCTGGTGTTGGGGGATAACGGGCCGATCATTCTGCCGCCGAACGCGATTGCCTCGTTTGGCAGCGACGGCACGCTCTCGGTGACGCCCGATGACGGTGACGTGACCGCGACGATGGATATCGACCGCCTGAAGCTGGTGGATATTCCGGTCGCTAACCTGGCGAAAAACGGCGAAGGGATGCTGGTAACTGCCGACGGAGTTCCGGCTCAACGCGATGAAAACATCAAAGTCAGCGGCGGTTTTCTGGAGGGCAGTAACGTCTCGGCGGTGAGTGAGATGATGTCGTCCATCGCCATGAATCGTCAGTTCGAAGCGCAGATCAAGATGATGAAAACCGCCGAAGATATCAGCGACGCGGGCAACCGCTTATTGCGCGGCTCGTAACCGTACATCGTAGGCCGGATAAGGCGTTCACGCCGCATCCGGCAATCGGCGGCAAAAAACAACACGGAATTTACCACCATGAACGCAGCACTATGGATTAGCAAAACCGGCCTCTCGGCGCAGGATGCTGAAATGAGCGCGATTGCCAACAACATCGCCAACGTTAACACCACCGGCTTCAAGCGCGACCGGGTGATGTTTCAGGATCTGTTCTACCAGACCCAGGAAGCGCCGGGCGCTATGCTTGACCAGAACAACATCATGCCGACCGGGCTGCAATTTGGCAGCGGCGTGCGCATTGTCGGCACCCAGAAAACCTTCACCGAAGGCAACGTCGAAACCACCGACAACGCGATGAATGTCGCCATTATGGGGCAGGGGTTTTTACAGGTGCAAAAGGCTAATGGCGATATCGCCTATACCCGCGACGGCAATTTGCAGGTGAACGCCGACGGTGTGCTGACCAACTCGCAGGGCTTGCCGTTGCAGCCTGAAATCGACGTTCCGGCGGGGGCGACCAACGTTGCGTTTGGTGAGGATGGCACGGTGACGGCGATCTTACCCGGCGACAGCGATGTGACCGAGTTAGGGCAACTGACGCTGGTCAACTTCGCTAATCCGGCAGGGCTTTCCGCCGAGGGTGACAACCTCTATCTGGAAACTGCCGCCAGCGGTCAGCCGACCGAAGGTGTGCCGGGCGAAGATGGGCTGGGCACCTTGCAGGACAACGCGCTGGAAGGCTCGAACGTGGATATCGTCAACGAAATGGTGGCGATGATTACGGTGCAACGCGCTTATGAGATGAACGCCAAAATGGTGTCGGCTGCGGACGATATGTTGCAGTACATCAGCCAGACGCTGTAAGGGAGTGAGGGCGGTGCGGTCTGATGCCCTCACCCCGGCCCTCTCCCACAGGGAGAGGGAGCAGACTGGCGCCGTATTCAACATCGCACTCGATCAGTCCCCTCGCCCCTTTGGGGAGAGGGTTAGGGTGAGGGGAACAAACAACTCCACACCCACCAAACAACCGGCCACCCCCGTGGCCTGCAACACTAAACAGGCAGAACGTGAAAAATTATCTCTGGCTGGTGGCGCTGCTTCCCCTGCTTAGCGGGTGTGAATCGCAGGCCATTCTGGTCAAAAAAGACGACGCATACTTTGCGCCACCGAAAACCGAAGCGCCGCCTCCGGCTGACGGGCGTGCCGGAGGCGTGTTTGAAACTGGCTACAACTGGTCGCTCACCGCCGACCGACGAGCTTACCGTGTGGGCGATATCCTGACGGTGATTCTCGAAGAATCGACCCAGTCGAGCAAACAGGCGAAAACCAATTTCGGCAAGAGCAACAGCGTCGATATCACCGCGCCAACGGTGTTCGGTCACACCAAAGATAAGCTTTCCGGCTCCATCGACGCCAACCGCGACTTTGACGGCAGCGCCACCTCCCAGCAGCAGAATAGCCTGCGCGGGGAGATCACCGTTTCCGTCCATGCGGTGCAGCCCAACGGCATCCTGGAAATTCGCGGCGAGAAATGGCTCACCCTTAACCAGGGCGATGAGTACATCCGCTTAAGCGGTCTGGTGCGAGCCGACGATATTCAGAACGACAACTCGGTTTCCTCTCAGCGGATCGCCGATGCCCGCATCTCCTATGCCGGACGCGGCGCGTTAAGCGACGCCAACGCTGCAGGCTGGCTGACGCGGCTGTTTAACCATCCTCTGTTCCCGATTTAATGCCGGAGAGTGCAATGCAAAACTGGATAAAGACGGTGATGATCGCCGTAAGCCTGGTGCTGCCCGGCGTGGCGCTGGCGCAATCGCTGGAGTCGCTGGTCAACGTACAGGGCGTGCGTGAAAACCAACTGGTGGGCTACAGCCTGGTGGTCGGCCTTGACGGCACTGGCGATAAAAACCAGGTCAAATTCACCAACCAGACCATCACCAATATGCTGCGCCAGTTTGGCGTGCAACTGCCGAATAAAATCGACCCGAAGGTGAAAAACGTGGCGGCGGTGGCGGTGAGCGCCACGCTGCCGCCGATGTACTCACGCGGGCAAACCATCGACGTTACCGTCTCGTCGATTGGTGATGCCAAAAGTATTCGCGGCGGCACTTTGCTGCTGACCCAATTGCACGGCGCAGATGGCGAAGTTTACGCGCTGGCGCAGGGTAGCGTGGTGGTGGGCGGGATGAATGCCACCGGGGCCAGCGGCTCAAGCGTAACGGTTAACACGCCGACCGCCGGGTTAATTCCCAACGGCGCGACGGTGGAGCGTGAGATCCCCAGCGATTTTCAGATGGGCGATACCATCACCCTCAACCTGAAACGCCCGTCGTTTAAAGATGCCAACAACATTGCGGCGGCGATCAACGCCTCGTTTGGCGGCATCGCCACCGCGCAGAGTTCCACCAACGTTACCGTGCGTGCCCCCACCAGCCCCGGCGCGCGGGTGGCGTTTATGTCGCAACTGGATGATGTGCAGGTTCAGGCGGAGAAAATCCGCGCCCGCGTGGTGTTTAACTCGCGCACCGGTACGGTGGTGATGGGCGACGGCGTTTCGTTGCATGCGGCGGCGGTGTCGCACGGCAGTCTTACTGTCTCGATTAACGAAACCAGCAACGTCAGCCAGCCGAATGCCTTTGCCGGTGGGCGCACGGCGGTGACGCCGCAGAGCAATATCGCGGTGAATCATGCGCGCCCTGGCGTGGTGAGCTTGCCGGAGTCGAGCAGCCTGAAAACG
This sequence comes from Escherichia ruysiae, assembly GCF_031323975.1. NCBI lineage: Bacteria > Pseudomonadati > Pseudomonadota > Gammaproteobacteria > Enterobacterales > Enterobacteriaceae > Escherichia > Escherichia ruysiae. The sequence continues at coordinate 3,624,044 of NZ_JAVIWS010000001.1, forward strand.
CTGGTTAATGCCCTGAACAGTTTAGGCGCAACGCCGGACGACATTATGTCGATTTTGCAGGCGCTGCATGAAGCGGGCGCGCTGGATGCCGACCTGGAGGTGATCTGATGAAAATCAACGGTAGCGGCGGGATTGACGGCAGCGATGCGTTAATGGGGCCGAAAGTTCAGGCCAATGATATCAGGCAGGCCGCCGAACAGTTCGAGGCGATTTTTTTACGCAACATGCTCAAAGAGATGCGTAAAACCAACGAATTGTTTGATTCGAAAGATAACCCGTTTAACAGCGATTCGGTGCGCATGATGCAGGGGTTTTATGACGATGAGTTGTGTAACACCCTGGCGCAGCAGCACGGGATCGGGATTGCGGCGATGATTGTGAAGCAGTTGTCGCCGAAGCATAGGTGAGGGGAGGTACGCGCTTTGCCCCTCACCCTAACCCTCTCCCCGAAGGGGCGAGGGGATCGATCGAGCGCGGAGGTGAATATGGCGCAGGTTTTCCCGCTATTCCAAAAGTGGCGAGGGGATCGATCGAGCGCGGAGGTGAATATGGCGCAGGTTTTCCCGCTATTCCAAAAGTGGCGAGGGAACCGATCGAGCGCGGTATTGAACAGGGCGCTGGTTTTCTCCCTCTCCCTGTGGGAGAGGGGCGGGGTGAGGGCATCAGCGCGCACCATTACCCACTTAAGAATCGACAACTTCACGCCGCTTTTAACCGGCACGATTTACCGGTAAGGATCCAACATGGACATGATTAACATCGGCTACAGCGGCGCCTCAACCGCGCAGGTGGAGCTGAACGTCACGGCGCAAAACACCGCTAATGCCATGACCACAGGCTACACCCGCCAGGTGGCGGAAATCAGCACCATCGGTGCCAGCGGCGGTTCGCCGAACAGCGCCGGTAACGGCGTGCAGGTCGACAGCATTCGCCGCGTCTCCAACCAGTATCAGGTGAATCAGGTGTGGTATGCCGCCAGCGATTACGGCTATTACAGCACCCAGCAGGGGTATCTTAGCCAACTGGAAGCCGTACTGAGCGACGATAACAGCAGCCTGAGCGGCGGCTTCGATAACTTCTTCGCCGCCCTTAACGAAGCGACCACCAGCCCCGATGATTCCGCCCTGCGCGAGCAGGTGATCAGCGAAGCCGGGGCGCTGTCGCTGCGTATCGACAACACGCTGGATTACATCGACTCGCAAAGCACGGAAATCATCAGCCAGCAGCAGGCGATGGTGTCGCAAATCAATACGCTCACCAGCGGCATCGCCAGCTATAACCAGCAAATCGCCCAGGCCGAAGCCAACGGTGATAACGCCTCCGCGCTGTACGATGCCCGCGATCAAATGGTGGAAGAACTCAGCGGAATGATGGATGTGCAGGTCAATATCGACGACCAGGGCAACTACAACGTCACGCTGAAAAACGGTCAGCCGTTGGTGAGTGGGCAGCAAAGTTCGACCATCGCGCTGGAAACCAACGCCGACGGCACGCCGACCATGTCGCTGACCTTTGCCGGAACTACCTCGACGATGACCACCGATACCGGCGGTTCATTAGGCGCGCTGTTTGATTATCAAAACGACGTGCTGACGCCGCTGACCGACACCATCAACAGCATCGCCTCGCAGTTTGCCGATGCGGTCAACAACCAACTGGCGCAGGGATACGATCTCAACGGCAACCCCGGTGAGCCGCTGTTTATTTACGACGCCAGCAATGCCGATGGCCCGCTGACCGTCAACCCGGATATCACTGCCGATGAGCTGGCGTTCTCCAGTTCACCGGACGAAAGCGGTAACAGCGACAACCTCCAGGCGCTGATCAACATCTCCACCGAACCGCTGGAGATCGACAACCTTGGCAGCGTGACGGTCGGGCAGGCCTGCTCGTCGATTATCAGCAATATCGGCATCTACAGTCAGCAAAACCAGACCGAAGTGACCGCCGCGTCCAATGTCTATTCTGAGGCGCAAAACCAGCAGAGCAGCGTTAGCGGTGTCAGCATGGACGAAGAAGCGGTGAACCTGATCACCTATCAACAAATTTATGAAGCCAATCTGAAAGTCATTTCCGCCGGCGCCGAGATTTTCGATTCGGTACTGGAAATGTGCAGCTAAGCGGGAGCGCGAGAATGCGAGTAACCACCCAACAAACCTACGTCTCGATGACGCAAAGTTTTAATAATCTCTCCGGCGATCTGGCGCACGTGGTCGAGCAGATGGCAACCGGCAAGCAGATTTTGCAGCCGTCGGACGACCCAATCGCCGCCACGCGCATTACCCAGTTGAACCGCCAGCAGTCGGCGATTGAGCAGTATCAGAGCAATATCGACTCCGCGTCGGCGGGGTTAAGTCAGCAGGAGTCGATTCTTGATGGCGTCAACAACAGCCTGCTGGCTGTGCGCGACGACCTGCTGGAAGCGGCGAACGGCACCAATACCGCCGATTCGCTCGCAAGCCTGGGCCAGGATATTGAGTCGCTCACCGAATCGATGGTCGCGGCGCTGAACTATCAGGATGAAGACGGGCACTACGTGTTTGGCGGCACCATCAACGATCAGCCGCCGATCGTGGCGGTGGATGATGACGGCGACGGCATGACCGACAGCTATAGCTATCAGGGTAACAGCGACCACCGCCAGACCACCGTGTCGAACGGCGTGGAAGTGGATACCAACGTGGCGGCGAGCGATTTCTTCGGCAGCAATTTAGACGTGCTCAACACGCTGAATTCCCTGTCGCAGGAGCTGCAAAACCCGGACGTTGACCCGGCGGATCCGCAGGTGCAAAGCGATATTCAGAACGCCGTTGATGTGGTGGACACCGCCTCGGACAACCTCAACGCATCAATTGCTTCGCTTGGCGAAACGCAAAACACCATGTCGATGCTGAGCGATGCGCAGACGGATATCTCCACCTCCAACGATCAGTTGATTGGCTCTTTACAGGATCTCGATTACGGCCCGGCGTCGATCACCTTTACCGGACTGGAAGTGGCAATGGAAGCTACCCTCAAGACTTACTCGAAAGTGAGTGAGTTGAATTTGTTCAGCGTTCTCTAACTCTTTCAGGAACAGTATGCAGGTCGGACTTACATCTTCATCACTCGCCACCGGTGGGGCGCATAGCTCTGCGGTATCGTCGTCAACCGTTGCGCCCACTCAGGCGGTGCGGCAAAAACTCCCGGCGACGGCGAGTGAATATCCGGCCTCGCCGCTGATTACCACTCGCCCGCAGCGTTACAGCGTGCAGCTTAACGATCAGCTCACCACCTTGCAGCAGGCGGATCACTATTTCGGGCAGCTGGAGCAGCAGTTGCTCGATTATCGTCATAGCCAGCGCAAAGGCGGGCAGGCGCAGAGCTCGGTGCTCATGCAGATGCTGGACAAACGCGCCGCGCTTTCCGGCGGTGCGGTGAACCGCCAGTTGCAGCCGGTGTTGCAGGGCGAAGCGCGGGTAACCTTTCACTCGCCGGATCTGGTGAATCTGGTGCACAACCCTACGCCGGGAACGCGGATGTTCAGCGTTTCTGACGGGCGTCAGACCCAGCTTGCAGCGGTGATGTTATCTGATGATGATAGCGCCGGGCAGTATCAGACACGGCTGACCAACGCGCTGCGCCGCGTGGGGGTGCAGATGCATCAACACGCCGATGGCATCAGTTTCTCCACGTCAGAAAAACAGTGGCCCCATATCGAAAGCACCTTAAGCGTGCGCGCCGATGGCGATAAGTCGACGTTTACGCCGCTAAAAACGTTTGCCGAGCCGTCGCAGGTCGACCGTTTAGTACAAAGTTTGCAACAGGGCGGGGCGGGGATTTCTCAGACGTTAGAAAGTATTAGTCAGCAACGTGCGCAAATGGCGGTGCAGCAGGAGAAGGCGCGGCAGTTGATCGACAGCATGTCCCGCTTCCCGGATGCGGAGAATGCGGTGCAGGCATCGGAAAACCTCGGCGGGGTGCTGGACAGCGCCAATCATAATTATCAGGTGTTATTACAGGCGGTGAACGGTCAGGCACGGATTTCCAGCCAGACGGTGAGGAATTTATTGGGCTAATTATATGAATGCCGGATAAGAAAACGTCGCATCCGGCATATGTTGGCGCGCATCAGCATTTCTGCACAGTATTTAACAACTTCTCTAAGTTCTGATACATCGCGCTACTAATATCGCTATTCTGCCAGCTTTCCACATTAAAGGTTAATTGCCAGCTACCGTTGCACTGGTTACGCAGAACGATATCACTCTCCAGTCGGTTACGAACATATTTATAATAGGTTGTCATGATCATATTGTGCGCTGACAATAAATTATCGAGTTTGTCTTTTCCTGGTGCGAGAGTTTGTGACAGTAATGGTAAGGAATTATTTTCTTTTCCAGAGCTAAGATGAAATATTTTTATTCTTGGACTGTTAATTGATTCTTTTACCAGTTGCGGGACATCAGGTGTACTTTTTAAGTGTGGATAACCCACGGTCGAGCCAACGAATATAACAGCAGCGGTTAATGCCAGCCCCATCATTCCTTTATGTTTTTTTCTAACAGGCACAGGCGGTGTTGTCGAAGATATCTCTTCTGGCACAGTTTCCTGTACCTGATTGGTAATAATCAGCGCCTCCGCAGGCGATGATTCCGGAAAAGCTACATACTCTTTATTGCACAAGTAACCTTTTTTCGGAATGGTTTTAATAATGTTCTGTTGTTTACCATCATCGTCAATGGCAACACGCAAGGCGTGGATCGCCGTCGGCAAGCTGTTACCGCCGACAATGCGATTTTTCCACACCTCGGCACATAAATAAGATCGCGATAAAACTGTCTCGGCATTTTTTGCTAATGTTTCCAGCAAAATAAAATGGTATTCGCCAAGACGACGTGTTTCACCCGTTTCACAATGAATTAAGGCATTAAGCGACGGGTCCATCCGCCAGTTATTGATAATAATACTCATGGTTGAGTTTACCTTAGCAAGGGATAAATGTTTCCTGATAGTCCGCTGCATTAAGCAGAGTCTTATACATCCTTGAGAAGATGGTTTTACCGCGTAATAATTAATATTTAATGGTAATAGGATTATTCTTAATCTCTATATGGCGTGAGAATGTAACGAAATGGATGGCGAGTCACAATAGTAAAATGTGTGTTATTTGCAACGCAATGTAAATTTTGGCATCAGTTCGTTGGGTAATAATCAATTTTTCTGATAGTAATCTGAATGATAACAAGCATTTGAGGCTGACATTTTTTGTCACCTGGCCATGTGGCATATATTGCTAATAATCTTTTTATCTGAATTTGATTCTGTTTTTTTTAGCTAAAAGTGGCATCCGATAAAAGAGACGGAAAAATTTTTAATAGTCATTTTAAGTTTGCTCGTGGGGTGTCGTTTTTACAGGGTATCGAAACGAACACGATTAATCCCAAGGAGCAGTATCATGTTATCTATGAATACCAATAACGCATCAATGGCCGCCGTTAACGCAATCAGCAAAAGTAGCGCGTCTCTTTCTACTTCTATGGAACGCCTTGCGACTGGTAACCGTATTAACTCTTCAGCAGATGATGCGGCGGGCAAACAGATTGCTAACCGTTTAACTGCACAGTCCAGCGGTATGGGCGTGGCGCTGAGCAACATTAACGATGCCACCGCGATGCTGCAAACGGCCGACAGCATGTTCGACGAAATGTCTGATGTACTGGGGCGTATGAAAGACCTCTCCACTCAGGCAGCGAACGGCACCTACAGCGACGACGACCTGCAGGCGATGCAGGACGAATACGACGAACTGGGTCAGCAGATGTCTGACATGCTGCAAAACACCACCTACGGCGGCACCAACCTGTTCGGTGTTTCCGGCACCAGCAACACCGGTACTGACGGCTTGTTCCAGAGCGCGGTAACTTTCCAGGTGGGCGCGGAATCTTCTGACACCATGACCGTGAATATTTCAAGCCAACTGAATACGCTGGTGACAGACCTTTCTGCGATCAGCAACTCCTTTAGCGCGGATCAGGCAGACACCACGGGCACAGCAGGCGTTTCTGGCGGTACTGAACTGACCGCGTCTGGCTCGGCTAACCAGATGATCACCAGCATTTCTACCGCGATGGATGATGTTTCTCAGATCCAGTCCAAGCTGGGTGCGTCTATCAACCGTCTGAACGATACCGCCAACAACCTGACCAGTATGCAGGACAACACCGAAGTCGCTATCGGTAACATCATGGATACCGACTACGCGACGGAAGCGTCCAACATGACCAAACAGCAGGTGTTGATGCAGACCGGCATTACCATGCTGAAACAGTCCAACAGCATGTCCAGCATGGTTTCTAGCCTGCTGCAGTAAGTTCGGATTGTCCTCTTGACCTTTTGGGGAGAGGGTTAGAGTGAGGGGCTGTGCGGGCTTTGACCCTCACCCCGGCCCTCTCCCTGGAAGGGCGAGGGGGAAAAAAGACACCGCCTGCGGGCGGTGTTGTCCTTTCTGCGGCAGGCACTCTTCCGCCAGACCGGAAACGGCCTTTCCGCCTGTTTTTCAATTTATTGATTATTCACATAAAAATTATTGGCACGCCTTTTGCCAATAACCAGACATCGTTACCCGGAGTCATCAATGATTAACCCAAGAACCATTGCGCAAGAAATCGCTTATGCCGATGTCGCCACTCAGGCGACAAATTTGCAGGAGAAGCAGAGTGAGCTGGATGCTGAAAGCAGCGGCCTGGACTCGCTCAGCTCGGCGTTGAGCGATTTCCAGAGCGCCGTTGACGCGCTGAACAGCGATACCGACGGCCCGGTGACTTTTGCCGCTTCCAGCAATAATGACTCGGCGACCGTTTCCGCTAACTCGCAGGCGCAGGCGGGGAGCTACTCATTTTTCGTTGAGCAACTGGCGCAGGGGCAGCAGACCACTTTCAGTATGGGCGACGACGCCTTTTCCGCCACCGGCACCTTCGAAATGACGATGGGCGACAGCACCATGGATATCGATCTGGCGGCGGCGGATCAGAACGGTGACGGCGACGGTTTTATCGACGCCAGCGAACTGGTGAATGCGATTAACGACTCCGATGATAATCCAGGCGTTTCGGCGGCGTTGGTGAAAACCGACGGCACCACCACCATCATGCTGACATCAGACAGCACCGGAGTAGACAGTGCGTTTTCGTTCAGCGTAACGGGGCATGATGCCACGAACGACAGCGCCAGCGCGCCCGTTCCCACGGATGTTTCCACGGCTCAGGACGCGATTATTCATCTTGGTAGCGCCACAGGGCCGGCCATCACCAACAGCAGCAACACCTTTGATGATGTGATCCCCGGCGTCACCATGACTTTCACCGAAGTCAGCGATTCTGACAGCGATCTCACCACTTTTAACATCAGCGAAGATTCCAGCGCCAGCCAGGAGAAAGTACAGACCTTCGTTGATGCCTATAACTCGCTGATTGATACGGTTGATTCACTGACCACCCACGGTGATGACAGTAGCAGCGCCGGGGTGTTTGCGGGCGACGCCGGACTAAGTTCACTGGCGAACCAGCTCGATGACATCGCCCATGCCAGCTACAACGGCGTGTCGATTGTTGACTATGGCATCACCCTCGATTCTCACGGTCATTTGCAGATCGACTCTGACCAGTTCAACGACGAAATGGCGAAAAATCCCGACGGTCTGACCTCTATTTTCGTCGGCGATAACAGCATGGTGGCGAAGATGGATGACCTGATCGACACCTATACGGACTCCAGCAACGGCATCATTACCCTGCGTCAGCAGAACATTGACGATCAGATGAGCAAAATTCAGGACGAAGGCGACCAGCTTACTGACACCTATAACGCTAACTACGATCGCTATCTTGAGGAGTACACCAACACGCTGGTCGAGGTGTACACCATGAAAGCCAGCATGGCGGCATTCGCGTAATTAACAAGGAATATCCCTAAAGATGTACGAAGTACAGGACGGCTATTCGCAATATAAAGAGGTTGACCTTGCGGCTCGCACGGCAGCGGCGTCACCTCTGGAACTGGTACTGGTGCTGTTTTCCGGCCTGATGGATGAGCTGGAACGCGCCAAAAGCCATATCGCGGCGAAGCGATTCGAAAAGAAAGCTCAGAGCATCAACAAATGCATCGACATTCTCAACGCGCTCACTAGCTCGCTGGAGTTTGAAACCGGCGGCGAGCTGGTGGTGAATCTTTCGCGTCTCTATGACCATTGCGTCTGGCGTTTATATGAAGCCAGCGGTGAATTGTCGGCGGAAAAAATCGATGAAGTGATGCTCATCTTAAGCAACCTGCGTGAAGGCTGGGAAGGGCTTTCGGGCAAGCTGGGTTAAGACGATGGAAAAACAACGCAGGCAACTTTTCGCGCTGGTTGAGGCGATGAATGAGGCGCTGGATAAACAACGCTGGCGACGCCTTCCGGCGCTGCATCAGCAGTTGATGCGCCAGTTTCACGACTACGCGGTGGCAGAAACCGATGCGGCACAGTTGGATGCGGTGAAGGCGCAACTGTACGGCGCGTTTAATGCCCTGATTAAACGGCGCGAGCAGCGCGCAGATGTGTTAAAGGCGCGCATGGAACAGCATCAGCGGCATCAGGAAGGCGTACTGGCCTACTCAATTGTTAATTTATTCTCGGAGAAGTCATGAATCCGGCATTGCTTGCCACGCTCGGAACGCTTGCAGAAACGGCATCGCTGAAAACGGACATCTTACCGCCGGTGAGCGGGGAAAACGCGCCTGCGTTTACGCTGCCGAAAATGGCCGTCGCGGCGGTGGCAGAGCGTGTGCATAGTGCTAAACCCCCCCAACAGCAGGCGACGCGTGCGCAGGAGAACGATCCGGCGGCGATGCAGGCCTTGATGGCGCTGTTACTGCCACAATCTGCCGCGCCTCAAGCGCAACAGGCAGCCGTGCAGCCGTCGCTGACGGTGGCTGCATCGCCGGTGATGCAGCATCTGGCTAAGGCGATCGTACAACATGCGTCGCAGCAAACTCTTGCGCCAACAACGCAGGAACTGCCGCCACAGTTGCAGGAGGCTCTCGCCCAGTTGCCGCAGGCAAAACCCGAACAGCAGGCCAGACTGGCGACTTACGCCAGCGAAGATTTACGCGCCATTGCACCCTCGCAGCCACGCGTATCAACACAGCCCGCTCGCCAGAAACCTGAGACAAACCGCGTGACTGTGCGCCCGCAGGTCGAGCGTAAAGCAGAAAAAGTACCGGACAGCGAGCCGGTGATGCCGCGCGCGGTGTTGCAGGTTAAAACGCCGGAGCTGGTCAGCGATCCTCATGAGATCGCCGCCAGACCTGCCACGCTCTCGATGGATGAACTGGGCGAAAAACTGACAACCTTGCTGAAAGATCAGATCCACTTTCAGCTCAATAAACAGCAGCAGATCTCCACCATCCGCCTTGATCCGCCGTCGCTTGGCAAACTCGAGATTGCCGTACAGCTCGACAACGGCAAACTGACGGTGCACATCGGTGCGAACCAAAGTGAGGTCTGCCGCGCGTTACAGCAGTTTAGCGACGATCTTCGACAACATCTGACGGCGCAAAATTTTATGGAGGTGAACGTACAGGTCTCCTCCGAAGGGCAGTCGCAGCAGCAACAACAGTCGGGCCATCAGCAGGAGGAGGTGAGTGCAGCCTTACTTCTCGACGATGCGCCTCAATTTCAACAGAACGAATCCGTTTTGATCAAAGTGTAAAGGCAATATGAAGAAAATCGTGGTGGCGGGCGTGGTCAGCGCCGTTCTGGCGCTGGTGGTCGGTGCCGGGGCTGGATGGGGAGTCTGGCATCATTATGCCGGAAAAGGAAAACCGATTGCCGTTGCGCGGGCGGAATCGGTGGAAACGATGGATGAAAGCAAAAGCGTATTTGTGACCTTGCCGGAAACCATTGTCACGCTGCATGACAATAACGGCGCTGACCATTATTTGTCGGCAGAATTAGTGATGGTGGTCGCCAGTGACAAAGAAGCGGAAAAAATAAAACATCAGGAGCCGCTGTATCAAAGTATTGCGGTTGAATGCCTGACGGAAATGAAATTTGAAGATTTGCGCGGCATGAAAATATCTGCCATCCGCAAACTGATTTCTGACGCGTTAAAGAAAGATCTGCAGCGTCGCAAAATGAGCGCACCGTATAAGGATTTGCTGGTGAAAAAAGTGGTCTTCCAGTAATCACCAGGCGGATATAAACATGCTACAGGACGTATTCGAGTCAGAAGAATTTGCTGCCGCGCCGGTATTAACCCCGCAGCAGGAGAGTCATTATTTGCAGGCCTATTTACCACTGGTGCGTAAAGTGGTGCGGCAACTTGCTCCGCAGTGTAACGGCATTATTGACCGTCAGGATATGGAGCAGACGGCGTTAATGGGGTTGCTTAACGCCATTCGCCGATACGGGCTGCCGGATGAAGGTTTTGCAGGTTACGCCGTGCACCGTATTCGCGGTGCGATCCTTGATGAGCTGCGCGCACTCGACTGGCGACCGCGCCAGCTGCGGCAGAAATATCACCAGATGAAAGACCTGATTCGTGAAACGCGGAAAAAACTGGGGCACGAACCGGAGTGGTCAGAACTGGCCGGGGAAGGGATCTCGCATGAAGACTACCTCGAATATCAGCAACTGGAAGGGGCGGAAACCCTCGCCAGTCTTGATGAGTTGCTCAACGGAGAAGGTTCAGGCATTCCGCTTGCGGGCAGAGAACTGGAAGAGCAGTTTGTCACCCAGAAAATGCTGCAATACGCGCTGGCGCAATTAAGTGAAAAAGAGCAACTGATCCTTTCAATGTATTACCAGCATGAGATGAATCTAAAAGAGATTGCGCTGGTATTAGGGCTGACTGAAGCCAGAATTTGTCAACTGAATAAACAGATCGCACAGAAAATTCGTGATTGTGTCTGTCCGAATTAATGTGAAGAGGAAATCATGCAAAAGATTTTAGGCTTGTTGGTGGTGCTCGGCTGCGTATTTGGCGGCTATTTTGAAGCAGGCGGGCAATTAGTGGCTATCTGGCAACCGGCGGAAATGATCATTATTTTAGGCGCCGGTTTCGGGGCGATGATTATTGGTAACCCGAAACATGTGCTGAAAGAGATAGCCCATCAAATTAAAGGTGTGATCAGTAAAAAACAGCTCGGGCCGGAGTTTCAGCGTCAGCTTTTAATGTGCCTGTATGAGTTGCTCGAAATGGTGCAAAACGGCGGTCTGCGGATGCTTGATCAACATATTGAGCAACCGGAAGAGAGCACTATTTTCCAGAAATACCCGCTGGTGCTAACCCAGAAGCGGCTGGTGACTTTTATTGCCGATAACTTTCGCCTGATGGCGATGGGCAAGATTGACGCCCATGAACTGGAAGGCATTCTCGATCAGGAGCTGGACACCGCTGAAGAGTCTCTGTTAACGCCGTCACGCTCGCTGCAACGTACCGCTGAAGCGATGCCGGGATTTGGCATTTGTGCGGCGGTGCTGGGCATTATCATCACCATGCAGTCAATCGATGGCTCTATTGCTCTGATTGGCCTGAAAGTGGCGGCGGCGCTGGTGGGTACGTTTTTAGGCGTGTTTATCTGCTATTGCCTGATGGACCCGCTCGCCAACGCCATGGAACAGCAGGCACGAGCGGAACATTCGCTGCTGGAGTGCGTGCGTACCGTGCTGGTGGCGCAGGCGGGCGGCAAACCGACGCTGCTGGCGGTGGACGCCGGGCGTAAGCTGCTGCATCTGGCGTCCAAACCGACCTTCGCCAATCTCGATGCGTGGGTGAATGCGATGCTGGAGCAAGAATAAGCATGAGAAATACGGGCAACCGCCGCGAGCGTGGGGCAAAAACCACCATCGTCCGGCGGCAGATCAAAAAGAATCATGCCGGGCATCACGGCGGCGCGTGGAAAGTGGCGTTCGCCGACTTTACCCTGGCGATGATGGCGCTGTTTATGACGCTGTGGATTGTCAACAGCGTCAGTAAATCCGAGCGCGAAAGCATTATGGCGGCGCTGCATGGGCAGTCGATCTTCAACGGTGGCGGGCTGTCGCCGTTAAATAAAATAAGCCCGACTCATCCGCCGAAACCGACTACCGTGGCGGTGCCGGAAGAAACCGAGAAAAAAGCACGTGATGTGAACGAGAAAACGGCGTTACTGAAGAAGAAATCCGCCACTGAACTGGGCGAGCTGGCGACCAATATCAATACCATCGCCCGTAATGCGCATATGGAAGCCAATCTGGAGATGGAGATTGTCCCGCAGGGATTACGCGTGCTGATTAAAGATGACCAAAACCGCAATATGTTTGAACGCGGCAGCGCGAAGATTATGCCGTTTTTTAAAACGCTGCTGGTAGAATTAGCGCCGGTTTTTGACTCACTCGATAACAAGATCATTATCACCGGGCATACCGATGCGATGGCCTATAAAAGCAATATCTATAACAACTGGAACCTTTCGGGTGACCGCGCGCTTTCGGCCCGTCGGGTGCTGGAAGATGCCGGAATGCCGGAAGATAAAGTGATGCAGGTAAGTGCGATGGCGGACCAGATGCTGCTGGACGCGAATAATCCGCAAAGCGCAGGCAACCGGCGCATTGAGATTATGGTGCTAACCAAAAGCGCGTCGGATACGCTGTATCAATATTTTGGTCAGCATGGGGATAAAGTGGTGCAGCCGCTGGTGCAAAAACTGGATAAGCAGCACGGGTAGCAAAAACGGCCTCCTGTTGGTCAGATAAGCGCAGCGCATCCGGCAATAAGGGGACTGATTGCAGAATCTTTACGCATTTCTCAAACCTTAAAATCACTGTATACTTTACCAGTATTGAGAGGTGAGCGATGCGTAAAATCATTCATGTGGATATGGACTGCTTTTTCGCAGCGGTGGAGATGCGTGATAATCCCGCCCTGCGCGATATCCCTGTAGCTATTGGCGGTAGCCGCGAACGTCGGGGGGTGATCAGCACCGCCAATTATCCCGCGCGTAAATTTGGTGTACGCAGCGCAATGCCGACCGGCATGGCGCTCAAATTATGCCCGCACCTCACCTTGCTTCCGGGGCGCTTTGACGCCTACAAAGAAGCCTCAAATCATATCCGCGAAATCTTCTCGCGTTACACTTCGCGCATTGAGCCGTTGTCGCTGGATGAGGCCTATCTCGATGTCACCGACAGCGTGCATTGCCACGGTTCTGCGACTCTCATCGCCCAGGAAATCCGTCAGACGATCTTTAACGAGTTGCACTTGACGGCTTCTGCGGGCGTGGCGCCGGTTAAGTTTCTCGCCAAAATCGCCTCTGACATGAACAAACCCAACGGTCAGTTTGTGATTACACCTGCTGACGTTCCTGCATTTCTGGAAACGTTGCCGCTGGCGAAGATTCCTGGTGTCGGCAAAGTATCAGCGGCAAAACTAGAGGCGATGGGGCTGCGCACCTGTGGTGATGTACAAAAGTGTGATCTGGTGACATTGCTCAAGCGCTTTGGCAAATTTGGCCGCATTTTGTGGGAGCGTAGCCAGGGTATCGACGAGCGCGATGTTAACAGTGAACGGCTGCGTAAATCCGTCGGTGTGGAACGCACGATGGCGGAAGATATCCATCACTGGTCTGAATGCGAAGCGATTATTGAGCGGCTTTATCCTGAACTGGAGCGCCGTCTGGCAAAGGTGAAGCCTGATTTACTGATCGCCCGCCAGGGAGTGAAATTAAAGTTCGATGATTTTCAGCAAACCACTCAGGAGCATGTCTGGCCGCGTTTGAATAAAGCTGACCTAATCGCCACTGCGCGTAAAACCTGGGATGAACGTCGCGGCGGACGCGGTGTACGGTTGGTGGGGCTGCATGTGACGTTGCTTGATCCGCAAATGGAAAGACAACTGGTGCTGGGATTATGAATAACATTCAAATAAGAGACTATCAGTCTGGCGATTTTCAGCAACTATGCGCTATTTTCATTAGAGCGGTTACGATGACTGCCAGTCAGCATTATTCACCGCAACAAATTGCCGCCTGGGCGCAGATTGATGAATCTCGCTGGAAGGAGAAACTCGCACAATCACAAGTGCGGGTTGCGGTGATTAATACACAAACGGTCGGCTTTATTACCCGTATTGAACATTATATCGATATGCTATTTGTTGACCCGGAATACACCCGCTGTGGTGTCGCCAGTGCCTTGTTAAAACCTTTGATTAAGTCTGAATCCGAACTTACGGTGGACGCCAGCATAACTGCAAAACCCTTTTTTGAACGTTATGGTTTTCAGGTGGTTAAGCAGCAACGCGTTGAATGTCGGGGGGCGTGGTTTACTAATTTTTATATGCGATATAAACAGCAACATTAAATCCAGCTTGCAATGAAAATAACGCCCGCCTAATATGTGCGCGTTTTTTTATTCCACAAACTGCAAGGAGGTAAATCATGACAAATCCTTTATCAATGACTCTTTGCAGACCTTTCCAGGATTAATTCTTTTTTTCTTGCCCTGGATTCGTCTGCCATTTTCTGATTTTTATATTTATATACTCTAAATAATTCGAGTCGCAGTACATGCAACTTGAAGTATGACGAGTATAAATGGAATGGTACATGGGCAAATATATTCGTCCCTTATCCGATGCGGTATTTACCATCGCATCTGATGACCTGTGGATCGAGAGTTCAGCGATCCAACAATTACACACCACGGCAAATTTACCCAACATGCAACGCGTAGTTGGGATGCCAGATTTACACCCCGGACGCGGCTACCCGATTGGCGCAGCGTTCTTCTCCGTTGGTCGTTTTTACCCGGCACTGGTCGGCAATGATATCGGCTGCGGCATGGCGCTATGGCAAACAGATATTCTCGCTCGCAAATACAACGCCGATAAGTTTGAAAAGCGATTATCAGCTTTGGATGACGTTGCTGAAGAAAGCTGGCTGGAGGAAAACCTGCCGTCAGCGTTTGCACAGCATTCGTGGCGCAGCGCGCTTGGCTCTATCGGTGGCGGAAACCACTTCGCAGAACTGCAACAAGTTGATCAAATTATCGACGCGGAACTGTTTGCACTGGCTGGTCTGGATGCGCAGCATCTGCAACTGCTGGTTCATAGCGGCTCGCGGGGTTTGGGGCAGTCTATTTTACAGCGACATATTGCCTCGTTTTCGCATCATGGTTTGCCTGAAGGCAGTGATGACGCGCTACGGTATATTGCGGAACATGACGATGCGCTGGCGTTTGCGCGTATTAATCGCCAGATGATCGCTCTGCGCATAATGCAACAGGTGAAAGCCAGCGGAAGTCCGGTTCTGGATGTGGCGCATAACTTTGTTAGCGCGTGTCAAATCGGCGATCAACAGGGTTTCTTGCATCGTAAAGGTGCCACGCCGGATGACAACGGTCTGGTGATTATTCCCGGTTCACGCGGTGATTACTCCTGGCTTGTACAGCCTGTTGCGAACGAAAAAACGCTTCACTCGCTGGCGCATGGGGCAGGGCGTAAATGGGGGCGCACCGAGTGTAAAGGGCGGCTGGCAGCGAAATACACGGCGACGCAACTCTCGCGTACTGAACTTGGCAGCCGGGTAATTTGTCGCGATAAACAACTCATCTTCGAAGAAGCGCCACAAGCCTATAAATCGGCAGAAAGCGTGGTGCAATGTCTGGTGCAGGCCGGTTTAATTATTCCTGTCGCGCGGCTGCGTCCGGTGCTGACGCTCAAAAACAGTGGAGGGAAAAAAGGATGATTTTGCTACAACTCTCCTCAGCTCAGGGGCCGGAAGAATGTTGTCTCGCAGTGAAAAAGGCGCTGGACAGGTTGATTAAAGAAGCTACCCGACAAGACGTCGCGGTAACGGTGCTGGAAACAGAAACGGGTCGCTATTCTGACACTCTGCGTTCGGCGCTGATTTCACTTGATGGCGACAGCGCATGGGCATTAAGCGAAAGCTGGTGTGGCACTATTCAGTGGATTTGTCCGAGTCCGTATCGGCCTCATCATGGGCGCAAAAACTGGTTTCTGGGTATTGGGCGTTTTACCGCTGATGAGCAGGAGCAATCCGATGCGATCCGGTATGAGACGCTGCGTTCGTCGGGGCCGGGCGGTCAACATGTCAATAAAACCGACTCGGCGGTGCGCGCCACGCATCTGGCAACCGGGATTAGCGTGAAGGTTCAGTCAGAGCGCAGCCAGCATGCTAACAAACGGCTGGCGCGATTGCTGATTGCCTGGAAGCTGGAACAACAGCAACTGGAAAATAGCACGGCGCTGAAATCGCAGCGGCGAATGTTCCATCACCAGATTGAACGTGGCAACCCGCGACGGACATTTACAGGGATGGCTTTTATCGAAGGATAGTGAAGGGAAACTGCCGGAAGGCGATTAAACGCCATCCGGCAGCAAATCAAATAATTACTTCGCCGGAATTTCTTTCAGCAGTTCAGTCAGAAGCGTCCAGTAATGACCAACGCTTTCGATATGAACTTGCTCATCCGGAGAGTGTGGTCCGGTGATAGTCGGCCCGATAGAAACCATGTCCATTTCCGGATACGGTTTTTTGAACAGACCACATTCCAGACCCGCGTGGATAATCTGGATGTTCGGCGTCTTGTTGAACAGACGCTGATAGGTTTCACGTACCAGATGCATTACCGGAGAGTTAGCGTCCGGCTGCCAGCCAGGATATGCGCCTTTCGCTTCGGTTTTCGCGCCTGCCAGTTTACCCAGCGAATCCAGCATACTGACCACGTAGTCTTTACCGCTGTCGATCAGAGAACGGATCAGGCAGTGAATTTGTACGTTATTGTCGGTCATGGTTACCACACCGACGTTCAGTGAGGTTTCAACCACGCCTTTTGCCACGTCGGAGTTACGGATCACACCGTTCGGGGTGGCGTTCAACAGGCGAATAAAGGTATCGCGAGATTTGGTGGTCAGCGCAGTTTTGTCGTTCGCTACTGAATCCAGCAGTAATGCCAGGTTTTTCTCTTTCTCGGCCAGCTCGTTTTTCAGGATCTCCTGATAGGTATTCACCAGAGATTTCAGCGCGTCGACTTTATCGGCTGCGACAGCGATGGTTGCAAAGGCTTCACGCGGGATGGCGTTACGCAGTGTGCCGCCGTTGAAATCGATAAGGCGCAGATCCAGTTCTTCCGCATGACCTGCCAGGAAGCGCACCAGCAGTTTGTTTGCATTACCCAGGCCAACGTGGATTTCGCCACCAGAGTGACCGCCTTTCAGACCTTTTAAGGTTAATTTAAAGGTTTCAAAACCAGCCGGAACTGTTTCACGGTCTAAATGCAGGTTGGAGGTGAAGTCGATACCCCCCGCGCAGCCCATGTAGATTTCACCTTCTTCTTCAGAGTCGGTGTTAATCAGAATATCTGCCTGTAACCAGTTGCTCTGTAAGCCGAACGCACCGTCCATACCGGCTTCTTCGGTCATGGTCAGCAGCACTTCCAGCGGGCCGTGTACCACGTTGTCATCGGCAAGAACCGCCAGCGCAGACGCCATGCCAATGCCGTTATCTGCACCGAGCGTGGTGCCGCGCGCTTTAACCCATTCGCCATCGATATAAGGCTGGATAGGATCTTTAGTGAAGTCGTGCACGGTATCGTTGTTTTTCTGCGGCACCATATCGAGGTGAGCTTGTAAGACGACCGGTTTACGATTTTCCATACCTGCGGTGGCAGGTTTACGAATCAGGATATTCCCCACTTGATCGCGTTCGACATGGAAACCTTTTTCTTTTGCCCAACCTACAATGTATTCAGCGAGTTGCTCTTCGTGGTAGGACGGGTGAGGAATAGAACAGATTTTGGCAAAAATATCCCACAGCGGCTGTGGAGATAATTGAGACAGTTCAGACACGTTAAGTCTCCTTGTCGATCACCCGCAAAACAGTATTGCAGGTCACAGGGTTAGCAGAAAATGTTGTCAGCACAAGTCAGGCTTGCGAGATATGTTTGAGAATACCACTTTATCCAGCGACAGGTAGTAGCAGTGCGCAAAAAGACGCGGACTTATGTGAAATACTGGTTTTTAGTGCGTCAGATCTCTATAATCTCGCGCAACCTATTTTCCCCTCGAACACTTTTTAAGCCGTAGATAAACAGGCTGGGACACTTCACATGAGCGAAAAATACATCGTCACCTGGGACATGTTGCAGATCCATGCACGTAAACTCGCAAGCCGACTGATGCCTTCTGAACAATGGAAAGGCATTATTGCCGTTAGCCGTGGCGGTCTGGTGCCGGGTGCGTTACTGGCGCGTGAACTGGGTATTCGTCATGTCGATACCGTTTGTATTTCCAGCTACGATCACGATAACCAGCGCGAACTGAAAGTGCTGAAACGTGCAGAAGGCGACGGTGAAGGCTTCATCGTCATTGATGATCTGGTGGATACCGGCGGTACTGCGGTTGCGATTCGTGAAATGTATCCTAAAGCGCACTTTGTCACCATCTTCGCTAAACCGGCTGGTCGTCCACTGGTTGATGATTATGTTATTGATATCCCACAAGATACCTGGATTGAGCAACCGTGGGATATGGGCGTGGTATTCGTTCCGCCTATCTCTGGTCGCTAATCTTTTCAACGCCTGGCTTCGCCGGGCGTTGTTCTTTTTAACTGCAGGCGAGTTACAATAGCTTCCAGTAAGTATTCCTGGAGGTTGCATCCATGACACAGGCAAACCTGAGCGAAACCCTGTTCAAACCCCGCTTTAAACACCCTGAAACCTCGACGCTTGTCCGCCGCTTTAATCACGGTGCACAACCGCCAGTGCAGTCGGCTCTTGATGGCAAAACTATTCCCCACTGGTATCGCATGATTAACCGCCTGATGTGGATCTGGCGCGGCGTTGATCCGCGCGAAATCCTCGACGTCCAGGCGCGTATTGTGATGAGCGATGCCGAACGCACCGACAATGATTTGTACGATACGGTGATTGGTTACCGTGGCGGTAACTGGATTTATGAGTGGGCCACCCAGGCGATGTTGTGGCAACAGAAAGCGTGTGCGGAAGAAAATCCACAAGTCAGCGGTCGTTACTGGCTGCACGCAGCGACGTTGTACAATATTGCTGCCTATCCACACCTGAAGGGTGATGATCTGGCAGAACAGGCGCAGACGTTATCAAACCGCGCTTATGAAGAAGCGGCGCAACGTCTGCCAGGAACGATGCGGCAAATGGAATTCACTGTGCCAGGGGGCGCGCCCATCACCGGGTTTCTCCATATGCCAAAAGGCGATGGTCCGTTCCCGACAGTATTAATGTGTGGTGGTCTGGATGCGATGCAAACGGACTATTACTCTCTTTATGAGCGTTATTTTGCGCCGCGCGGCATTGCGATGTTGACTATCGATATGCCTTCGGTTGGTTTTTCTTCAAAATGGAAACTCACCCAGGATTCCAGCCTTCTGCATCAGCATGTGTTAAAGGCTCTGCCTAATGTGCCGTGGGTGGATCACACACGCGTTGCGGCCTTTGGTTTCCGTTTTGGTGCTAACGTCGCTGTACGTCTGGCTTACCTTGAATCGCCGCGTCTGAAAGCTGTGGCCTGCCTTGGTCCGGTGGTTCACACCTTGCTGAGTGATTTTAATTGCCAGCAACAGGTGCCGGAAATGTATCTTGACGTTCTGGCGAGTCGTTTAGGGATGCACGATGCTTCCGACGAAGCGTTACGTGTAGAGTTGAATCGCTATTCATTGAAAGTGCAAGGGTTGCTGGGACGTCGCTGCCCAACGCCAATGTTATCAGGCTTCTGGAAGAACGATCCGTTCAGCCCGGAAGAGGATTCACGATTAATCACTTCGTCATCTGCTGACGGTAAATTGTTAGAAATTCCATTTAATCCGGTGTATCGGAATTTTGACAAAGCACTCCAGGAAATTACTAACTGGCTCGAAAAGCGATTGTGTTAAAGATTTGCTAAATTTTGCCAATTTGGTAAAACAGTTGCTTCACAACAGGAGATCGCAATGACGTTACCGAGTGGACACCCGAAAAGCAGATTGATCAAAAAATTTACCGCACTAGGCCCGTATATTCGTGAAGGTAAGTGCGAAGATAATCGATTCTTTTTCGATTGTCTGGCTGTATGCGTCAATGTGAAACCGGCGCCGGAAGTGCGTGAGTTCTGGGGCTGGTGGATGGAACTGGAAGCGCAGGAATCCCGTTTTACCTACAGTTACCAGTTTGGTCTGTTCGATAAAGCAGGCGACTGGACGCATGTTCAGGTAAAAGATGCGGAAGTGGTTGAGCGGCTGGAGCACACTCTGCGAGAGTTTCATGAAAAGCTGCGTGAACTGCTGGCGACGCTGAATCTGAAGCTGGAACCGGCGGATGATTTTCGTGATGAGCCGGTGAAGTTAACGGCGTGAGTGAAAAGTGCCGGATGTGATGTTTGAGCATCTCTTCCGGCCTGAAATAGTGGTTTTCGTAGGCCGGATAAGGCGTTCACGTCGCATCCGGCAATATTATTAAAACTGATATGTCATTCCTATCGCGACAATATCATCATTATTAATATTCAACTTATTATCGCTATCCAGTTGGTTGATTTTATAATCAACAAATGCTGACATGTTTTTGTTGAAATAATACGTGGCACCGACGTCGATATAATTGACCAGATCCTCATCACCGATACCTTCAATATCTTTTCCTTTCGATAGCACATAACCTAAAGATGGACGCAGACCAAAGTCGAATTGGTATTGAGCGACCGCTTCAAAGTTCTGTGTCTTATTGGCAAAGCCGCCAGTTATTGGCGTCATTTTGCGTGTTTCAGAATAGAAAGTTGCCAGATAAATATTATTGGCATCGTATTTCAGACCTGTTGCCCATGCTTCTGCACGCTTGCCTGTGCCACGGCTTTGCAGATTCTGCTCGTTGGTGCGATCTGAGTTGGTATAGGCCCCACTAATGGCGAAATCGCTGCCGCCAAAGTCATATGTCAATGACGTGCCGAAGCCATCGCCGTTTTGCTTTTTAACGTCGCGGTTTTCGTTTTTCCCTTGATATTGCAGGGTTAAGTTCAGGCCATCGATAACGCCGAAGAAGTCGGTGTTCCGATACGTCGCCAGCCCGCTGGCGCGTTTGGTCATAAAGTTGTCGGTCTGCGCCGAGGAGTCGCCACCAAATTCCGGGAACATATCGGTCCAGGCTTCGACGTCATACAGCGCGCCCAGGTTACGTCCATAATCGAAAGAACCTAAATCCTTATATTTCAACCCGGCAAAAGCGAGACGCGTTTTTTGCTGTGCGGTATCACTCTCCGCTTTATTTCCGGCAAACTCCGCTTCCCACCGACCATAACCGATCAGTTGATCGTTAATTTGCGTTTCGCCTTTAAAGCCAAAACGGATATAACTCTGGTCGCCATCTTTACTGTCATTATCACTCATATAATGCATGGCTTTAACTTTGCCATAGACATCCAGTTTATTACCGTCTTTGTTATATATTTCTGCGGCCTGAACGGATGCAGATGCCACAATACCCATCACCACTAATGCCAGAGTGCTCTTTTTCATTTCCATTCCTGATTTTAATTAACGCGCGAATATTCAGCGGGAGAGACCCATTGAAAACAGGAAAGTTTTTAACCTGAGATTGTTAAAGATATATTACAGATTAATAATATTCTTAAAATGTGGTAATTTATTAAATCTGTAATAAAAACGTAAACAACTGCCGCTACGCTTGCTGATCCCGCGCAACAAAACGCTATGCTTTGCTCGCAGATGGTTGGCAACCGGCGACAGTCCTGCTAAAACGTTCGTTTGATATCATTTTTCCTAAAATTGAATGGCAGAGAATCATGAGTGACAGCCAGACGCTGGTGGTAAAACTCGGCACCAGTGTGCTAACAGGCGGATCGCGCCGTCTGAACCGTGCCCATATCGTAGAACTTGTTCGCCAGTGCGCGCAGTTACATGCCGCCGGGCATCGGATAGTCATTGTGACGTCGGGCGCGATTGCCGCCGGACGTGAGCACCTGGGTTACCCGGAACTGCCAGCGACTATCGCCTCGAAGCAACTATTGGCGGCGGTAGGGCAGAGTCGACTGATTCAACTGTGGGAACAACTCTTTGCAATTTACGGCATTCACGTCGGGCAGATGTTACTGACCCGTGCCGATATGGAAGACCGTGAACGCTTCCTGAATGCCCGCGATACGCTGCGTGCGCTGCTCGATAACAACATCGTTCCGGTAATTAATGAGAACGATGCTGTTGCTACGGCAGAGATTAAAGTCGGCGATAACGACAACCTTTCTGCGCTGGCGGCGATTCTGGCAGGTGCCGATAAGCTGTTGCTGCTGACCGATCAAAAAGGTTTGTATACCGCTGACCCGCGCAGCAATCCGCAGGCGGAACTGATTAAAGATGTTTACGGCATTGATGACGCACTGCGGGCGATTGCCGGTGACAGCGTTTCAGGTCTTGGAACCGGCGGCATGGGCACCAAATTGCAGGCGGCGGACGTGGCTTGCCGTGCGGGGATCGACACCATTATTGCCGCAGGTAACAAGCCGGGCGTCATTGGTGATGTGATGGAAGGTATTCCTGTCGGTACGCTGTTCCATGCCCAGGCAACGCCTTTAGAAAATCGTAAACGCTGGATTTTTGGCGCGCCACCTGCGGGTGAAATTACCGTTGATGAAGGGGCGACTGCTGCTATTCTTGAACGCGGCAGCTCCCTGTTGCCGAAAGGTATTAAAAGCGTGAGCGGCAACTTCTCGCGTGGTGAAGTCATTCGTATTTGCAACCTCGAAGGTCGCGATATAGCCCACGGTGTCAGCCGTTACAACAGCGATGCATTGCGTCGCATTGCCGGACACCACTCGCAAGAAATTGATGCAATACTGGGATATGAATATGGCCCGGTTGCCGTTCACCGTGATGACATGATTACCCGTTAAGGAGCAGGCCGATGCTGGAACAAATGGGCATTGCCGCGAAGCAAGCCTCGTATAAATTAGCGCAACTCTCCAGCCGCGAAAAAAATCGCGTGCTGGAAAAGATCGCCGATGAACTGGAAGCACAAAGCGAAAATATCCTCAACGCTAACGCCCAGGATGTTGCAGACGCGCGTGCCAATGGCCTTAGCGAAGCGATGCTTGACCGTCTGGCACTGACGCCCGCGCGACTGAAAGGCATTGCCGACGATGTGCGCCAGGTGTGTAATCTCGCCGATCCGGTGGGGCAGGTGATTGATGGTGGTGTGCTGGACAGCGGTCTGCGTCTGGAGCGTCGTCGCGTCCCACTTGGCGTGATTGGGGTGATTTATGAAGCGCGCCCGAACGTGACGGTTGATGTCGCTTCCCTGTGCCTGAAAACCGGTAACGCGGTGATCCTGCGCGGTGGTAAAGAAACCTGCCGCACCAACGCTGCAACGGTGGCGGTGATTCAGGACGCCCTGCAATCCTGCGGTTTACCGGCAGGCGCAGTGCAGGCGATTGATAATCCGGATCGCGCATTGGTGAGTGAAATGCTGCGTATGGATAAATACATCGACATGCTGATCCCGCGCGGTGGCGCTGGTTTGCATAAGCTGTGCCGCGAGCAGTCAACGATCCCGGTGATCACCGGCGGTATTGGCGTCTGCCATATTTATGTTGATGAAAGTGCAGAGATAGCTGAAGCCCTGAAAGTAATTATCAACGCGAAAACTCAGCGTCCGAGCACATGTAATACGGTAGAAACGTTGCTGGTAAATAAAAACATCGCTGATAGCTTCCTGCCCGCATTAAGCAAGCAAATGGCGGAAAGCGGCGTGACGTTACACGCAGATGTAGCTGCGCTGGCGCAGTTACAGGCAGGCCCTGCGAAGGTGGTGGCTGTTAAAGCCGAAGAGTATGACGATGAGTTTCTGTCATTAGATTTGAACGTCAAAATCGTCAGCGATCTTGACGATGCCATCGCTCATATTCGTGAACACGGCACCCAGCACTCCGATGCGATCCTGACACGTGATATGCGCAATGCCCAGCGTTTTGTTAACGAAGTGGATTCTTCTGCTGTTTACGTCAACGCCTCTACACGTTTTACCGACGGCGGCCAGTTTGGTCTTGGCGCGGAAGTGGCGGTAAGCACACAAAAACTCCACGCGCGCGGCCCGATGGGGCTGGAAGCACTGACCACTTACAAGTGGATCGGCATTGGTGATTACACCATTCGTGCGTAAACAAAACCGGGTGATGCAAAAGTAGCCGTTTGATTCACAAGGCCATTGACGCATCGCCCGGTTAGTTTTAACCTTGTCCACCGTGATTCACGTTCGTGAACATGTCCTTTCAGGGCCGATATAGCTCAGTTGGTAGAGCAGCGCATTCGTAATGCGAAGGTCGTAGGTTCGACTCCTATTATCGGCACCATCACCTAGTTTTCCCAAGTCAACCCACATCAACAAAATCATTTAAAAACATATATATTACGTTGTTTTCATACGTTTGAGGTCAACCCTTGTCTCTTGAAATCAACACGCGGTTGGGGGCACAATCAGGGGCATGTTCTGTTCGGTCTAGGAAATGTGCCCCCAATGATGCTGAATGCCCGCAAGGTTGAAGCTGCGAAAGGAAAAGAGAAAAGCTATAAGCTGTTTGATGGAGGTGGCCTATACCTTCAGGTCGAACCTAATGGCTCGCGTTACTGGCGTATGAAATACCGTTTTGCTGGTAAAGAGAAACGATTGTCCTTTGGTGTTTATCCAACAGTCACACTTGCTGATGCCAGACAAAAACGAGAAGACGCAAAGAAACTACTCGCAGCAGGTGAAGATCCCGGCGAAGTCAAAAAAGCCAAAAAGCAGGCTTTAAACGCAGCGATTGAGACACTTAACCCATTCAGAGAAGTGGCGTTAGAGTGGCACAAAATGAAATCATCCAAATGGTCTGAGGGCTATGCTTCCGACATCATTGAGGCATTTGAGAAAGACATTTTTCCGCATATTGGGCACAGACCTATAGCTGATATTCAGCCCCTTGAACTGCTTGAAGTTCTGAGGTTGATAGAAGCTCGAGGCGCTATGGAGAAAGCGAAGAAAGTCCGTCAGCGATGCGGTGAAGTTTTTCGCTATGCCATCGTAACGGGTAGGGCAATCTACAATCCGGCACCGGATCTTGCCAGTGCGATGCAAGGACATGAAGCAGTCCACTATCCATTCCTCAAAGCCAACGAACTACCGGAGTTCTTTAATGCCCTTAATTCTTATTCAGGAAGTCCAATTGTATTGTTGGGGGCGCATTTACTTATCCTGACAGGTCTACGAACTGGAGAACTACGAGCAGGTGAGTGGCGAGAGGTGGATTTTGATAATGCGGTGTGGGAGATCCCAAAAGAACGTATGAAAATGCGTAGGAGCCATATTGTCCCGTTACCAAAACAAGCATTATCCCATCTCAAAAGTTTGAAAGAACTAACTGGGAACTACCCGCTGATGTTCCCTGGACGCAACGATCCTAGCAAATTTATGAGTGAAGCAAGCATCAATCAGGTGTTTAAACGTATTGGATATGCAGGGCGTGTTACGGGACATGGTTTCAGGCATACGATGAGTACAATTCTACATGAGAAAGGATTTAACAGCGCTTGGATTGAAACCCAGCTTGCTCATTCGGACAAAAACTCTATTCGTGGAATTTATAACCATGCCCAATATCTCGAAGGGAGAAGAGAAATGATGCAATGGTATGCTAATTATTTATCTGAGCTAATTGGTACTCATAAATGAATATTTTAAAAATTAATAATACTGATTCTCTGCTCAGAGATTACTACCAGTTGGATGAAGCTTCAGAAAAAATTGGTTGTAGTGAAAAGGATATACTCTGGTTTGCCAGAGAACGAGATGTAGAGCTATGCATGGAATTCCATGATGATGAGTATGATGTTTCATGTGGTTTGAAGATTGATGGTCAAATGGATGAGTTCTTATCTAATCTGAAATATTTACCACGAGATAGAAATGGCAATATTATGTTGTCAGACTTAAGCTCTATAAGAATCCCTGATGAAAATAATTTAATTGATAAAAATGGTTTTATTCGATGCTTTATATCCGGTTTATGGGCTGTTGATTATGAATATAAAGATCTGTTAGTTAAGCATGAGGGGCAACCGGATTCCTGGCCTATTCATTTTCTACTGGCGGGTACGCCTAATATAAATTGTAAGGTAATTCTTTATGTAAATTATGATGAAAAAGAAAATTATTATCTTTTTGAGGTTTTGTGGATTACAAAGGTACAGATTCAAAAATTCATTGATATAGTCTTATGCGAACAAAAACGGATAAAAAACGCCAATAAATATAAATCACAATCTGAGGCGCAAAAACAAAAACATGCTGTTCCTCGAACTGAAATACTCATGGCTATTATTTCGCTCTATCATCGTGATATGAGGCTAAGAAGAGAGAGTCCAGCAGCGATAGCTGATTATCTTTTTCAACATGCCAGTGAGTTCTGGCCTAAGACCGGAGAACCACCTTTGAGCTATGATACTGTTGTTAGCTTGCTACGTAGTTGCATGAAAAACATTAAGTTTAACTAAATGTTAACAATTATTGTGACTAATGATTTTGGATTTTTTTCATTAGTCACATTTTTCTCATTTATAACCTATGTTTTAATTTTCCGTGTTGAAGCCAATAGACTTAGATAAACGGAGAATGATGAATGTTATCTAAACATGATAATACTACTTTGCAACGACCTTCAATGGATTCTCTGATCGATATGAAGTTTATTACTTCCGATTGTTTATTAAGTGACAAATGGATTTATCGATTGATTTCTCTGAATCGCTTTCCAAAACCTATAAAAATAGGTCGGATGTCCCGATGGCGCGCTGCTGATTATTATAAGTGGCGAGATGGGTTTGAAGAAAACTCAGGTCAACAGTTTGAGGGGATGAGAAATAAGGCAAGAGCAATTAATAAAGGGAATAGATTATCACCTACTCCCTAAGCCTTAATTGATAGTTAGTAATATTTAACTGATTAACCTTTAGGGTCAATCCCGCGTGATTGTAGTTCTTTACGTAAAATTCTTTTAATCCAAGTTGCCAACGCGCTATCTCCATCTTTGCGCATTTCTTTTTCGAGTTGCAACCTAAAATCGTCGGTAAGACGCATTTGGAATGGTGGGGAACGTTTCTCTTGTGGTGTTGACATGGTAATTACCCTAGAATATGATGACTACATGGTAATTACCATTGTAAGTATAGTTCGCTTGTAAAAGCAATGCCCGATTGTGCGGGAACACAAATCGGGCATTTAACCAACCGTTATAAGAGGTAACGAAGATGGCTAAACAGAAGTGTACCTGGTTATTTGCGGCGATCAACCGCAGTCAACGCAATGCCCGTCCTGTGATGTTAAGGATCACCGCAGATAACGAGCGGTCAGCGCGGCGCAGACTTGCCCCGGATTATGTACTGAGCTTTGCCGGGCGCATTCCCTGCGGAGGTGAACATGCGTAATTATCCGCACCCCGGCGAACGCTGGCAGCATGAACGTGGCTGGACGGTCACGATTATCCGATTAATTGAAGCCTCGCCCTCTGTGGCGCTGGTTAATCCTGAATTCAGCTGTGAAGTGCTGATACGTCATGACAGCGACAACCAGCTTTCTTCCTGCCCTCTGGCATGGTTTGAACAGCGGTATACGCGCCTGTTTGATGTACCGCTCTTTAAGCCTGCACCAGCTCCTGCAGGCGGTAGTGGTTCCGGCCCGCTGACACTGCATCCGTCTGTGCTATTTATCCGCTGGCGGGAGCGTAGCATACGGCGTTCTGCTGAGCCTGACGACGGTCACTATTCAAAGTTTCTCTGACAAAATACCGCTGAAAACGGAGTAATCCACGATGAATATTTCAAACGGGCACAACGGTGCTCAGGGCCACACTTTGCCTGAAAAACACAATACCGGTGCTTTTGCCTATGGTTGTCAGAGGACAGTTTCGGAAAGCTGACCCGCGCAAGAAATGCCTGCGACATGCTCCAGCTTCTCTTTTCTGAATACCCGTCTCAGGCCGGAGCACTGGACGCTGGCTGTGCGCATGGTGTCGCCGCGCTGATGGAGTACCTGCGGGCAGATTTGACGGATATTGCGCACAGCTGTGCACTGATTGAAGGAGGTGCCAGATGAACCAGCCGCAGGTTTCCATTTTCCCGGCAGAAATGACAACCGCGCTTTACCGGCGGGCTATTGCTTCAGCATGGCGGCAGAAAATGCTGAACGAAACTGGCAGTGATCAGTATGGTCCGCACAGCCTGACGGTGGAGCGTATTGAAATGGCCATTGCGCTGCATATCGAGTGCGCACTGATTAACGAGTACGGCGAAGCACAGGGCGCCGCTGCCGCGCTGGCACTGCTGACTGACATGCTGGAGCCGTCACTGCTGACCGCGCCGCCGGTACTGACCGCGCGCGGCTGTGAAGTAATGGCGGAGATGTACCGCACGCTTCCGGCGACCTTTGATGACTTCTGCAGTACTGGTGTGACGTTGTATCAGGGGGAAGTATGACAATACAGACGGTTACGCAGATTTCAGCCGCCGCGCGGGGGAAATGGCCCGTTATTCTGCATATGCTGCGTATTGATGTACCTGAAAACGGCAGGCACGGTCCCTGCCCGAAATGTGGGGGCAAGGATCGTTTTCGCCTCGATGACCTTGACGGGCGCGGGACGTGGATCTGCAGCCAGTGTGGCAATGGTGACGGTCTGGATCTGGTTAAGCTCGTAACCGGCTACAACGTCAGAAAGGCTGCGCAGCAGGTGGCGCAGGTGCTTAATGTGCCGGATGTGCAGGAACTGCCTGTTAAGCCTGCCAGACAAAAAGCCCCTAAACGCGACATGAGCCTTACCGTGGCGACGCTGATGAAAGAGAGCCACACGGGAGAAAGTGCCTATCTGGCAGGAAAAGGGTTCGCCGGATACCCGGCCTCTCTGACCGGAAGCGTGCAGCATATCAGCGGTAAGGATTTTCCTGCCGGTTCCCTGCTGTTACCACTCACGACCAACACCGGAGCCGTGACCGGTGCACAGCTTATCGCCCCGACGGGTGAAAAAAGCATACTGCCCGGCAGCACGATGAAAGGCGCGTTTGTGTCGCTCAGCCCGTTACCGTCTGAACCACCGGTACAGGTGGTGATTACCGAAGGTTACGCTACGGCGCTGACGGTAAGCCAGCTCACTGCCGGATGCGTAGTGGCTGCCATATCTGCGGGCAACCTGCCCAATGTGGCGCAGTCGCTGCGGGCACGCTGGCCTGAGGTAAAAATTATCATCGCCGGTGATAACGATTTTCAGGACGGGGGGGAGAATCCCGGCAGAGCCTTTGCTGAACGGGCGGCAAAAGCTGTTGGCGGCTGGATGACGCTGCCACCAGGAGAGATTAAGGCTGACTGGAATGACTTTCATCGGGAGCACGGTATTACCCGTGCCCGTGAAGCCTTTCGCAACGGTCTGGTACTGTGCGGGGAAGGCCGCACGCAACTGCCGCACGGGTTCCGTCTTACCCAGGAATATCTCTGGTATGAAAAGCAGGTACAGCGCAACGGTGAGACGGAGATCCAGAACGTCAAAATATGCAGCCCGCTGCGCGTGACGGCAATCACCTGCGATGCCGATGGCGGTAACTTCGGACGACTGCTGGAATGGGAAGATACGTGGGGTGAGCGTCGCCGCTGGGCGATGCCGATGGAAATGCTGAGCGGCAGTGGTGAGGAACTGCGCCGGGTACTGCTTGTTAACGGGCTGTCTTATATCAGCACCACCGGTGAGGCACGCGCACGCCTGATGGAATATATCTCACTGTGTAAACCGGAACGTCGCGTGACCTGCGTCAGCCGTACTGGCTGGCATGGTCAGGTTTACGTCCTGCAGGATGAGGTCAGCGGTGAAGGTGCAGAGGGTGTCATTCTCCAGACCACTTCCGTGCAGGGGCGTGATTTCCGCGTGTCGGGCACAACAGAGGAATGGCGGGAGAACGTATCCCGCTACTGTACCGGCAACTCCCGCGTGGCATTTGCTGTCAGCCTGGCCTTTGCTGCACCACTGTTACGGCTGGTTGGTATGGACGGCGGCGGCTACCACCTCAAAGGGGAATCGACAGACGGTAAGACCACCACCATGAAAGCGGCAACCTCCGTCTGCGGCGGGCCTGACTACTGGCAGACATGGCGGGCCACCGGCAACGCGCTGGAGGGATGTGCCAGCCGCCGCAACGATGCCGCCATGATGCTTGATGAGATCCGGGAAGTTGACGGACGCGAGGCAGGCAATATCGCCTACATGCTGGCAAACGGTCAGGGCAAGGGTCGTGCCGGTACGGACGGTGAACTGCGTACCCGTAAGCAGTGGCGCCTGTTGTTCTTTTCAACTGGCGAGTTATCTCTGACCGAACATGCGGCAAAGGCCGGTGAGCGTACTTTTGCCGGGATGGAAGTCAGGATGATCCAGATCCCCAGCGATTCCGGGAAGTTTGGCGTTTTTGAGGAGCTGCACGGCTTCGACAGCGGCAAGGCTCTGGCAGAGCATCTTGAATGGGCCACGTCCTGCTACTACGGTTCGCCGTTCCGGGAGTGGCTGAAAGCACTGACCGCTGATCTTAACGGACTAACGGCACAGGCAAAATCGTTGATGAAGGAATATGCTGCCGCCCTGACTCCGAAAGATGCAGGCAATCAGGTGGGCCGGGCTGTGAACCGCTTTGCACTGGTGGCGATGGCAGGTGAACTGGCAACCCGTCTGGGTATCACCGGCTGGCCTGAGGGTGAAGCATTGCGGGCAACCCGCGTCTGCCTGAACGCATGGCTGAAAGAGCGCGGGCACACCGCCAATCAGGAAGATATCGCCGCACTGGAGCAGGTTCGCAGTTTCTTTACCGCGAATCAGTACAGCCGCTTTGCAGACTGGTATGACGAGCGCAACCGTCCCGCCAATATGGTGGGCTGGCGCAGGGTGGAGAAAGGCAGTACCGCGCAGGGCACGGAAGCTGTCACTACGTTTTATGTCATGCCGTCCGGCTGGAAAGAAATCTGCAGGGGATTTGACCCGCGCAAGGTGGCGCGTCTGTGCGCAGATCGTGGATACCTGCTGCCCTCCACTGATGGCAAACTCCAGACAACCATTCGCCCGCCAGAGATGAATCCCCGCAGGCTCTATGTCTTCAACAGCGAGGTGCCGGGTTAAGGCTTTGCGTGAGTCTTATTTATTAAGGGTAACAGGTGAAACAGGTGGAACAACCGTATTTTACAGGGGCTGAACCTGTTCCACCTTCTGAAATAGTGAGGTGGAACAGATGTAACGCCAGCCAATCCGCTGTTCCACCTTGTTACCCGCGATGTTCCACGGGTGCAGTGTATATAAATGATTTATAAAACAAAGCTGTAACACATGTTTCACCTGTTCCACCGCATCAGGGACATAAAGCAGACTGAAACAGTGGGCATTTTTATCTGGCTGGCTTTCATAGCCACGTCTGAATAACCGCAAGCGCCCGTTGTGCCAGCCACCACACACTGAGCACCGATAGTGTGCTTGTGTCAGCCACGACACAATTGACGTAACGAACCAACCCGACAGGAGAAGTCATGAACAACACCGCAGTGAATAACAACCTTTCCACTTTTCCGGCTGTAACGCAGCGGGCACTGGAAACCATGAACACAGCCAGAAACGCATGGCTTGAAGCACGTCGTCAGCAGAAAGCGGCAGCGGATAATATTGCGACAATCCGCCAGCGCCGCGCTGAAATGGAATCCACGACGAATACACTGAATGAGGAGTGGCGCACGCTGTTTCGTGAAAGTCAGGGCGTGGTCTCAAAGGAAATGAAAAAACTGCGCACGGAAATTGCGCTGGGACGAGAAACGCTTGAGGATTTTGATGAGCTGCTGGCGGCTCAGGAAAGCGAAAATGCACTTTTGCCGCAGAAAGCTGCGGAATTAGCCGGAAAGTATATCCACGCGCATAACATTCTTGTGGATATTCGCGCAAAACAAATCTGGGAGGATTTTATGCAGTCGCATGGAAAAGCGCTTATTCAGACGCTGAGCCTGCTTAAATCCACAATGGGCCGGGAAGCCAGTGCCGTTGTGGGTGTGGTGAATTCAGTTAATGACCCGGACACAGTGCTGAAAGACTTTATTCATAAACATATCACCAGACCGGCTCTGGCTAACGATGCGATGCCTGAACAGGACCCGGTGTTTAAACTGGCGGGAGTTGCCCCGGATTATGCGGCGCGTCTGGATTTCAGTAATCAACTCTCTCCAGCAGCTATGCATAAAATAAAGGTTCGTCAGGAACTTGCTGAGAAGGAGAAAGCAGTATGACGGCCCGAGGCACACCTGACCAGGTACTTACCAGTTTTCGGAATGCCCGTATTCTGTGGGCCAGACATAGTGAGAGCCGAAAAGCCGTTGAACAACAGATAACATCTCTCCTCGCTGCCACAGAAAAACCAGCAGATTATGCCCGACAGCTCGAATTCCTGCGGGAACGTCTGGATGTGCTGAAATGGCAAATTAACTGTGCTGCGCGCGAATGCATTTACTCGCAGCATTTACTGATGGAGACCTGCACAGAAGCCGCTCTCAGCAATTTTATGCAGGCGAATGGGGCAGCCCTGACATCTGCACTGGCTCCGTTCCTGAAGGGGCGCGGAGGGGTTGACGTTGCGTCCCGTATATTACGCAGTGCTCTGGTTCGCCAGCTGGCAATAACACCGCCTGAAATTGCCGGGGATTATCGTGAGATCCTGGATGAATCCGGTTTGATGCCTGACCCCAGTATGATTCGTGATTGCCAGGGCTCTTACACTCCGGCACAACATCTGCGTTTTCAGCAACGCCTGAATGACATTAACGATATACAGGAGTGATATTAATGGCACTTAAATGTCCGGAATGCGGTACAGTTGCACACGCCAGAACAGCAGCCTATGAAGCTCCGTCAGTTAAACGCTCGTGGTATCAGTGCCAGAATCTGGAATGTTCCTGCACATTTACGGCACTGGAGAGTGTGGATAAGATAATCATGAAACCCCGGCGCAATGAACAGGAACCAGACAAATCACAAACCCTGGTAAAACAACAGCAAACGCTCAATCGCTATGGCTCCGCGTCAAAACTGTCAAGCCGTCAGCAGATTCCTGTCTGATTAGAAAAAAACTCTCACGTAATCCCGGTCGAGTACCGGGATTTTTAACACCTTTTCCCTGGCTGGCTTGAGAGCGCATGAGTGCATGTCTATGGCGCATGAAAACGCATGAGTCTTATGCACCATTTTTGACGAGAAAGCCCTTGTTTGGTGGCTTCTGAGACGATTTATGAGGTGCATGAAAACCAGTCTGTTAAGCGAAGCGGGCAGGCGTGCGGGGCTGTGCGATATGGGGGCAATTCAATGAGCTAGCTGAGGATTGGTCAGTAAGTTATCCCGCTAGGTTAAGGTTTCTCCTAGGGATGTTGTTGCTTCACAAATCTGCGGTAAGATGCTATTTATAATATGCTTTTGGCAACAATTTTCTAAATTTTTTGTGTTGAGTACGGGTTGTAATCTAAAAGGCAAACGTAAAATGGAATATAAAGATTACACTGAAGTTAGAGAGTTTTGGAAAAATGAAATTATTGCGTTTCTTGCCTTAACTTGTCTAAAGGGGGTTGGTTACTGGACGCTTCGCAAAATCTATCAATCCAAAATTGGATTTAAGAATATATTAAAAGATAATACAGCTGATGCCTTGGCAGGATATCTAAGAGTTTCCTTGCCTAAAAATATATCTTGGGAAACATTTCAACAAGACCTTTGGTCTAAGGGACTGGAGAGAGCTCGTGAACTCAATAAAAATGGTATTGTGCTCACCTTTTATGATCAGGCTACATTTCCTCAATCATTAAAGAACATAAGCGATCCGCCATTTTGGATTTTTGTTCATGGTAATTATGAACTTCTTAATAAGAAATCTGTTGCAATTGTGGGGACACGAAAGCCAACGGATGATGGTATTTTTCTAGTAAAACTGATTGTTTCTTCTCTATATTCTAAAGATGTTTCAACAGTCAGTGGTTTGGCGACAGGAATAGATCAATGTTGTCATTATGAATCGCTGAGATATGGCATTCCAACTATTGCGGTATTGGGTAATGGGATTTTTGTCGAGTATCCGAAAGGTTCTAAAGAGTTATATCGAGCAATAGTTTCTAATGGTGGGGCTATCGTTACCGAGTATCTACCTGAACAAACATATAGCGCAGAAAATTTTGTAAGGCGCAACAGAATCCAGGCTGCTTTATGTGATTCACTAATACCAGTCGAATGGAATATTAAAAGTGGAACATCACATACTGTTGATTATGCTTTTAAGTATGCAAAAAAGATAGCGAGTCCATATCTTCCTACTACGTATGAAAGTAGACCAGAATTGAAGTTTGCTGAAGAAAATAGAAATTCTTTATCTTTTTTAATGCCTTTTGAATTGAATGAGATGAGTAATTATATTTTGAATAATAATCATGATTTAAAAGCACAGCCGATACAGCAGAGCTTAGATCTCTAAGGAAGATGAAATGAGCAAAATTAAGGGTGTGATTCTTAGTGTTGAAGATATTCTTGTGCCTAAGGGAAAGATCGATAGCGAAATCTTTGCAGAGGTAGATAAATTAATTAGATATTTCAGAACTAAAAAGATCGAGTTTGTTGTATTCACTAACAGGGGTTGGGTTGTCGGAGATGAAAGAACCCCTTTAGAGGATGTGTTACAAAAGCATTGGGGAGAATTTAAATATCTTTGTCGAGCGAAAGATAAGAGCATTCCAGGGAAGCCAACTGCGGATGCTACAAAATATGTCCTTGATTTGATGGGTTGGGAAAGTACAGAAACTTTGTACATTGGTGCTTCGATAAACGACATGCAAACAGCAGTTAATGGTGAGTTGCTCTTTTTAAGAGCTACATGGTGGGCAGACAAAACAGATTATGGTTTCGAGTTTTCAACCCCTAAAGATATTGCTAGATTTATAGATACCTTCTGTTTAAGAGAGCATCTTTGGTGTCATGAAATTCACGATGGTGATTTTAATTTCTATGCACTTGCTCCTTTCAGCACCATGAAGGAAGAGTATACTCTTTACTCTGAAGATGCTCGTGCTGCTGCTAAACATGGATTAGGCCATCCTGAATTTTGGACGAGTGCCTTAATATCCAGTCTCTATTTTAGTGGCATTCATAAGATGATTAATTATGTTAGTGTTTATCCAGGGCATAAGCAAGGATATGGGAATAATATCATGGATGAAGCGATTTCAATATTTGGAAAATGTTTTCGCAAGACGTATATCCCAGATCTTATTTTAAGGCATACGACTTCCAAAAAATCTCAAAAAGCAAGAAATGAGGGAGTTGCAATTGACCATTGCAATCAACTTAATACAATTTGTCTTAATTCTAAGCCACACAGAAATCCTAGAACTACCTATAAAAAACCACCTTTAGGCCCTGGTAAAACAGTACTTCTTATAGATGATATAACAACTCGAGGCTATAGTTTTGAATCGGCAAGAGCTTACATACAGAGAACAGGGGCAAAAGTAATTCTTGTTTCTTGGCTTAAAACTATTAATACCGATATCTCAACATTAGGTGAGCTTCACGATTTTAATCCTTATCAAGCTAATTATTTCGAAAATGTTCCATTAGGTAAATCGCATAGCTACAGAGCTAATATTGTTGATATTCTTGCGCCTGCTGAGCTCACGCGCCTATTCTCTGCCTATCAGCAGTGGGATTGGCCAGCATAACCTAAATGGATTCCATTCTCGGTAAGTAATGTCTCTTTGTTCCCGCTATTGACATTACTTACCAGTCCTTGGGACAAGTCGACTTACTGCGGCATCTATTATGGGGGCATTTTCGGGGGCATTACTTAACGGTGTGTTTCTTTTTTGTATATTTTTCAGTATGTTATCGTTTTATTTTATTCCTATTATCGGCACCATTTAAATCAAGCAGTTACTCCATATTTAAATGCTCCATGTTTTCCCTCCTATGCCGTATTTGCGCCATTGCAACCCTGCCAATTTATCAAAATACATGCTCTGGCATGAGGCAGTGTAGGTGCAGATAATTAAGCCAATTGCTGTCGCCATTCCTTGACGTGGTCAATCAGGGCGCGGAGCTTTGGTGCAATATTGCGACGCTGAGGGAAATACAGATAGAAGCCAGGAAATTGTGGAAGAAAGTCATCAAGCAGAGATACGAGCTTACCACTTTCAATATACGGCCTGAAAGTTTCCTGAGTGGCAATTGTTATGCCTCCTCCGGCAAGAGCCAGCCTCAACATCAGACGCAGATCATTAGTCGTAATCTGCGGTTCAATCGCAAGGTCGAAAGCTCTCCCGTTTTCTTCAAATGGCCAGCGATAAGGCGCAACATCCGGGGATTGACGCCAGCCGATACACTTATGATTCACAAGTTCACGCGGATGAACAGGTGTGCTGTGGGCTGCGAGATAGGAGGGAGAGGCAACCACCATTTCACGCTGCCTGGCGGTAAGGGGAACAGCAATCATGTCTTTTTCAATGACTTCTCCGAGCCTTACGCCAGCATCGTAACCTGCGGCTACGATATCGAATTCCTCATCTGTGACTACAATATCAAGCGTAACGGCGGGATTGGCAGCAGCAAACGAAGCGATTAGCGGACCTGAAAGAAATTCTTCAGCTATCGACGTCACCGCGATTCTGAGAAGTCCACGTGGCATATGGTCAGATACCATTTCTTCGAACGCCGCCTCAATACCGGATAAAGGTAATGACAGCGATTTGTGCAGCCGTTCTCCTGCTTCCGTCAAATTAACTGAGCGCGTGGTCCGCATTACAAGCATTGTCCCGAAAGTATCTTCAAGCCGTCTTATTCCCTGACTGACCGCTGAACGGGTAACGCCCAGTCGTGCGGCGGCTTTACTGAAATTACTCTCTTCTGCTACCGCGATAAAAATGGGTAAAAGATTAAGATCGATTTTCATTGTTTAATGCCGCTAACCACTGAGTACATTGAAAGCAGGATACTGGAACCAATCATAAAGTTCTATTATCTCTCCGAACACATTTGAAGGAGAACGTAATGGATAAGGTCATATTAATCACCGGCGCATCAAGTGGTATTGGGGAAGGTATTGCCAGAGAGTTGGGAACGACAGGTGCGAAGGTTTTACTGGGAGCACGCAGACTTGAGCGGATCGGAGCCATTGCAGCAGAAATCTGTCGCGCAGGCGGTATTGCTAAAGCGCGGGCGTTGGATGTTACAAACCGACAGTCCATGAGCGGTTTTGTGCAAGCTGCGCTGGATAGCTGGGGCCGGGTTGATGTTCTTATCAATAATGCGGGCGTTATGCCGCTTTCACCGCTTGCAGCAGGAAAACAGGATGAATGGGAGCTCACTATTGACGTGAATATCAAGGGCGTGCTTTGGGGAATTGGCGCCGTACTTCCGGTGATGGAAGCACAGGGTTCCGGTCAGATCATCAATCTTGGTTCTATTGGTGCTCTTTCTGTCGTGCCTACTGGCGCAGTCTATTGTGCAACTAAGTTTGCTGTACGGGCTATTTCTGATGGCTTACGGCAGGAAAGTTCGAAAATACGCGTGACCTGCGTAAATCCTGGCGTTGTAGAAAGTGGGCTAGCGTCAAGCATTACCCATGTAGAAACCATAAAGGCAATGGACGCCTACCGTTCTGTTGCACTTCAACCCGCAGATATAGCTCGTGCAGTAAGGCATATTATTGAATCTCCTGAAAGCG
Organism: Escherichia ruysiae; assembly: GCF_031323975.1. Lineage (NCBI taxonomy): Bacteria > Pseudomonadati > Pseudomonadota > Gammaproteobacteria > Enterobacterales > Enterobacteriaceae > Escherichia > Escherichia ruysiae. The sequence goes on from NZ_JAVIWS010000001.1 coordinate 3,661,856, forward strand.
TTGATACAACTGAAATTACCATCAGACCCACTGCGTCTGCAAACTGAAGGATAACGTTAATGTTTACATTCCCGTTTTATTCAATATATCGGGAGGAAATTTCATATCCCTCTGTCGTGCCTAGCAAGATTCACTAAATTATGCATTCTCACTCCGAGGGAGATAGAGTTTTAATTGCAGTAAAATGATTTTATCAGGGAATAAACTGTCGCTTGTTTAATTCCTTTGCATATAAAAAGCCATACTCTTAATTATCAGGATAATAACCATGAATACTACGTATTCTTTAATTGTCATTGCCGCTCTGTCTTTATTGTCCTTCAGTAGCGTCGCTAAAACTGTTACTGCCGTCGGTTCAATCATTGACAGTGCTGAGAAAGGAATATCTTTACAGGCAGAAAAACAAGGAAAATCATATGAAATTCTTGGGGTGTTTTTTAAGAACAGAGTTTATATGATAGCAAAGTTAACACCTGTAAATAAAAATAACGCTTCATAAAGCAAATGGTTTAAATTGTAATACATTACCAGAAAGCTTGTATATTGATTCAAAATTGTCATTGTTATGGCAATGGAATGCCTGACAAATGGCTCTATTCCAACCTACTGTACCAGTTATTCTGCTAATTTTACGGATGCTTCGGTTTGGTGTGCTAAAGTAATATTTGCCACAGTTTTATTTACTCTCTCTTTCGCATTCTATAAATGAACAGGAATAATACATCCTTAAGTGGTTAATGCTGGTGTAATCAATAGGCCAGCATTAATCACAGATGATTATGTTGCCAGTCAGACAGATATTGTTAAACCGTCAAATTCATAATCAACAATTTTTCTTACGCCGCTAAATAGCTTGAAAAGCAGGGGGGGTACATATTTTAAATATCACGCAAGTGAATTGTTTTATGATGTTATTAATAGAAATGGAGGAACAAATAGGCGTATTCTACAATTGCAACAAAAACAACGATATTAATCAGTTTATTACTGATTTGCTGTATTTTATTCTCTTTCATTGGTACTTCCTCGCTTTAAAAAAGAGTGCACTTCGTAAGTGCTCTTATATAAATAACGAGTTTGGTCAACCAATTTTTTGAGGTGTATCACAAATTTGAAAAGATGTATCACATCAGCCATCACTTATGATAGCAAAGTCATCGATATACATCACCTGAAATCATCTCCGTGGATGCGTCTGCTCTCATGAGTGACCAATTCTGGCGTCGATTGGCACAGGGGAAACATATCACAACTGTTCAGAATGTCGGATCTCTCAGGGTATTATACAAGATATCGTTATTGGTAATCAGAGGACGTATCGGGTTCTATTAAGCTGTCAACAGTGCCGAATATATGGAATAGTCATTACTGGATTACACCGCAGGCACGCCATATGCAAGAGTGTGCTGCGGCGACGGGTTAATTATCTAAAAGAGTTTGTGAACCTGAACAGAGTTCGAGTTTGCTTGATAGTTTTACTATTATGTGAACAACAGGTTATCGCCTCTCCAAAGGAAATAGATATTTAATCCATTAATGGAAACCAGCCAGTTCCTTTCGATGCCTGAATTTGAACCCATAGTTTATCCGGAATGGTTAATTCAGGAACGCGCTGTGGATTAAGGGTTGTTTGAATTTCATGACTTCTACCTGATGCAGCTAAAGTCACCCATTCTGGATTAATCACCAGCCCTTTACCGATTGCAACAAGTGGCAGGCCAACAGAAATTGCCTCTTGAGCCTGAGACGGCGTGCGTATTTTACCTGCGGCGATTACCGGTACTCTTCCTGCGATATGATTTAAAATCAGCTCAATGGTTCGTGGTCCATTTGGCGAATCAACGGGGTAGCTATCGTTAACACTGACCAGCGAGGTATGTATATACGAAATACCGGATGAAATTAGCCGGTCCAGGAGTTTATAAGTATCCTCTATCCGCAGCCCCCCTGTTGCAGATTCTTCAGGGGATATTCTGTAACCGATAGCAAAGGGCCTGGTCGCATATTCATAGACTACATTTTTTACTTCCTGTAATACGGCCAGCGGGAAGCGCATACGTCTTTCGAGATCACCTCCCCATCGATCATTACGACGGTTAAAGAGAGGAGAAAAGAAATTCTGCAGAAGGAATCCATGCGCGCCATGAAGTTCAACGCCATCAAAACCTGCTTTAATGGCTCTCTTTGTGACGTCTCCGAATGCTCTGATAGTTTCCTGAATTTCGTTTTCAGTCATTTCCCTGCTTTGTACCACTCTCTTCATAAAATCACCGGATTTTACGCTTGATGCGCTGGCACTAATAACATCGTGATTCGGCACAAGCTCTGGGAGAGCTTTATTACCGGCGTGAAAAATCTGCAGGATTGCCGGAGCTCCGCCACTTTTGGCTGCAGCAGCTAATTTTTCAAGGCTGTTAATGAAACGGTCATCATATGCGGCAAATTCATGAGTAAACCCAATGCCGCTTGGCGTGACATAGGTGCATCCTGTTATTACCAGACCAACATTTTGTGAACGGCGTTTATAAAATTCGAGTTCTTGCTCAGAGATGGTTCCATCAGGATTCGCTGACCAGGTCGTCATAGGAGCCATAACGATACGATTACGTAATTTTATTTCTTCTGTCAGCATAAAAGGAGAAAACAATGATGGGTGTTTATTTGTCATAACAATACCTCAAATGTTTATCTGATTTTGATGCGTATGTTTTAACTGGTTAGTTGTTGCCAGCTTTGGAACCAAGATTTCTGGCTTTATTTATAATTCCTTCAAAGGGTTTCTAATAATCTTAATAATTGAGTTGCTGCTTTTTTGTTTCTTTAATGAAATTTCTTTTTGCGTAATTTTATTATTGTTGTGTAGTCAATAAAGGATAAATGTCAGGGAGATAAGAAATCTCCCTGTAAGATTATTACAAATGTGTTTTATAAAAAGGAATTAATTTATCGAGTGCCTGTTTCACAGGTTCTGGCTTATCATACAGGTCGTAATGTGAATAACCTTCAACCACGACCAGCTCTTTATGTTTTGAGGCAGCACGACCAATAATTTCGCAGCCGTCACGGTATGCACCAAAAGCGCCCACTCTATCACCCACTACAACCATTAGTGGTTGAGTTAAGAGGACTTCTGCAAGATGAAAAGCATCCCAGCCCACAGCAACAGTCTGATGAGAAAATAGTGAACGATTTACCCCATTTGGCGCACAGCCTCGTGGCGAACGATAATATTCTGTTGCTTCAAAAAGATCTATTTCTGTTAATCCCGCTTCAAGAGCTGCGTCTGGAGAAGAGGGGAGTAAATCATCTACGCGAAGTTTTGCGCCATTAGCTTCGTCTGTTCTTTGTTGCGCCATTGCTTCGAGTGCTCCGATAGGATCAAACGCCGAAAACCCTTCACGCATAAGACGCCCATAGTTTGCACCCGTGACAGTACCAATAGCTTTAATTCGACGTTCTGTCATTGCGGCATTAATAGCATATCCACCCCCACCACAAATGCCCAGAACACCAATACGCTCGGCATCAACGTAAGGTAAGGTGGTCAGGTAATCAACGACAATGCTGAAGTCTTTGACTCGCATTGTTGGATCTTCCAGATAACGCGGTTCTCCACCACTGCTTCCCTGAAAACTGGCATCAAAAGCAATGACGATAAAGCCTGCTTTTGCCAGTGCTGCTCCATAGACGCTACCCGATGTCTGTTCTTTGCAGCTTCCAATAGGATGGGCGCTGATAATGGCAGGATATTTTTTCTCGCTATTAAAATCGTCAGGGAAATAGATATCAGCAGCTATATCCCAGTAGGTATGTTTTATCGAAACAGTTTTCATTTCAAGCTCCGGGGATTTGCCTAAACAGATTTAAATATCATTTCTATTATCCGCAACTGGCATTCGTGTTCATATCGCGAACGGCGTAATAGTATGACTTGTATTGGTTATCATCAATGGTCTAATATCTATCACAGTGTTAAGTTAAGGTTTACAATGATGAAAATAGAGCCTTCAATTTTGCCTTCTCTTGCCTGGTTTGCATTGATTGTTCGAGCCGGAAGTTTCTCCAGAGCCGCTTCTGAAATGGGTATTACGCGGGCGGCATTATCCCAAAATTTAAAATCTCTTGAGGAACGTCTTAACACCAAGCTGATATACCGTACAACCCGCAATATGTCGCTTACCGAAGAGGGGCAGCGTCTGTATGACGTGCTGGTATCTGCTTTGGGGCAGATTGATGATGCTTTGAAAGATGTCGGTGATACCCAACTTGAACCTACTGGCCTATTGAGAATAAATTCCTCCCGTGTTGCAGCAAGGATGCTTGTTGAGCCTCATATTGGCGAGTTTCTTACCCGTTACCCCAAAATAAAGATAGAACTGATTATGGATGACGGTTTATCTAACATTATTGCGGACGGCTGTGATGTGGGCATACGCCTTGAGCAAAGGCTGGATGAGCATATGACTGCCGTTCCTGTTTCTCCGCTTATTAAACTGGTTACCGTGGCATCACCAGATTATTTAAGAGAACACGGTATTCCTGAAACGCCTCAGGAACTGAGTAACCATAATTGTCTACGGTTGCGGCATAAAAGTAGCGGTGCACTCTCAGCATGGGAGTTTTCTAATGTCACGGGGAATAATGAAGAGTTCGAAATAGAGGTGTCAGGGAAGTACATTTCTAATGATGACGAAAGCATGATACGAATGGCGCTTAATGGGACAGGTATCATCCAACATCTGGATTTTGCAATCGCTGAACACATCAATGCGGGTAAGTTACAGCCGATTCTTCAGGATTGGGCCGTTTCATTTCCTGGATTTTATATTTATGTTTCATCACGGGTGAGAATGCCCTCTAAAGTTCGTGCTTTTATCGATTTTATGGTGGAGAAAAGAATAGAAATCGAAAATTAATGATGTGTGTCAGAATATCGGTAAGAAGAATAGCGCAATCGTGAGGGTACGTTTATTCATAATAAATCTCCTGAGAGTTCAGACTTATAGATTATCATTATTACCAATAATACGGCTAAAATGATTGTGTCTATGAACACCCTTCATAAGTACGTTTTGAAGGGAATGCTTCTACAAGGAAATCGCTAATGCTCAAAGAAAACTTCAATGAACTGCAAATCTTTCTTGTGGTGGCAAGGGAGCGAAGTTTTACCAAAGCAGCGGGCAAACTCGGTGTTTCTCAGTCAGCTCTCAGCCACGCGATTAAGGCTCTGGAGGAAAGGTTAAATATCCGCCTCTTAACCCGAACGACTCGCAGCGTGGCTCCCACAGAAGCGGGGGAGAGAATAATCGCCTGTCTTGAGCCTCGTATTGACGAACTTGAACAGGAGCTGGAATCACTTATTCAACTGAACGGCACGCCCTCCGGGAATATTCGGTTATCTGCCGGGGAACATGCCGCGCGCAGTCTGATCTGGCCGAAGCTAAAACCCTTTCTCAGAGAGTATCCCGAAATCAATGTCGAACTGGTGGTGGATAACGGTTTTGTCGATATTGTTGAAGGTCGCTTTGATGCCGGGGTACGGCTGGGCGAAAGCGTGGATAAGGACATGATTGCGGTAAGAATTGGGCCGGACATGAGAATGGCTGTAGTGGGGGCACCGTCTTATTTCGCTACAAACCCTGCGCCTGGAACGCCTCACGAACTACAAAATCATCGCTGCATCAATATGCGTCTGCCAACTGCCGGTGGACTTTATCACTGGGAGTTTGAGCGAGAAGGGAAACTGTTACGGGTCAGAGTTGATGGGCAACTGACATTTAATTTGCTGCCAGAAAGAATTGATGCAGCATTATCAGGATTTGGTATCGCCTGTGTTCCCGAAAACGCGGTTCAGGATCATATAAAGTCAGGCGAGCTTATTCAGGTTTTACAGGAGTGGTGTCCTTATTTCCCCGGATATTACCTTTACTATCCAAGCCGTAAGCAGCACCCACCTGCTTTTGCGCTGATGATCGATGCACTTCGCTACGCAGAATAACGGAGCCGCATTTTACTGTGGCTCCGTTTGAGCATTAACGGCCTACGCGAGCCTGATGCTCAGGCGAGTAACGTTCACCGACGATTTTAATCGTTTCCAGTGCCTGGGTTATCTGCTGAGTATCATTCTGCGAAAGAACGATGTCGACAGCGGCCAGGTTTTCCTCCAGCCGGTGCAGTTTAGTGGTGCCTGGGATGGGAACAATCCACGGCTTTTGTGCTAACAGCCATGCCAGTGCGATTTGTGCAGAGGTTACCCCTTTCTCCGCAGCCAGTTCGCCTAACAAAGTGACCAGTTTTTCATTGACTTCAATGGCTTGTGCAGCGAAACGCGGTACGGTGCTACGGTAATCATCCTTACCGAAAGTTGTCCCCGGCTTAATCGACCCCGTCAGGAAACCTTTACCTAATGGGCTGAACGGTACAAAACCAATCCCCAGTTCCTCCAGCAACGGCAGGATTTCCTGTTCAGGTTCACGCCACCACATGGAATATTCGCTTTGCAGGGCGGTGACTGGTTGTACCGCATGGGCACGACGAATGGTTTGTGCCCCCGCTTCTGACAAGCCAAAATGTTTGACCTTACCTTCTGCGATTAGGTCTTTCACCGTTCCTGCAACATCTTCAATCGGGACATCCGGATCGACACGGTGTTGGTACAGCAGGTCAATAACATCTGTCTTAAGGCGGCGTAATGATCCTTCAACGGCTTCACGGATATGTTCCGGGCGGCTGTTTAGAATCTGCTGCTTATTATCATCGCCGAAGGTAAAACCAAATTTAGTCGCAATCACCACGCGGTCACGAAACGGTCTTAAGGCTTCACCGACCACTTCTTCATTCAGATACGGACCATACACTTCGGCGGTATCGAAGAAGGTGACGCCGCGTTCAACCGCAGCACGAATGAGTTCGATAGCCTGACGGGTATCTGTCGCCGGGCCGTAGCCGTGGCTTAAACCCATGCAACCTAGCCCAAGCGCGGAGACTTCGAGTCCGGATTTACCCAGATAACGTTTTTGCATTGAATGAATACCTCTTTTATCGCGGCTTAAACATCAAGTTTGCGGCCAGTCAGCCATTCCACCATCGCCGGGTCGCGGTGAGAGAAGAACGCGCTGGTTGCGGTATCCAGGGCGGTAATTTGCAGTATATCTTCAGGACTGAGTTCAAAATCGAGAATGTTGATATTCTCTTCCATGCGTTCTTTGCGCACTGATTTTGCCAGTGAAACGATGCCTCGTTGGTAGATCCAGCGAAGAACAACCTGGCCCACGCTTTTGCCATACTTCTCGCCAATTGCCGTTAACACGGGATGCTGGAACAGACCATTTTTACCTTCCGCAAACGGTGCCCAGGCTTCTGGCTGAATGCCACGGCTTTGCATCCACGGAACGGCATGAAGTTGCTGGTTGAAGGGGTTAACTTCAATCTGGTTGACCGCCGGAACCACTTTATTAAAGGCGATAAGGTCAGCCAGTCGGTCAGGATGGAAGTTACTGACGCCAATAGCGCGGATCTTGCCTGCCTGGTGCAGCTCTTCCATGGCACGCCAGGCACCGTGGACATCGCCGTAAGGCTGATGAATCAAATACAGGTCAACGTAATCTAATTGCAGCCGATTCAGAGAGCGTTCGAATTGGGCTTTGGCTCCTTCGTAACTGGTATCCTGCAACCAGAGTTTAGTAGTGACAAAGAGTTCGTTACGCGCGATACCGCTTTGTTTCAGCGCATTCCCGACCTGAGTTTCATTCTGATATGAGGCGGCGCTGTCAATCAGTCGATAACCAGTATCAATAGCGTCAATGACCGCTCTTTCGCATTCGGTGGCATCGGTCATCTGAAATACACCAAAACCCAGCAAGGGCATTTCAATACCGTTGTTCAGTCTTACAGTTTGCATGGTGTTAGCCTCCCGTTATTGTTCATTGGAAGCATAACGTAAAGAGAGTTATTCAATTAGACGGCGGGATTTGTCAGGGGCTATGAACAAAATTCATTAATCTGCCTCAATGCTGATTGAGTAGCACTGTTATCGTGTAGGTCTATTTTATTGATGAATTATTTGCATAAGTGAAATCGATATTTACATACTAATCGAGAGTCGTATTTTAACTTAGAATAATAAGTCATACCTGATGGAGGTGCTTACCGTGGTGTTTTCTGTATTAAGCAACAACCTAAAAATGCCAATGATAGGGTTTGGGGTTTTTCAGGTTACCGATAAAGAAGAGTGTAAACAGTCAGTGTTAAGTGCTATCCGAACCGGGTATCGTCTTATCGACACGGCTGCGGTATACGGTAATGAAGATGCCGTCGGTGAAGCTGTTCGTGAGGCCATTTCGGAAGGTCTTTGTACCCGTGAGGAGTTATTTATTACGTCAAAACTGTGGGTGCAGGATATGGTTAATCAGGATACAGCAAAAGCAGGAATTGAAGCATCGTTAAAAAAATCGGGACTTGAATATTTTGACCTCTATTTATTGCACCAGGCGATGCGCGATTATTTCAGTGCGTGGCGAGCCCTGGAAGCCGCTTATGATGAAGGCAAACTGAAAGCGATTGGTGTTTCCAATTTCTATCCTCATGTATTAGCAAACTTTTGTGAAACAGTCAGAATAAAACCAATGGTGAACCAGGTTGAGCTGCATCCCTATTTTGCACAACCAGAGGCGCTGGCAACCATGAAACACTATAATGTGCAACCTGAAGCCTGGGCTCCATTAGGCGGCGGAAGACATAAGCCGTTTGAAAACAGAATGCTTCAGAGTATTGCTGATGCCCACCAAAAAACGATTTCTCAGGTGATATTGCGCTGGAATATTCAACGTGGCGTGGTTGTTATCCCAAAATCAACTCATCAACAGCGTATTGAAGAGAACTTCGCCATCTGGGATTTTTCACTGACAGAGGCAGAAATGGAGCAAATTAGTTCGCTTGATTTAGGCTATGTTGGTGAATCCGTAAAACATTTTAATCCTGAATTTGTTCGTGGTTGTCTTGGCGTAAAAATACATGACTGATTTTAGTATTTGTTGAGCTATATTATTTGGATAATGACGTTTTTATCTGAGCTTACAGGTTTTGTTTTATAAAATAGTAAAATCAGACAATATGGGTTTTAACCAGCGATTTAAGAATATGATTCTTAAATTATCAATCATTTCATAATGAAGAGGCACTTTATGAAAACTATCGGTTATGCCGCACTCTCTTCCGATGCAAAACTGGTTCCTTATCATTTTAAACGTCGTGAGTTACGGGACAATGATATTGCCATCGAAATTCTTTATTGTGGCGTTTGTCACTCAGATTTACATACAGTTAATGGTGACTGGGGGCCTCAGCCTTATCCGTTAATTCCGGGGCACGAAATTGTCGGTATCGTGAGAGCAGTGGGGCAGGGGGTTAAAAAATATCAAGTAGGCGATCATGTTGCCGTTGGCTGTATGGTCGATAGCTGTATGCATTGCGACCAGTGTGAACAAGGTGAAGAACAGTATTGCCGCCACGGGATGACGCCAACCTACGGTGCTAAGGATCGGATTAGCGGCGAAATTACTCAGGGAGGCTACTCCAAACATATTGTAGTACGTGAAGAATTTGTACTGCGGATCCCTGAAAATATGGATTTAGCCAAAACTGCGCCGATTCTCTGTGCCGGAATTACCACGTTCTCACCATTACGTACCTGGAATGTTGGCCCAGGCAGCCGTGTTGGCGTTATTGGGTTAGGCGGTTTAGGTCATATGGCTGTAAAACTGGCTGTCGCGATGGGGGCTGACGTTACTGTGATTAGCCGGACTAAAAGCAAAGAAGCAGACGCAAAATTGCTCGGTGCAAAAGGCATTCTGCCGTCTTCAGACCCAGAGGCATTACAGATGTCAGCCTGTGCATTCGATTTGATTATCGATACAGTTCCCGTTAAACATGACCTGAATATCTACACCCCATTGTTAGATATTGATGGTTCATTAGTTATTGTTGGACAGGTTGGACCAATGGAAGAACCGTCAACAATTCCTCTGATTATGGGGCGTCGCCGTGTTGCTGGCTCACTCATCGGCGGTATTGCAGAAACACAGGAAGTGCTGGATTTCTGTGCGAAGCATAATATTTATCCCGAATGTGAAATGATCAATATTGATCAAATAAACGATGCTTTTACTCGCCTTGCAAAAGGGGATATGGCACATCGTTTTGTTATTGACATGGCTTCACTGAATGCTGAGTAACGGAATCATTCAGCGCAGAGCTTCTGTATATTTTCCAGCAACTCACAAGAAAGGCGTTCAATAATGGAACCCAAAATGTGTTTGAGAGCAGGAATTTGCGCTGAGCACTAACAGACATTTTTATATTAAAAAGCCAGAGTCTTGCGATAGCCCTGGCTTTTGTCTGCCTGATGTTCAGTTTTTTTTATGATGGCGTAGCGCATCAACAACCAGCTGGAATGCTTTTGAGTGATTTCTGTTTTCCGGGTAATAAATATAATAACCATCCCAATAAGGACACCAGTCTTCAAGTACACTGATCAGTTCGCCGCTGGCGATGTATTTTTCCGCAATATCGCGTGGAACATGCGCCAGGCCGTAGCCCTCTAACGCCGCCTGCAAATTTTGATAGATACGGCTAAACACCAGTTGACCGCTGACTTTGACATTCAGGCTTTTTCCTTCTTTTTCAAACTCCCACGCATACAGATTGCCATGCGTTGGAAAACGAAGATTAATGCAGTTATGACTAATAAGGTCATCTGGATGCTTTGGATAAGGGTGTTGAGAAAAATATGCTGGCGAACCGACAACAGCAAAGCGCACGTCGGGACCAATACGTACAGAGATCATACCGCTGGATATCTGTTCTCCCAGGCGCGTTCCTGCATCGAATCGGCCGGATACAATATCCGTTAAAGTATAATCATCAATTAATTCCAGATTTATATCCGGATATTCTTTTAGTAATGGCTCAAGTTTTGGCCAGATGACAGACCTGATAGCGTAATCAGATGTGGATATTCGAACGGTTCCAGCAGGCTTCTTGTTGAGATCTTTTAGTTGCTGCAATGTTCCCTGAATCCCATCAATATAAGGCCCCAGCTCATCAAGCATTGATTGCCCTACATCCGTCAGCGATATGCTGCGGGTGGTGCGAGTGAGGAGTTTCATACCCAGACGAGATTCAAGGGTGCGCATACTGTGACTCAAAGCTGATTGTGATATCCCCAATTGAGCAGCAGCCCTGGTGAAACTCTTTTCACGCGCAACAACGATGAATGCCATTAAATCATTAAGATTTTCTCGTGCCACTCTCTGCCTCTCATTGCGGGAAAAAGATATCTGTTTACATGTTAGCGTGAGAGATATGGTAAGCCCCAACCTTAAACAAGGAAACATTGAGCATAAAAATAGCGTCAGCCTTACCTGTACAAAGGGAAAACTGACGCCTGAAAAATTAAACAACAGATTCTGTTCTGATTATAAAGAGTTAAATTTTAAAATCTGAACATGACTCATTACTTCGTTGCTTAAGGATTTCCCGCGCCGAATCAGCCATTATCATGACTGCGCCAGCCAGCATCAGGGTATCTTTCAACACCAGACGACCGGCTCCGGATAAATAGGGAAAACCATGATGAGCATCCCCCAGAGCAGGCACCCAGGCTTCAGGAGTGGTGATTAAAAATGAGAGTGTTACCAGCGGTGTGGCAAATGACATTAATCCACCCAATAAACCCAACCACCGGTTAACAGGATTTGCTAACACCAGCAGAGCAATCATCACCTCCACGACGCCAAGGCCATTGGAAAAACCATAGGTATTATTAGCAATTTGCCATGTCCGGGCTTCCGGCTTATATTCGCCTTCGTGAGTCAGATACTGTTTATATTCTTCCGGATGTTCATAGAAGAACGACATTAGCGGACTGTTCGCGACGAATGGTGTAATGCTGTCGGCCTCGTAAGGGACAAACTTTAATAACCCAATCCACATAAAAACAATCGCAATGCTCAGACGAATCAATGTCAGGCCAATTTTATCTCCCCGACTTAACAGGTGCAGGTATTTTTCCATTATCAACGTCCTTATTTATACAATACTGCCGTCGCGGTTGAGTTGTTATCAATCCGCATGGAGGTAATTTTCCATGATGATGCGTCATGTTTTCTGGCGATATCAGCAATGGCATCCTCCAGAACTGTCGGTGATGTTGATACTGACGAGACGCTGACATGTTTCAGAACTATTTTGTCATCTGCATTGGTGGAAAAAGCCATAACACCAGATAATAGCATTGCAAATAAAACAGTTTTTTTAAACATATAAAATACCATCAATGAAGTGATTGAGGAATTATAGAATAAGCAAAAATTGATAAAATTGTTTTCTCTGAGACACCAGAATATTTGTCCTGGCGTCTGATTTTAGGTTTATTTGACTAATGAAAATAGATCATTGAGTGATTCGCTCATCGACGGATGAGTAAATATCTGATCGCGTAATATGCTATAAGGCAGCCCGGCATCCATCGCCATTTTCACAATATTGATCATCTCGTGGGAGTCAACACATAGCAGTGATGCCCCTAATATACGTTGGGTTTTATTATCGATAATCGCTTTTAATACCCCACGGGTATCGTTCATCACTCTGGCGCGCGGAATTGCCGCTACAGGCAATGTAACCACCTGAATATCTGCACCACTCTCTCTGGCTTGTTCTTCTGTCATACCAACCCGAGACAGTGGAGGAGTCATGAATACGGAATAAGGCACATTTTTCCGATCATCAGTACTACGTTTGCCTTCTCCCAGTAACTCATCGCGCACAATGCGGTAATCATCCAGTGAAATATAAGTAAACTGCAGCCCGCCGGTAACATCTCCCATCGCCCAAATATTGTCTGCGGTGGTATGTAATCGCTTGTCAACGACAATTGCCCCGCGCTCGTTCACCGCAACCCCGGCATTTTCTGGTTTTAACGAGGCGGTAGCAGGCTGGCGACCGGAAGCAATTAACAGGACATCCACCGCCAGTTGAGTGTGTCCGGTATGCACTTGTACTTTATTTTTATCGTGGCTGATACGCTGCACATGGGCGTTGAGGATAATATCCACTCCCTGCTCGCGTAAAATAGTCGCGATATTATCAGCAATGTCCCGATCTTCCCGAGGCAAAAACAGAGGCGCTGCTTCGAAAATAGTCACCTTACTGCCAAAATTAGCGAACATAGAGGCGAACTCAATGCCAATATATCCCCCGCCCAAAATACCTAAATGTTCGGGTAATTCCTTCAGGTTAAGTAATCCGGTACTGTCATAGACGCCTGGCGTCGTGGTTATTCCTGGAATTGATGGAACCACAGTTTGTGCGCCGGTATTAATAAAAATTTTCTCACCGTGAATCTCCAGATTTCCCTCTGGTCGATGAATACGCAGAATATGATTATTGATAAACTCCGCTTGCCCGACGATCACGTCGATATTGGGCATATCCGCAAGATTATGGAAATTCTTATTGCGTAAGAATTTGACGACCTCATCTTTACGCTGCATGGCACGGGAAAAATCTGTGTGCTGTTGTGCGTCATGAACCAATGTTTTGGTTGGGATGCAGCCGATATTAATACATGTCCCGCCATACATTGCATTCGATTGTTCGATGAGAGCCACACGCCAACCCGCTTTAGCCAGCGTGACGGCTAATGTTTTTCCTGCCTTACCAAAACCAATAATAACTGCCTGATATTTATTCATGATAATTTCCTGTCGAAACGTATTCATTTGACGTAATGACTATAGACGTAAATGCGCAAATAACACTTCTTCACAACGCTTGATATTTTGTCTTATCGTCTGATGTTCGTTGTTTTTTAATCAGGGTCACAATATAACGATGATGATTAACTTATTGATGATATTGGCTTAAGTCTTATATAAGATTATTGCTATCTATAATCAAAAAACTACTCAGGAGTCTGATATGGATGCCCTTAGCCGTTTGTTGATGCTTAACGCTCCACAAGGAACGATCGATAAAAATTGCGAGTTAGGAAGTGACTGGCAGCTTCCACATGTTGCGGGGGAACTATCGGTTATTCGTTGGCATGTGTTAACACAAGGTGCGGCGAAACTGGAAATGCCGGCGGGGCAGACCTTTACATTGCGCCCTGGGAATGTGGTTCTGCTACCACAAAACTCAGCTCATCGCCTGAGTCACATTGAAAATGAATCGACCTGTATCGTATGTGGCACTCTTCGGCTGCAACGTTCGGCGCGTTATTTTTTGACCTCTTTGCCGGAAGCTCTGTTTTTGGCACCGGAAAGTGACAGCGTGGAGTTTAACTGGCTGAGGGAGGCGATTCCTTTTTTACAACAGGAATCCAGAGCGGCAATGCCGGGAGCGGATGCTCTGTGTAGCCAGGTATGCGCCACACTCTTTACACTCGCCGTGCGTGGATGGATCGTACAGGCTAATACGGAGAAAAATATTCTCAGTTTGTTGCTTCATCCTCGCCTTGGCGCGGTGATTCAGCAAATGCTGGAAATACCTGGCCATCCCTGGACAGTCGAATCGCTGGCCAGCATCGTTCACATGTCCAGGGCAAGTTTTGCCCAACTTTTTCGTGATGTTTCTGGAACCACGCCACTGGCTGTATTAACAAAGTTGCGGCTACAAATAGCGGCTCAGCGGTTTTCCCGGGAAACGCTCCCCGTCGTGGTGATCGCTGAGTCAGTAGGCTATGCCAGTGAATCATCCTTTCACAAGGCTTTTGTTCGCGAGTTTGGCTGTACTCCAGGTGAATATCGGGAAAGAGTCAGACAGCTTCAGGAGGTTATCTTATAAGCTAAGTATGGATAAGATTATCTGTTATAAAAATAGAGCAAGTCATACTCAGCGTAGCGGGGAAAAACAGCCGGATGTTCTGGTAGAAATAAAGAACATCCAGGCATTCTAAAGGTAAGATTTCTGTTACTTAATCTTTGTATGCATCCTTATCCATATAAAAGCGTATGGTTAAGAAAACCACTTTATCGCATAAACCAGAAATAAAAGAGACCTACTTTTAAGCCAAGTATTGCGATGTAAGCACAGCAGTATTTCATGGTGCCAGACATTATTTGATTGGCTTGCCCTTCCATTTTTGTGGCAGAAACGGCAATGGCAATACTTTGCGGTGAAATCATTTTCCCACCCGTGGCACCGGAAGTATTTGCCGCCGCCAGCCAATTGGGATCGATATGCAGCTTGCTGGCTGCAATAGTTTGTAGTTTGCCAAACAAAATATTCGAGTTAGTGTCGCTGCCGGTGACAAAAGTACCCAGCGCACCAATGACCGGCGCGAGAAAGACGTATGAACTTCCGGTGAGATCGACAATTGACCGTGCCAGCGTAGAAATAATGCCGCTGAGATCCATAACTGTTGCCATGGCGACAATGGCCATAATCGCAATAATAGAATTTTTAAGCTGGAATACGGTTTTGATAAATACTTCCAGCATACCGCGTGCTGATGCCCCCTGAATAAAACCGCCGAGAATAGTTGCAAAGATAATCAACATTCCAGGCGTTGTGAGCCATTCTATTTTTAATGCTAATGTTCCGCCATCGACCAGTGAAAAATGCAGCACTGAAGCCAGCTGAGATGCTGCTGCTTTTATCGTTGGGAATAACGGTGAGCACAGCAGAATAAAGACAAAAATAAACAGGTAAATAGAACCGACCCGGAACAGCACCTTTGCCGAACGTGGTGCCATTTCACGGGTATGGCTGGCTTCAATACGCCACTCTGGGTCTACTTCACCTTTGCGCAGACGGCTGGCAATTGCGACAGCGAAAAGGCTAGCCAGGCTGCCAGCAAAAGCGGGCAATTCGGCACCAAGATGGACGGCAACAAAGTATTGCGGAATAAGTGTCGCGATGCCACATAGCAGTGTGATAAGGAATACGCCGCGAATCGCTTTCACGCCGCCGCCAATAATACAAATAATGACAAAGGGCAGCAGGAGATTAAAAATCGCTAATTGTAGAATAATTGTGCCACCTAAGGTGTAAACAGACAGATTAACCTGCTCGGCGAGGATTGAAACCGGAATACCTACCGCCCCAAACGCTGTAGGCACCGTATTGGCAACCAGTGAAGCAATTGCGGCTTTCAGTGGGTTGAATCCCAACGCGATGAGGATACCAATAGGAATGGCGACCGCAGTACCGTAGCCGGCAGCAGCCTCAAGAAAACCACCAAAACACCATGAAATAAGGAGCACCTGGATACGCTTATCTTCGCTAATACTGGCGAGAATATCGCGGAGAATATCCAGAGCTTTGGTTGCCTGCATGACGTTATAACTGAATATTGCACCGAGGATCACAATCACGATCGGCCATAATCCTTTGAGTGCGCCATAACCCACTGAGGCTTTCAGATTCTGTATTGGCATGTCCCAGAACAGGACAGATAAAGCCGCTGTAAATGCCAGTGATATCAGAACTGAATAATGAACAGGTATCTTCAGTTTCAGAATCAAAAATACCATAAGGAGCAAAGGTGAGAGTGCAATAGCAAACATTAAATATCCGTGCATTTCTATTCCTGACTATATTTATCAACCTTGTTTATCTATTTTTCCGATGGAGGTTATCTCATTATTAAAATAAAAAATGCAAACTGAATCGCTTCAGTAAAATAAAATTACACATTGTTAATGTTTGTATATTTATTGTTAATATTCTGATTTATAAAATAATGTATGTATATTTTAACAGCTCCTTAATGAGTAACTCTAAATAGGTATTCAAGGTCGGGTTTATGAATTTTGTGACCCACTTAAGTCAAATTTTCACCCCAGTGTTGATAGCTGGTGTCTTTATAAAAATGTGAGCGATGCCGAAAGAAATAAAATTAGTTATTGCATCCAGGTATTGAATGACGGATTATCTGTTTTGTCATACAAATGAGTTTGGAATTGTATTTTATTACTTAATAAAAAAGAGCCCCTATTTTTATTGATGATTGATAACCCAGAAGGGGTGGTTGCCATCGGGCATAAACAGAAATGAAGTAATGGAGTGTTGGTTGTGAATGTAAATTTCTTTGTTACCTGTATTGGTGATGCACTGAAATCAAGGATGGCACGAGACTCCGTGCTGCTACTGGAAAAACTCGGCTGTCGCGTAAATTTCCCGGAGAAACAGGGATGCTGCGGTCAGCCTGCGATCAATAGTGGTTATATCAAAGAAGCGATTCCGGGGATGAAAAATCTGATCGCTGCACTGGAGGATAACGACGATCCCATTATTTCACCTGCTGGTTCCTGCACCTATGCCGTAAAAAGTTACCCGACGTATCTGGCGGATGAACCTGAATGGGCATTACGTGCCGAAAAGGTTGCCGCGCGTATGCAGGATCTCACCTCTTTTATTGTTAATAAATTAGGGGTAGTGGATGTCGGCGCCAGCTTGCAGGGGAGAGCGGTGTATCACCCATCTTGCAGCCTGTCCCGTAAGCTGGGGGTGAAGGACGAGCCACTTACGCTGCTGAAAAATGTACGCGGACTGGAGCTGTTGCCCTTTGCCGAACAGGACACTTGCTGCGGGTTTGGCGGCACGTTCTCGGTCAAAATGGCCGAAATATCCGGCGAGATGGTGAAAGAAAAGGTTTCGCACCTGATGGAAGTCCGCCCTGAGTATTTAATTGGCGCTGACGTGAGTTGCCTGCTGAACATTAGTGGGCGATTACAACGTGAAGGGCAGAAAGTCAAAGTGATGCATATTGCTGAAGTGCTGATGAGCCGCTGAGGATATAAATATGTCGATCAAAACCAGTAATACAGAATTTAAGACACGCATCCGTCAGCAAATTGAAGATCCGATCATGCGCAAAGCGGTGGCAAATGCGCAGCAGCGTATTGGTGCAAATCGGCAAAAAATGGTTGATGAACTAGGGCACTGGGAGGAGTGGCGCGATCGCGCTGCCCAGATACGTGATCATGTTCTGAGTAATCTTGACGCTTATTTGTACCAGCTCTCAGAAAAAGTGACGCAAAACGGCGGTCACGTCTATTTTGCAAAAACCAAAGAAGACGCTACCCGCTACATTTTACAGGTCGCCCAGCGTAAAAATGCGCGGAAAGTGGTGAAGTCGAAATCAATGGTGACCGAAGAAATTGGCGTCAACCATGTGTTGCAGGATGCTGGCATTCAGGTGATTGAAACCGATCTGGGGGAATACATTCTGCAGTTGGATCAAGATCCGCCATCTCATGTTGTGGTTCCGGCTATTCATAAAGATCGCCACCAGATCCGCCGGGTGCTACACGAACGCCTGGGTTATGATGGCCCGGAAACGCCTGAAGCGATGACCTTATTCATTCGCCAAAAGATCCGCGAAGATTTCCTCAGTGCTGAAATCGGTATTACCGGCTGTAATTTCGCGGTGGCAGAAACCGGTTCGGTATGTCTGGTGACTAATGAAGGTAATGCGCGAATGTGTACCACGCTGCCTAAAACGCACATTGCGGTGATGGGTATGGAGCGTATCGCCCCCACGTTTGCCGAGGTAGACGTATTGATCACCATGCTGGCGCGCAGTGCCGTTGGTGCGCGTTTGACGGGATACAACACCTGGCTGACAGGACCGCGCGAAGCAGGACACGTTGATGGCCCTGAAGAGTTTCATCTGGTTATTGTTGATAACGGACGCTCCGAGGTGCTGGCCTCTGAATTTCGTGATGTGCTGCGCTGTATTCGCTGCGGAGCCTGTATGAATACCTGCCCGGCATATCGCCATATTGGCGGTCACGGATATGGCTCTATTTACCCAGGACCAATTGGCGCGGTGATTTCTCCATTGCTTGGCGGCTATAAAGATTTTAAAGATTTGCCTTACGCCTGCTCTTTATGCACGGCCTGTGACAGCGTTTGTCCGGTGCGTATTCCTCTGTCGAAACTGATTTTACGCCATCGTCGGGTGATGGCTGAAAAAGGAATCACCGCAAAAGCAGAGCAACGGGCGATCAAAATGTTTGCTTATGCCAATAGTCATCCGGGATTGTGGAAAGTCGGAATGATGGCTGGCGCCCATGCGGCAAGCTGGTTTATCAATGGCGGCAAAACACCGCTCAGGATCGGCGCAATTAGCGACTGGATGGAAGCACGCGATCTTCCTGAAGCTGACGGAGAGAGTTTTCGTAGCTGGTTTAAGAAACATCAGGCGCAGGAGAAAAAGAATGGATAATCGGAGCGAATTTTTGAACAACGTTGCTCAGGCACTGGGGCGCCCGCTGCGACGTGAACCGCAAGCAGAAGATGCGCCGCTTAACAACTATGCTAACGAGCGGCTTACCGAACTTAATCAACAGCAGCACTGTGATGCGTTTATCCAGTTTGCCAGCGATGTCATGTTGACGCGTTGTGAACTGACCAGCGAGGCGCAGGCGGCAGAAGCGGCATTACGTTTGTGTAAAGAGCTGGGAGATCAGTCGGTCGTGGTGAGTGGCGACAAGCGACTGGAGGAGCTGGGGATCAGTGGACGTTTACAGCAGGAATGCAATGCCGCTGTTTGGGATCCGGCGAAAGGTGTCGAGAATATCGCTCTGGCGGAGCAGGCGAAAGTTGGCGTTGTGTATGCTGAATATGGCTTAACAGAGTCGGGAGGTGTGGTTCTTTTTTCCGCCGCTGAGCGCGGGCGTTCATTGAGTCTGCTACCTGAGTCCTCTATTTTTATCTTGCGTAAAAGCACTATTTTGCCCCGAGTGGCGCAGCTGGCAGAAAAATTGCACCAGAAAGCGCAGGCCGGTGAACGTATGCCATCCTGCATTAACATCATCAGTGGTCCCAGTTCAACAGCGGACATTGAGCTTATCAAAGTCGTTGGGGTTCACGGGCCGGTGAAGGCGGTGTACCTGATTATTGAGGATTGTTGAGAGAGAGATTGGCGGCCATTCTGGTATGAACATCCAGAATGGCGCTGTCATATTGAACGGAATAACTGCTCTATCTGGGCGCTCAGAAACGGGAGCGCATATACCAGGGTGATGGAAAAATAGGCAGTTAAAACACCCGTTCATTTGTGTTATGTTTGGTGGATAAAAATAAACCGAACGTCGATTGTTTGTGTCATTATAGTTTTACGCTGTAAAGATTTAGTGTAAAAATCCACGCTTATATTTTTACAGCATTCAGATGCTTTCCTTGTAATCACAGTTAAATCCCGCTGAGATTTATTCTTTTCTTAATAATATCTTATATTTTTGCTGAATGGATTCAGTCCTAAGTTGATATATTATTTTTAATAAGATAAGTCTTATATTTATATACTCATTTAGTGTTACCAATTTTTCTTATATTAATATGAGCTCTCATTGCTTTGCTTTGGACTATATTTTGAGTTGATCTGGATTCGTAGATACATATAATGCGCCTGTGTTCAAAACTGGAAGTTAATGTAAGGATGATGTTGCGGTTGTTAATTTGGAAAACGTGTCCAGTGGAGAGTTAGCCCTATATTACCCTCTGAACTGTATGCCTGAATTATACAGTTTTCGATATTATGCAGTCTTTTTGAATTTTTATATCTCTCATGAGTCGAGGTGCGGAATTTAATTCACCTCGGTGTATGAGAGCTTGGTTTTGTCTGGATGCATTGCTGGAGAGTCTCATGAATAAAATATATCGGCTAAAGTGGAACAGGTCCCGTAACTGTTGGTGCGTTTGCTCTGAGCTGGGAAGTAGAATAAAAGGAAAGAAGGCAAGAGCCGTTTTAATTAGCGCGATAGGTTTATATTCATCTCTGGCGTTCTCTGGTGATGTCACCGTGAACCAGGACAAGACTATTGATTTTGGCAAGGCCGATCAAAACATCGATTACCGTATTACGGTTACTGATAATGCTAATCTGGTTATCGACGTTACAGACACTTCTCGTCCACGTTTCACGCTCAATTCTGGTGGTGGGTTGGATATCACCGGAGGGAAAGTGTATATCAATGGTCAGCTTGATGTATTGCTGAAAGGGACGGGTTTTCTAAACGTTTCAAATGCCGGTAGTGAATTGTATGCTGATGATCTCTATGACTCAAACTCTGGCTCCAGGCACGATCGCGGCTATTTTAATGTCTCCAACGGCGGCAAAATTCATGTTAATGGCACCAGTCGTCTGACTTATACGCAGGGAAATGTCAGTGGCGAAGGCAGCCAGGTAAATTCCAAAACTTTCTTCATGGGCGTTTACAGCAGTTACGGTGGAGATCAGTACCTGTCTGTTAATAACGGTGGTGAAGTTAATGCCAGTGAGCAAATTAGTCTGGGCTATTATAATCAAAACTCCGATACCACACTTGCTGTTTCAGACGGCGGCAAAATTTCTGCACCGAAAATTAGTTTAAGCACCAATTCGGAGTTGGCGTTAGGTGCACAGGAAGGGAGTGATGCGAAAGCAGCAGGGATTATTGATGCCGAAAAAATTGAGTTTGTGTGGGCTTCGACATCCGAAAAGAAAATCACATTAAACCACACGGATAAAAACGCGACTATTTCCGCTAACATTGTCAGTGGTAGTGAGGGGCTGGGCAATATCAATGCGCTCAGTGGCACGACTTACTTAACCGGTGATAATTCTGCATTTAGCGGCAAAGTAACGATTGGCCAAAATGGAGCTTTGGGGATCACTCAAAATATAGGCACGGCAGATATCTCTAATCGCGGAAAATTACACCTGAAGGCTGACGATAGCATGACCTTTGCCAATAAGATCTCCGGCAACGGTACAATCAGTATCGACAGTGGGACGGTTGCTTTGACCGGTAATAATTATGCATTCAGCGGATATATTGATGTTGCCTCCGATGCTGTAGCTGTTATTACTGAAGAAAAGAACATCGGTAATGCGGATCTGGATGTTGATGGCAAATTGCAAATTAATGCCAACAAAGATTGGGTATTTGATAACGATCTTCAAGGTAAAGGCATTGTTGAAATAGACATGGGGAATCATGCATTCTCCTTCGATGAGTTTGCTTACACCGACTGGTTCCAGGGTTCACTGGCGTTCCAGAACACGACATTTAACCTGGAACAGAATGCTGAGTTTCTGCAGAGAGGCGGGATCACTGCGGGTCAGGGAAGTCAGATAACGGTGGGTAATGGTACTCACTCCATTAGCACTCTGGGGTTCTCCGGCGGAACCGTTGATTTTGGTGCTCTGACAACTGATGCACAGATGACAGAAGGAACCGTCAAAGTTAGCAAAACGCTGGATCTACGGGGCGAGGGGGTTATTCAGGTTGCCGACCGCGACGTTGTAAGCTCAGTATCTCGTGATATTGACTCTGCATTATCGCTCACTGAAGTTGATGATGATAACAGCGCCATTCTGCTGGTTGATGCGCAGGGGGCGGAGGTGCTGGGGGATGCGGGCAATCTGCAATTGCAGGATAAAAATGGACAAACTCTCTCCAGCAGTGCGCAACGTGATATTCAGCAGAATGGGAAAAAAGCTGCCGTTGGCACTTATGACTATCGTCTGACGAGTGGGGTAAATAATGACGGCCTGTATATCGGCTATGGCCTGACGCAGCTTGATTTGCAGGCTACTGACAGCGATGCCCTGGTGCTGAGTGCCAATGGTAAAAGCGAGAATGCCGCCGATCTCAGCGCAAAAATTACCGGTAATGGTGACCTGGCATTCAGCAGCCAGAAAGGCCAGACTGTATCGCTTTCTAACAAAGACAACGACTATACCGGTGTTACCGATCTGCGTAGCGGGACGCTCTTGCTGAATAACGATAATGTGTTGGGTAATACCCAGGAACTGCGTCTGGCGGCAGAAACTGAAATGGATATGAATGGTCATAGCCAGACCGTGGGTACGCTCAATGGTAGCGCCGATTCGCTGTTGAACTTAAACGGCGGAACTCTGACTCTTGCCAACGGGGGCACTGCAACCGGTTCATTAACGGGGAGCGGGACGCTGAATGTTCAGGGTGGTACGCTGGATATCGCGGGCGATAACAGCAGCCTGACGGCGAATATGAATATTGCTAACTCAGCTCATGTCCTGGTAAGCCACGCACAGGGATTGGGTAGCGCAAACGTTGAGAACAACGGCACCCTGGTGTTGAATAATAGCGGTGAAAAAAGAGCGGCTGTGCCAGTGAGTTACAGCCTGGGTGGCAATTTGACCAACAACGGCACGCTGATGACCGGGATGTCAGGACAGCAAGCGGGCAATGCGTTAGTGGTGAAGGGGAACTACCACGGTAATAACGGTCAACTGGTTATGAATACGGTACTGAATGGCGATGATTCAGTGACTGATAAACTGGTTGTTGAGGGCGATACCAGCGGCATGACGTCCGTTACGGTGAATAACGCTGGCGGTACAGGCGCTCAAACCCTTAACGGTATCGAACTTATCCATGTAGGTGGTAAGTCTGAGGGGGAGTTTGTTCAGGCGGGGCGTATCGTTGCGGGCGCGTATGACTACACTCTCGCACGTGGTCAGGGGGCAAACAGCGGTAACTGGTATCTGACCAGCGGTGGTGAGTCAGTTGAACCGCAACCGGAGCCTGAGCCGATGCCGGAGCCGAATCCGGAGCCGAATCCGGAGCCGAATCCGGAGCCGAATCCGGAGCCGAATCCGACACCAGAGCCGACGCCAGAGCCAACGCCTGTTCCTGACCAGACTCTGGATAATGACCTGCGCCCGGAGGCTGGTGGTTACATCGCGAACCTTGCGGCAGCCAACACAATGTTTACCTCCCGACTGCATGAACGTCTGGGGAGCACATACTATACCGATCTGGTCACGGGTGAGCAGAAACAAACCACCATGTGGATGCGTCATGAAGGGGGTCACAACAAATGGCGTGATGCAAGTGGCCAGTTGAAAACCCAAAGCAATCGCTATGTTCTGCAACTGGGGGGCGATATCGCGCAGTGGAGTATAAGTGGCAACGACCGCTGGCATCTGGGGGTCATGGCTGGTTACGGTAACAGTGACAGCAAGACTATTTCATCGCGCACCGGTTATCGAACTAAAGCAAGCGTGAATGGTTACAGCACGGGGTTATATGCGACCTGGTATGCGGATGATGAGTCACATAACGGGGCGTATCTCGACAGTTGGGCGCAGTACAGCTGGTTTGATAACACAGTGAAAGGTGATGATTTACAGAGCGAATCTTATAAATCAAAAGGGTTTACCGCTTCACTGGAGGCTGGATACAAGCACAAATTAGCTGAATTTAATGGCAGCCAGGGAACGCGGAACGAATGGTATATCCAGCCACAAGCACAGATTACCTGGATGGGAGTAAAAGCTGATAAGCATCGCGAAAGCAACGGTACTCTGGTGCGAAGCGAAGGAGACGGTAATATTCAGACCCGACTGGGCGTGAAAACCTGGCTTAAGAGCCACCATAAAATGGATGAAGGCAAATCCCGCGAGTTCCAGCCATTTATGGAAGTGAACTGGCTACATAACAGTAAGGATTTCAGCACTCGCATGGATGGCGTGTCAGTCTCTCAGGATGGAACCCGAAATATTGCCGAGATAAAAACCGGGGTGGAAGGACAGCTAAATGCCAACCTGAATGTCTGGGGAAATGTGGGCGTTCAGGTTGCTGACAAGGGATATAATGACACCTCCGCGATGATTGGCGTTAAGTGGTCATTCTGAACTGAATAATTCGTAAAAGGAGAGGGAGTCGGATGAGTGACAATTCGACTCTCTGTATTATTTTTTTGCCGCCAGCTTTTTCTGCCAGAAAGGAGACAAGCGGATTTAGCTGGCGCACATGATTTAAGCAAGGTGTGTTAAATGGCTTCGCATGATTTGAGTGTTTTTCTTGAAGAGTTCGGGGCAACCGTTAATCTGACGTTGCCTGGTATTGTGTCCGAGAAAGAACGGCTTTTACTCAAGCTGCTGATGGAGGGGATGTCTGTTACAGAAATATCACAATATAGAAACCGCAGTGCAAAAACAATTTCACATCAAAAGAAACAACTGTACGAAAAACTCGGTATTCAGAGTGATATTACCTTCTGGCGGGATATCTTTTTTCAATATCATCCACAGGTAGTCACCGCCACAGGTAATAAAAATAAATTCTATATCCCTGACAACCGTTGTCACCATATTGTCACGCCTGAAGCCATTAGCCTGGCGCTGGAAAACCATGAATTTAAACCGTGGATCCAACCTGTTTTCTGCGCACAGACAGGGGTACTAACAGGCTGTGAAGTGCTTGTTCGCTGGGAGCACCCGCAAACGGGAATTATCCCTCCGGATCAGTTTATTCCTCTGGCGGAGTCATCTGGCCTTATTGTCATAATGACCCGCCAGTTGATGAAACAGACTGCGGATATTCTGCTGCCGGTAAAACATTTGCTACCGGACAATTTCCATATTGGTATCAACGTCTCGGCGGGCTGTTTTTTGGCTGCGGGATTTGAAAAAGAGTGTCTGAACCTGGTCAAGAAATTAGGTAATGATAAAATCAAGCTGGTTCTTGAGCTGACAGAACGTAACCCCATTCCGGTAACACCAGAAGCCAGAGCGATATTTGACAGCCTTCATCAGCACAACATTACCTTTGCGCTGGATGACTTTGGTACGGGTTATGCGACCTATCGTTATCTGCAGGCGTTTCCGGTCGATTTTATTAAAATTGACAAGTCGTTTGTGCAAATGGCGAGTGTTGACGAAATCTCCGGCCATATTGTGGACAATATTGTCGAACTGGCGCGTAAGCCTGGTCTGAGTATCGTAGCGGAAGGGGTAGAAACCCAGGAGCAGGCGGACTTAATGATCGGTAAAGGCGTTCACTTTTTGCAGGGCTATTTGTACTCTCCGCCGGTTCCGGGTAATAAATTTGTCTCTGACTGGGTAATGAAAGCCGGTGGTTGATGTAAGCCGCTATTCACAGCGCATCGGGAGGTTGGCAGCGATTAATTCTCCCGATGCAGTAAATCCTGATAGATCCCCGTTAATATGCCATTTGGCGCAAATTGCCTTTTAATCCATTGCGTCACCTGACCCGTTGCAGAGTGCTGGGTCGCCAGTAACATGCGTGAATCCTGGCGCGGATTATGAATTTGTCGGGTAACCAGCAGTGATTGCGCCATCGCTTCACGAACCATGTAATCTGGCAAAAAACCAATCCCTTCACCTAAAATCTGGCACTGACATTTGGTGTTGAAATCTGGCACCAGAATCGACTCCTGCCCATGCAGCAACCAACCAACCTTTTTATTAATCGTATGCGCGGTGTCCTCCACCATAATATTAGGGTAGAGACGCAGCTGGCTTTCGGCGATCGGCTCCGGCACAAAGGCTAACGGGTGATCCGGGGCGATAGCAAAAGCCCAGCGAATCGCACCAATCTCGGTGTAATCAATGCCGCCACCGTCCAGCAGCGTATCGGGCGCGCCGATGGCGATATTCGCCTGGTTATTGATAATCGCATCCCAGACGCCGTTATACACTTCGGTGGTGACGGTAATCTGGCAGGTAGGAAACTGCTTTTTCAGCACCTGTAATAAGCGTGCGGTGTGTTTGGGTGTATAAAGTAGCTGATTAATACAAATGCGCACGCGTGCTTCTATGCCCTGCGAAATAGTATCGATGCTGCGTTTGATGGCGTGAAAATCATTCAGCAGGTCGGTGGCCTTGCGGAAAAAATAACGCCCGGACTCCGTTAACTCAATGCTGCGGGTATTGCGGGTGAACAGCACTACATCCAGCCCCGTTTCCATTCGCTTGATGGTGTAGCTAATGGCGGAAGTGGTTAAACCCAACTCTTCTGCCGCTTTACTGAAGCTGCCAAAACGCGCAGCGGTAGTAAATGCCAACAGATTTTCTTCGGTAAAAATTGAGTTCATTAAACCATTCCCGCCATTTTCTAATATGAATTTCTCCAGCCATGACTGTAGAGGTATCGGTTAAAGATAGATAATCATTTTTGAATAACTTTTAATACCCGTCGCGTTTAGTTGTCGCTTCGCTTAATTTTTGTCCGCCATATTCGGAAATTATCCCCACGCAGTTACCCGCCAGAAAACCCAGTAACGTTACCGTCCAGTTCATCCCGCTGGCAAAAAATAGCGTCATGCCGAGAAAGCCACCGGGAATGAATGACAGTAACCAGAAACGTCCTTGCCAGACCACCACCGCTGAGAAGGGCACGGTAGTAATCACGCTTGCCCAGAATCCAGAAAGACCACTTACAGAAGCCAGCCAGCCGGCAGCCAGCGCGGCGAAAAACGCCCACACCATCCCGGAATAATTAACCGCCAGGCTTCTGATAAACCCCGATTTACCGCCGCCTGCGGCATAAAAACTGCAAAAGGCGACGAAGCCAATGGTTCCTAATAATTCCCATCCCTGAGAGAGCCCGACATGTGAAGCCACTAACTGCCAAAGCCCAGCACAAATACCGACGGTGACACCCGTTGCCGTGAGTCCGTTCATCTTGTTCCCCTCTGGTTAGACATGGACGAAAGCTACTCTTACATGTGCAGACTATAGAGAAATAAAACCTGATTGAGTGAAAGGGTATCGGGTCAAAGAAACAAATATTGCACTACCGCACACTGCGAAAAGATTGTTGAACATCTTTCAACAAAAAGGCGAAATACGGCGAATTAAATTTAAGCGGGTTCTTTTAGCTGAATTTCGTTGCTATTCTCAATTCATCGAAAACAGCCACAAAAACCAGGGGAATGTTAATGACTATAAATAATCTGCCTGCCGACTATTTATTGGCTGCACAACAGGGCGATATCGATAAAGTAAAAACCTGCCTTGCGCTGGGTGTCGATATTAATACCTGCGATCGTCAGGGGAAAACGGCAATTACGCTGGCAAGTTTATATCAGCAATATGCTTGCATTCAGGCATTAATTGACGCCGGAGCGGATATTAATAAACAAGATCATACCTGTTTAAATCCTTTTTTAATTAGCTGTCTGAACGATGATTTAACGCTACTACGAATTATTTTACCGGCTAAACCCGATCTTAATTGCGTAACCCGTTTTGGCGGTGTCGGCCTGACGCCTGCCTGTGAAAAAGGCCATTTAAGTATTGTAAAAGAGCTTTTGGCGCATACGGAAATTAACGTTAACCAGACCAACCATGTTGGCTGGACGCCATTACTGGAAGCGATTGTGCTTAATGATGGCGGTATTAAACAGCAGGCGATTGTCCAGTTATTGCTGGAACACGGTGCCAGCCCGCATCTGACCGATAAATATGGCAAAACGCCGCTGGAACTGGCGCGGGAACGCGGTTTTGAAGAGATTGCTCAATTGCTGATTGCCGCAGGTGCATAATCCGGGAGGCTTGCTATCGACACACCACAAAGACGGTGTGTGTGGGCGCTAACTGCGGATGCGGATTTTCTGGCGCAGCGGGGGCAAGGACAGGTTGAACAGGTCTTTGCCAGAGCGGTAAATATCGCACTCCCGGCTCGCCAGCAGTTGCTGACGCTGCTTTGTGAAGAATATGACAATGCACCAAACAGTTGTCGGTTGGCACTCACTCACTTTGATGGTCTGTTCCATCATGGCGATAAGGTTCAGTTTGACGAGCACGGGATTACGATTGGTAAAGATATTCATATAGATAAGCATCGTTGTCAGCGTTGGCTGTCCCCAACACTGCAAATGACCGCTCTGAATTTTCACCTTATTGCCTGGCAACAGTGGTACGACATTATTCATCAGCATCTGGGGGAAAATGAAACCCTGTTTAATTATCGCGGCGATAATCCATTTTATCAGGCGTTAAATAAAGAATTACATATCAGGCGACGTGCTGTTATTCAGGCAGTAAACGATAAGCAAAATATCGCGTCAGCGGTCGCTAATATGATTGGATTAGGGATTGGTCTGACGCCTTCAGCCGATGATTATTTAACAGGTCTGGCGCTTGTTTTATTTATTTCCGGGCATCCGGTAGAAAAATACAAAGAGGAATTTTATCTCGGCCTGCAACGCGGCAGAAATAATACCACGTTATTAAGTGCCATAACGCTGGAAGCCGCATTACAACAACGCTGTCGGGAAAATATTTATCACTTTATTCACGGCATCATTAATGACATCCCTGAGAACGCCACTCAGACAATAGAAAAAATTAAACATATTGGCTCCAGTTCCGGCTGCGACATGCTGTATGGCATGGCCGATGGTTGTGCGCTGAGCCAAACCTACGGAGGGAATTATGTCAGTTAAAATAGTCATTAAACCGAATACCTATTTTGATTCTGTCTCGTTGATGTCCATCTCCACGCGTGCAAATAAACTCGACGGTGTTGAGCAGGCATTTGTGGCGATGGCGACCGAAATGAACAAAGGCGTGCTGAAAAATTTAGGGCTGCTGACGCCGGAACTGGAGCAGGCGAAAAACGGCGACCTGATGATCGTTATCAACGGCAAAGCGGGCGTGGACAACGAGCAGTTGCTGGTGGAGATTGAAGAACTGTTCAATACCAAAGCGCAAAGTGGTACGCACGAGGCGCGTTATGCCACTATCACCAGCGCCAAAAAGCATATCCCGGAAAGTAACCTGACGGTGATTTCCGTCAACGGCCTGTTTGCCGCTCGCGAAGCGCGTCAGGCGCTGCAAAATGACCTCAACGTGATGCTGTTCTCCGATAACGTCTCGGTTGAAGATGAACTGGCGCTCAAGCAGCTCGCTCACGAAAAAGGGCTGCTGATGATGGGGCCAGACTGCGGCACGGCGATTATCAACGGCGCGGCGCTCTGCTTTGGTAACGCCGTGCGTCGTGGCAACATCGGTATTGTTGGCGCATCCGGCACCGGCAGCCAGGAACTGAGTGTCCGCATCCATGAATTTGGCGGCGGCGTTTCGCAACTGATCGGCACCGGCGGGCGTGACCTGAGCGAGAAAATTGGCGGCCTGATGATGCTCGACGCCATCGGCATGTTAGAAAACGATCCGCAAACTGAAATCATCGCCTTAATTTCTAAACCGCCAGCGCCGGCGGTGGCTCGCAAAGTGCTGGAACGCGCGCGCGCCTGCCGCAAACCGGTGGTAGTCTGCTTCCTCGGTCGTGGCGAAACGCCAGTGGATGAGCAGGGGCTACAGTTTGCTCGCGGCACCAAAGAAGCGGCGCTGAAAGCAGTGATGCTTTCCGGCGTGAAACAAGAACATCTCGACCTGCATACGCTAAACCAGCCGTTGATTGCTGACGTGCGCGCTCGCCTGAAGCCGCAACAGAAATACATTCGTGGCCTGTTCTGCGGCGGTACGCTGTGTGACGAAACGATGTTCGCGGTGATGGAAAAACACGGCGATGTGTACAGCAACATTCAGCCCGATCCTGAACTCCGCCTGAAAGATATCAACCGCAGCATCAAACATACCTTCCTCGACTTTGGTGATGATGATTTCACCAACGGCAAACCACATCCAATGATTGACCCCACCAACCGTATCAGCCGGTTGATCGAAGAGGCGCGCGATCCCGAAGTGGCGGTGATCGTGATGGATTTTGTGCTCGGATTTGGATCGCATGAAGATCCGGTCGGCTCCACCATCGAGGCGATCAAAGAAGCAAAAGCGATCGCCGCTACCGAAGGGCGCGAGTTGATCATTCTCGCCTATGTGCTGGGCACCGATCTCGATACGCCATCATTAGAACAACAGAGCCAGACGCTGCTTGATGCCGGAGTGATTCTGGCCAGCAGCAGCACCAATACTGGATTGCTGGCGCGTGAATTTATCTGCAAAGGGGAGGAAGCCTGATGAGCCCGTCACTGTTTAGCCAACCGTTGAACGTTATTAACGTCGGCATCGCCATGTTTAGCGATGATCTTAAAAAGCAGCATGTAGAAGTGACCCAGCTCGACTGGACGCCGCCGGGGCAGGGCAATATGCAGGTGGTGCAGGCGCTGGATAATATTGCCGATTCGCCCCTGGCAGACAAAATCGCTGCCGCTAATCAGCAGGCGCTGGAGCGCATTATTCAGTCGCATCCGGTGCTAATTGGTTTTGATCAGGCGATTAACGTGGTGCCGGGCATGACGCCGAAAACCATTCTTCACGCCGGGCCGCCGGTTACCTGGGAAAAAATGTGCGGCGCAATGAAAGGCGCGGTCACCGGGGCGCTGGTGTTCGAAGGGCTGGCGAAAGATCTCGACGAGGCGGCTGAACTGGCGGCCTCCGGGGAGATCACCTTCTCGCCGTGCCACGAACACGACTGTGTGGGATCGATGGCGGGTGTTACCTCGGCCTCGATGTTTATGCACATCGTAAAAAACAAAACCTACGGCAACATCGCTTATACCAACATGAGCGAGCAGATGGCGAAGATTTTGCGTATGGGCGCTAACGACCAGAGCGTGATTGACCGCCTGAACTGGATGCGTGATGTGCAGGGACCAATACTGCGCGACGCGATGAAAATTATCGGCGAAATCGATCTGCGCTTAATGCTGGCGCAGGCGCTGCATATGGGCGATGAATGCCATAACCGCAATAACGCCGGGACGACGCTGCTGATTCAGGCGCTGACGCCGGGGATTATTCAGGCGGGCTATTCCGTGGAGCAACAGCGCGAAGTGTTTGAGTTTGTCGCCAGCAGCGACTACTTCTCCGGCCCGACGTGGATGGCGATGTGTAAAGCGGCGATGGATGCGGCGCACGGCATCGAATACAGCACCGTGGTCACCACGATGGCGCGAAACGGCGTCGAGTTCGGCCTGCGGGTCAGCGGCCTGCCGGGGCAGTGGTTTACCGGCCCGGCGCAGCAGGTCATCGGCCCGATGTTTGCCGGTTATAAGCCGGAGGATTCGGGGCTGGATATCGGCGACAGCGCCATCACCGAAACCTACGGTATTGGCGGATTTGCTATGGCGACCGCGCCTGCGATCGTCGCGCTGGTGGGCGGCACGGTGGAAGAGGCTATCGATTTCTCCCGTCAGATGCGAGAAATCACCCTCGGTGAAAACCCGAATGTCACCATTCCGCTGCTCGGTTTTATGGGCGTGCCGTCGGCAATCGACATCACCCGCGTGGGCAGCAGCGGCATTCTGCCGGTGATCAACACCGCCATCGCCCATAAAGATGCGGGCGTCGGCATGATTGGCGCGGGCATTGTGCATCCACCATTCGCCTGCTTCGAGAAAGCCATTCTTGGCTGGTGCGAACGTTACGGCGTCTGACCTACATGTTTATGCCGGATGCGGCGTGAACGCCTTATCCGGCCTACGAATGGCACAAGAGTTTGTAGGCCTGATAAGACGCGCGAACGTCGCATCAGGCATTTTTCACCATTGCCGGATGGCACAAGAATCTGTAGGCCTGATAAGCGTAGCGCATCAGGCAGTCTGGCGTTGGTCATAACCCCATCACCCTCTGTCGCGGACATAACAACATGAAAGAACTTGTGGTCGTTGCCATTGGTGGCAACAGCATTATCAAAGATAACGCCAGCCAGTCGATTGAGCATCAGGCGGAGGCGGTGAAAGCCGTCGCCGATACGGTGCTGGAAATGCTGGCTTCCGATTACGACATTGTGCTGACCCACGGCAACGGGCCGCAGGTCGGGCTGGATTTACGCCGCGCGGAGATTGCCCACGAGCGTGAAGGGCTGCCCTTAACGCCGCTGGCGAACTGTGTGGCAGATACGCAAGGCGGCATTGGCTATCTGATCCAACAGGCGCTGAACAACCGACTGGCGCGTCACGGCGAGAAAAAAGCCGTCACCGTGGTGACTCAGGTGGAAGTGGATAAAAACGATCCGGGTTTTGCTCATCCCACCAAGCCCATCGGTGCATTCTTTAGTGAAAGCCAGCGTGACGAATTACAAAAGGCAAACCCTGACTGGCATTTTGTTGAGGATGCCGGACGGGGCTATCGCCGCGTTGTCGCCTCGCCGGAACCGAAACGCATTGTGGAAGCGCCTGCTATTAAGGCGCTGATCCAACAAGGCTTTGTGGTGATTGGCGCGGGCGGTGGCGGAATTCCGGTGGTGCGCAGTGAAGCAGGCGATTACCAAAGCGTGGACGCGGTTATCGACAAAGATCTCTCCACTGCACTGCTGGCGCGCGAAATTCACGCTGACATTTTAGTGATCACCACTGGCGTGGAAAAGGTGTGTATTCACTTTGGCAAGCCGCAGCAGCAGGCGCTGGATCGGGTGGATATTGCCACCATGACCCGCTATATGCAGGAAGGGCATTTCCCGCCCGGCAGCATGTTGCCAAAAATTATCGCCAGCCTGACATTTTTAGAACAGGGCGGCAAAGAAGTGATTATCACCACGCCGGAATGCCTGCCAGCGGCGCTGCGCGGTGAAACGGGCACCCATATTATTAAAACGTAAGGACGTAAGATGAAAGAAAGCAATAGCCGTCGTGAGTTTTTGAGCCAGAGCGGTAAGATGGTTACCGCCGCCGCGCTGTTTGGTACGTCTGTGCCGCTCGCCCACGCGGCAGTCTCTGGCACCGCAAACTGCGAAGCGAATAACACCATGAAAATCACTGACCCGCACTACTATCTCGACAACGTGTTGCTGGAAACCGGTTTTGATTACGAAAACGGCGTAGCGGTGCAGACCCGCACGGCGCGCCAGACCGTGGAGATTCAGAACGGTAAAATTGTTGCCCTGCGCGAGAATAAGCAGCATCCGGACGCCACGCTGCCGCACTATGACGCTGGCGGTAAGTTGATGCTGCCCACCACCCGCGACATGCATATTCATCTCGACAAAACCTTTTACGGCGGGCCGTGGCGCTCGCTCAATCGCCCGGCAGGCACCACCATCCAGGACATGATTAAGCTTGAGCAGAAAATGCTGCCGGAGCTGCAACCTTACACTCAGGAGCGGGCGGAAAAACTGATCGATTTATTGCAGTCGAAAGGCACCACCATTGCCCGCAGCCACTGCAATATCGAACCGGTTTCCGGCCTGAAAAATCTGCAAAACTTGCAGGCGGTGCTGGCGCGACGTCAGGCGGGCTTCGAGTGTGAAATTGTCGCCTTCCCGCAGCACGGTTTGCTGTTGTCGAAATCGGAATCCTTAATGCGCGAAGCGATGCAGGCGGGGGCGCATTACGTCGGCGGGCTGGACCCGACCAGTGTTGATGGCGCGATGGAAAAATCTCTCGACACCATGTTCCAGATTGCGCTGGACTACGACAAAGGCGTCGATATTCACCTGCACGAAACCACGCCGGCAGGCGTGGCGGCCATCAATTATATGGTTGAAACCGTAGAGAAAACGCCGCAACTGAAGGGCAAGCTGACCATCAGTCACGCCTTTGCGCTGGCAACGCTTAACGAGCAACAGGTGGATGGACTGGCAAACCGCATGGCGGCGCAGCAAATTACTATCGCCTCGACGGTGCCGATTGGCACGCTGCATATGCCGCTCAAACAGTTGCACGACAAAGGCGTAAAAGTCATGACAGGAACCGACAGCGTTATCGACCACTGGTCGCCTTACGGCCTGGGCGACATGCTGGAAAAAGCCAATCTGTATGCGCAGCTCTATATTCGCCCTAACGAACAGAATTTATCCCGATCGCTGTTTTTAGCCACTGGCGATGTCCTGCCGCTGAATGAAAAAGGCGAGCGCGTCTGGCCAAAAGCGCAGGATGACGCCAGCTTTGTGCTGGTGGACGCCTCCTGTTCCGCCGAGGCGGTGGCGCGTATCTCGCCACGTACAGCAACGTTCCATAAAGGGCAACTGGTATGGGGGCGTGTGGCAGGTTGATGTCCGTTTGAAATGTCTTCAACGGTGAGTCGTAAGAGATTTATCGCCCCAGGGAGTGGGGCAACTTGAATATGGGTTTGTTGGCCTTGATTCTTCTGAGTCGGAGACATTGTGTGTGGCACCGCTAACCACACAGTAAACCTTACGAGCCGCCTTAAGCATCCGGCAACGCATAACACTTCACCGGTTTTCCGTCTTTCATTTCCACCAACATGCGGCTGGTCTGCAACGGCTTGTCCAGCATATTTTGCTGGAATTGGTCGAACGCCATGCGGGCTTCCTTAATTGCGACTTTTTGCGGCATTAAGCGGTTATTGCACCATTTTCGCAAAATGACTTTATTGGCGCTGGTGGTATTCGCCTGTTCCGCTACGGCGCCGATGCTATCAATTCGTGACTGTAATTGTTTTTCTACCTTGCTGATAACCGTATCGAACTGCGCATAATGATGTTCTATAGCCTGCTGACGACGTTCTACCAGCATCGTCTGACCCTCACTATGGCTGACCAGATGTAATGCTTGCCCGCGTACCCTCATCGCTAAATCCCACTCCATCGTCCGTTCTTCAATAATTTTTTGTTGCGCCTGAATTTTACTGGTGATGGTTGCGCTACTGAAAAAACTGCCGTCATTTATAGAGGCTACCTTCTCGCCAGCAAAGGCAATATCCGTCAGCAGATGATCCTGGAGCGTTGAAAAATCCTTTTCGATAGCTTCAAGTATTTGCCGTATTTCTGGCGAAGATTGCCCCTCAATGACGACAGGTGTGATTTGCTGTAAATACTGAATAGCGCCGACAATTTCAGATTTGCGGGCATTGTTCTGGAACGCAGAAATCTCCCGAATAGTTTCAATTATCTGCGTCAGTTTATTGCTGATATCTGCCAGATGTTTTTGTGCCAGTATCGCCGAAGCGACATTCAGTAATATGCTGGCATTGACTAATTGATTCAGTTTGTCAGGGTTCAGCAAAACTGCGTGCGCTTTAATTCCTTTTTCCCCGAGACTGAAGCCACGATATCCCGAGCCATCTTTCACTTTCGCCAGTGCGCCATCAATTATGACTTCCATATAGTGATGACTGGCGACATGGGCGGCGGTGGCGAGCGAAGGAAGCGTCTGTAAGAGTGGGCCTAACCGTGAAATTTCAGTAATGTCATGTCGTATCAGAGTGTCGGGGTGGGTAATTTCATTTAAAGCGATAGACGATACAGTTAAAACGCGCTGCGACTTTTCATTTTCAAACACCCAGCGATTGCCATAGTTTGCGGTTGACATTGCCGTTGATGATACCGATTCGCTCAGACGGTGATGGCGGGAATTTTTTAAGCGAATCCAGGCAATTTGCACTACACAGGGCAAGGTGATTCGGAACGCCGGGTTGGAAATATCATAAGCGGTATATAAACCGGTGAGGGCTAACCCGACAGGACCGGTGAGAACGCCCAACACGCGACCTATCCCCAGACCCGCAATTAGCGGGAGTGCCTTCCCCGTGGCGATCTGCGCCAGACCGCTTGCTACCATTGCCGCACGTTGCAAAAGTGGCAGCTCCATACGTGACAACTTATCCAGGCTAATACTGGTGTTAATTCCCATATCACGGAGAAGCTGACGGCGATCGTCATCTGACATTTTGTTCCAGGATGACGCAAAAACGGCATCGATAATCAGTGATTCTTTTTCTTTTACCGGGGCATTTTTCGCGACTTTAATTTTCAGATGGCTGGCGACATCGTCAACAATTTCGCTATAGCTAACGCCATTGCGTCGGAACAGATTCATTACGGTGTTACCGCCAAAATGTTGCAGTTCGCGAATCAGCAAACGCAATGTTTCCTCATCAACAGCTTCGCTATTTTTACCATCGCGCAAGGCCTTTTTAACGCGGTCAGACTGGGAAAAATTAAATTTTCCGTCTGGGGTAATGTAATCAATCAGCAGATCGATATCGTTTTTGTCGGCGTTCAGTAGCAGAGCAACCAGCGTTTCATCGCCCTTAATGTCAATCTCACTCATTTAATTGTCTCGTTGAATAGTGACTGGACGTTATTAGAAGCAGCGCGCCCTACGAAAAAGTTTCATACGTAAGTCTGGCGGCGAAAAAAATAAAATCCCCAATCTTTGTGTCATAAAGCATAAATTCTGTGAATTATTTTCACCAAGCGATTTAAATTTCTTACATATGCGTGTGATCAATGTTTTTGTGAGATATATAACGTTTTATTGATGTAAAAATCGAGACTTTTCCTATAATGAGCGGGCGATTTTTTTCCTTGCTGGTGATGTTCTGCCCTGCAAATTTCTTTTCCTTCACTCAAGGTATTTAGATGTTTTCGCTGACTTCGTTCCTCGACACGTTAACCTCTGTTAATCCAGAAAATGTGCCGATTTATGTCGCTATTGTGGTTGGGGTTTTGTTGTTGGGTTTCATTGTCCGTTACGCTATTCCTTCATTTAGGGTTTCAGCGCGCTTTAAACAAAAAGCGAAAGCAATTCGGCAACTTGGCAATGAAAAACCGGCACAACAACTCGAAAAATTAGACGCGTTATTCTCTGATAAATTTTTTGCGCATCCCTGGAGCGAATTTAAAGAGTCTCTACATCGCCAGTTTGAGTTTGACGAAAACAGCGGGCAAAAAAAAATTAGCGCCATCCGTTCAACGGCTCCGTCGTCAGCATGGTTTACGGAACCGTTATTAGTCGAAATTCCTCTCTATACGGAAGCGTTTAAACATCTCCCTGGCATCCTGACCGGAATTGGGATCATCGGCACCTTTTCGGGGCTGATGATTGGTTTGCACCATTTTGACCCCAGCACGCCAGAGCAGGTCAGCGCCAGCGTCGCTAACCTTTTACGCGACGTTCTGTATGCGTTTTTAGGTTCGGCGTTTGCTATTACGTTTTCCATTCTGGTCACCATGTTTGAAAAATGGCGACTGGCGCAATGTTATAAAAACCTTGAACTTCTTACCGCCAGCATTGACCAGCTTTTTGAGGGCGGCGTCGGTGAAGATTACCTTTCGCAACTTCTTTCCAGTACTAAAGAAAACACCACCCATGCGCGGCAACTTAAGGATGGTCTGGTCACTGACCTGCGCGAAATGCTGCAAAACCTGGTGGATAGCCAGGTGCGGGAAAATCAAAAGCTGGCAGAGACATTATCAACAACATACCGCGAGTCAGGCCAACAGTTTGCTGAACAGGTCAGTGGTGCTATCGAAACCAGTCTGAAAAATCCGCTGGATAAAATTGCTGGTGTGGTGCAAACCGCCTCCGGCGATCAGAGCCATCGTGTGCAGTCGATGCTGGAGAACGTCCTGACCGCCTTTATGAGCAAAATGGATAATACCTTTGGTCAGCAATTCACCACCATGCAGGAGATGATGGGGCGTTCTGTGGAAGCCATTCAGTCTATGCAAAGCGGCTTCTCAACGTTGTTGCAGGATATGCGTCAGGCCGGGGATGACTCACGTCAGGGCAGCGCGCAACTGATCTCTCAACTGTTAAGCGAAATGAAAAGCGGTCAGCAGGAGATGCAGGCAGGGATGAATGAGATGCTGCGCAGCTTGCAGGAATCCGTTGCCCGTATTGGCGCAGAAGGTGAGGGCGCGGGCGAACGGATGGCGCAACAACTGGAAAAAATCTTTGCCGACAGCGAAGCGCGTGAAAAAGCGATGGCGGAACAGATGCGCGCGTTTATTGAGGCTATCCAGTCCAGTGTTCAGCAAGGGCAAAATGAAACCATGGAGAAAATGGCAGCTTCCGTGGATACGCTTGGCAGCCATATGGCGACGCTCTTTGCACAACTGGAAAATGGTCAGCAGCAACTTAATCAGCAGCAAAACCAGGCGCAAAATCTGCTGATGGGCAATATGAGCAAAGGTATCGAAACGCTGACGCAAAACCTGGCGGGAGTATTCAGCCAACTGGAGTCAGGGCAAAAACAGATGAGCCAGACTCAAGAACAGGGGCAACGCGTGCTGCATGAAGAAACTCAGCAGCTTCTGGCACGTAGCGAAGCGCGTGAGCAGGCGGCGGCTGAGCAACAGCAACAGTTTATGACGTCGTTACAGCAAACCATGCATTCCGGTCAGGATGCCCTGCGAGAGAAAATGACCAGCGGTATCGATCACCTGGGTAGCCAACTTGGCAACCTGTTTGGGCAACTGGAAGAAGGTCAGAAGTCGCTCAGTCAGCAACAGCAATCTGCGCAGAGTGCGTTACAACAGGAAGCGCAGCGAATCATTGGTCAGCTTGAAAGTCAGGTTGAGTCGCTGATGCAGATGCTGCGTGAACAGCAATCTGCTTCAGGCGATCTGCTGCAACGGATGGCGCAAAACACCACGCGCCATCTGGAAGAGATACAAACAGGAGCCGATAAAATGCGCGTGGCTGCCGACCGCTTTGAAGCTGCGGGCGATCGTGTTGCTGAGGCTAATCAGTTGACCGCTGAGGTGCTCAATGGCACGCAACAGGCAGGACGCACGCTTTCCAGTGCCAGCGCGGAGTTGGGGGCATTGATTGCCGATTATCGTAATACCCGTGAAGTCGTGGCGAATGCCATAACGGCACTCGAAACGCTGATTAACCGTAGCCATGATGAACAAACATCGCGCAGCCGTTTTGTTGACGATCTGAAAGCGTACTCTGAACGCCTGCAACAATATAACCGTGAGGCTCAGGAGTTCCTGCATAACATTGCCGAGGTAATGGGAACCAGTTTTGAATCCTTTACGACCGGAGTGGAAAACGGCCTGAATCGTTCACTGCAAGAGATGGATACGCAACTGACGAAAGCGGCGGGAGCCTTAAGTTCTTCGGTTGAGATTATCGGTGAAAGCGTGGATACGCTGGAAACAGTACTCCGTCATCGTCGCGCGTAAGGAACAGGCTGATGTTTAACCGGGTATTTAATGGCAGGCAACGGCGCAGCGATGAAGCGGAAAAACCCTTCTGGATCTCCTATGCAGACCTGATGACCGCCATGATGGTGCTGTTTTTGGTGGTGATGGTGGCGTCACTTAGCTCTGTTACGCAGCGGATCCAGCAGGCGGAGGCGGGGGAGAAATCGCGCGGGCATGATATCGCTCGCCTGTGTGAAAAACTTGAGCTTCAGGCAAAGAATCTCAATAAGACGATTCAGGTTGACTGCCATGACAACCGTATCAGCTTTGGTGAAGCAGGGCGTTTTGAGCACAATCGCTTTGCGCTTAACGCCGAAGGATTACAGGCGCTACAGGATGTGGTGCCGTTAGTGCTGGAGGCGGCAAATAGCGATGAAGGCAAAAAATGGTTTAAGCAAATTGTTATAGAAGGTTTTACGGATACTGACGGTTCTTATCTCTATAACCTGCACCTTTCGTTGCAACGCTCGGAATGGGTGATGTGCAGTTTGCTGGATAGCAGAAGCGCGCTACAGCAAAAAATAACCCCGGAACAACAGGTCCAGATCCGTAAATTATTTCTGGCGGGCGGGGTTTCGTTCAACAATGCGAAAGAGAGCAAAGAAGCCAGCCGTCGCGTAGAACTGCGGATGCAATTCTTTGGCCTGAAAGACAAAAAGCGCGACGAAAGCATGGATGTTGTTCCTGGCATTAGTCAGGAAACCTGTCAGTTGGGAGCCATGCAATGACTTCCGCTATTGAAAAACTGAAAACCCGTTTGCTGCCCTATCGGGAGCAGAACGTGCAGCCGACGGTAAGTCATGCTTTTCACTATCTTCAGCGCGTTATCGCGCAACTTGAGAGGAAGGTAGATGCTCGCGCGGTGCAGA
This sequence comes from Escherichia ruysiae, assembly GCF_031323975.1. Taxonomy (NCBI): domain Bacteria; kingdom Pseudomonadati; phylum Pseudomonadota; class Gammaproteobacteria; order Enterobacterales; family Enterobacteriaceae; genus Escherichia; species Escherichia ruysiae. Next base: position 3,702,378 of record NZ_JAVIWS010000001.1, read on the forward strand.
TGGTTCCCCCTCTGGAGAAACGCCGACAGGCCATTGCCCGGCTGCGTGCGGGGGATACGCCAAAGCCCTTCGAGTGGAAGATGATTTTTTTTGGCCTTAATGACGTGGCAGAAGGCGATCTGTTTGAAATTGCATTGATTGATGATGCAACAAACTTCGCGAGGATTATCGCTGAAATTGAACAAAAAATTGCGCAGCAGCGGTTAACACGCCGCGAATGGCTGGCGCTATGTACCAGCTACTTTGGTCATTCCAGCGATACACCGGAAAAGAATCCGCAGTGGCTTCAGCTACGCACGCAGATTGCTCGTGGGTTTCAACAGCTAAAAGAGAGTGCGCCGCGTCAGATGTCCTGGATGTCGGTCATTGACACCTATAGCGATATTTTTACCGATAATGCAGGTTTTCTTCTCGGACAACAGCTTGGGCGTGGAGAAATCACGGATATTTCGGTGCTGGAGAAAGTCGCGCAAATTCCGCAAACCAGCTGGTTATGGCGCAAAATTGTTAACCACCTGGTCAATGAGATTTTTTGCCTGACTGACGATGCTTTTCAGCAGAAAATTCATTCTCTTATCGCCTTGAGCCGCCAGCTTACGCGGTTTAAAGATAATATTCTGGCAGCCACTCTGACCCGTTATTATCAGTCGGCTTTTAAACATCAAACGCATTTCGAACTCAAGCAATTGGCCCTGGAATATTGGGGAAATCCGCAGTTAACCAGCCGTAATAAAAGCTGGCAGGTTCACGTTGAAAATCCGGTATTACTGATGGTGCAAGGATGGTTCGCCAAAGACGACCTGAAGCTGTTCTTTGAATTGCTGAAAGGCAATCGGGATGTTGACCATGCGCGCCTGTTCTACTGGCTACGTTTTGCCAACCAAATGAGCTATACGCGCATTGTGCTGGGCGAAGATGCGCTGCGATCCAAAGATGCCGATTATGTTGAATTCAGGGCGAAAAACGCAGGGCGATTAAGCCGTCTGCAAGGTTCTGGTTCACGCGATAACAATGCCATGATTATGCGCATTGGTGATTATCTGTTTGTCGAATTTTCGAAAGTGGGGGCGATGTATGCCTACCATATGGGGAATGCGCCCTTTAATCCGGAAACCGGCATTCTTGATATTGATTATGATCTGAAAGATAAGCGGAATAACCGCCGTAAAGTCCGGTTGCGTTTACCGCATTTGTCGCCGGTATTTCTCTACTCACTCAACCGAATTGAGGGGTGGATGAGCCGATATGACGAAGAACTTCGTAAGCTGGGTATTGATTACGTTGCGGAAGATTTAAATCAGTCCTCTGTCACTTTGGATATCTCTCGCTTCAATGCCTCAAAGACCGTGAGTCGGCCTGAATCTGCATCGTTATCTGAACATGAAGTCAGTGATGCAAAGTCAGACCGGGAAGAGCAAATCAAAATCATCGCCTCCTCGTTAAAAGCCAAAAAAGATCTCCCCGACCGGGAACAACAAATCCGGGAGATTATTCGTTCGGTCGATTGCAAAGTGATGGATAAACGAGGGCTGGGGGGCGCAATCCATATTCAGTTCAATGAACCAGACCATGAAGCGGCGCAAAAATTACTCAGCCTTGGGTTTAAACCTGTGCTGGGTAAATTTACTTACTGGAGCAAATAGTGTTCAAAAAATTGTTGGGTAAATTTATTAAAGAGAATACTTCACTACCTGCTTCATTTGCGCCGCTGTATGTAATGAAAGAAGAGGGTTTTGCTTTCCCCTTTAGTCTTGCCGATAGCGAAGATAACTGGCCTGTCGCCTCATGCCTGGAACAGCTTCATGAGGAAGATTATGTTTCACACTGGTCTGATTGCTGGTTTCTTAGCTGGGATGATTTTTACCGCATCCGGAAAAATGACGACTATGCCAGCAGTCTGGCGATTTTTGCTTTCCCTTCACAGCGCAATCTGACGGCTCATCTTGCTGCAACAGGAAGCATTAGCGATGACACTTTTCGCGTTTTCATTGATAAATGGACCCTACCTGATGACTATCGCCCTGTTGAGATAACTTGCACAGGCGCCAGCTTTTCCTCTGCGGAAGGCACCTTTGTGTTAAGTGAAGAGAACTGGCAACTTCTGGACGCACTACAGCAACTCAGGTTGCAGCAGCGACAGACGCCGGGCGAAACGGTCAACCAAACCCGTTGGGCCAAAATACGGCGGCAGGCCAAAAAAGCAGGGGCAAAACTGGATGACTATCTTGCGAAAACGATCGTCATCAGGCCGGAATCGTTGCAGTTAAAACTGCGAAAATCGCTGGTGGTGGATACTCCGGTGCTGGAAATTGAACCTGTTTTTGATGAGCAGCCTGCCAACTGGTTACAGAGTTTTGACCGCACGCAACAGGTGCAGGATCGTTACCGTGTTTTAGGGGACGATGGTGTCTTAAACCATGTCATTCTTTCCCCTGAAGTCAAAGACGTCCTGACCTCCGTGCACGCTATTACGGGGCGTCGCGTGGCGGGGGATGATGCGCTCTCATTTGTTCGCAACCCCTACACCTGGATTGGTGAAGAGGCGAGCCAGGTGCTTGATCCTGACGTTTATGAGCAGAATTTGCAGGACGCCGGGATCTACTTTTATGATTTCCGTCTGGAGCCGCAGATTGATGAAAACAGGCAAATTGCGGCGGTAACGCTTCTTCTCAGCCCCAGAACTGAGCAATCTGTGGCGGATGAAACCTATATCTTTAAACGTCCAGGTGAACTGGCGGCGTTGCTCTCTGAACTGGAGCAAAAGTTAGCGGCACAACTGCCCGCCGGAGTCTGGCAGGGTTACGATCTGGAGCTTTCCAGATTCAGCCAGGAAGAACTGCAAGGTTATCAGGCGTTGCTTGAAAACTGGCAGCACCAGGCGGCGGGAATGAATTTTACCCACGTCCTCGATCTGAACAAATACAGCGACCGGGTTATCGGGATCGGTGAATTTGAAAAAATAAGTTCGCCTTATCTGGTCAAAAGTGAAAGTGAAAAATGGCTTCCGGAGAACCTTGCGCAAGAGATGTGCGAGGCTATGTTCTCTGGCTGGGATCTCGATAATCATCAACATTTTCAGGAACTGGAAGAGCGGCTGGAAGAGGCAAAAGCCACGGATGCGCCGGAAGTCGCCATGCCCTGGAACGACAACCTTTTGCCCCGTGAAGAAGCAGAAATTTTCCACGATAAATGGAAAAAGAAAATTGACGGTGAAACAAATGATGGCGTCAGTAGTGAGCCGGTCAGTCGTGCCGTTCTGCTGATAGAACAAAATATCGAGCAGGCGCTGTATGTTAAACAACGGCGGGACTCTTTGCTCGGTGCACATCAGGCAGAAGTCGAACTGCCGATGATCCTCAAAACGTCCATTCAGCTACGTGAACACCAGCGTAAAGGGGTAGCGTGGCTCCAGCAGTTGTATCTAAAGTCGCCAATAGAGACGGCGGGATGTTTGCTCGCAGACGATATGGGGCTGGGTAAAACCTTACAGATTCTAACTTTTCTCATCTGGCATCGTGAACGTTTCCCGGATTCGCCTCCTTCGCTGATTGTTGCTCCGGTGTCGTTACTCGATAACTGGGAGCGTGAGGTTGGGAATTTCTTCCTGCGCGAGCAGGTGTCGATTTTAAAACTCTACGGTAATGAACTTAAGGCTAAGAAATGCGCGAAAGAGAGTATTCCACAGGCGCTTAAAAGTAAGGGGATTAAGAACTTACTGCAAAGTGACTGGGTGGGTGACGCGCATATTGTTCTTACCACCTATGAGACGTTGCGCGATCAGGAATTTTCGCTGGCTCGTCAGCCCTGGTCCATAATGGTGTGCGACGAAGCGCAGAAAATTAAAAATCCGGCGGCATTAATTACCCAATCGGCAAAAGCCATTCAGGCACAATTTAAAGTCGCATGTACCGGAACACCGGTCGAAAATACCCTTGTCGATCTGTGGTGTTTATTTGACTTCGTGCAGCCAGGTTTGTTGGGGGCTTTAAATAATTTTGGTAAAGATTATCTGCGCCCCATTGAGCAACAGAATGATAATGCTGTCCTCGAATCGCTACGTAAATTAATAGAACCGCAGACGCTGCGCCGCACCAAAGAAGAAGTGGCGAAAGACCTGCCGGATAAGATTGAAGATCAACGCTGTAAACAGTTGAATATGCTGCCATTGCAACGGGATCTCTATACCCACTCGGTTGCAAGCTGGCAAAATCAACAGGAGATCAGCGAAGGGCTGGATCAACGAGGCTCAGGTATGCTGGGGTTACTGCATCGCCTGAAACTTATTTGCGCATGGCCTTATTCCGTAAGTGCAGATTTGCGCTTACGGAACGATGCCCCGAAAGTAAAATGGCTGCTGGAGACATTAAATACGATTCGCCAGTCATCTGATGACAAAGTGATTATTTTTACGGAACTGCGCGATATTCAACGAGAACTGCAACATCTGATTGCGCAGCATTTTGGCTTTAAGCCTTTTATTATTAATGGTGATACCAGCACCAAATCTGGCAGCGATCAAAATCGTCAGAGCCTGATCGATACATTTCAGTCAACGCCCGGTTTTAACGTCATTATTTTATCCACCATTGCGGTTGGGTTTGGCGTCAATGTCCAGAAAGCAAATCATGTCATCCACTTTACCCGTTGCTGGAATCCGGCGAAGGAAGATCAGGCGACCGATCGGGCCTACCGTATCGGGCAGCAGAAAGATGTTTACGTCTATTATCCGACGGTGCGTGATAGCCAGTTAATGACTTTTGAAGAAACGTTGGATGAATTACTGAACCGACGCCGGGCATTGGCGAGAGATATGCTCAAAGGGGCAACCGATCTGAGCGCCGCAGATTTTGAAGCGGTGCTGGCGGGCACTCCCTTGGCGTAGGGAATACCATGGGCGAGTAAATCGACAGGGATTCGCTATTGCTTTATTAATGAACAACAAAGACATTTTGTGAATGTATGGGTTGACATTCATATGAAAAAAATCATAATTCCGTCAGGTTTGCGTAGGGCACTTTCTGTATCTTATGCATCGCACCAGGGCCTGACAGAAAATATGCTGTAAGGTTCGTATCAAAAAACCGCCATTAGCTCATCAGGAAGAGCAGACGACAACCAGGATTGTTGTATGGTACGGGGTTCGAGGCCTCGATGGCGGTCCAACTTTTCAATCGTATTAATTACCAATCATCAGCTCATTGCCGCGTCACCCCTTCATAAATCAGCCGTAGCGCAAATAGACCAATAACCATACCAATAATCCGACTGGCGACCTGCTGCATACGTCCATATGCGCGACGCACGGCGGGTAAAGAAAACGCCTGACTAAGGAATATACGCCAGATAACAGACGCGAGCACAATCCCTGCCCAGGCCATTAAACGCGCCCAGGTCGGCGTTTCTGCACTTAACGTCACTGAGAAGATACTGATAAAAAATAAAACTGTTTGTGGATTCGAGAGATCGGTAATTAACCCACGGCGGAAAAATACATACCAGGGGGCGCTAAGGGGCTGCTGTAACGCGCTCATCTGTGGTGTTGATTGTCGGCGCATACTGTTCCAGGCAAACCATAAGAGATAAGCACCGCCGACGATTTTAATGAGTGAGAAAATCTCTTCACACTGAGTAATGAGCGTTGCCATCCCAAATAATCCCAGCCCGGAATAGATGGCGTCGCCCAACGCCACACCAAGCCCGGTGAGTACGCCCGCGCGACGACCAGAAGCCAGACTGGTTTGAACCACGACAAAGAGATTTGCGCCTGGATTAAAAAACGTGATGACGAACAGTCCGACGGTCAGGTAAACGGCGTGCAAAGGATCCATAGTGATTTCATCCATAAATAAGCTGAATTAACTTCATCATATTTATAGTAAAAATGACTGAATGCGAGCGCGATCACAAAGACCGTGGATCTAAAAAGAGTGCCGCCCGTATCGTGACGGGCGGCAAAGTGGCATTAAAAGAGATATTTTATGCCCAGCATTCCCTGGGTATCGCTGTAACCGTTGTCACCTAACTGCTGGGCGACGTTGCCCCACAGTTGCAGACGTGGATTAAGCTGACCTTCCACCCCGACTTTTAACTCGCCTGTGTTACGCGCGCCGATGATCTCATCGCTGATGCCATCCATCTTCACGCTGTAATTGCGGGAGTTATAAATCCAGTTGGCTTCCACGAAAGGCTGGAAGGAACGCGCTTTATGATCATCAATAGCATTATGACCCTGCAGGTACGCTTTCACCCCCAGACGCGTTTGCAGGTTGCCTTCGGTGCTGTCCTCAACCAGAGTGCCATTGTCTTCAGTATGATTATCTGCCTTCACATCCATCCACGTCAGTTGCATTTTAGGCTGCAACCAGTAGCTGGTGCGGGCATTTGCGCTTTCACCAAGACGGAAGGTATAACCCGCTTCAATGGCGGCGGTGATACCGTCAGAGTGATATTTTTCACTGGGCAGATACTCGCCGGAGACGGTGTTATCAAACCAGTTATAGAGCAACCAGCTATCAACATAAGTCCCTGTTTTATCTGCTTCGTTAGCGTACCAGGTGCCATACACGCCCACACTGTAGCCGTCGATTTGCCCGCGTGAGTTGTAGCCGGTCAGGCTGGAATGTGTGTGGCTCTTGCTGTTGGCATAGCCAGCCATCAGGCCGAGATGCCAGCGATCGAGTGCGTTACTGCTCCATTGCGCAAGATCGCCGCCAAGTTGCAGAACATAACGGTTGCTCTGAGTGCTCAGTTCATCCGAGCGATCTTTAAAACGATTGTGTCCACCAATGTTACGCATCCACAAGCTGGTCGCTTTCTGCTCACCGGTCAGCAGGTCGGTATATTGTGTTTCCCCCAGACGGTCATGCAGTCGGGTATTAAACAGCGTATTTGCCGCCTGAATATTGGCAAGATAGCTACCAATTTCCGGGCGATACAGATGTTTTCGTTCTGGTTGTGGGACAGATGGCGTAACAGGCGGCTCCGGTGTCACAGGGGGTTCTGGTGTTACAGGAGGCTCAGGATCTGGTTACGGGATGACGGGCAGTTCCGGTGGAGTATACGGTCCTGCGGGAATTTCACTGGTTAAAAACCAGTTCTGGTTGTCGCTTTTTACCACGTTGTAGTCATAGGGACCGGCAACAATACGACCTTCTTTACTGAAAACGCCCTCTGACAGGCCGTCAACCTCTACAATTTTTATCCCTTCCAGAGTATTCGCGCCCAGACCGCCCGCATTGTTGACCATGACGCGGGTACTACCGGAAGTATCACCTTTTACGATGAGTTTATCCGTTACGGAATTATCATCGCCTAATACAGTATGCATGACTAACAGGCCATCATTGGCGGTGTAGTTGCCGTTAATGGTCAGTGTGGTCGGCGTGAACTCGTGACCCTGTTCATACGAAGACAACGTTGTTGTTCCAGCCAGCGTCAGCGTTTTTAACGCCTGCGAATAACTGTTTAAATCGAGATGCCCATCGTTGTCGACAATATAATCGGAGTTGGGGCTGAAGGTATTTTCTTTACCTGCGCGTAGGCTGCCTTTGGTTATATAGGTATTACCGGCATAGTTATTCGAGCCGGATAATGTGGTTGTCCCGGAGCCGACCTGGTTAACCTGGCCGTTCCCCTGGATAGGTGAGGCCAGAACAAAATCGGCACTGGAGTGATTAAAGTTTACTACCGACGAGGAGGAAGCATCTGCGGCTCCCAAATGAATAAATGGCGTATTAATCGAACCTGCAGGCTGTTCAGCCTCACCTTGCGCACCACCAATATTTAAAATGCCTGTGGCGCCAGGGGCGAGAGTAACCCAGATAAACGAATTGGCATTGATTGTTGCACCGTTATTAACGGTAAGGATACCGGTAGTCGTAACCGGAACATCAGGGCTGAATCCACCAAGATAAACATATTCAGCATTCAATGTTGAATTTTTACCGTCAACCAGAACCTCGCCATAACTATTACGATTTTTTGATATATCATTGGCTGGATAAGCATATCCAATAGCTACCTGAGCTGAGGTAGTGAGTGTGCCGCCATTAGTTATACGTAAATTGCCGGTTCCCTGATCGCCAACAAGAGTAATGTTAGAGGAAACAGATGAGTTTTCCCCATCAATAACCATCAACCCCTTGGCATCACCATAATATTCACCAACCCTTAGTTCCTGCAGGCCACTTATCTTACTGCCTTCTAACACATATACGGTGCCGGAACCTTCATTTGTACCCAAAAACAATTTGGATGTAGGGGTATCAAACTGCCAGTTGGTATGGTTGGATAAAGTGAGGGAACCTTCAGCATTATTACCTACGGTAGCATTAGCAGTAATAAGTGAAATATTATCAATGAGTAGTGAGCCATTAGAGTTTTGGCCTACATTCAAAGAAGTAAAATGATTCCATCCAGGATCGTAACCTTCGGAGGCAATAACTTTTGCCTCTTCGCCATTATTAATGATAACAACGCTATTTGCATCTGTGGGTGGGGTTACGGCCAGGGATACGGGTGTAAATAATACTGTTGAAATTGCTATCGCCCGTGTCGATAAGCTTTTTTTTGCTGATTTCATATCACTCACTTTCATCCTTAAATTTAAATGGCGAGATGTTTTTTATTGCACTGTTTTCTTCCTGAAGCCTTGTAAGGCGCATACATGCAAGTTACTAAATAAGAATATATGTAATATTAGATGTAATAAATTTATTAAAGTGTTAGTTGTTCATTACATTGATTGGTTTTAGTGGTTTGTAAGTGGAGTTAATGCAGTTTTTTTATGTCGTTTAGAAAAAATACATCTAATAATCCTAAAGTTTATGTAAGTGAAATAACGAAAGGGTATGGAAATCACATTAATAGATGAGTGGTGGTTTTTTGTCCAGAAAAGTAATATAGCTTATGTGAATTTTATATTGGATTTTAGCGGAGGCAGGAATTTGAGATTTTTATGAAAATTAATTTAAGGAACACCAGCGATAATTGTCGTGAGCATTATTCAACAACAGGAGAAATGTGGCTGTTTTTTGAGAAAAATAGAAATATATCCTCTTTTTTTGTAGATTTTTCCTAACCGCTGAACTAATTATTAATCAACCCTGATGATGATTGATAGCTTTAGTGCATTGGCCTAATCACACATCATGGCCGGGTACGACGGTACCGTAAGAGAGGTCGGATATACGAATGAAACTAACTTCCGTTACACAGATGAAAAATAACTTGCACAACGGGAGGGGTTATATACGGCGTGCAAGGGAGCCATAGTCATTTCACCCATGAATAAGCTGAATTAACTTCATCATATTTATAGTAAAAATGACTGAATGCGAGCGCGATCACAAAGAACGTTGATCTAAAAAGAGTGCCACCCGCACGTGACGGGCGGCAAAGTGGCATTAAAAGAGATATTTCATGCCCAGCATTCCCTGGGTATCGCTGTAACCGTTGTCACCCAACTGCTGGGCGACGTTTCCCCACAGTTGCAGACGCGGATTAAGCTGACCTTCCACCCCAACTTTTAACTCGCCGATGTTACGCGTGCCGATGATTTCATCGCTGATGCCATCCATCTTCACGCTGTAATTGCGGGAGTTATAAATCCAGTTGGCTTCCACGAAAGGCTGGAAGGAACGCGCTTTATGATCATCAATAGCATTATGACCCTGCAGGTACGCTTTCACCCCCAGACGCGTTTGCAGGTTGCCTTCGGTGCTGTCCTCAACCAGAGTGCCATTGTCTTCAGTATGATTATCTGCCTTCACATCCATCCACGTCAGTTGCATTTTAGGCTGCAACCAGTAGCTGGTGCGGGCATCTGCGCTTTCGCCAAGACGGAAGGTATAACCCGCCTCAATGGCGGCAGTGATACCGTCAGAGTGATATTTTTCACTGGGCAGATACTCGCCGGAGACGGTGTTATCAAACCAGTTATAGAGCAACCAGCTATCAACATAAGTCCCTGTTTTATCTGCTTCGTTAGCGTACCAGGTGCCATACACCCCCACACTGTAGCCGTCGATTTGCCCACGAGAGCTGTACCCGGTCAGGCTGGAATGCGTGTGACTCTTGCTGTTGGCATAGCCAGCCATCAGGCCGAGATGCCAGCGATCGAGTGCGTTACTGCTCCATTGCGCAAGATCGCCGCCAAGTTGCAGAACATAACGGTTGCTCTGAGTGTTCAGTTCATCTGAGCGATCTTTAAAACGATTATGTCCACCAATGTTACGCATCCACAAGCTGGTCACTTTCTGCTCGCCGGTCAGCAGGTCGGTATATTGTGTTTCCCCCAGCCGGTCATGCAGTCGGGTATTAAACAGCGTATTTGCCGCCTGAATATTGGCAAGATAGCTACCAATTTCCGGGCGATACAGATGTTTTCGTTCTGGTTGTGGGACAGATGGCGTAACAGGCGGCTCCGGTGTCACAGGCGGTTCTGGTGTTACAGGAGGCTCAGGATCTGGTTCCGGGATGACGGGCAGTTCCGGTGGAGTATACGGTCCTGCGGGAATTTCACTGGTTAAAAACCAGTTCTGATTGTCGCTTTTTACCACGTTGTAGTCATAGGGACCGGCAACAATGCGACCTTCTTTACTGAAAACGCCCTCTGACAGGCCATCAACCTCTACAATTTTTATCCCTTCCAGAGTATTCGCGCCCAGACCGCCCGCATTGTTGACCATAATGCGGGTACTACCGGAAGTATCACCTTTTACGATGAGTTTATCCGTTACGGAATTATCATCGCCTAATACAGTATGCATGACTAACAGGCCATCATTGGCGGTGTAGTTGCCGTTAATGGTCAGTGTGGTCGGCGTGAACTCGTGACCCTGTTCATACGAAGACAACGTTGTTGTTCCAGCCAGCGTCAGCGTTTTTAACGCCTGCGAATAACTGTTTAAATCGAGATGCCCATCGTTGTCGACAATATAATCGGAGTTGGGGCTGAAGGTATTTTCTTTACCTGCGCGTAGGCTGCCTTTGGTTATATAGGTATTACCGGCATAGTTATTCGAGCCGGATAATGTGGTTGTCCCGGAGCCGACCTGGTTAACCTGGCCGTTCCCCTCAATAGCGGAGGCCAGGACAAAATCAGCGTTGGTGTGATTAAAGTTTACTACCGAAGAGGAAGAGGCATCCGCTGCGCCTAAATGAATAAATGGCGTATTAATCGAACCTGCAGGCTGTTCAGCCTCACCTTGCGCACCACCAATATTTAAAATGCCTGTGGCGCCAGGGGCGAGAGTAACCCAGATAAACGAATTGGCATTGATTGTTGCACCGTTATTAACGGTAAGGATACCGGTAGTCGTAACCGGAACATCAGGGCTAAATCCGCCAAGATAAATATATTCAGCATTCAATGTTGAATTTTTACCGTCAACCAGGATATTTCCATAACTATTAAGATTTTCTGATATACCATTGACTGGAGAAGCATAGCCTATATTTAGTTGAGCTAAGGAAGTGAATGTACCGCCATTAGTAATACGTAAATTGCCGGTTCCCTGATTGCCAACAGTAGTAATGTTAGAGGTAACTGACGAGTTTTCCCCATCAATAAACATCAATCCTTTGGCATCACCATAATAATCACCAATTTTTAGGTCTTGCAGGCCACTTATCTTACTGCCTTCTAACACATATACGGTGCCGGAACCATCATATGTCCCCAGCTCCATCCTGGGTGCAGTGAGATTAAACTGCCAGTCGGTATGGTTTAATAAAGTGATGGAACCTTCAGAATTTCTACCTATGGTAGAGTATCTGGTAATAATTAACATATTATCAAGGATAACGGAGCCATTAGAGTTTTCGCCCACCATCAAAAAACCAAATTGCTTCCATTTGGGATTGTAACCCTCTGAAGCAATGAGTTTCAATTCTTCATTATTATTGACGACAACTCTACTATTTAGATTTGAGGGAGGGTCAACGGCCAGAGATACTGGTGTGTATAGTATTGTTGAAATGGCTATAGCCAGGGTTGATAAAGCATGTTTTGTTAACTTCATATCACTCATATCACTCACTTTCATCCTTAAAATATAAATAGCGAGATGTGTTTTATTGCACTGATTTTCTTCCTGAAGACTTGTTGGGTGTAAGCATGCAAGTTGCCAAATAAGAATATCTGTAATATTAGATACAATAAATTTATTAAATTGTTAGTTGTTCATTGTATTGATAGGTTTTAGTGGTTTGTAAATGGTGTGAGTGAAGTTTTTTACTATTATCATTAAAAATAATAGTAAATCGTCTTAAGGTTAATAAGGAATAAAATAAATAATGCTTATAAAAATCAATCCAATAGATGGTTGGTTTTTTCTTGTTCAGAAAAATAATGTGGATAATGTAAGTTTTATATTGAATCTCTGGCAGGGTGAAAATATGAGATTTTCATGAAAAATAATTCAAATAACACCAGCGATACTTGCAGTGAAAGTTATTAACCAGTTGGACAAGAGTGGTTCGCATTAAGAACAATACAAATATATTCTCTTTTCCTATAGATTTTTCCTAACCGCTGAACTACTTATTAATCAACCCTGATGATGACTGTTAGCTTCAGGGCATTAGCCAATCACACATTATGGAGTTCACTTATGAAAACTGGAACTAAGCTCTTAGTTGGTGCGTTAGCTTTTGTTGTTACAAACGTCTATGCTGCTGAATTGATGACCAAAGCGGAATTTGAAAAGGTTGAATCGCAATATGAAAAAATAGGTGATATTTCAACAAGTAATGAAATGTCGACTGCAGATGCAAAAGAAGATTTGATCAAAAAAGCGGATGAAAAAGGTGCTGATGTGTTGGTACTGACCTCCGGTCAGACTGACAATAAGATCCACGGTACGGCAAATATCTATAAGAAGAAGTAATTCTGAAGCCCCTGTAAATATGCCCGATGCGCACGTCTATCGGTGAGCGTAATATATTGAAATTCATGGTTTTGTAGGCCGGATAAGGCGTTCACGCCGCATCCGGCAATTTAATTTTTCAGCCGCCGCCAGAACGTCGTCCGGCTGACGCCTAAATAATTCGCCGCTGCTGTTTTATTACCATTAAATTTATCCAGTGCCTGTTGGGGTGTCAGCAAAGGGGAGGCGGTAATTTTCGCCGACTCGTGGACTAATTCCGGCAGTAGCTGTTGCAAAAACTGCGGTGTTAAATCCGGCGTCGGTTCCACACTTAAAAATAGCGCCAGTCGCTCCATCATATTGCGTAGTTCACGAATATTTCCCGGCCACTCATAGTGCAATAAAACCACCTGGCAGGTATTTAACCCCTCGCGTAATGCAGCAGAAAACGGGGCGGAGAGCGCCGCCAGAGACGCTTTCAAAAAGCTTTCCGCCAGCGACAGAATATCCGCATCTCGCTCGCGCAATGGTGGCAATTGCAGACGCAGAATACTCAGTCGATAAAACAGATCACGGCGAAAATGTCCTTGCTGCATATCCTCTTCCAGATTGCAGTGGGTGGCGCTGATGACCCGCACATCCACCGGAATCGGTTGATGTCCGCCGACGCGAGTGACCTCTTTTTCTTCCAGAACCCGCAGCAGGCGAGTCTGCAAAGGAAGCGGCATTTCGCCAATCTCATCAAGAAACAGCGTGCCGCCGTGGGCGATTTCAAACAGCCCGGCGCGGCCTCCGCGTCGTGAGCCGGTAAACGCCCCTTCTTCATAGCCAAACAGCTCCGCTTCCAGCAATGATTCAGCAATCGCTCCGCAGTTCACGGCAACAAACGGATGCGACTTTTTGCCCTGTCGCGCATCGTAGCGGGTAAAGTATTCCCGATGAATCGCCTGAGCCGCCAGCTCTTTACCGGTTCCCGTTTCCCCCTCAATCAACACCGCCGCACTGGAGCGGGCATAGAGCAAAATGGTTTGCCGCACTTGTTCCATCTGTGGTGATTGACCAAGCATATCGCTCAGAACGTAACGAGTACGCAGGGCGTTGCGGGTAGTATCCTGGGCGTTATGCCGGAGAGACATGCGCGTCATATCCAGCGCATCGCTGAACGCCTGGCGCACGGTGGCAGCGGAATAGATAAAAATTCCGGTCATTCCGGCTTCTTCTGCCAGATCGGTAATCAGCCCGGCACCGACCACGGCTTCGGTGCCGTTAGCTTTTAGCTCGTTAATCTGCCCGCGTGCGTCTTCTTCGGTGATGTAGCTACGTTGATCAAGGCGCAAATTAAAGGTTTTTTGAAACGCGACCAGCGCCGGAATGGTTTCCTGATAGGTGACAACGCCGATAGAAGAGGTGAGTTTTCCGGCTTTTGCCAGTGCCTGTAACACATCGAATCCGCTGGGTTTGATCAGAATCACCGGCACCGACAGGCGGCTCTTCAGATACGCGCCGTTAGAGCCAGCGGCGATGATAGCGTCGCAGCGTTCGCTGGCCAGTTTCTTGCGGATGTAGGTCACCGCTTTTTCAAAGCCAAGCTGGATAGGCGTAATGTTCGCCAGGTGATCAAACTCAAGGCTGATATCGCGAAACAGTTCGAACAAGCGCGTCACTGATACCGTCCAAAAAACGGGTTTGTCGTCGTTCAGCCGTGGTGGATGTGCCATAGCACCCTAAAGAATTAAGAAACCGAATATTGGGTTTAGTCTTGTTTCATAATTGTTGCAATGAAACGCAGTGAAACATTGCCTGAAACGTTAACTGAAACGCATATTTGCGGATTAAATTAAGGATTTTAAATTAACTTATTGAAAATAAAAATTTAATTACATTCATGCAATTGTGGCACATCCCTTGCTTTGTGTTTATTAACGCAAATAACAAGTTGATAACAAAGGATGTGCTATGTCTCTACACTCTCCAGGTAAAGCTTTTCGCGCTGCACTCACTAAAGAAAATCCATTGCAGATTGTCGGCACCATCAACGCTAACCATGCGCTGCTGGCACAGCGTGCCGGGTATCAGGCGATTTATCTCTCCGGGGGCGGTGTGGCGGCAGGCTCGCTGGGGTTGCCCGATCTCGGTATTTCTACCCTTGATGATGTACTGACCGACATTCGCCGTATCACCGACGTTTGTTCGCTGCCGTTGCTGGTGGATGCTGATATTGGTTTTGGCTCTTCGGCCTTTAACGTCGCCCGCACCGTGAAATCGATGATCAAAGCAGGGGCGGCAGGCTTACATATTGAAGATCAAGTCGGCGCGAAACGCTGCGGTCATCGTCCGAACAAAGCGATCGTCTCAAAAGAAGAGATGGTGGATCGGATCCGCGCGGCGGTGGATGCGAAAACCGATCCTGATTTTGTGATCATGGCACGCACCGATGCGCTGGCGGTAGAGGGGCTGGATGCCGCGATCGAGCGTGCGCAGGCCTACGTTGAAGCCGGTGCCGAGATGTTGTTCCCGGAGGCGATTACCGAACTCGCCATGTACCGCCAGTTTGCCGATGCGGTGCAGGTGCCGATCCTCGCCAACATCACCGAATTTGGCGCAACGCCCCTGTTCACTACCGATGAATTACGCAGTGCCCATGTTGCAATGGCGCTGTACCCGCTTTCAGCGTTTCGCGCCATGAACCGCGCCGCTGAACATGTCTACAACGTCCTGCGTCAGGAAGGCACGCAGAAAAGCGTGATCGACACCATGCAGACCCGCAACGAGTTGTACGAAAGCATCAACTATTACCAGTACGAAGAGAAGCTCGACGACCTGTTTGCCCGTAACCAGGCGAAATAAAAAACGCCCGTTGGTTGTATTCGACAACCGATGCCTGATGCGCCGCTGACGCGACTTATCAGGCCTACGGGATGAACTGAACTGTAGGTCGGATAAGACGCATGGCGTCGCATCCGACAATAATCCCGACCCTACAAATGATAACAATGACGAGGACAACATGAGCGACACAACGATCCTGCAAAACAATACCCATGTCATTAAACCGAAAAAATCTGTGGCACTTTCCGGCGTTCCGGCGGGCAATACGGCGCTCAGCACCGTGGGTAAAAGCGGCAATGACCTGCATTACCGTGGCTACGATATTCTCGATCTGGCGGAACATTGCGAATTTGAAGAAGTGGCGCACCTGCTGATCCACGGCAAACTGCCGACCCGTGACGAACTCGCCGCTTACAAAACGAAACTAAAAGCCCTACGTGGCTTACCGGCTAACGTGCGTACTGTACTGGAGGCTTTACCTGCGGCGTCACATCCGATGGATGTCATGCGCACCGGCGTTTCCGCGCTCGGCTGCACGCTGCCGGAAAAAGAGGGGCACACCGTCTCTGGTGCGCGGGATATTGCCGACAAACTGTTGGCGTCACTTAGCTCGATTCTTCTCTATTGGTATCACTATAGCCACAACGGCGAACGCATCCAGCCGGAAACTGATGACGATTCCATCGGCGGTCACTTCCTGCATCTGCTGCATGGCGAAAAGCCATCGCAAAGCTGGGAAAAGGCGATGCATATTTCACTGGTGCTGTACGCCGAGCACGAGTTTAACGCCTCCACTTTTACCAGCCGGGTGATTGCGGGCACCGGCTCTGACATGTATTCAGCCATTATCGGCGCGATTGGCGCACTGCGCGGGCCGAAACACGGTGGGGCGAATGAAGTGTCGCTGGAGATCCAACAACGCTACGAAACGCCGGACGAAGCCGAAGCAGATATCCGCAAACGCGTGGAAAACAAAGAAGTGGTCATTGGTTTTGGGCATCCGGTTTATACCATCGCTGACCCGCGTCATCAGGTGATCAAACGCGTGGCGAAGCAGCTCTCGCAGGAAGGCGGCTCGCTGAAGATGTACCACATTGCCGATCGCCTGGAAACAGTGATGTGGGAGAGCAAAAAGATGTTCCCCAATCTCGACTGGTTCTCAGCCGTTTCCTACAACATGATGGGCGTTCCCACCGAGATGTTTACGCCACTGTTTGTTATCGCCCGCGTTACTGGCTGGGCGGCGCACATTATCGAACAACGTCAGGACAACAAAATTATCCGTCCTTCCGCCAATTATGTTGGCCCGGAAGACCGCCCGTTTGTCGCGCTGGATAAGCGGCAGTAAGAAGAACGGAGCAGGAGGTAACCGCGTGCACAATTTGCCCGTTAGGGTGAGGGGGAAGGTCAGCTCAGGTGCGAGCACAGACCCTCACCCCGGCCCTCTCCCTGGAAGGGAGAGGGGGAAAAACGCGCCCCATTTGACCGGGTGCACGAACAATTCCCTCGCCCCGGCTCACTCCCCGGAAGGGAGAGGGGGAAAAACGCGCCCCATTTGACCGGGTGCACGAACAATTCCCTCGCCCCGGCTCACTCCCCGGAAGGGAGAGGGGGAAAAACGCGCTCCATTTGACCGAGTGCACGGACAGTTCCCTCGCCCCGGCTCACTCCCCGGAAGGGAGAGGGGGAAAAACGCGCTCCATTTGACCGAGTGCACGGACAGTTCCCTCGCCCCTCCGGGGAGAGGGTTAGGGTGAGGGGAAAGGCCTGCTCAGAAGCAAACACTCACTCTCGATAACAGAGTAAAAAAATAATCACTTTAACTTTATAAAAAATCCGAAGGAAACGTACCCAATGTCAGCTCAAATCAACAACATCCGCCCGGAATTCGACCGCGAAATTATTGATATCGTCGATTACGTAATGAACTTCGAAATCAGCTCCAGAGTGGCCTACGACACCGCACATTACTGCCTGCTCGACACTCTCGGCTGCGGTCTGGAAGCTCTCGAATACCCGGCCTGTAAAAAACTGCTGGGGCCAATTGTCCCCGGCACCGTCGTACCTAACGGCGTGCGCGTCCCCGGAACTCAGTTCCAGCTCGACCCCGTCCAGGCGGCATTTAACATCGGCGCGATGATCCGTTGGCTCGATTTCAACGATACCTGGCTGGCGGCGGAGTGGGGCCATCCTTCCGACAACCTCGGCGGCATTCTGGCAACGGCGGACTGGCTTTCGCGCAACGCGGTCGCCAGCGGCAAAGCGCCGTTGACCATGAAACAGGTGCTGACCGCAATGATCAAAGCCCATGAAATTCAGGGCTGTATTGCACTGGAAAACTCCTTTAACCGCGTCGGCCTCGACCACGTTCTGTTAGTGAAAGTGGCTTCCACCGCCGTGGTCGCCGAAATGCTCGGCCTGACCCGCGAGGAAATCCTCAACGCCGTTTCGCTGGCGTGGGTAGACGGTCAGTCGCTGCGCACCTATCGCCATGCGCCGAACACCGGCACGCGCAAATCCTGGGCGGCGGGCGATGCCACTTCCCGCGCGGTACGTCTGGCACTGATGGCGAAAACCGGCGAAATGGGTTATCCGTCAGCCCTGACCGCGCCGGTGTGGGGCTTCTACGACGTCTCCTTTAAAGGCGAGTCGTTCCGTTTCCAGCGCCCGTATGGTTCCTACGTTATGGAAAATGTGCTGTTCAAAATCTCCTTCCCGGCGGAGTTCCACTCCCAGACGGCAGTTGAAGCGGCGATGACGCTCTATGAACAGATGCAGGCAGTAGGCAAAACGGCGGCGGATATCGAAAAAGTGACCATTCGCACCCACGAAGCCTGTATTCGCATCATCGACAAAAAAGGGCCGCTCAATAACCCGGCAGACCGCGATCACTGCATTCAGTACATGGTGGCGATCCCGCTGCTGTTCGGGCGCTTAACGGCGGCAGATTACGAAGATAACGTTGCGCAAGATAAACGCATCGATGCCCTGCGCGAGAAGATCAATTGCTTTGAAGATCCGGCATTTACCGCTGACTACCACGATCCGGAAAAACGCGCTATCGCCAATGCCATTACCCTTGAGTTCACCGACGGCACGCGCTTTGAAGAAGTGGTGGTGGAGTACCCAATTGGTCATGCTCGCCGCCGTCAGGATGGCATTCCGAAGCTGGTCGATAAATTCAAAATCAATCTCGCGCGCCAGTTCCCGACTCGCCAGCAGCAGCGCATTCTGGACGTTTCTCTCGACAGAACTCGCCTGGAACAGATGCCGGTCAATGAGTATCTCGACCTGTACGTCATTTAAGTAAACGGCGGTAAGGCGTAAGTTCAACAGGAGAGCATTATGTCTTTTAGCGAATTTTATCAGCGTTCGATTAACGAACCGGAGCAGTTCTGGGCTGAGCAGGCTCAGCGTATTGACTGGCAGACGCCCTTTACACAAACGCTCGATCACAGCAATCCGCCGTTTGCCCGTTGGTTTTGTGAAGGCCGAACCAACTTGTGCCACAACGCCATCGACCGCTGGCTGGAAAAACAGCCAGAGGCGCTGGCGCTGATTGCCGTCTCTTCGGAAACAGAAGAAGAGCGCACCTTTACCTTTCGCCAGCTTCATGACGAAGTAAACGCGGTGGCGTCAATGCTGCGCTCACTGGGTGTGCAGCGTGGCGATCGGGTGCTGGTGTATATGCCGATGATTGCCGAAGCGCATATTACCCTGCTGGCCTGTGCGCGCATTGGCGCTATTCACTCGGTAGTGTTTGGTGGTTTTGCCTCGCACAGCGTGGCGGCGCGGATTGATGACGCTAAACCGGTGTTGATTGTCTCGGCAGATGCCGGAGCGCGCGGCGGCAAAATCATTCCCTATAAAAAATTGCTCGACGATGCGATAAGCCAGGCGCAGCACCAGCCGCGCCACGTTTTGCTGGTGGATCGCGGGCTGGCGAAAATGGCGCGCGTCAGCGGGCGGGATGTCGATTTCGCGTCGTTGCGCCATCAGCACATCGGCGCGCGGGTGCCGGTGGCGTGGCTGGAATCCAACGAAACCTCCTGCATTCTCTACACCTCCGGCACGACCGGCAAACCTAAAGGCGTGCAGCGTGACGTCGGCGGTTATGCGGTGGCGCTGGCGACCTCGATGGAAACCATTTTTGGCGGCAAAGCGGGTGGCGTGTTCTTTTGCGCGTCGGATATCGGCTGGGTGGTAGGGCATTCGTATATCGTCTACGCGCCGCTGCTGGCGGGGATGGCGACCATTGTTTACGAAGGATTGCCGACCTGGCCTGACTGCGGCGTGTGGTGGAAAATCGTCGAGAAATATCAGGTGAGCCGGATGTTCTCAGCGCCGACCGCCATTCGCGTGCTGAAAAAATTCCCTACCGCTGAAATTCGCAAACACGATCTTTCGTCGCTGGAAGTGCTCTATCTGGCAGGAGAACCGCTGGACGAGCCGACAGCCAGTTGGGTGAGCAATACGCTGGATGTGCCGGTGATCGACAACTATTGGCAGACCGAATCCGGCTGGCCGATTATGGCGATTGCTCGCGGTCTGGACGACAGGCCGACGCGGCTGGGAAGCCCCGGCGTGCCGATGTATGGCTACAACGTGCAGTTGCTCAATGAAGTCACTGGCGAGCCGTGCGGCGTCAACGAGAAAGGGATGCTGGTGGTGGAAGGACCGTTACCACCGGGCTGTATTCAGACCATCTGGGGCGACGACGACCGCTTTGTGAAGACTTACTGGTCGCTGTTTTCCCGTCCGGTTTACGCCACGTTTGACTGGGGTATCCGCGACGCTGACGGTTATCACTTTATTCTCGGGCGTACCGACGATGTGATTAACGTTGCCGGGCATCGGCTGGGCACGCGCGAGATTGAAGAGAGTATTTCCAGTCATCCGGGCGTTGCCGAAGTAGCGGTGGTTGGGGTGAAAGATGCGCTGAAAGGGCAGGTGGCGGTGGCGTTTGTCATTCCGAAAGAGAGCGATAGTCTGGAAGACCGTGAGGTGGCGCACTCGCAAGAGAAGGCGATTATGGCGCTGGTGGACAGCCAGATTGGCAACTTTGGCCGCCCGGCGCACGTCTGGTTTGTCTCGCAATTGCCAAAAACGCGATCCGGAAAAATGCTGCGCCGCACGATCCAGGCGATTTGCGAAGGACGCGATCCGGGGGATCTGACGACCATTGATGATCCTTCATCGTTGGATCAGATCCGCCAGGCGATGGAAGAGTAAGGTATTGTCGGATGCGTCGCGCGCCGCATCCGACACCGTGCGCAGATGCCTGATGCGACGCTGACGCGTCTTATCATGCCTACCCACTGTTTTTACACTGATAAATTTTTCCCCATCTTTTTTTATTCATTCATATAAAAAATATATTTCCCCACGGAAACGATTGCTTTTTATTTTCAGATGAATAGAATGCGGCGGATTTTTTGGGTTTCAAACAGCAAAAAGGGGGAATTTCGTGTCGCAAGATAACAACTTTAGCCAGGGGCCAGTCCCGCAGTCGGCGCGGAAAGGGGTATTGGCATTGACGTTCGTCATGCTGGGATTAACCTTTTTTTCCGCCAGTATGTGGACCGGCGGCACTCTCGGAACCGGTCTTAGCTATCATGATTTCTTCCTCGCAGTCCTCATTGGTAATCTTCTCCTCGGTATTTACACTTCATTTCTTGGTTACATTGGCGCAAAAACCGGCCTGACCACCCATCTTCTTGCTCGCTTCTCGTTTGGTGTCAAAGGCTCATGGCTGCCTTCACTGCTGCTGGGGGGCACTCAGGTTGGCTGGTTTGGCGTCGGCGTGGCGATGTTTGCTATTCCGGTGGGCAAGGCAACCGGGCTGGATATCAATTTGCTGATTGCCGTCTCCGGTTTACTGATGACCGTTACCGTCTTCTTTGGCATTTCGGCGCTGACGGTTCTGTCTGTAATTGCGGTTCCGGCGATTGCCTGCCTGGGCGGTTATTCCGTGTGGCTGGCCGTTAACGGCATGGGCGGTCTGGATGCATTGAAAGCGGTCGTTCCCGCACAACCGTTAGATTTCAATGTCGCGCTGGCGCTGGTTGTCGGTTCATTTATCAGTGCGGGCACGCTCACCGCTGACTTTGTCCGGTTTGGTCGCAATGCCAAACTGGCGGTGCTGGTGGCGATGGTGGCCTTTTTCCTCGGCAACTCGTTGATGTTTATTTTCGGTGCGGCGGGCGCTGCGGCACTGGGGATGGCGGATATCTCTGATGTGATGATTGCTCAGGGTTTGCTGCTGCCTGCGATTGTGGTGCTGGGGCTGAATATCTGGACCACCAACGATAACGCGCTGTATGCGTCAGGTTTAGGTTTCGCCAACATTACCGGTATGTCGAGCAAAACCCTTTCGGTGATTAACGGTATTATCGGTACGGTCTGCGCACTATGGCTGTATAACAATTTTGTCGGCTGGTTGACCTTCCTTTCGGCAGCTATTCCTCCGGTAGGTGGCGTGATCATCGCCGACTATCTGATGAACCGTCGCCGCTATGAGCACTTTGCGACCACGCGTATGATGAGTGTCAATTGGGTGGCGATTCTGGCTGTCGCGCTGGGGATTGCCGCAGGCCACTGGTTACCGGGAATTGTTCCGGTCAACGCGGTATTAGGTGGCGCGCTGAGCTATCTGATCCTTAACCCGATTTTGAATCGCAAAACGACAGCTACAATGACGCATGTGGAGGCTAACAGTGTCGAATAACGCTTTACAGACCATTATTAACGCCCGCTTACCCGGCAAAGAGGGGCTGTGGCAGATTCATCTGCACGACGGAAAAATCAGCGCCATTGATGCACAATCCGGCGTGATGCCCGTAACAGAAAATAGCCTGGATGCCGAACAAGGTTTAGTTTTACCGCCGTTTGTGGAGCCGCATATTCATCTGGACACCACGCAAACCGCCGGGCAACCGAACTGGAATCAGTCCGGCACGCTGTTTGAAGGTATTGAACGTTGGGCCGAGCGCAAAGCGTTATTAACCCATGACGATGTGAAACAACGCGCATGGCAAACGCTGAAATGGCAGATTGCCAACGGTATTCAGCATGTGCGTACCCATGTCGATGTTTCGGATGCAACGCTGACCGCATTGAAAGCAATGCTGGAAGTGAAGCAGGAAGTCGCGCCGTGGATTGATCTGCAAATTGTCGCCTTCCCGCAGGAAGGGATTTTGTCGTATCCCAACGGTGAAACGTTGCTGGAAGAGGCGTTACGCTTAGGGGCTGACGTAGTGGGGGCGATTCCGCATTTTGAATTTACCCGTGAATACGGCGTGGAGTCGCTGCATAAAACCTTCGCCCTGGCGCAAAAATACGACTGTCTCATCGACGTTCACTGTGACGAGATTGATGATGAGCAGTCGCGTTTTGTCGAAACCGTTGCCGCCCTGGCGCACCGTGAAGGAATGGGCGCGCGAGTCACCGCCAGCCACACCACGGCAATGCACTCCTATAACGGGGCGTATACCTCGCGCCTGTTCCGCTTGCTGAAAATGTCCGGTATTAACTTTGTCGCTAACCCGTTGGTCAATATTCATCTGCAAGGGCGTTTCGATACGTATCCAAAACGTCGCGGCATCACGCGCGTTAAAGAGATGCTGGAGTCCGGCATTAACGTCTGCTTTGGTCACGATGATGTCTTCGATCCGTGGTATCCGCTGGGAACGGCGAATATGCTGCAAGTGCTGCATATGGGGCTGCATGTTTGCCAGCTGATGGGCTACGGGCAGATTAACGATGGCCTGAATTTAATCACCCACCACAGCGCCAGAACGTTGAATTTGCAGGATTACGGCATTGCCGCCGGAAACAGCGCCAACCTGATTATCCTGCCGGCTGAAAATGGGTTTGATGCGCTGCGCCGTCAGGTTCCGGTGCGTTATTCGGTTCGTGGCGGTAAGGTGATTGCCAGTACACAACCGGCACAAACCACCGTGTATCTGGAGCAGCCAGAAGCCATCGATTACAAACGGTGATCGGCTGGGCTGTGTGTTGACAAAGCGAGCGTAGTTTATGCCGGATGCGGCGTGAACGCCTTATCCGGCCTACGTAGAGCACTAAACTCGTAGGCCTGATAAGCGTAGCGCATCAGGCAATTCCAGCCACTGACCTGTGTCAGTGGCTACCGTGATTCATTCCCGCCAACAACCGCGCATTCCTCCAACGCCATGTGCAAAAATGCCTTCGCGGCGGCTGTCTGCCAGCTATTTTTCCGCCGCAACAAAACCGCCGTTCTCTCCAGTAGTGGCGGGGCAAGAGAAATAGCTTTAAGCCCGTCATGTTGTGTGGCAATCGCTGCTGGTAACAATGTGGAAAGGGAAGTGCGGCGAATCAGCTCCAGAACCGCGCTAATTGAGTTCGCCTCAATGACCACCTGTGGATGCAGCCCCGCTTTCTCGCAGTAGTGGTCAATTTGCTCTCTGGTGGCAAATTCCGCGCTGAGCAGCACCAGTTTTTCATCATGCAAGCGACTCAACGCCACCTGTTCACAGGCAGCCAGCGGATGATGTTGCGCCACGACTAACGCTAAACTTTCTGTCAGTAGAGGAATTGCCTCAAGCTCCGGCGAATGCACAGGCGCGAAGGCAATCCCAACGTCCAACTCGTCGCGGCAAAGCATATCTTCGATTTTCTCCTGCGACATTTCCTGTAGCTGGAGCGTGATGCCGGGGTAGCGCGCATAGAAATCCGCCATTAAAGGGCCGATAAAGTAGCTTGTAAAGGTGGGAGTGACGGCGATACGCAGCGATCCTCGCGTCAGATCGGCAACGTCATGAATCGCCCGTTTACCCGCTCCCAGTTCCTGTAATGCCCGGCTGGCGTACTGTCGCCAGACTTCCCCCGCATCGGTGAGACGAATCGTTCGCCCGCTACGGTCAAACAGCGGCACGCCTAAACTCTCCTCTAACTGGCGAATCTGCTGGGAAAGTGCAGGCTGGGAGACGTGTAACGCACTGGCGGCACGGGTGAAGCTGCCATGTTCAGCCACGGCAAGAAAATAATTGATATGTCGAGAGAGCATTCGCCAACCTATAAGTAAATCCAATAGAACTCATCATAAATGAGACTTTTACCTTATGACAATCGGCGAGTAGTCTGCCTCTCATTCCAGAGACAGACAGAGGATTAACGGTGAAAGAGATTATTGACGGATTTCTTAAATTCCAGCGCGAAGCATTTCCTGAGCGGGAAGCCTTGTTTAAACAGCTGGCGACACAACAAAGCCCGCGCACACTTTTTATTTCCTGCTCCGACAGCCGTCTGGTTCCTGAGCTTGTGACGCAACGTGAACCTGGCGATCTGTTCGTTATTCGCAACGCGGGCAATATTGTCCCTTCCTACGGGCCGGAACCCGGTGGCGTTTCTGCTTCGGTGGAGTATGCCGTCGCTGCGCTTCGGGTATCTGACATTGTGATTTGTGGTCATTCCAACTGTGGCGCCATGACCGCCATTGCCAGCTGTCAGTGCATGAACCATATGCCTGCCGTCTCCCACTGGCTGCGTTATGCCGATTCTGCCCGCGTCGTTAATGAGGTGCGCCCGCATCGCGATTTACCGTCCAAAGCTGCGGCGATGGTGCGTGAAAACGTCATTGCTCAGTTGGCTAATTTGCAAACGCATCCATCGGTGCGCCTGGCGCTCGAAGAGGGACGGATCGCGCTGCACGGCTGGGTCTACGACATTGAAAGCGGCAGTATCGCAGCCTTTGACGGCGCAACCCGCCAGTTCGTACCACTGGCAACCAATCCCGGCGTTTGTGCCATACCGCTACGCCAGCCAACCGCAGCGTAACCTTATTTTTAAACCATCAGGAGATTTACCATGATTCAGTCGCAAATTAACCGCAATATTCGTCTTGATCTTGCCGATGCCATTCTGCTCAGCAAAGCGAAAAAAGATCTCTCATTTGCCGAGCTTGCCGACGGCACCGGTCTGGCAGAAGCCTTCGTGACCGCTGCTTTGCTGGGGCAGCAGGCGCTTCCTGCCGACGCCGCCCGCCTGGTCGGGGCGAAGCTGGATCTCGACGAAGACGCCATTCTACTGTTGCAGATGATTCCACTGCGTGGCTGCATTGATGACCGTATTCCAACCGACCCAACGATGTATCGTTTCTATGAAATGTTGCAGGTGTACGGCACAACCCTGAAAGCGTTGGTTCATGAGAAGTTTGGCGATGGCATCATCAGCGCGATTAACTTCAAACTCGACGTCAAGAAGGTGGCGGATCCGGAAGGTGGCGAACGCGCGGTCATCACTTTAGATGGCAAATATCTGCCGACCAAACCGTTCTGACAGCCATGCGCGACCATCAAAAGACGTTCACGATGCTGCTGGTTCTGGTGCTGATTGGTCTTAATATGCGACCACTGCTCACCTCCGTCGGGCCACTGCTACCGCAATTGCGCCAGGCGAGCGGAATGAGCTTTAGCGTGGCTGCCCTGTTGACGGCTCTGCCGGTGGTCACCATGGGCGGGCTGGCGCTGGCCGGAAGCTGGCTTCATCAGCATGTCAGCGAACGTCGCAGCGTCGCCATTAGCCTGGTGCTGATTGCCGTCGGTGCATTGATGCGTGAGCTTTACCCTCAAAGTGTGCTGCTGCTTAGCAGCGCACTGCTCGGTGGGGTGGGGATCGGCATCATTCAGGCGGTGATGCCTCCGGTGATTAAACGGCGGTTTCAGCAGCGCACGCCACTGGTGATGGGGCTGTGGTCTGCGGCTCTGATGGGCGGCGGTGGACTTGGTGCCGCCCTGACGCCCTGGTTAGTTCAACACAGCGAGATTTGGTATCAAACACTCGCCTGGTGGGCGCTGCCTGCCGTTGTTGCGCTCTTTGCCTGGTGGTGGCAAAGCTCCCGCGAGGTCGCCTCTTCCCACAAGACAACAACCACTCCGGTTCGCGTAGTATTCACTCCCCGCGCGTGGACGCTGGGACTTTACTTCGGTCTGATTAACGGCGGTTACGCCAGCCTGATTGCCTGGTTACCCGCCTTCTATATTGAGATTGGCGCCAGCGCGCAGTACAGCGGTTCTTTGCTGGCGTTGATGACGCTTGGGCAAGCGGCGGGGGCGTTACTGATGCCTGCTATGGCTCGCCATCAGGATCGGCGCAAACTTTTGCTGTTGGCACTGGCGTTACAACTGGTGGGTTTCTGCGGCTTTATCTGGCTGCCGCTGCAATTGCCGGTATTGTGGGCGATGGTGTGTGGTTTAGGTCTGGGCGGCGCATTTCCGCTCTGTTTGCTGCTGGCGCTCGATCACTCTGCGCAACCGGGTATTGCTGGCAAGCTGGTGGCGTTTATGCAGGGGATCGGTTTTATTATCGCCGGGCTTGCTCCCTGGTTTTCTGGTGTGCTGCGTAGCATCAGTGGCAATTACCTGATGGACTGGGTGTTTCATGCGCTGTGCGTTGTTGGGTTGATGATCATAACCCTGCGCTTTGCACCGGCACGTTTTCCGCAGCTGTGGGTCAAAGAGGCATGAGGCGACGCCTGTTCCTGCGCTTTGTTCATGCCGGATGCGGCCAACGTAGATCACTGAATTTGTAGGCCTGATAAGCGAAGCGCATCAGGCAATTTTTATAATTTAAACTGACGATTCAACTTTGTAATCTTTGAAATAATACTGCTTATCCCGGTCGTTTATTTCGCGAATAACCCGACAGGGAACGCCCGCAGCTACGACGTTTGGTGGAATGTTTTTTGTGACGACGCTACCCGCGCCAATAACCGAATTATCCCCGATGGTGATGCCTGGATTAATGACCACATGACTCCCGATCCAGACATTATTGCCTATCGTTATCGGAAAAGAGTACATCTCTCCGTTTTTTCTTAATTCATGGTGTACCGGGTGCCCCGTAACGGAAAGAGTAACGTTGGGGGCAATCAGTACGTTATCACCGATCGTTACCGTGTAATCATCGACAATGGTTAAATTGAAATTTGCATAAAAATTGCGGCCTATATGGATGTTGGAACCGTAAGAGAAATAGACAGGCGGTTCTATCCAGGCATTTTCTCCTACTGTGGCAAACATTTCATTAATCAGGCTTTCCCTTTTTTCAACTTCCGCTGGATGCGAGTGATTAAACTCATACATTAACGTTTTCCCACGAAGTCTTTTTTCAGGTAAGCCTTCGCACATATCGGTAAATAGCTTTCCTGCTTTTATTCTTTCTGTCATCGACATGTTCATTGCGATCATTCCGTCCTGATATGTTGGTCGGATAAGGCGCTCGCGCCGCATCCGACATTGATTGCTTAAGCGACTTCATTCACCTGTCGACGCAGCAGAGAAAGCGGGCCGGGGCCGCTGAGCGTGAACACGGAAATTAAGGTGAAGCCCAGCGCCACCAGACCTAGCACCAGATACGCGCCCTGGAAACCGATGCTTTCATACATATTGCCCGCCAGTACAGACATAAAAATCATCGCCAGTTGCTTAAAGAAGCAGAAACAGACCAGATAAATCGTCGCTGAAAAACGCACTTCAAACTGGCTGGTAATATATTTAAAGCAGCCCACCAGCAGGAACGGGACTTCAAACATATGCAGCGTTTTTAGAATAACCACTTCCAGCGCCGAGGTGGCGAACGATGAGCCAATAATACGTACAGACATAATGGTGCCAGCCAGCAGCAAGGCGTTTTTCCCACCGATGCGATTAATGATCAGTGGCGCAAAGAACATAATCGAGGCGTTAAGTAATTCGCCCATTGTTGTGACATAGCCAAATACCCGCGTACCTTGCTCACCGGTGGCAAAGAACGAAGTAAAGAAATTAGCAAACTGTTGGTCAAAAACATCGTAGGTGCAGGAAACGCCAATAACATACAGTGACAAAAACCACAGCTTTGGCTGTCTGAACAGTTCCAGCGCCAGTTTAAGGCTAAATGCCGAATGGTTGGCACCTACGGCATTGGCAACCGTGGCGGAAGAAGGGGCATCTGTTTTGGCGAAAAAGAGCAATACAGCGAGGATGAGTGCACAGCCAGAACCCAGCCAGAAAACAAACTGGTTGTTGATGGTGAACATGATGCCGACAATCGAGGCACACAGCGCCCAGCCAACGCAGCCAAACATTCGCGCGCGACCAAATTCGAAATTACTGCGACGGCTGACCTTCTCGATAAATGCTTCTACTGCTGGCGCACCGGCGTTAAAACAAAAACCAAGATAAATACCGCCAACAACCGAACCCAATAAAATATTGTATTGTAACAGCGGGCCAAAGATAAAAATAAAGAATGGCGCAAACATCACTAACATGCCGGTAATAATCCATAGCAGATATTTGCGCAGCCCAAGTTTGTCAGAAAGCAAGCCAAACAGCGGTTGGAATAACAGAGAGAATAGAGAAATAGCGGCAAAAATAATACCCGTATCACTTTTGCTGATATGGTTGATGTCATGTAGCCAAATCGGGAAAAACGGGAGTAGGCTCCCATGATAAAAAAGTAAAAGAAAAAGAATAAGCCGAACATCCAAAAGTTTGTGTTTTTTAGATAGAACATAATGGATTTCCTTACGCGAAATACGGGCAGACATGGCCTGCCCGGTTATTATTATTTTTGACGCCAGACCAACTGGTAATGGTAGCGACCAGCACTCAGTTGGTATTCTGCCGACACTGACGGGCTCCAGGAGTCGTCGCCACCAATCCCCATATGGAAACCGTCGATATTCAGCCAACTGCCTTCTTCTGCGTGCAGCAGATGGCGATGGCTGGTTTCCATCAGTTGTTGTTGGCTATAGCGGCTGATATTGAACTGGAAGTCGCCGCGCCACTGGTGTGAGCCATAATTCAATTCGCGCGTCCCGCAGCGCAGACCGTTTTCGCCTGGGAAGACGTATGGGGTATACATGTCAGACAATGGCAGATCCCAGCGGTCAAAACAGGCCGCAGTAAGGCGGTCGGGATAGTTTTCTTGCGGCCCCAGCCCCAGCCAGTTAACCCGCTCTGCGACCTGTGCCAGTTGGCAGGTCAGGCCAATCCGCGCCGGATGCGGTGTATCGCTTGCCACTTCAACATCGACGGTAATCGTCATTTGACCACGACCATCAATACGGTAGGTTTTGCGGCTGATAAATAAGGTTTTCCCCTGATGCAGCCAGGCGTGGACAGTCGTAATCAGCACCGCGTCGGCAAGCGTATCTGCCGTGCACTGCAACAACGCCGCTTCGGCCTGGTAATGTCCTGCTGCTTTCCAGCGTTCTACCCAGGCGTTCGGGTCAATGCGGGTCGCTTCACTCACGCCAATGTCGTTATCCAGCGGCGCACGGGTGAACTGATCGCGCAGCGGCGTCAGCAGTTGTTTTTCATCGCCAATCCACATCTGTGAAAGAAGACCTGACTGCCGGTTAAATTGCCAACGTTTATTACCCAGCCCGATGCAAAAATCCGTTTCGCTGGTGGTCAATTGCGGGGAGGAGTGGGGCGCGGAGAGGGGCGTCACACTAAGGTTTTCCGCCAGACGCCACTGTTGCCAGGCGCTGATGTGTCCGGCTTCTGACCATGCGGTCGCGTTCGGTTGCACTACGCGCACTGTGAGCCAGAGTTGTCCGGCGCTCTCCGGCTGTGGCAGTTCAGGCAGCTCAATCAACTGTTTACCTTGTGGAGCGACAGTCAGAGGCACTTCGCCACTTGCCAGCGGCTTGCCATCCAGTG
Source organism: Escherichia ruysiae (assembly GCF_031323975.1). NCBI lineage: Bacteria > Pseudomonadati > Pseudomonadota > Gammaproteobacteria > Enterobacterales > Enterobacteriaceae > Escherichia > Escherichia ruysiae. The sequence continues at coordinate 3,732,766 of NZ_JAVIWS010000001.1, forward strand.
CCACCGACCAGTGCAGAATTTCGTTATCGCTATGACGGAACAGGTATTCGCTGGTCACTTCGATGATTCGCCCGGATAAACGGAACTGGAAAAACTGCTGTTGGTGTTTTGCTTCTGTCAGCGCCGGATGCGGCGTGCGATCGGCAAAGACCAGACCGTTCATACAGAACTGGCGATCGTTCGGTGTATCGCCAAAATCACCGCCGTAAGCCGACCACGGGTTGCCGTTTTCATCATATTTAATCAGTGACTGATCCACCCAGTCCCAGACGAAGCCGCCCTGTAAACGTGGGTACTGACGAAACGCCTGCCAGTATTTAGCGAAGCCGCCAAGACTGTTACCCATCGCGTGGGCGTATTCGCAGAGGATCAGCGGGCGTAACTCACCTGGCAGCGAAAGCCATTTTTTGATTGACCATTTCGGTACTGCCGGGAAGGGTTGATCTTCATCCACGCGCGCGTACATCGGGCAAATAATATCGGTTGCGGAGGTGTCTGCACCGCCGCCTTCATACTGTACCGGGCGGGAAGGATCGACGGATTTGATCCAGCGATACAGCGCGTCGTGATTAGCGCCGTGGCCTGATTCATTACCCAGCGACCAGATAATTACGCTCGGGTGATTACGATCGCGCTGCACCATCCGCGTTACGCGCTCGCTCATCGCGGGCAGCCACTGCGGATCATCTGTCAGGCGGTTCATCGGCACCATACCGTGAGTTTCAATATTAGCTTCATCCACCACATACAGGCCGTAGCGGTCGCACAGCGTGTACCACAGTGGATGGTTCGGATAATGCGAACAGCGCACGGCGTTAAAGTTGTTCTGCTTCATCAGCAGGATATCCTGCACCATCGTCTGCTCATCCATGACCTGACCATGCAGAGGATGATGCTCGTGACGGTTAACGCCGCGAATCAGCAACGGCTTGCCGTTCAGCAGCAGCAGGCCATTTTCAATCCGCACCTCGCGGAAACCGACATCGCAGGCTTCTGCTTCAATCAGCGCGCCGTCGACGGTGTGCAGTTCAACTACCGCACGGTAAAGGTTCGGGGTTTCTGCGCTCCACAACGCCGGGCTTTCGACGTTCAGACGTAGTGTGACGCGATCGGCATAACCACCGCGCTCATCGATAATTTCACCGCCGAAAGGCGCGGTGCCGCTGGCGACCTGCGTTTCCCCCTGCCATAAGGATACCGTTACCCGCAGATCGTCGCGCAGTTCGCCACACATGCGGACTTCAGCGTCGAGAACGGCACGGCTGAAATCGTCATTAAAATGGGTAGCAACATGGAAATTGCTGATTTGCGTGGTCGGTTTGTGCAGCAGCGAGACGTCGCGGAAAATGCCGCTCATCCGCCACATATCCTGATCTTCCAGATAACTGCCGTCACTCCAGCGCAGCACCATCACCGCGAGGCGGTTTTCTCCGGCGCGTAAAAAGTTGCTCAGGTCAAATTCAGACGGCAAACGGCTGTCCTGCCCGTAACCGACCCAGCGTCCGTTGCACCACAAATGGAATGCTGAGTTAACGCCATCAAAGATAATCCGCGTCTGGCCTTCCTGTAGCCAGCTTTCATCAATATTAAATGTGAGCGAGTAACAGCCCGTCGGATTCTCTGCGGGAACAAACGGCGGATTGACCGCAATGGGATAGGTTACGTTAGTGTAGATGGGCGCGTCGTAACCGTGCATCTGCCAGTTTGAGGGGACGGGGACTGTATCGGCGTCAGGAAGATCGCACTCCAGCCAGCTTTCTGGCACCGCGTCTGGGGCGGGAAACCAGGCAAATTGCCATTTGCCATTCAGACTGCGCAACTGGCGGGAAGGGCAATTCTCGCGGGCTTCTTCACTATTTCGCCAGCTGGCGAAAGGGGGATGCGCCGCAAGGCGGTTGAGTTGGGTAACGCCAGGGTTTTCCCAGTCACGACGTTGTAATACGACGGCCAGTGAATCCGTAATCATGGTCATTGCTGTATCCTGTGTGAAATTGTTATCCGCTCACAATTTCACACAACATACGAGCCAGAAGCATAGAGTGTAAAGCCTGGGGTGCTTAATGAGTGAGCTGACTCACATTAATTGTGTTGCGCTCACTGCCCGGTTTCCAGCCGGGAAATTTGCCGTGCCAGCTGCATTAATGAATCCGCCAACGCGCGGGGAGAGGCGGTTTGCGTATTGGGTGGCAGGGTGGTTTTACGTGTCACCAGTGATACGGGCAATAGCTGATTTCCCTTCACCGCCTGACCCTGAGAGAGTTGCAGCAAGCGATCCACGCTGGTCTGCCCCAGCAGGCGAAAATCCTGTTTAATGGTGGTTAACGGTGGGATATAACACGAGCTGTCTTCGGTATCGTCATACCCCACCACTGAGATATCCGCACCAACGCGCAGCCCTGACTCGGTAATGGCGCGCATTGCACCCAGCGCCATCTGATCGTTAGCAACCAGCATTGCGGTGGGGGTAATGCCCTCATTCAGCATCTGTATGGTTTGTTGAAAACCAGACATGGCGCTCCAGTCACCCTCAAGCTCCGCTATTGGCTGTAGTTGATTGCAATCGAGATATTTGTGCCAGCCCGCCAGACGCAGACGCGCCGAGACAGAACTTAATGGACCCGCCAACAGCGCAATTTGCTGGTGACCCAACGCGACCAGATGTTCCACGCCGAGCCGTGCGCCGTCATCATGGGAAAAAATAATGCTGTTAATGGGGGATTTGTCGGAGACATCAAGAAACAAAACCGGCACGTGGCCGCAGGCTGCCTCTACGGCGATGGCATCTTGTTCATCCAGGGGATAGTTGATAATCAGGCCGCTGACGCGTTGTGCGAGAAGATTATGAACCGCCGCTTTACAGGCTTCGACGCCACTGCGTTCCACCATTGATACCACTACGCTGGCACCGAGTTGATCGGCGCGGGATTTAATTGCCGCAACAATTTGTGAAGGCGCATGAAGCGCCAGGTTGGAAGTGGCAACGCCAATCAGCAACGACTGTTTGCCCGCTAGTTGCTGTGCCACGCGGTTGGGAATGTAATTCAGCTCCGCCATTGCCGCTTCCACTTTTTCCCGCGTTTTCGCAGAAACGTGGCTGGCCTGATTTACCACGCGGGAAACGGTCTGATAAGAGACTCCGGCATACTCGGCGACATCGTATAGCGTTACTGGTTTCACATTCACCATCCTGAATTGACTCTCTTCCGGGCGTTATCATGCCATACCACGGAAGGTTTTGCGCCACCCGGCAGGGCTGACACCAAAGTGAAATTTAAAATGCTGACGCCAGGTCACAGGAGAGAGAAAGCCCACTTCGATACACTCACTGTATTTACAGGTATACTCGCAAAAATTATTCAGCGGGTTTGGAAATAAAGATGGCAAAACTTACCTTACAAGAGCAGTTGCTCAAAGCAGGATTAGTCACCAGCAAAAAAGCGGCGAAGGTCGAGAGAACGGCGAAAAAATCGCGTGTTCAGGCGCGTGAAGCACGGGCGGCGGTAGAAGAAAATAAAAAGGCACAGCTTGAGCGTGATAAACAGCTTAGTGAACAACAAAAACAAGCGGCATTAGCGAAAGAATATAAAGCCCAGGTGAAGCAGCTTATTGAAATGAACCGTATCACCATTGCTAATGGCGATATCGGTTTTAACTTCACCGACGGCAATCTGATTAAGAAAATTTTTGTAGATAAGCTCACGCAAACGCAGTTGATTAATGGCCGCCTGGCAATTGCCCGTTTGGTTACTGACGGCAATAGTGAAGGTGAATACGCCATTATTCCGGCAAGCGTTGCCGACAAAATCGCCCAACGTGATGCCAGCAGTATTGTGTTGCACAGTGCACTCAGCGCCGAAGAGCAGGATGAAGACGATCCGTATGCCGACTTTAAGGTGCCTGATGATTTGATGTGGTAATTATATGTCCGTCACCATCCGCGAACAGGATGGCGACGGTTCGTTACGTGCGGGATATTAATAACGGATCACGGTTCGAATTGATTTGCCTTCATGCATTAATTCAAAGGCGTCATTAATTTCATCCAGACTCATGGTATGCGTTACAAACGGCTCCAGGTCGATATTACCTTTCATCGCATCTTCAACCATACCCGGCAACTGGGAACGACCTTTCACGCCGCCAAACGCGGAACCTTTCCATACGCGACCGGTGACCAACTGGAATGGACGGGTTGAGATTTCCTGACCGGCGCCAGCCACACCGATGATCACCGACTGACCCCAGCCACGGTGAGCACTTTCCAACGCCGCGCGCATCACATTGACGTTGCCGATGCACTCAAAGGTATGGTCGATACCCCATTTGTTGATATCCAGCAGGACATCTTTAATCGGTTTGTCGTAGTCATTCGGATTAATGCAGTCGGTGGCACCGAAGCGACGCGCCAGATCGAATTTCTTCGGGTTAGTGTCGATAGCGATAATCCGTCCCGCTTTCGCCTGACGAGCGCCCTGAACAACCGCCAGACCAATCGCACCAAGACCGAATACGGCAACGGAATCACCAGGTTGAACTTTAGCGGTGTTGTGTACTGCGCCAATGCCGGTGGTGACGCCACAGCCCAGCAGGCAGACGTGTTCATGGTTTGCTTCTGGGTTAATTTTTGCCAGAGACACTTCCGCGACCACGGTATATTCACTGAAGGTGGAACAGCCCATGTAGTGATAAAGCGGTTGCCCGTTGTAAGAAAAACGTGTTGTGCCGTCTGGCATCAGACCTTTGCCCTGGGTTTCGCGAACCGCGACACAGAGGTTGGTTTTACCGGAACGACAGAATTCGCACTCGCCGCACTCTGCGGTGTAAAGCGGGATCACATGGTCGCCAGGTTTAACGCTGGTCACGCCTTCACCGACTTCAACCACAACGCCAGCCCCTTCGTGACCGAGAACGACCGGGAATACACCTTCCGGGTCATCGCCGGAGAGGGTAAATGCATCAGTATGGCAGACGCCGGTATGAGTGACTTTAATCAGCACTTCACCTTTCTTCGGTGGCGCTACGTCAATTTCAACGATTTCCAGTGGTTTACCGGGAGCAAATGCAACGGCAGCACGTGATTTCATATTTCGCTTTTCCTCAATAGGGTAGTGGTTTCTGCTATTTAAGATAGGCACGAACCAGTTCAATCGTGTCATCAACGGATTGGCTGACTTCGCGGCTATAGCAGTCATTTCGGTCAAACGTTTCCCGGATATGGCTTTCAAGCACTTCTGCCATCAGCCCGTTAGCCGCGCCCCGAACGGCAGCGATCTGCTGGAGTATGGCACGGCATTCGGCATCACCTTCCAGTGACCGTTCCAGAGCATCAATCTGCCCCCGAATACGACGAACTCGAGTAAGCACCTTTTTCTTCTCTTCCGGAGTACTGGGCATTTCGCACCTCATCATCTGTACGCAATATACTATAGGGGGGTATGCTATATGTCAATGCATACCCCCCTATAGTATATAACACTGGAGAATAAAATTTATCCGATGAATGTGGGTGATATCTGGAGGAAACGAAGAGGAAAGAAGAGTGTTTGGGCGCTAATCTCGTGGGATTGCCGCCCGGATAGCAGGCGGCGGAAGGAATCAAAATTTCCATGTCAGATTGGCAGCGAATTGCAGGCCGTTATAATCATCGGTCGGCGTGTCATACCACACTTTACCGGCAGTCAGCCCCAGATTCAGTTGCTCAGTCAACGGTTGAATACGTTGTAAACTGGCGCTCTTCATGCTGCCGTGACGCGTCTCCGGAGACCAGTCGTAGGTGTAAGCTCCCGTCCCACGACTAAGCCAAAGTTGAGTATAACCGCCGCCGCGAGGGTCATTCAGACGCAAGGAAATCATATTGCTGTAACTGCCGCCAGCATCGCTGGAGTCATAATGGGTATAGCGATAGCTGGTGATCACCGGGCCAGTGTAGAGCGATACGCCGCCTTGCCAGGCATCGACTTCAACATCATCGTAATATTTAGTGTAGCGATAACCAGTCGTGAACAGCGTTTTTGGCAGCAAAGCCAGGTTAATATCCTGACGAAAATCCTGGCGGGCAAAGACCGGTGTATTATCGGCAAAGGCAATACCCGTGCGGGTTGTCAGCCAGTTATTCCATTTGTACCAGACAGCGCCCTGACCGCGTGTGGCATTGAAACGTTCAGTCTCATAATCACGACGCCCCTGGGAAAGATTAAAAAGCAGCGTTGCGTTTTCAACTTTCGCCACCAGTTCAGCATACGCTAAATTACGGTTGCCATGATCGCCAGAATAATCGGTAAAATCGTAGCCTGCGGTAATAGAAGTTAACCCGGCATAAGCGGGCAATGCGCTAAAGATTGCCGCTGCTAATAACGTCCGTTTTATCATTTTAATCTCCTGTACGGATAAGTTCTTGCCGGAGTGAATAATTTCCGGTAGGTAAATTGCGTTCTACAATAACGCGCGGGCCAAGTTGCGTGTTTGGCGAAATAATTCGGCCAGGTAAAATAATTACCTGCACGCCAAGACGTGAACGCTGACCAATATAACAACCTAATTTATCGCAGCCGGTAGCGATAATACCCTCTGGGGTGCGAACCGATACTGGCTGTTCATCCAGTCGATGGTTACTGGTACGCACCTGTGCGCCCAAATATGCCTGGCTTGCAACAACGGAATCGGCAATAAAGCATTGCGGTCCAATCATCGCTTCCGCCTCAATAACCGCATTTTTGATTTCAGTGGCAAAACCAATTTTTACGCCATTGTTGATTACCGTACCGGGGCGAATAAACGCATAATTACCTATCAGGCAGTTTGTACCAATCACTACCGGCCCTTGAATAACCACACCGTGGCAAATACGGGTATTGGCACCGATAACAACTTCACCGGCACTTTCATCAATAATCACCTGGTCAGCAATCTGAATATTTTTCTCTTTAACATTAAGCTTCAGATAGCTTTTCAGTTCCTGCGACAGAAGGTTGGGAATAAGCGGTTGGCGCTTCCACCAGTGCGGAATAACGGGTGGGTTTGTCGCGCTGAGGTTCGCGTCCAGTAAAAAAGGCAATAAGTCCATAAATAATCCAGATGGCATAAGCTAATAATACATACACAACGGAAAGTGGCGCTAAAGGCACCAACAACCAGCAACGATGAAACCAGGCGCTAAAAGCACCAATAACACAAACTACGCCGACCCAGATAAGCGGAAACATGGCCAGTACCACGCCATGTGGCCCGGTGGTGATTAATTCATTAAACCAGGTGGTTAGATAAATCCCAACGCCATAGAGCACGACCAACAGCATAGGGAAAATACTGAAGATGCCGAAACGGCTAAATAAAAGCCTTTTATGCAGACGCATACAGACCGCGTAACCCACAATCCAGCGCCGCCAGCGACGCCACTCCTCACGCGGGTTGTTGCATTCCTGAGGGTATACAATACAGCGATTCGCCTGACGAATGCGGTAACCATTGGCGACCAACGTCCAGGTGAGATCCAGATCTTCGACTTTGGTACGATCCGAGAAACCAAATTTACGCAATACATCGGTACGGAACATCCCACAGGCACCGCTGATAATAAAGGGCGCGCCGCCCAAAAGCTGTTGTAGCGTGCGCTTCATAACGATCATCGGCAGTTTTACCGTGGCGCGAATATGAGGCAGCAAACCTGCGCCTTTTAACGCTGTGGAAGGAATGCCGCCGACGGCATCAGCGCCGCGCTCAATTTCCGCCAGCATATAACCCATTCCGTCTTTATCGGGCGGAACATAGGTGTCAGCATCGCTTAAAAAAACCTGGTCGCAGGTGGCGTAGTTCAGGCCGTTCATCAGAGCGCCGCCTTTGCCGGTATTTTTTTGCGTAACAGCAACAAAGCGGTCGCCCCATTTGCGTTTGACTTCCGCCATTACCGCTTCGGTATTATCCGTGGAGCCGTCGTTAACACAAATTACCCGGCAAAAATAAGGATTGCGCAGCAGATTATCCAGTGATTGTGCCAGACAGGGGCCTTCGTTATAGGCAGGAATAATCGCGTCAATACAGCCTTTCTTTTGGCTGGGCTTACGCCTTAACGTACTCAAAAACCATAGCAATATTGCTACGGCCATAAATATAAAGATCCAGGTTTTCATTAAGTCTGCTCAAAGAATCATTTTATGAATAACAAAGCCTTCACCCAGATCACTATTGACCTGTTGTCCGCGAAATTGTGCAACAGCACGTAAACGTTCATGACGCATATAATCACGTCGCTCCTGGCTTTTATGTTTTTTTAACGCTGCAAGTTTTACGGTAAAATATTCTTCTTTTACGGATTCAAAAACCTGGGGCATAAATGAAAGCCAGGTGCTTGGCGTTTCATAGCCGAGGATCTGTGGAATAGTGCGGCAGGCAACCATTGATGCCTGATAAACTGCCAGATGATCCTGATGGCGGTCAGCATCATGCATGGTATATACCCGTATGATTTCTACATCAGCGGGAATTTGATTTTTAATAATATCTTCCAGGGAGGAAATCATATCATTGAGTTGCAGATGTGTACGGGTGTCTGAAAAATTAAGATGAATAGTTTTCTGACACCCCAACATCTTTAATGCTTCGCGAGATTCTTCATGACGATCGATGATTTCGCTTACACCCGAATCGCCAGCAGTCATGACAACGGCGGTGATATAAAATCCTTTCTGCGCAAGACGAGCAAGCGATGCGCCACAACCTAATTCAATATCGTCAGGATGCGCACCAATCGCAAGAATACCTTTCCTCTTTTCTGCTGAAGAATGCAACGCAGAATTTAAAACCTTATCCAATTCATGACACTCCATTGTAATTATTATGCTGAAAGCGCGACGAATGCAGAGCGGCAACCCTCTGCAACATACTCAGATGTTAAAAATGACACGCGGTAAAAAAAGAATAATCCTGAGAACAGGTCAATTAATGCCCGGAGGGCCGTAAGCGGTATAAGTTTGATTTGTGTGCATCATATGTTAAACATTTGTGTGTTTTGTGAGCGTGATTATATTTTTTACATATTGTATTTAGATGTGATTTAGTTTGTCAATTAATTGCATTTAAAAAATATCTTCTATCAACCATTACTTTTTATATTCGTTTTATGAATGAATTGGTATGGCAAAGAGGTTTTGAAGATTGCATTATATAAAATAAAAATAATATATATATTTATTATTGGTTGTCTGGTTGGTGGAGGGTGAAATAAATTTTTATTGTTTGAATTTTTATTCGTATATAAAAGTAAATGTGGCATTGCTTTGTAGGAAAACGGTTGGTAAATGCATAACTCATCTATCGTTTGCCATTTTTTTGCTAAGAATAAAAACATATTGTCCATAATGATTAATTCTTTTATCAAATATCTTTCTCCGCGAATACTGCTCTCATAACAAGACAGGGGAGCAGACAATTATGGCAATTTCATCGCGTAACACACTTCTTGCCACACTGGCATTCATCACTTTTCAGGCGCAGGCGGTGAACGTCACCGTGGCGTATCAAACCTCCGCCGAACCGGCGAAAGTGGCTCAGGCTGATAACACCTTTGCCAAAGAGAGCGGGGCGACCGTGGACTGGCGCAAGTTTGACAGCGGAGCCAGCATCGTTCGGGCGCTGGCTTCTGGCGACGTGCAAATCGGTAATCTCGGTTCCAGCCCGTTAGCGGTTGCTGCCAGCCAGCAGGTGCCGATTGAAGTTTTCTTGCTGGCGTCAAAACTGGGTAACTCCGAGGCGCTGGTAGTTAAGAAAAACATCAGCAAACCCGAAGATCTGATTGGCAAACGCATCGCCGTGCCGTTTATCTCCACCACGCACTACAGCCTGCTGGCAGCGTTGAAACACTGGGGCATTAAACCCGGACAAGTGGAGATTGTGAACCTGCAACCGCCAGCGATTATTGCCGCCTGGCAACGGGGAGATATTGATGGCGCTTATGTCTGGGCACCTGCGGTTAATGCGCTGGAAAAAGACGGCAAGGTGTTGACAGACTCAGAACAGGTCGGGCGGTGGGGCGCGCCGACGCTGGACGTTTGGGTAGTGCGCAAAGATTTTGCCCAGAAACATCCTGAGGTGGTGAAAGCGTTCGCTAAAAGCGCCATCGATGCCCAGCAACCGTACATTGCGAATCCGGACGCGTGGCTGAAACAGCCGGAAAACATCAGCAAACTGGCGCGCTTGAGCGGTGTACCGGAAGCTGACGTACCGGGGCTGGTCAAGGGAAATACCTATCTGACGCCGCAGCAGCAAACGGCAGAACTGACCGGAGCGGTGAACAAAGCGATCATCGACACCGCGCAGTTTTTGAAAGAGCAGGGTAAAGTTCCCGCCGTGGCGAATGATTACAGCCAGTACGTTACCTCGCGCTTCGTGCAATAAAAGGAGGCGCGAATGCTGCAAATCTCTCATCTCTATGCCGATTATGGCGGTAAACCGGCGCTGGAAGATATCAATCTGACGCTGGAAAGCGGCGAACTGCTGGTGGTGCTGGGGCCGTCTGGCTGTGGCAAAACCACCTTACTGAATCTGATTGCCGGTTTTGTGCATTATCAGCAAGGCAGCATTCAACTGGCGGGCAAGCGTATCGAGGGACCGGGTGCAGAGCGCGGGGTGGTTTTTCAGAATGAAGGGCTGCTGCCGTGGCGTAATGTGCAGGATAACGTGGCGTTCGGCCTGCAACTGGCGGGGATGGAGAAAAAGCAACGTCTGGAAATCGCTCACCAAATGCTGAAAAAAGTCGGCCTGGAAGGTGCAGAAAAACGCGACATCTGGCAGCTTTCCGGCGGTCAGCGTCAGCGGGTAGGGATTGCCCGCGCGCTGGCGGCTAATCCCCGGATGTTATTACTCGACGAACCGTTTGGCGCGCTGGACGCCTTCACCCGCGACCAGATGCAAATACTGCTGCTGAAACTCTGGCAGGAGACAGGCAAGCAGGTGTTGTTGATTACCCATGATATAGAAGAAGCGGTGTTTATGGCGACCGAACTGGTTCTGCTTTCACCGGGGCCGGGTCGTGTGCTGGAGCGTCTGCGGCTCAACTTCGCCCGCCGCTTTGTTGCGGGTGAGTCGAGCCGCAGCATCAAGTCCGATCCACAATTCATCGCCATGCGCGAATATGTTTTAAGCCGCGTATTTGAGCAACGAGAGGCGTTCTCATGAGTGTGCTTATTAATGAAAAAATGCATTCGCGTCGGCTGAAATTGCGCTGGCCGCTCTCGCGTCAGGTGACTTTAAGCATTGGCACACTAGCGGTTTTACTGACTTTATGGTGGGCAGTGGCGGCGCTGCAACTGATTAGCCCGCTGTTTTTGCCGCCGCCGCAACAGGTACTGGCAAAACTGCTCACCATTGCCGGAACGCAAGGATTTATGGACGCCACGCTGTGGCAGCATCTGGCAGCCAGCCTGACGCGCATTGTGCTGGCGCTACTTGCGGCGGTGTTAATCGGCATTCCGGTTGGGATCGCCATGGGGCTAAGCCCGACGGTGCGCGGCATTCTGGATCCGGTAATTGAACTGTATCGCCCGGTGCCGCCGCTGGCCTATTTGCCGCTGATGGTGATCTGGTTTGGTATTGGTGAAACCTCGAAGATCTTACTGATCTATTTAGCGATTTTTGCACCGGTGGCGATGTCGGCGCTGGCGGGGGTGAAAAGCGTGCAGCAGGTTCGCGTTCGTGCCGCGCAGTCGCTGGGCGCCAGTCGCACGCAGGTGCTGTGGTTTGTCATTCTGCCTGGCGCGCTGCCGGAAATTCTCACCGGATTACGTATTGGTCTGGGGGTTGGCTGGTCTACGCTGGTGGCGGCGGAGCTGATTGCCGCGACGCGAGGCTTAGGTTTTATGGTTCAGTCAGCGGGTGAATTTCTCGCAACTGACGTGGTGCTGGCGGGGATCGCGGTGATTGCGATTATCGCCTTTCTTTTAGAACTGGGTCTGCGTGCGTTACAGCGCCGCCTGACGCCCTGGCATGGAGAAGTACAATGAGTGAACGTCTGAGCATTACCCCGCTGGGGCCGTATATCGGCGCACAAATTTCGGGTGCCGACCTGACGCGTCCGTTAAGTGATAATCAGTTTGAACAGCTTTACCATGCGGTGTTGCGCCATCAGGTGGTGTTTCTGCGTGAACAAGGCATTTCGCCACAGCAGCAACGCGCGCTGGCCCAGCGTTTTGGCGAGCTACATATTCATCCTGTTTACCCTCATGCCGAAGGGGTTGAGGAGATTATCGTACTGGATACCCATAACGATAATCCGCCGGATAACGACAACTGGCACACCGATGTGACATTTATTGAGACGCCGCCAGCGGGAGCGATACTGGCAGCGAAAGAGTTACCATCAACCGGGGGCGATACGCTATGGACCAGTGGTATTGCGGCGTATGAGGCGCTCTCTGTTCCCTTCCGTCAGTTGTTGAGCGGGCTGCGCGCGGAGCATGATTTCCGTAAATCGTTCCCGGAATACAAATACCGCAAAACGGAGGAGGAGCATCAACGCTGGCGCGAGGCGGCAGCGAAAAATCCTCCTTTACTACATCCGGTGGTGCGAACGCATCCGGTGAGCGGTAAACAGGCGTTGTTTGTTAATGAAGGATTTACCACGCGAATTGTCGATGTCAGTGAGAAAGAGAGCGAAGCCTTGCTAGGCTTTTTATTTACCCATATCACCAAACCGGAGTTTCAGGTGCGCTGGCGCTGGCAGCCAAATGATATCGCGATTTGGGATAACCGCGTGACTCAGCACTATGCGAATGCAGATTATCTGCCACAGCGGCGGATTATGCATCGGGCGACGATCCTCGGGGATAAACCGTTTTATCGGGCGGGGTGAAACGAGCGCGGACGGTCCCCTCGTGTGGCGAAAGAACGGTGATTTAGATAAAACGAATACGGACGGTCCCCTTGAGCGGCGAAAGAACGGTGATATAGATGAAGCGAGTGCGGACGGTCCCCTCGCCCCCTTGGGGAGAGGGTTAGGGTGAGGGGGCGTTCACCGTACTTTCAACAGGTTAACTCCCCCTTTCTGAGAGGAAACAAAATTAACGCAGAATCTTCTTCTCAGCCAGATCCAGCGCAAAGTAGCTGAAAATCAGATCCGCACCCGCACGCTTAATCGAACCTAAGCTTTCGAGCACTACTTTCTCTTCATCTATAGCACCCGCCAGCGCGGCGAACTTAATCATCGCGTACTCGCCGCTTACCTGATACGCGCCAATCGGCAGTTCAGTACGTTCACGCAGCTCACGCACGATGTCCAGGTACGCTCCGGCTGGTTTAACCATCAGGCAGTCTGCGCCCTGAGCTTCATCCAGCAGTGATTCACGAATCGCTTCGCGACGGTTCATTGGGTTCATCTGATAGCTTTTGCGGTCACCTTTTAATGCGCTTCCGGCAGCTTCACGGAACGGACCATAAAAGGAGGAAGCGAACTTGGTCGAATACGACATGATCGCCGTATCTTTAAAACCCGCAGCGTCCAGCGCCTGACGAATCGCCTGTACCTGACCGTCCATTGCGGCGGAAGGGGCGATGAAGTCTGCACCCGCAGCAGCAGCGACCACTGCTTGTTTGCCTAAATTTTCGAGGGTCGCGTCGTTGTCGACGCCGTGCTCGCACAGCACACCGCAGTGACCGTGAGAGGTGTATTCGCAGAAACAGGTGTCTGACATAACGATCATTTCAGGCACGGTCTGCTTGCAAATGCGTGACATACGCGCCACCAGACCATCTTCCCGCCAGGCATCGCTGCCCGTTTCATCGGTATGGTGAGAGATGCCGAAAGTCATTACTGACCGAATACCGGCATTGGCGATACGTTCGATTTCGCGCGCCAGATGTTTCTCTGGAATACGCATTACGCCCGGCATGGCTTCAACGGCTTTGTAGTCGTCAATTTCTTCTTCAACAAAGATCGGCAACACCAGGTCGTTAAGGCTAAGTGTTGTCTCTTCAAACATAGCGCGCAGCGCAGGAGATTTGCGCAGGCGACGAGGGCGTTGGATTAAGTCTGTCATGGTCTGCCTGATGTTTGTGGAATCGAGGGACATAGTATACCTGAAGCAGGGCGGGGGTGTTTTACGAAAGTTGTCGCGATGTTGACAAGAAGAGAAGGAAAGACCGGCCTGGACATCTTTTTAATATAAATAGCAATATTTTCATATTCACTGAAAATATTTTTAATTTTTATTAATTCTCCCTGATTATTGTTTTTGGGAGTTTGACTGCGCTGTTAAAAATAGAATGACTTAAAGTTCATTGTTTATTAATACATTATTTGTCTAATTTGCTGATGTAATATTTGTAGAGTATATAACTTTGAAATCAATGCTGTCATTAACAGATTGAAATGTTAGGTTTTTGTCTGTTTTTGTGATCTGTGTTTACACGTTATTCATATATGTCCACATTCGGACTTAGGGGAAAGAATAATTGAACCATTCATCTGTAACGCCGCATAATCGTAAACGCGAAACATAATATGTTTTCTATGCATTGATAATTGATGGATCAACTTATTACGTCCCTGAGGAGGGATGACAAATGCACTCCTGGAAAAAGAAACTTGTAGTATCACAATTAGCATTGGCTTGCACTCTGGCTATCACCTCTCAGGCTAATGCAGCGACCAACGATATTTCTGGTCAAACTTACAATACTTTCCATCACTACAACGACGCCACCTATGTTGATGGCGTTTACTATGATGGTTATGTAGGCTGGAACAACTATGCCGCTGATAGCTATTACAACGGCGATATCTATCCGGTCATTAATAACGCTACCGTTAACGGCGTAATTTCTACTTACTATCTGGACGACGGTATTTCTACCAATACCAACGCCAATAGTCTGACAATCAAAAACAGCACTATTCACGGTATGATTTATTCCGAGTGTATGACCAAAGACGGTTGTGCAGATCGCGCGAATGATTACTATCATGATCGTCTGGCGCTGACTGTTGATAATTCAACAATCGACGATAACTACGAACACTACACATATAACGGCACCTACAATAATGCCGCTGATACTCATGTTGTAGACGTTTATAACATCGGTACTGCCATCACTCTGGATCAGGAAGTTGATCTGTCCATCTCTAATAACTCTCACGTAGCAGGTATTACGCTGACTCAGGGTTATGAGTGGGAGGATATCGACGACAACACAGTTAGCACTGGCGTAAATAGCAGCGAAGTGTTTAATAACACCATCACTGTTAAAGATTCTACCGTGACCTCTGGTTCATGGACTGATGAAGGTACTACTGGCTGGTTTGGTAATACTGGTAATGCAAGTGATTACAATGGTAATGGCTGGATCGCTGACGATATCGCATTAGCAGTTATTGCACATCCTGCTGCTGATAATGCCATGCAGACTACTGCAACATTCGATAATTCCACACTGATGGGCGATGTACTCTTCTCAAGCAACTTTGATGAGAACTTCTTCCCACATGGTCGTGATAGCTATCGTGATGCCGATGGTGATGTAGATACTAACGGTTGGGATGGTACTGATCGCCTGGATCTGACCCTGAACAATGGCAGCAAGTGGGTTGGTGCGGCAATGTCTGCGCATCAGATTGGCGTTGATACTGATGACGATGGTGTAAATGACTCCTATACATATGGAATCAATACTGAAGCCACTGCAACTCTGATCGACATCGCAGCTAACAGCCTGTGGCCTTCGTCAACTGTTGGTGTAGAAAACAGCGACTCTGAATACAGCGAATTTGATCACATCATCGGTAACGAAGTTTACCAGAGCGGTCTGTTCAATGTGACCCTGAACACCGGTTCACAGTGGGATACCACCAAAACTTCTCTGATTGACACCCTGAGCATCAACAGTGGTTCAGCTGTTAATGTTGCTGATTCAACGCTGATTTCTGACTCTATCTCTCTGACAGGTCTTTCTGCGCTGAACATCAACGAAGATGGTCATGTTGCAACTGATTCACTGACTGTCGACAACAGTACCGTAACTATTTCTGATGAAGTTTCTGCTGGTTGGGCTGTAGGTGATGCTGCTCTGTATGCGAACACCATCAACGTTACTAACGACGGTATTCTGGATGTCGGTAACACTGCGGCGAATGCTTTGCAGGTTGATACTCTGAACCTGACCAGCACTACTGATACCAGTGGTAACATTCACGCTGGTGTGTTCAACATCGAAAGCAACCGCTTCGTACTTGATGCAGACCTGACCAACGACCGTACCAACGATACTACCAAGTCAAACTACGGTTATGGCTTAATCGCAATGAACTCTGATGGTCACCTGACCATTAACGGTAACGGCGATAACGATAACACTGCTTCTATCGAAGCCGGTCAGAACGAAGTTGATAACAACGGTGACCATGTTGCAGCTGCAACCGGTAACTACAAAGTCCGTATCGACAACGCTACTGGTGCTGGTTCAATCGCTGACTACAACGGCAACGAGCTGATTTACGTTAACGACAAAAACAGCAACGCTACCTTCTCTGCTGCTAACAAAGCTGACCTGGGTGCATACACCTATCAGGCTGAACAGCGCGGTAACACCGTTGTTCTGCAACAGATGGAGCTGACCGACTACGCTAACATGGCGCTGAGCATCCCGTCTGCAAACACCAATATCTGGAACCTGGAACAAGACACCGTTGGTACTCGTCTGACCAACTCTCGTCATGGCCTGGCTGATAACGGCGGCGCATGGGTAAGCTACTTCGGTGGTAACTTTAACGGCGACAACGGCACCATCAACTATGATCAGGATGTTAACGGCATCATGGTCGGTGTTGATACCAAAGTTGACGGTAACAACGCTAAGTGGATCGTCGGTGCAGCAGCAGGCTTTGCTAAAGGTGACATGAACGACCGTTCTGGTCAGGTAGATCAAGACAGCCAGTCTGCCTACATCTACTCTTCTGCTCGCTTCGCGAACAACATCTTTGTTGATGGTAGCCTGAGCTACTCTCACTTCAACAACGATCTGTCTGCAACCATGAGCAACGGTACTTACGTTGACGGTAGCACCAACTCCGACGCTTGGGGCTTCGGTTTGAAAGCCGGTTACGACTTCAAACTGGGTGATGCTGGTTACGTGACTCCTTACGGCAGCGTTTCTGGTCTGTTCCAGTCTGGTGATGACTACCAGCTGAGCAACGACATGAAAGTTGACGGTCAGTCTTACGACAGCATGCGTTATGAACTGGGTGTAGATGCAGGTTATACCTTCACCTACAGCGAAGACCAGGCTCTGACTCCGTACTTCAAACTGGCTTACGTCTACGACGACTCTAACAACGATAACGATGTGAATGGTGATTCCATCGATAACGGTACTGAAGGGTCTGCGGTACGTGTTGGTCTGGGTACTCAGTTCAGCTTCACCAAAAACTTCAGCGCCTATACCGATGCTAACTACCTCGGTGGTGGTGACGTAGATCAAGACTGGTCCGCGAACGTGGGTGTTAAATATACCTGGTAATATTCTTCACTGCGAAGAAATAGGTAATTTAATCTAAATAATGCCCGTCAAGGATTTGACGGGCATTACTGCAAAGGACGCGCAAATGTTATCTGTAGTTAAACCGCTTCAGGAATTTGGTAAGCTCGATAAATGTTTGTCCAGATACGGCACTCGCTTCGAGTTTAATAATGAAAAGCAAGTTATATTTTCAAGTGACGTTAATAGCGAAGACACATTCGTTATTTTAGAAGGTGTTATCTCTCTGCGTAGAGAAGAAAATGTACTTATCGGTATTACCCAGGCTCCTTTTATTATGGGACTGGCTGATGGTTTAATGAAAAACGATATACCATACAAATTAATATCAGAAGGAAACTGTACGGGATATCATCTGCCTGCCAAACAAACCATTTCTCTGATTGAACAACATCAACTCTGGCGTGACGCTTTTTACTGGTTAGCATGGCAAAATCGAATTCTGGAATTACGTGACGTTCAGCTTATTGGACATAATTCTTACGAACAAATTCGCGCCACTTTATTATCAATGATTGACTGGAATGACGAATTACGCGCACGTATTGGTGTGATGAATTATATCCATCAACGTACACGCATATCACGTTCCGTCGTCGCAGAAGTTCTCGCGGCTTTGCGCAAAGGCGGCTATATCGAAATGAATAAAGGCAAACTGGTCGCTATCAACCGTTTGCCTTCAGAGTATTAATCAGGACGCGGGGATGACCAGCGGTTTATTCCCGCTCAGTTCGGTTACCAGATCATTGATACCATCGCTCATGTTTTTAAAGCGAGTCAACGGCGAGCGAGTGACGACCACAAAAGCACCAATATTTTTTTGCGGGATCATCGCCATATAGGTAATGAATCCGCCGCCGCCACCAGTTTTCTGAATAATTCCCGGACGCCCATCTTTCGGCGCCATATATACCCAGCCTAAACCGAGCGCATCCGCTCTGCCAGGTACATCCATGCCGATCACTTTCGTAAACTGCGCGCGTTGATAAATCAGCGTCTGCATACGATCCGCCTGGTTACTGCGCTGATAAAAATCAGACGACAAATACTGCTGCATCCAGCGCATCATATCGCCAGGCGTGGAATAGACGCCGCCGCTACCGATTGCCGCCAGCGTGTTATTGCACGGACTGGCACCGCGCTCGGCAACCATTAAACGTCGGCACTGATCTGGCGATGGCGTGTAGGTGGTGTCTTTCATCCCCAACGGACGAGTGATCTGCTCTTCAAACAACTGTGTATAAGGCTTTCCGGACGCATTCGCCAGCGCATCCGCCAGCAGATCAAACGCAAGGTTAGAGTATGCAGCCTGACTGCCGGGCGCGGCTTTCAGCTTCGCCGTAGAAAGGTATTTCCAGCGTTGTTCGCGTGTCGGCCAGACAAACACCGGACGATTTGCTGCACCGCCAGGCTGTTCACGCGGCAGGGCGCTGGTATGGGTTGCCAGATTCACCAGCGTAATGGGCTTTCCATTGTAGGTCGGCACGCGTGTGCCTGGTAGAGCATATTTACTTAACGGGTCGTTTAACTTCACCGTGCCTTGATCGAGCAGCTTAACCAGCATTTCACTGGTCATCAGTTTAGTGAGGGACGCAATTCGGACTACAGAGTCTAATTGTGGGCGAACGTTATTACCGGGACGCGTTTCCCCATAACTGCGAAAGACGCGCTGATTACCGTCAATAACGACCAGTGCCATCCCCGTGGCACCGCTGCCGTAAAAAATATGATCGGCATAGCGATCGACAATATCAGAGGCGAACTCCGGTTCGGTGATCGGCTGTGCCGCATGGACGGAGGTCAATGACGCCGCACACAGCACGGCAGAAAAAAGCAGACTACGTTTCAACGGTGGTGTCCATAAATTAAATGAAGGTAACTGAGCGTATTTATACTACTCATAGATGGATTGCAAAGGGCGAATTAGTGCAATAATAGTGCTAAAAACGTAACGGCGCGTAAACACGATCTTTTTCCTGAGCACCAATGCCTGCATTTGTGATCCTGCGCGTGTGAATCTGCTAATGTAAACAATCCTTTGTTTGTGAAATCCGTCGAAACAATTCTTACGGTCAGCATGACGAACTAAGTACCTTGCCGTTGGTCACAATGGGCGGTTTCATTTAGCTGGCTCCTCGGAGCAATCATGCGGTTAATGCACAGCAGTTGTTAAAACGATAAGAAGTTAGCAGGAGAGCATATGTTTAAGTCTTTTTTCCCAAAGCCGGGAGCCTTTTTTCTCTCGGCCTTTATTTGGGCACTGATTGCCGTGATCTTCTGGCAAGCCGGTGGTGGTGATTGGGTGGCGCGTATCACCGGAGCTACTGGGCAGATCCCGATTAGCGCCGCACGTTTCTGGTCGTTAGACTTCTTGGTTTTTTACGCTTACTACATTGTTTGTGTAGGGCTTTTTGCGCTGTTCTGGTTTATCTACAGTCCGCATCGTTGGCAATACTGGTCAATACTCGGCACTGCGCTGATTATCTTCGTTACCTGGTTTCTGGTGGAAGTTGGGGTTGCCGTCAACGCCTGGTATGCACCGTTCTATGATCTGATTCAAACCGCGCTAAGTTCGCCGCATAAAGTCACCATCGAACAATTTTATCGCGAAGTGGGCGTCTTTCTGGGAATCGCGCTGATTGCTGTGGTGATCAGTGTGCTGAACAACTTCTTTGTCAGCCATTACGTGTTTCGTTGGCGTACGGCGATGAACGAATATTACATGGCGAACTGGCAACAACTGCGTCATATCGAAGGTGCCGCTCAGCGTGTGCAGGAAGATACTATGCGTTTTGCCTCAACGCTGGAGAATATGGGGGTCAGTTTTATCAACGCTATCATGACGTTAATCGCTTTTTTACCGGTACTGGTGACGCTCTCCGCACATGTACCGGAATTGCCGATTATCGGGCATATACCATATGGACTGGTGATTGCAGCCATCGTATGGTCGTTGATGGGAACCGGATTGCTGGCGGTTGTGGGTATCAAACTGCCGGGGCTGGAATTTAAAAACCAACGCGTAGAAGCGGCTTATCGTAAAGAGTTGGTCTACGGTGAAGATGATGCATCGCGCGCGACGCCGCCAACGGTACGTGAGTTGTTCAGCGCCGTGCGGAAAAACTATTTCCGCCTCTATTTTCACTATATGTATTTCAACATCGCCCGTATCCTCTATTTGCAAGTCGATAACGTTTTCGGTTTGTTCCTGCTGTTTCCGTCGATTGTTGCCGGTACGATTACGCTCGGACTGATGACGCAAATTACCAACGTTTTCGGTCAGGTTCGTGGTGCTTTCCAGTATCTGATTAACTCGTGGACTACGCTGGTTGAGCTGATGTCTATCTACAAACGTCTGCGTAGCTTTGAACATGAGCTGGATAGTGACAAAATTCAGGAAGTAACCCATACGTTGAGTTAAAAAGGAGAGGTAATGTCGCAGGTCACTCGTCTTTCTTCGCTTTCATTATTGGTAGTTCTGGTTTTAGCGGGGTGTAGTAGTCAGGCTCCGCAACCGTTGAAAAAGGGTGAAAAAGCGATAGATGTGGCGAGCGTGGTGCGGCAGAAGTTACCCGCCAGCGTGAAAGACCGCGATGCCTGGGCGAAAGATCTTGCCACCACTTTTGAAAGTCAGGGGCTGGCACCGACGCTGGAAAACGTCTGCTCGGTGCTGGCAGTGGCGCAGCAGGAGTCAAATTATCAGGCAGATCCGGCTGTTCCGGGCTTAAGCAAAATTGCCTGGCAAGAGATTGACCGTCGCGCCGAACGGATGCATATCCCCGCGTTTTTGGTTCATACCGCGCTAAAAATTAAATCGCCAAACGGCAAAAGTTACAGCGAACGATTAGATTCTGTGCGTACAGAAAAGCAGTTAAGCGCGATTTTTGATGATCTGATCAGCATGGTGCCGATGGGGCAGACGCTGTTTGGTTCGCTCAACCCGGTACGCACCGGTGGGCCGATGCAGGTCAGCATTGCTTTTGCCGAACAGCATACCAAAGGTTATCCGTGGAAAATGGACGGAACGGTACGTCAGGAAGTCTTCAGTCGTCGCGGTGGCTTGTGGTTCGGTACTTACCATTTACTGAATTATCCAGCGAGTTACAGTGCGCCAATCTTCCGTTTTGCCGATTTTAACGCTGGCTGGTATGCCAGCCGGAATGCCGCGTTTCAGAACGCGGTCAGTAAAGCCAGCGGCGTGAAGCTGGCGCTGGATGGTGATTTAATTCGCTATGACAGCAAAGAGCCTGGGAAAACAGAACTGGCAACGCGCAAACTGGCGGGCAAACTGGGAATGAGCGACAGCGAAATCCGCCGACAGTTAGAGAAAGGGGATAGCTTCTCTTTTGAAGAGACGGCACTGTACAAGAAAGTTTATCAGCTTGCAGAAGCGAAAACGGGGAAATCTCTGCCACGAGAGATGTTGCCTGGGATTCAGTTGGAAAGCCCGAAAATCACCCGTAACCTTACCACTGCATGGTTTGCGAAGCGCGTTGATGAACGACGTGCGCGTTGTATGAAACAGTGATCAATCGAGAACACCAGGCCAGATAAGGCGTTTTAGGCCGCATCTGGCAAAGTAAATCTTACTGGCGGCGATGTCGCCAGTGCAGCCATAGCGCCACCACTGCAAAAATGAAGCAGCCAACTAAAAACGGGATCAGCCCGAAAATAGTGCCGACTCCCAGACCAATTTCCACCCGTGGACGGCCTGTCTCTTGCACCTGCATCAAACGCTCATAAACGCCGGGCGCATGTACCAGGAGATTAAGCAATTGCGCCCCAGCCCAAAAGCAAAACAGTACAAACAGCGCATAGGCAATGTTGCCTGGCGTTGAAGAGGCGTTGCGATATTTTCCGCTAAACAGCGATTTTGACAGGGTGAAATCAGCCATAAAAACCTCCGGAAGTCATCTGCTTCTCTTCTGGTGTGATACCAGCGGCTTATGGCAAGTCTGACAGGTCATTTAGATTGTCAATATCAGAATCATGGTAAATTGATGGTGGGAATATTCCCGAAGCGTGAATATTCGCCATGAGTCACAAAACGGTAACTTTAAGTTAAATTTTTTAACGATACGGGAAATGCTGTCTACACCACAGACGTATGTTATCGATTATGCGAGGATGTGATTTTTCGTTAACGGAGCCGCCATGAATCTGCCTGTAAAAATCCGCCGTGACTGGCACTATTATGCGTTCGCTATTGGCCTGATTTTCATTCTTAACGGTGTGGTGGGGTTGCTGGGATTTGAAGCAAAAGGCTGGCAAACCTATGCAGTCGGTCTGCTGACGTGGGTGATTAGTTTCTGGCTGGCGGGAATGATTATTCGTCGTCGCGAAGAGGATACTGAAAACGCCCAATAACAGAGGATTGGGAATTCTGGAGTGCTGACAAAGTGCTCGTTGTTTATGCCGGATATGGCTTGAACGTCTTACCCTGCCTACAAAATAGTGCAAAATCAATACATTGCAATTATCTGGTAGGCCTGGTAAGCGAAGCGTATCAGGCAATCTTACGTTTACTATCAGTCTTAAACGCCCAATAAAATATTACCGGGCGATTGAAAATTACATAGTGGTTTTCAATGCGTTATCCGCAGCATGACGTTCCAGTGCCAGCTCAATCAAACGCGTGATCAGATCGGTGTAACTCAGGCCGCTGGCTTGCCACAATTTCGGATACATGCTGATATTAGTGAAGCCTGGCAGCGTGTTGATCTCGTTGATCACCACTTCGTTTTCCGGCGTTAAAAAGACGTCTACACGCGCCATGCCAGCACATCCCAACGTCTGGTAAGCCTTAACCGCAATCGCCCGGATCTTATCGTTGATTTCTGGCGCAATGGTCGCCGGAACCACCACTTTTGCACCATCTTCATCAATGTATTTGGTGTCGTAGGCGTAGAAATCACTGGTCAGTACGATCTCGCCACAGGTGCTGGCCTGCGGATTGTCATTGCCCAGAACCGCGCATTCGATCTCACGCCCTTTGATCCCTTGCTCAACGATCACTTTGTGATCGAACTCGAACGCCAGATCGACGGCAATTGTATACTGTTCTTCGCTGGTTACTTTGCTGACGCCTACGGAGGAACCCTGGTTAGCCGGTTTTACAAACAGCGGTAAACCCAGTTTAGACTTCACTTCGGCAAAACTGATGTTGTGGCGATTGGCGCGCGTCAGGGTAATAAATGGCGCGATGTTCAATCCGGCATCACGCAGTAGACGTTTGGTGACGTCTTTGTCCATACATGCAGCAGAAGCCAGAACATCGGAACCAACAAATGGTAAATTGGCGACGCGTAACATCCCCTGCAGGGAGCCATCTTCACCCAGCGTACCGTGGACAATCGGGAAAATGACATCCACCGTTGGTAATGGTTGACCATTCTGTGCATCAATAAGCTGGTGTTCATGTTTACCCGGCACCTGCGCAAGGCTGGTCGCCGAAGGACGCAACGCAATATGGGCAGGATCGTCTGCGTTTAGCAGATAATTGCTGGCATCGCTGACGTGCCATTGCCCTTGTTTATCAATGCCCAGCAGCACAACGTCGAAGCGACTTTTATCAATGGCATCAACAATGTTTTTTGCCGATTGCAAAGACACTTCATGTTCCGCTGATTTTCCACCAAAAACGATACCTACCCGCAGTTTTTCCATCTTAAAAACCTATCCCGTCGAACATAAAGCACATACATTACCACGACAAAACGGTTGATTCGCGGCCTTCTGACAGAATGTTGCAATCTTCTGGTCACAAAGCGCCCAGCGTACTGACTGAGAAATATCAATGGCTAAATTATGTGCGTTAGATCACAAAAATGATGAACGGGAAGCTAATTTATCTCTGGTATTAACCATGGTTCAATCAGTGAATAGCTTAATAATAAGTTAACGAAGTAAATATATTTCATAACTTTTTATTATATTAATGCTTTATAATTGAATAGCTGTTTTATTTATAAGGGAATTATTTAAATAAGAGAAACGTTTCGCTGATAAATATGTGCAAATATTTTTGCAAAGTATTTCCTGTGTCATAAAAATACTACTTACAACCCCTATGCAGTTATGAAGCATAATGTTAACTTCTCCATACTTTGGATAAGGAAATACAGACATGAAAAATCTCATTGCTGAGTTGTTATTTAAGCTTGCCCAAAAAGAAGAAGAGTCGAAAGAACTGTGCGCGCAGGTTGAGGCACTGGAGATTATAGTCACCGCGATGCTTCGCAATATGACGCAAAAAGACCAACAGCAGTTGATTGATCAGGTTGAGGGGGCACTGTACGCGGTAAAGCCCGATGCCAGCATTCCTGACGACGATACGGAGCTGCTGCGCGATTACGTAAAAAAGTTATTGAGGCATCCTCGTCAGTAAAACGTTAAACCTTTTCAACCGTTGTCATAAAGCTGTCACGGCAGAGACTTATAGTCGCTTTGTTTTTATTTTTTACTGTATTTGTACATGGAGAAAATAAAGTGAAACAAAGCACTATTGCACTGGCTCTCTTACCGTTACTGTTTACCCCTGTGACAAAAGCCCGGACACCTGATGTACCCATTCTGGAAAAACGAGCTGCACAGGGAGATATTACTACGCCGGGCGGCGCTCGCCGTTTAACTGGCGATCAGACTGCTGCCTTGCGTGATTCTCTTAGCGATAAACCGGCGAAAAATATTATTTTACTTATTGGCGATGGGATGGGGGATTCGGAAATAACTGCCGCACGAAATTATGCCGAAGGTGCGGGCGGTTTTTTTAAAGGAATCGATGCCTTACCGCTTACCGGACAATACACCCACTACTCACTGGATAAAAAAACCGGTAAACCGGACTATGTCACCGACTCCGCTGCATCAGCAACCGCCTGGTCAACTGGCGTCAAAACTTATAACGGCGCGCTGGGCGTCGATATTCATGAAAAAGATCATCCAACGATTCTGGAGATAGCAAAAGCCGCAGGACTGGCGACCGGCAACGTTTCAACGGCAGAATTGCAGGATGCCACACCCGCTGCGCTGGTGGCGCATGTGACATCGCGCAAATGCTACGGACCGAGCGTGACCAGTGAAAAATGTCCAAGTAATGCGCTGGAAAAAGGCGGTAAAGGTTCCATTACCGAACAACTTCTTAACGCCCGTGCCGATGTTACGCTTGGCGGCGGTGCAAAAACGTTTGCAGAAACGGCAACCGCCGGTGAGTGGCAGGGAAAAACGCTGCGTGAACAGGCGCAGGCTCGCGGCTATCAGTTAGTGAGTGACGCAGCGTCGCTGGAGGCAGTAACAGAGGCAAATCAGGATAAACCGCTACTTGGGCTGTTTTCTGACGGCAATATGCCAGTTCGTTGGGAAGGGCCGAAGGCGTCTTATCACGGTAATATCGATAAACCCGCAGTAACCTGTACCCCGAATCCGCAACGAAATGACAGTGTGCCGACGTTAGCGCAGATGACCGATAAAGCTATTGAGTTATTGAGTAAAAACGAGAAAGGATTCTTCCTGCAAGTTGAAGGTGCATCTATCGATAAACAGGATCATGCCGCTAATCCTTGTGGGCAAATTGGTGAGACGGTTGACCTCGATGAAGCGGTACAACGTGCGCTTGAGTTTGCCAAAAAAGATGGCAATACATTGGTGATAGTTACCGCTGACCACGCTCACGCCAGCCAGATTGTCGCGCCGGATACCAAAGCTCCGGGTCTGACTCAGGCATTAATGACCAAAGATGGTGCGGTGATGGTAATGAGCTACGGTAACTCGGAAGAAGATTCACAAGAACATACCGGCAGCCAGTTGCGTATTGCCGCTTATGGTCCGCACGCTTCCAACGTGGTTGGTCTGACCGATCAGACCGATCTCTTCTACACCATGAAAGCCGCGCTGGGTCTGTAGTCAAAACGCATCCGGCGGTGAATTTTTGCCGCCGGTTGGTATTTTTTCTGTTAGCAACCAGACTTAAAGGCAGATCACGGGCGCAAACGCTCCTGGTTAAAATGTGAAGAGGGATGGTGCTATGAAAATAACATTACTGGTTACCCTGTTATTCGGTTTAGTTTTTTTAACCACTGTCGGCGCTGCCGAGAAGACGTTAACCCCGCAACAACAACGTATGACTTCCTGTAATCAACAGGCGACGGCGAAGGCGTTGAAAGGGGATGCCCGCAAGACGTATATGAGTGATTGCCTGAAGAACAGTAAATCTGCGCCCGGCGAGAAGAGCTTGACGCCGCAGCAGCAGAAGATGCGTGAATGCAATGGCCAGGCGACGCAGCAATCTCTGAAAGGCGATGATCGCAATAAGTTTATGAGCACTTGCCTTAAGAACGCCGCCTGATCCCTGATAGTGCTAACGGGTGAGCTAAGAAAATGGCTCACCCGAAATATCATACTTCCGCTTTTCGCCCCGTCTCTATAATTTGGGAAAATTGTTTCTGAATGTTCCCAAAAATAATGAATGATGAAAATTTTTTCAAAAAAGCGGCGGCGTACGGGGAGGAACCACCATTAACTCCTCAAAACGAACATCAGCGTTCCGGGCTGCGCTTCGCCCGGCGCGTCAGGTTACCCCGTATGGTAGGACTGGCGGGGATGTTCTTACCGATTGCTTCAACGCTGGTTTCGCATCCGCCGTCGGGCTGGTGGTGGCTGGTGTTAGTGGGCTGGGCTTTTGTCTGGCCGCATTTAGCCTGGCAGTTAGCGAGCAGAGCCATTGATCCGCTTGGTCGGGAAATTTACAACTTAAAAACCGATGCGGTGTTAGCGGGAATGTGGGTAGGCGTGATGGGCGTAAACGTGCTGCCTTCGATCGCGATGTTGATGATTATGTGTCTGAATTTGATGGGAGCCGGTGGCCCTCGTCTGTTTGTCGCTGGTCTGGTGCTGATGGTCGTTTCCTGCCTTGTCACCCTCGAACTGACGGGTATCACGGTGTCACTAAATAGTGCGCCGCTGGAATGGTGGCTCTCACTGCCCATTATCGTCATTTATCCTTTGCTGTTTGGCTGGGTTAGCTATCAGACGGCAACAAAACTTGCAGAACATAAACGCAGATTGCAGGTAATGAGTACCCGTGATGGCATGACGGGCGTTTACAACAGGCGTCACTGGGAACTAATGTTGCGCAATGAGTTTGATAATTGTCGGCGACATAACCGCGATGCGACGTTGTTAATCATCGATATCGACCATTTCAAAAGTATCAACGACACCTGGGGCCACGATGTGGGCGATGAAGCGATAGTTGCTCTCACCCGTCAGTTACAAATTACTCTGCGCGGTAGTGATGTGATTGGTCGTTTTGGGGGGGATGAATTTGCGGTGATTATGTCTGGTACGCCAGCAGAAAATGCCATTACCGCCATGTTACGGGTACATGAAGGGTTAAATACATTACGTTTACCAAATACGCCGCAGGTAATGTTGCGGATAAGTGTCGGTGTCGCGCCGCTGAGCCCGCAAATGAGTCACTATCGTGAGTGGCTGAAATCGGCAGATATGGCACTTTATAAAGCAAAGAAAGCCGGACGTAACCGCACCGAAGTGGCGGCCTGACGTCCGGGGAGAGTGCATCAGGACTTGCTAAGTTTTTCTGATTTTTCCATACACTTCGTCATTGCTTCGATCACTGCGGCACGGAAACCTTTCTCTTCCAGTACGCGCACCGCTTCAATGGTGGTGCCTCCTGGTGAGCAAACCATATCTTTCAACGCGCCCGGATGTTCTCCGGTTTCCAGCACCATTTTTGCAGAACCCATTACCGCCTGGGCGGCAAATTTATACGCCTGCGCGCGTGGCATTCCCCCCAGCACGGCTGCGTCGGCCATCGCTTCGATAAACATAAAGACATAGGCAGGAGAAGAACCACTCACGCCGACCACCGGATGGATCATTGGTTCGGCAATCACTTCCGCCTCGCCAAAACAGCGAAAGATATTCAGCACATCAGCAGTATCTTCAGGCGTAACCAGCGCGTTTGGCGTTACGGAAGTCATCCCGGCATTGACCAGCGCGGGGGTATTTGGCATCGCGCGGATAATTTTCCGGTCATGGCCCAGTGCGCGGGCAAGTTGGTCGAGTGTGACGCCCGCTGCAATAGAGACAACCAGCGAGTCTTTATTCAGGCTGGACGTGATTTCGCTAAGCACTTTGATCATGATGCCCGGTTTAACGGCGGCAAAAACGATGTCGGTGATTTGTGCCACTTCCTGCGCTGACTCTGCGGCGTTGATGCCGAATTGATCGTGTAAAGCAGCGACTTTATCCGGGGAGGGGGTATACACCCAGATTTGCCCTGGAAGCACCTGACCACTGGCAATCAGACCGCCGAGAATGGCTTTTCCCATATTACCGCAGCCAATAAAACCGATTTTCTTTTCCATTGCCTCACTCCTGCCGTGAAATTCATTGTTTTGATAATCGCTGGCAGAAGCATAAACAGAACTATGCCGGAAGGCAAAAGCGCGACACAATAGAGGATTACCCAACAAAGGATGACTTTATGACAATTTGGGTGGACGCCGACGCGTGTCCCAATGTAATTAAAGATATTTTGTATCGCGCGGCTGAACGTATGCAAATGCCGCTGGTACTGGTGGCTAACCAGAGTTTACGTGTACCGCCATCGCCGTTTATTCGCACGCTACGCGTCGCGGCAGGTTTTGACGTTGCCGATAATGAAATTGTACGTCAGTGTGAAGCGGGCGATTTGGTGATCACCGCAGACATTCCTCTGGCTTCTGAAGCCATTGAGAAGGGAGCAGCGGCACTTAATCCACGTGGTGAACGTTACACGCCAGCGACCATTCGTGAACGTCTGATGATGCGCGATTTTATGGATACCTTACGCGCCAGTGGTATCCAGACCGGAGGGCCAGATAGCTTTTCGCAGCGTGACCGCCAGGCATTCGCCGCTGAACTGGAAAAGTGGTGGCTGGAAGTGCAACGTAGTCGCTCATGAATGTAATTTATTAGTTACACTTCTTTCTTGAGCATTTCTTGGTATAGTAAAGAGTGTATTGAAAATTTCACCCTAAGTGGAATTATTTCTTTACAATCGAAATTGTACTAGCTTGATGGTATGATCGCTATTCTTACGAACCCGGCTTTCGCCGCATTGCGACCTTTTGGGGAAAACCCACGATGACACAACCTCTTTTTCTGATCGGGCCTCGGGGCTGTGGTAAAACAACGGTCGGAATGGCTCTTGCCGATTCGCTTAACCGTCGGTTTGTCGATACCGACCAGTGGTTGCAATCACAGCTCAATATGACGGTCGCGGAGATCGTCGAAAGGGAAGAGTGGGCCGGATTTCGCGCCAGAGAAACCGCAGCACTGGAAGCGGTGACAGCACCATCGACCGTTATCGCCACGGGGGGCGGCATTATTCTGACGGAATTTAATCGTCACTACATGCGTAATAACGGGATTGTGGTTTATCTGTGTGCGCCAGTAGCGGTACTGGTTAATCGTCTGCAAGCAGCACCCGAAGAGGATTTGCGACCAACCTTAACCGGAAAGCCGCTAAGTGAAGAAGTTCGGGAAGTGCTGGAAGAACGCGATGCGTTATATCGTGAAGTCGCGCATATTATCATTAACGCTAATAATGAACCCAGTCAGGTGATTTCTGAAATTCGTAGCGCCCTGGCACAGACGATCAATTGTTGACTCCCGAGCGCCTATACTTAACGTTCATCCCGTGAAATAAGGAAGAACGATGCCAACGAAACCGCCTTATCCTCGTGAAGCATATATTGTAACGATTGAAAAAGGAAAACCAGGGCAGACCGTAACCTGGTATCAGCTCAGAGCCGATCATCCCAAACCTGACTCTTTAATCAGCGAACATCCGACCGCTCAGGAAGCGATGGATGCTAAAAAACGCTATGAGGATCCTGACAAAGAGTGACCGTATCAGACTGCTCGGAAGGGACTCTGAGTGCTACTACAAAGGATCTGCGTCACATTTTTCACAATTCATGTTTTTCAAATAATTAGAATATTAAACAATAACAATCTATTACTGGAATCATTTGGAATCTTTACATTATTCCGGGCGCGTCTACTGCTACGCTTTTTGTCATTTGTAGCACAGGTAAGTGCCAGCAGTGGTGCTTAACATTTGCCCGGTAATTAACGACGAAGTAAAAGTAAGGTGGAATAACAATGAGTGCGTCGTTGGCGATCCTGACCATCGGCATTGTACCTATGCAGGAAGTTTTACCGCTCCTGACTGAGTACATTGACGAAAATAACATTTCCCATCATAGCCTGCTGGGGAAGTTAAGCCGCGAAGAAGTGATGGCGGAGTATGCGCCAGAAGCAGGCGAAGAAACGATTCTTACATTATTAAATGACAATCAACCGGCTCACGTCTCGCGTCGTAAAGTAGAACGCGATCTGCAAAGCGTGGTTGAAGTGCTTGATAACCAGGGTTACGACGTCATTTTGTTGATGAGTACGGCAAACATTAGCAGTATGACGGCGCGTAATACAATCTTTCTGGAGCCGTTGCGTATATTGCCACCGCTGGTTTCTACCATTGTCGAAGGTCATCAGGTCGGTGTAATCGTACCGGTTGAAGAACTGTTGCACGTTCAGGCACAAAAATGGCAAATCTTGCAGAAACCGCCCTTGTTTTCCCTGGGGAACCCTATTCATGATTCTGAACAGAAAATCATTGATGCCGGGAAAGAACTACTGGAAAACGGTGCGGATGTCATCATGCTGGATTGTTTGGGATTTAATCAGCGCCATCGTGATTTACTGCAAAAACAGCTCGATGTTCCTGTTTTGCTCTCTAACGTATTGATTACAAGGCTGGCTGCAGAATTACTGATGTGATTTTGCGTGACAGCCAGCGCCTCTGGCCCCTATAGTGAAGTAGACGTTCAACTACCAGACAGGGCCAGTTTATGCTTCAAAGTAATGAGTACTTTTCCGGCAAAGTGAAATCGATCGGCTTTTCCAGCAGCAGCACTGGTCGCGCCAGCGTTGGTGTCATGGTTGAAGGCGAATACACCTTCAGCACCGCCGAACCTGAAGAGATGACGGTAATCAGCGGGGCGCTGAATGTGTTACTGCCTGACGCGACCGACTGGCAAGTGTATGAAGCCGGCTCTGTATTTAATGTTCCCGGCCACAGCGAGTTCCATCTGCAAGTTGCTGAACCGACCTCTTATTTGTGCCGCTATCTGTAATATCTCGCCTTCCCATTTAATGGGAGGGCATTTTTCTGGAATATTCTTTATTTTGGTAATAATAAACGCCAGTGGCTGCTGGTTTTTATATTTTCGATATATACATAAAATATCAAATTGATATAAACCTTAGCGAAGATTGTGAATAAAAATAATAGGTTGATAACTTGTATTACTGACTTTGACGAACCGTCTATAAATTCATTGCATCAGTTATCCGCGCGTAATTTAAAATAGTGGAAACACCGGTTATCGCCTTAAAAATCGCGAATGATTATATCAATGTCAGGTTTGACTTTTTACGCCGGATAAGACGCGTCTGGCGTCGCATCCGGCATTGAAGGCAAATCAGCAATTAACGTTGTGCTTCGCCACCCAATCCTTCGATCAGGTTTTGAATTAATGCCGCCAGTTCACCGGTCATCAGGATGAAATCGGCGTCAAAACGCTGGGCGAAATCTTCTCGGTCGATATCTTCGTTTTGATCGCGCAGTTCGTCGCAGAATTTCAGGCGTTTGAGCGAACCATCATCACACATCACAAACTGAATGCGCTGCTGCCAGTCGAGCGCCAGTTTAGTCACCACTTTTCCAGCTTCAATGTGATTGGTGATCTCTTCGCTGGTCAGATCCTGTTTCTTCGCGCGGATCACGCCGCCATCTTCCAGCAGCGATTTCAGCTCGGCTTCATCAAGCAACTGGAAGCCCTGCGCCGCGCTACCGGAGCGTACCCATTCGGTCAGCGTCAGTTCAATCGGGTTTTCCATGGTCAATGGCACAACCGGTAACGACCCCAGGCTTTTACGCAGCAGTGCCAGCGTATCTTCTGCTTTTTTGGCGCTGGCGCAGTCCACCATAATCAACCCGTTAACCGTGTCGATCCACATCATGGTCTGGCTGAAGCGGCTAAAAGCGCGCGGTAACAGAGAGTGCAGCACTTCATCTTTCAGCGAATCTTTTTCGGTTTTCTTCAGCTTACGCGCCTGTTCTGCTTCCAGTTTGGCGATTTTCGCTTCCAGCGCCTGTTTAATCACCGGAGACGGAAGGATTTTTTCTTCTTTACGCGCGCAGATAACAATTTGACCATTGGCAACGTGCGTTAATGCATCGCTGTGCGATCCCATCGGAGGAACCCAGCCCATCTTCGCCATGTCCTGGCTTCCGCATGGGGTAAATGCCATCGAGGCTAGCTGTTTTTCCATCTCTTCTGCACGCAGCGAAATTTCGCGGCTAAGACGGTAAACCATTAAATTTTTGAACCACAGCATGATAATTTCCACGGCCTTGTCGTTAAATTTAGCGGGCATGATAACGAATTGTCGGCGGCCTTGCATTGCCAATCCGGTTGTCCGTCTCTACGCTATTGATATTGAAAAAAATAAGGAGAGTACCGTGCGTATAGGTATCGATTTAGGCGGCACCAAAACTGAAGTGATTGCACTGGGCGATGCAGGAGAGCAATTGTACCGTCATCGTCTGCCCACGCCGCGTGATGATTACTGGCAAACTATTGAAACTATCGCCACGTTGGTTGATATGGCGGAGCAGGCGACGGGGCAGAGCGGAACAGTAGGCATGGGCATTCCCGGCTCGATTTCGCCCTACACCGGCGTGGTGAAAAACGCTAATTCGACCTGGCTTAATGGTCAGCCATTCGATAAAGACTTAAGCGCGCGGTTGCAGCGGGAAGTGCGCCTGGCAAATGACGCCAACTGTCTGGCGGTTTCGGAAGCGGTAGATGGCGCGGCAGCGGGAGCGCAGACGGTATTTGCCGTGATTATCGGTACGGGATGCGGCGCGGGCGTGGCGTTCAATGGGCGGGCGCATATTGGCGGCAACGGCACGGCAGGTGAGTGGGGACATAATCCGCTACCGTGGATGGACGAAGATGAACTGCGTTATCGCGAAGAAGTCCCTTGTTATTGCGGTAAAAAAGGTTGTATTGAAACCTTTATTTCGGGCACGGGATTCGCGACGGATTATCATCGGTTGAGCGGACATGCGCTGAAAGGTAGTGAAATTATCCGCCTGGTTGAAGAAAGCGATCCGGTTGCAGAGCTGGCATTGCGTCGCTATGAGCTGCGGCTGGCAAAGTCGCTGGCACACGTGGTGAATATTCTCGACCCGGATGTGATTGTGCTGGGGGGCGGGATGAGCAATGTTGACCGTTTATATCAAACGGTTCCGCAGTTGATTAAACAATTTGTCTTCGGCGGCGAATGTGAAACGCCGGTGCGCAAGGCGAAGCATGGTGATTCCAGCGGCGTACGCGGCGCCGCGTGGTTATGGCCGCAAGAGTAAAAAATTCAGGTAATTGGTACATCATGCCTGATGCGACGCTTGCCGCGCCTTACCAGGCCTACAAAATGAGCCGTCCCGGAGCCCGTAGGCCGGATAAGGCGCTCGCGCCGCATCCGGCACCGTGCTCAGATGCCTGATGCGACACTGGCGTGTCTTATCAGGCCTACGAAATGAGCAGCTCGTGGTCGGATAAGGCGTTCACGCCGCATCCGGCAATAAACAACGCGCACAGTTAGTGCAACTTACCCAGTGGTTTCGCCAGCACCGGACTGTCCGCCACTTGCTGGCGCTTATAGCGACCATACAGCAGCAACGAAGACATCGCTGCAAACGAGAGCAGGGCAGCAGGCAGCGCCACATAATTATATGCCAGCCCCAGCGTCAGCATCATACCACCGCAATATGCGCCGACGGCGCTGCCGAGGTTAAACGCTATTTGCCCGCCTGCGGCACCTAATAATTCTCCGCCTTTGGCATTTTGCAGTAACAATATTTGCAGCGGTGCCGAAAGGGCAAATAACCCTGCGCAACAAATAAAAGCAAAAATAAGCGACGTTGTTTTCATGCCGCCGAAGAAAAAAAGCATGAGCAACGCCAGCACAATAATGAAGTCAGTTACTGCTGCAATACGCAAAGGCGAGTAACGTCCTGAAATACGTCCACTTAGAATATTTCCCAGAACCATCCCCAGCCCAACTAACATCATAATAAACGTCATCGCCGTTTCCGAAAAACCGGAGATAAACATCATGTAAGGTTTTACGTAGCTGAACCAGGCAAATACACCGGCATTGCCAAACATCGTGGCGGCAAAAATTAACCACGGTGCGGGGCTACGCAAAAAGTGAAATTGTTCGCGCAGCTTTCCTTTCGCCTCGTCGCGAATATCCGGCACCCAAAAATAGACCGATGCCATCACCGCAATATTAAAAACAGCGATCAATAAAAAGGTGTAACGCCAGCTAAATTCCTGACTTAAATACGTTCCCAGCGGAATGCCCAGCAGATTGGCGACTGTCATCCCGGAAACCATCCCCGCCACGGCGGCGGTGACTTTGCCGGGTTTGATAATTTTCGATAACACGATCGCTCCGACGCCGAAAAATGCACCATGCGGAAAGCCGGAAACCAGCCGACCAATGGCGAGCATCAGGTAAGACGAAGAGAGCGTGAACATGGCGTTGCCAATGACGCACAACGCCACCAGAAACAACAAGATATGTTTGAGTGAGTAGCGGCTGGAAAAGAGGGCGATGATTGGCGCACCGACCACCACCCCCAGCGCATAATACGAGATCATATGCCCGGCAGCAGGAATCGAAATTCCTACGTTATGCGCCAGCTCCGTGAGCACGCCCATAATGCCAAATTCGGCCATCCCCAAACCAAACGTGCCCAGAGCCAAAGATAAAATGACTTTTTTCATACCACCATCACAACCACCAGGACGGCTACGAATCACCGTAGCCAATAAAGTGATAGCTTGCAGGATAACGACCAGCGAGGCCAAGAGATAATTCGCCCTTCTGTATTCATTATCCTGCTGAATAGTTATTTCACCGCAAACGTGTTGTCCAGTTTGCTGTAGCCCAGGCCGTTGATCTTCTTCACTTTGATCTGCACCGGAATACGCTCTTTCATCGCTTCAACGTGGCTAATCACGCCGATAGTTTTACCACTGGCGTTCAGGGCATCCAGCGCATCAAGGGCGGTATCCAGCGTTTCGCTATCCAGCGTGCCGAAACCTTCATCGAGGAATAACGAGTCAATGCGCGTTTTATGGCTGACCAGATCCGAAAGCGCCAGCGCCAGTGCCAGACTGACGAGAAAACTCTCTCCGCCGGAAAGCGTTCGGGTATCGCGTACTGCATCTGCCTGCCAGGTATCGACAACCTCGACTTCCAGCGCCTCGCTGGCTTTACGCTGTAACAAATAGCGCCCGTGCAGGCGGGTAAGTTGCTGGTTAGCGAGATGAACTAAATTATCCAGCGTCAGCCCTTGGGCAAACTTACGGAATTTATCGCCCTCTTTGGAGCCAATCAGCGAATTGAGATAACCCCAGTCTTCAACCTGCTGTGTTGTCTGGGCAATTTGCTGCATTAAGGTTTGTTGTTGCTGACGGTTGTCTGCATCCTGCTTCAACTGCTGGCGAATTTCGCCTTGACTCGTGGTGTTTGCACGCAACTTTTGGTTAGTTTGCGCTAACTCTTGTTGAATCTGCTCCACCGTCACAGTGAGAGCTAACTCGTCAGGTCGGTGTTGCTGATGCTGTGCCAGCGTTTCTGCTGTTTGAGTGGCCAGCGTTTGCGCCTGACGACGCTGGTTTTCCAGGTTCTGCTTGAGTTGTTCCAGTTGCGTTAGTGTCTGTTCATCCATTAGCGCCGCAAGGAACGCCTGCTGATCGTCAAAGACGCTGGCCTGTAGCGCGGTGTCAAACTGTGTCTGGGCTTTTTGCAGACCTTGCGCCGCCAAAACCTCTTGTTGCTGCAAGGTTTGCCGCTGGCTTTGCAACGCGAGACATTGCTCATGAACTTGCCGCCAGTTTTCCAGCGTCACAGTAGCTTCGCTGTGTGGCAGTTCATCATTTTGCGGCAATGTGTCCAGAATCGGCGTCAGCTGTTGAATACGGTTTTGCAGCTCGGTTAATTCGTTCTGGCGCTGCTGCCAGCCCTGCGCTTCTTGCTGACGTGTCGCCAACCAGCTCTCTTCTTCATCTTCCTGTGGCAGTGCCAGCGCGTAACCCGTTAACGCCGCAGAGAGTTGCTGATGGCGTTGTTCAATCTGTTGTTGATACTGGATAATTTGTTGATTGTGCGCGGCAATTTGCTCCTGTAATTCATGACGCTGATTGAGTAATTGCAGTTGCTTTTCATGCTCTTCCTGGGTGGCAAGCCATGGTTGAATATCGTCCTGCGGCTGCAAGGTGATACTGAGGCTGGCAGTTAGTGTATGCCATTCCTGAGTAAGTGCTTGCTCATCTTGTCGGAGGCTTTGTGCTTCGTTCTCATCCCGCTGAAGCTGCTTCGTTAAGGCGTCCAGTTGCCCACGTAGCGCCGCGCCTTCTTCACCGAGCTTTTTAACTTCATTTTCCAGCGCCAGTAATCGAGACTGATTAACCCCCGGTTCCAGCGCCCGATACGCCTCGACCGCCGGGTGGCTGGTGGAACCACAAAGTGGGCAAGGCTGACCTGCCTGTAACTGCGCACGTTGAGCTTCCAGGGTTTTGATGCGTGCTTCCTGCTCGCAAATGGTTTTGACATCGGCAAGCTGTTGCGTCTTTTCTTTATAACGTTGGCGCATTTCAGTGAGCGCGGCGTTACGTTGTGTCTGTTCCTGCGTAACGCTCTGAATAGCGGCCTGTAGCTGCGACAGGCGTTTTTGCTGGGGAACAATCTGCCCATATAGTGCGCTCAGGCGCTGACGCAGCGGACGTTGTTCGGCATGTTGTGCCTGCGCAGCGGCAACTTCGGCGGCGGTTAAAGTTAAAGAGATCGCCGGAAGAGCATTAAGTTTTTGCTCTGCATGGGTTAATTGCTGTTGCCATTGCCGCAGATACTTGCGATCGCTGGCCTGTTGGGCGAACTGCGCCCGCCAACCCGCCAGTTCGTTATTCCACTGCCGGAAGCGGTCGTGTTCGTGTAACCACGCATTCAGATTTTGTTGCTGCTGTTGTAATTCTGCCGACTGCTTCGCCGCGTGGTGACGAATATTTGCGCGAAGCGCCATTGTGCGCTGTAAGCGAGTATTTACTTCTTCAATCTGCTGACGAGTATGCGTTAGTGCCGCAGTGTGTTCTGCGATGCGTTCCCAGTGCGGACGAAGATTTCGTGCCGGTTGTGCCAGACTGAGCGCCGCCAGTTGAGGTTGCGCTTTTTCTTCCTCGGCTAACACCTGTTGCAGTGCCTGCTGACGGCGGCTGGCGTCTTTTTGCAATTCATCCAGACGCGTTAACCAGTTAAGCGATTGTTGTTCTTGCTGCTGTGTGACGAGTAACTGTTTTTCTTCGTCAGTGAGTACCTGCAAACTTTCTGTCAGCGATTGCACTTGTTCTGGCGCTAATAATGCGACACCGCTGGCCTGCGCTTGCAGTTTTTCCAGCTCAGTACGGGCCGATTTATGCTGTTCAAAGACCATCGCGGAGATTTGACCGTAAATTTCGGTGCCGGTTAACTCCTCCAGCAATTCCGCTCGTTCTTTCGGTTTGGCATTGAGGAAGGCAGCAAATTGTCCCTGCGAAAGCAGCATCGAACGGGTGAAACGCCCGTAATCCAGCCCGGTTAACGTCGCCGTCAGTTCCAGCTTATCTTTCACTTTGTCGGCGAGAATTTTGCCGTCTGCGCAGCGCGCCAGCTCTACGCGTGGTACCTGCAAATTACCGTCGGGTTGGTTACGCGCCCGATTCTGGCTCCAGAACGCGCGATACGCTTCACCTTTCACTTCAAACTCCACCTCCGCCAGACATTCGGCGGTATCGCGGGTCATGAGATCATTTTGCGATTGTGAAACGTTAGAGAGGCGCGGAGTTTCGTGATACAGCGCCAGACAAATGGCGTCCAGCAGGGTGGTTTTCCCCGCACCGGTCGGGCCGGTAATTGCAAACAGCCCGTTGCTGGCGAACGGCTCGCGGGTGAAATCAATCTTCCATTCGCCTTTTAATGAGTTCAGGTTTTTCAGGCGCAGGCTGAGAATTTTCATGCTTCGTGTTCTCCGGCGAGGGTCTGCAATGTCGTGGCGAAAAGATGTTGCAAGCGTTGATGCTGCGATTCATCAAGTTCTTCCAGTGCCAGACGGCGATTAAAAACATCTTCGACGCTAAGTTCGCTGAGGGTTTCACGCCGTTGGCTGGCTAACACACGCTCGCGCTGTTCACGACTCCGGCGTACCAGCAATACTTCGACAGGCAGTGATTCGGTTAATGCCTGGATTTTGCGCTGAATATCATGCAGATACTCATCGGTAGTGATTTCAATATCCAGCCAGACAGGTGGTTCCTGTGGCACATCGCGCCATTGTTCAAGCTGTTCGGTAATCGACGCCAAATCGCCTTTCAGCACCGCCATCGGTTGTGTTACCGGTACGTTCAGGTTTTCCACGCTCTCTAATTTGCCGTTTGAAAAAGTTACCAGATGGACATATTTACTCTTGCCGCACTCATCAAAACTCAGTGGGATGGGGGATCCGCAATAGCGAACATGTTCCATGCCGCCAATAATTTGCGCGCGGTGAATATGTCCAAGCGCGATGTAGTCGGCTGGCGGAAAGTTTTGTGCCGGAAACGCGTCCAGCGTGCCAATATAGATGTCACGCACGGCATCACTTTTACTGGCACCCACAGTCGTTAAATGCCCCGTGGCGATGATGGGAAGAGGTTGATTGCCGCGCAGCTTGCAGGCATCTGCATAGTGTTGTTGATAATAATCGGTGATCGCTGCCAGCAAATGTTGCTGTTTTTCCATGCCGTTAAGTCCCGCCTGGCTGGTAATAATGTCACGCGGGCGTAAAAAAGGAATGGGACACAGCACTGCGCCTGGCGTCCCGTCGCGACGAGGCAAGATTTGCGGCGCATGTCCGGCGCTGGCGACCACAGTAGTATTGAGGAACGCCATGATATCGCGCGATTCATTCAACGTGGCGACCGAGTCATGGTTTCCCGCCAGTACCACCAGATGACAGCCAGTTTGCTGTAAATTGACAACAAAACGGTTGTATAACGTGCGGGCGTAACTGGGCGGCGAGCCGGTATCGAAAACATCACCGGCAACAATAATCGCATCCACCTGATGGGTTTGTGCTGTCTCCAGCAGCCAGTCAAGAAAAGCCTGGTGTTCAGCTTCGCGGCTTTTACTGTAGAAGTTCTGGCCGAGATGCCAGTCTGAGGTGTGAAGGATGCGCATAACGATTCTCTGGCGAAAAAGCATGGGCGCGATTATACCCAAACAGATGTGTCATTTGCTTTTTTCTGCGCCACGTAAATCAATAACCTGAAGATATGTGCGACGTGCTTTTCATAAATCTGTCATAAATCTGACGCATAATGGCGTCGCATTAATGATCGCAACCTATTTATTACAACAGGGCAAATCATGGCGAGACGTATTCTGGTCGTAGAAGATGAAGCTCCAATTCGCGAAATGGTCTGCTTCGTGCTCGAACAAAATGGCTTTCAGCCGGTCGAAGCGGAAGATTATGACAGTGCTGTGAATCAACTGAATGAACCCTGGCCGGATTTGATTCTCCTCGACTGGATGTTACCCGGCGGCTCGGGTATCCAGTTCATCAAACACCTTAAGCGCGAGTCGATGACCCGGGATATTCCAGTGGTGATGTTGACCGCCAGAGGGGAAGAAGAAGATCGCGTGCGTGGTCTTGAAACCGGTGCGGACGACTATATCACCAAGCCGTTTTCGCCGAAGGAGCTGGTGGCGCGAATCAAAGCGGTAATGCGCCGTATTTCGCCAATGGCGGTGGAAGAGGTGATCGAGATGCAGGGGCTAAGTCTGGATCCGACATCTCACCGGGTGATGGCGGGCGAAGAGCCGCTGGAGATGGGGCCGACAGAATTTAAATTGCTGCACTTTTTTATGACGCATCCTGAGCGCGTGTACAGCCGCGAGCAGCTATTAAACCACGTCTGGGGAACCAACGTGTATGTAGAAGACCGCACGGTCGATGTCCACATTCGTCGCCTGCGTAAAGCACTGGAGCCCGGCGGGCATGACCGCATGGTGCAGACCGTGCGCGGTACAGGATATCGTTTTTCAACCCGCTTTTAACGCCTTGCTCATCGGACGCAGAGCAGGGCTTATGATTTCATAACTGGAGTATCTTACGTGCTGGAACGGCTGTCGTGGAAAAGGCTGGTGCTGGAGCTGCTACTTTGCTGCCTCCCGGCTTTCATCCTGGGTGCATTTTTTGGTTACCTGCCCTGGTTTTTGCTGGCATCGGTAACAGGACTGCTTATCTGGCATTTCTGGAATTTATTGCGCCTTTCATGGTGGCTGTGGGTTGATCGCAGTATGACGCCGCCACCGGGGCGTGGTAGCTGGGAACCGCTACTATATGGCTTACACCAGATGCAGCTGCGAAATAAAAAACGCCGCCGCGAGCTGGGCAATCTGATTAAACGCTTTCGTAGTGGCGCGGAGTCGCTGCCCGATGCGGTGGTGCTGACCACGGAAGAGGGCGGTATTTTCTGGTGTAACGGACTGGCGCAACAGATTCTTGGCCTGCGCTGGCCGGAAGATAACGGGCAGAACATCCTTAACCTGCTGCGTTACCCGGAGTTTACGCAATATCTGAAAACGCGTGATTTTTCTCGCCCGCTCAATCTGGTGCTCAACACCGGGCGGCATCTGGAAATTCGCGTCATGCCTTATACCCATAAACAGTTGCTGATGGTGGCGCGTGATGTCACGCAAATGCATCAACTGGAAGGGGCGCGGCGTAACTTTTTTGCCAACGTAAGCCATGAGTTACGCACGCCGTTGACGGTGTTACAGGGTTACCTGGAGATGATGGATGAGCAACCGCTGGAAGGCGCGGTTCGCGAAAAAGCGTTGCACACCATGCGCGAGCAGACTCAGCGGATGGAAGGGCTGGTGAAGCAGTTACTGACACTGTCGAAAATCGAAGCCGCACCGACGCAGTTGCTCAATGAAAAGGTTGATGTGCCGATGATGCT
Source organism: Escherichia ruysiae (assembly GCF_031323975.1). Lineage (NCBI taxonomy): Bacteria > Pseudomonadati > Pseudomonadota > Gammaproteobacteria > Enterobacterales > Enterobacteriaceae > Escherichia > Escherichia ruysiae. The sequence continues at coordinate 3,774,471 of NZ_JAVIWS010000001.1, forward strand.
GCGCGTTGTTGAGCGCGAAGCTCAGACTCTGAGCCAGAAAAAACAGACATTTACCTTTGAAATAGATAACGACCTCAAAGTGTCTGGCAATGAAGATCAGCTACGCAGTGCGATTTCGAACCTGGTCTATAACGCCGTGAATCACACGCCAGAAGGCACGCATATCACGGTACGCTGGCAGCGAGTGCCGCACGGTGCCGAATTTAGCGTTGAAGATAATGGGCCGGGCATCGCACCGGAGCATATTCCGCGCCTGACCGAGCGTTTTTATCGTGTAGACAAAGCGCGTTCCCGACAAACAGGCGGTAGCGGACTGGGGTTAGCAATTGTTAAACATGCGGTAAATCACCACGAAAGCCGCCTGAATATTGACAGTACGGTGGGCAAAGGTACGCGTTTCAGTTTTGTTCTGCCGGAACGTTTAATTGCCAAAAACAGCAATTAATCTGCCTTTGTCATTTTTTGTTGCCATAAGCCAGCCGATGCTGGCTTTTTTTCTTTGCAGTCAAAAAATGGACGCTGAACTTTACACCGGCTGGTGATTTTTTGTTCGCATGATAAGCCATATCTTTTTCACGGAAATAGTGTTTTATACTGGTTGGTGATTTCTTATCGTTATATCCCTCTGGTTTTTAGATCCCTTCTTGCTTTAAAACGTTATAAGCGTTTAAATTGCGCTTCAGGTGCTGTCATACTGACTGCATTCACGCGGTAAATCGAAAAACTATTCTTCGCCGCGCCTGGTTGGGAGTATTTCCCGCTAAAATTGTTTAAATATACCGCTGTATCATCCCCAGGGATTGGCACAAAAATTTAACGTTACAACACCACATCCACAGGCAGTATGATTTATGACCCATCAATTAAGATCGCGCGATATCATCGCTCTGGGCTTTATGACATTTGCGTTGTTCGTCGGCGCAGGTAACATTATTTTCCCTCCAATGGTCGGCTTGCAGGCAGGCGAACACGTCTGGACTGCGGCATTCGGCTTCCTCATTACTGCCGTTGGTCTGCCGGTATTAACGGTAGTGGCGCTGGCGAAAGTTGGTGGCGGTGTTGACAGCCTGAGCACGCCAATCGGTAAAGTCGCTGGCGTACTGCTGGCAACGGTTTGCTACCTGGCTGTGGGGCCGCTGTTCGCCACGCCGCGTACAGCCACCGTCTCCTTTGAAGTGGGGATTGCGCCGCTGACGGGTGACTCCGCGCTGCCGCTGTTTATCTACAGCCTGGTCTATTTCGCTATCGTTATTCTGGTTTCGCTCTATCCGGGCAAGCTGCTGGATACCGTGGGCAACTTCCTTGCGCCGCTGAAAATTATCGCGCTGGTCATCCTGTCTGTCGCCGCGATTGTCTGGCCTGCGGGTTCTATCAGCACGGCGACTGAGGCTTATCAAAACGCTGCGTTTTCTAACGGCTTCGTCAACGGCTATCTGACAATGGATACGCTGGGCGCAATGGTGTTTGGTATCGTTATTGTTAACGCGGCGCGTTCTCGTGGCGTTACCGAAGCGCGTCTGCTGACCCGTTATACCGTCTGGGCTGGCCTGATGGCGGGTGTCGGTCTGACTCTGCTTTACCTGGCGCTGTTCCGTCTGGGGTCAGATAGTGCGTCGCTGGTTGATCAGTCAGCAAACGGTGCGGCTATTCTGCACGCTTATGTTCAACACACCTTTGGCGGCGGCGGTAGCTTCCTGCTGGCGGCGTTAATCTTCATCGCTTGCCTGGTAACGGCAGTTGGCCTGACCTGTGCTTGTGCAGAATTTTTCGCCCAGTACGTACCGCTCTCTTACCGTACGCTGGTGTTTATCCTCGGCGGCTTCTCGATGGTGGTGTCTAACCTTGGTTTGAGTCAGTTGATTCAGATCTCTGTGCCGGTGCTGACCGCCATTTATCCGCCGTGTATCGCACTGGTTGTATTAAGTTTTACACGCTCATGGTGGCATAATTCGTCCCGCGTGATTGCTCCGCCGATGTTTATCAGCCTGCTTTTTGGTATTCTCGACGGGATCAAAGCATCTGCATTCAGCGATATCTTACCGTCCTGGGCGCAGCGTTTACCGCTGGCCGAACAAGGTCTGGCGTGGTTAATGCCAACAGTGGTGATGGTGGTTCTGGCCATTATCTGGGATCGCGCGGCAGGTCGTCAGGTGACCTCCAGCGCCCACTAAATCACTGATAATTTGTTTTAACCACGGGGCTGCGATGCCCCGTGGTTTTTTTATTGTGTTGATGGGTTAGGAATTGATGGAAAGTAAGAACAAGCTAAAGCGTGGGCTAAGTACCCGACACATACGCTTTATGGCACTGGGGTCAGCAATCGGCACCGGGCTGTTTTACGGTTCGGCAGACGCCATCAAAATGGCCGGTCCGAGCGTGTTGTTGGCCTATATTATTGGTGGTGTCGCGGCATATATCATTATGCGTGCGCTGGGGGAAATGTCGGTACATAACCCGGCTGCCAGCTCTTTCTCGCGTTATGCGCAGGAAAACCTGGGGCCGCTGGCAGGTTATATCACCGGCTGGACCTACTGCTTTGAAATCCTTATTGTCGCCATTGCCGATGTGACCGCTTTCGGTATCTATATGGGCGTCTGGTTCCCGACAGTACCACACTGGATTTGGGTGCTGAGTGTGGTGTTAATCATTTGCGCCATCAACCTGATGAGCGTGAAAGTGTTCGGCGAGCTGGAGTTCTGGTTCTCGTTCTTTAAAGTTGCCACCATTATCATCATGATTGTCGCCGGTTTCGGTATCATCATCTGGGGGATTGGCAACGGCGGGCAACCGACGGGTATCCATAACCTGTGGAGCAACGGTGGCTTCTTCAGTAACGGCTGGCTTGGCATGGTGATGTCGTTACAAATGGTGATGTTTGCCTATGGTGGGATCGAAATTATCGGGATTACCGCCGGGGAAGCGAAAGAGCCAGAGAAATCCATTCCGCGCGCGATTAACTCAGTGCCGATGCGTATTCTGGTGTTCTATGTCGGTACGCTGTTCGTCATTATGTCTATTTACCCTTGGAATCAGGTTGGCACTGCCGGTAGCCCGTTCGTGCTGACGTTCCAGCATATGGGGATTACCTTTGCCGCCAGCATTCTTAACTTTGTTGTGCTGACCGCTTCGCTGTCGGCAATTAACAGTGACGTGTTTGGCGTAGGTCGTATGTTGCACGGCATGGCAGAGCAGGGCAGCGCACCGAAAATCTTCAGTAAAACCTCGCGTCGCGGTATTCCATGGGTAACTGTGCTGGTGATGACCACTGCGCTACTGTTTGCGGTGTATCTGAACTACATCATGCCGGAAAACGTCTTCCTGGTGATCGCTTCGCTGGCAACCTTTGCCACGGTGTGGGTGTGGATTATGATTTTGTTGTCGCAGATTGCCTTCCGTCGCCGCCTACCGCCGGAAGAAGTTAAGGCGCTGAAATTCAAAGTACCTGGCGGGGTGGCAACGACTATCGCGGGGCTGATTTTCCTGGTCTTTATCATCGGACTGATCGGTTATCACCCTGAAACGCGAATCTCTCTGTACGTTGGTTTCGCGTGGATTGTTCTGCTGTTGATTGGCTGGATGTTTAAACGCCGCCATGACCGCCAGTTGGCTGAAAACCACTAATTCCCACGTTTGTAAGCCGGTTCAGGGTAGAGCCTGAACCGGTTATTCCGAAAGTTATCCGCCCCCGACCTCCTCCCCCAAATATCCTTCAGACGATGAGTGATCCTGCAGTAGGCTATGGCAATGTGATCAGATTTTCATCACAGGGGAATTATAATGTTGAATACATGGCACCTGCCGGTGCCCCCATTTGTTAAGCAAAGCAAAGATCAACTGCTTATTACACTGTGGTTGACGGGTGAAGAACCGCCGCAGCGCATTATGCTGCGCACGGAAAACGATAACGAAGAAACGTCAGTACCGATGTACAAACTGCGCAGTCAGCCACAGCCGGGCGTAACGGCATGGCGGGCGGCTGTCGATCTCTCCACCGGACAACCTCGGCGGCGCTATAGCTTCAAATTGCTGTGGCACGATCGCCAGCGATGGTTTTCGCCGCAAGGTCTTAGCCAAATACCGCCAGCGCGGCTGGAACAGTTTGCTGTTGATGTACCAGATATTGGGCCACAATGGGTCGTAGACCAGATTTTTTATCAGATCTTCCCGGATCGTTTTGCCCGTAGCTTGCCACGCGAAGCCGGGCAGGATCATGTCTATTACCATCACGCAGCCGGACAAGAGATCATATTGCGTGACTGGAATGAGCCGGTTACGGCGCAGGCGGGTGGATCAACGTTCTATGGCGGAGATCTGGACGGTATCAGCGAAAAACTGCCGTATCTGAAAAAACTCGGCGTGACGGCGCTGTATCTCAATCCGGTGTTCAAAGCTCCCAGCGTGCATAAATACGATACCGAAGATTATCGCCACGTTGACCCGCAGTTTGGCGGCGACGGGGCATTGCTGCGCTTACGCCACAATACACAGCAACAGGGAATGCGGCTGGTACTGGACGGTGTGTTTAACCACAGTGGTGATTCCCATGCCTGGTTTGACAGGCACAATCGCGGGACGGGGGGTGCTTGTCACAACCCCGAATCGCCCTGGCGTGACTGGTACTCGTTTAGCGATGATGGCACGGCGCTCGACTGGCTGGGCTATGCCAGCCTGCCGAAGCTGGATTATCAATCGGAAAGTCTGGTGAATGAAATTTATCGCGGCGAAGACAGCATTGTCCGCCACTGGCTGAAAGCACCGTGGAATATGGACGGTTGGCGGCTGGATGTGGTGCATATGCTGGGGGAAGCGGGCGGTGCGCGTAATAATTTGCAGCACGTCGCCGGGATCACCGAAGCGGCGAAAGAAACCCTGCCGGAAGCCTATATTGTTGGCGAGCATTTTGGCGATGCACGACAATGGCTACAGGCAGATGTGGAAGATGCTGCCATGAACTATCGCGGCTTCACATTCCCGTTGTGGGGATTTCTCGCCAATACCGACATCTCTTACGATCCGCAGCAGATTGATGCCCAAACCTGTATGGCCTGGATGGATAATTACCGCGCCGGCCTTTCTCATCAACAGCAATTGCGTATGTTTAATCAGCTCGATAGCCACGATACTGCGCGATTTAAAACCTTGCTCGGTCGGGATGTTGCGCGCCTGCCGCTGGCGGTGGTCTGGCTGCTCACCTGGCCTGGCGTGCCCTGTATTTATTACGGTGATGAAGTGGGGCTGGATGGCAATAACGATCCATTTTGCCGTAAGCCATTCCCGTGGCAGCCGGAAAAACAAGATGCTGAGCTATTTTCGCTGTACCAGCGAATGATTGCGCTGCGTAAGAAGAGTCAGGCACTGCGTCGCGGTGGCTGTCAGGTGCTGTACGCGGAAGATAACGTGGTGGTGTTTGTGCGCGTGCTAAATCAGCAGCATGTGCTGGTGGCGATCAACCGTGGCGACGCCTGTGAAGTAGTGCTGCCCGCATCGCCGTTGCTTAATGTCGCGCAATGGCAACGTAAAGAAGGTCACGGGCAACTGGCGGATGGCATTTTGACATTGCCTGCGATATCGGCGACGGTGTGGATGAATTAACGTCTTATAACGCCTTGCGCGACGCCTGCGCCATCATCCGGGGATAAAACTGCCAGAAGCGGGTTTCAAGGGCATCGTAATGGGCGTCTAAATCGTACCAGGAGTCACGCAGGGCATCCAGGCGTGGGCGACGGCTAGCCATACCGTTTAACACGCTCTGGATGAAATCCATATCGCGATAGCGCACCAGCCACTGCTCTGACCATAAGTAGTTGTTCAGATTGATAAAGCGTGGCGGTGAGTCCGGCAGAATAGTGATCACTTGTTCGCGGGCATAACAGACAAATTCCTCTAGCGGAAAATTGGGTGACAGCTGCGACCAGTGGCGGGAAAGAAAATGATCCCACATGACATCCAGCGTGATAGGCGCAACCCGGCGGGTTTCACTACGAAACCACTCCCGCGCTTCGCGGACTTCCGGCAGGTTGTCGGTTAATACGTCGATTCGCCGATGCATATGAATACCAGCCACGACGTCGGGTGGATAAATTTCATCGGGGTTTCCGCGAACGAAATCTGCCAGTAAATTGCCGGAAAGCGAGCTTTCCGCCAGGTGAGCTAAATGCAGGTGAGCTAAAAAATTCATCGATTATATTCTATCCAAAGGGGGGTAAAGGTTGCAGGGAGAGCGCCCCGGCACTAGACTACCCGCCTCTTATTTTAGTCTGAGTCAGTGTCATGCGCGTTACCGATTTCTCCTTTGAATTGCCCGAATCCCTGATTGCCCACTATCCCATGCCTGAACGCAGTAGCTGTCGTTTACTGTCGCTGGACGGGCCAACGGGCGCGCTGACGCACGGTACTTTCACCGATTTACTCGATAAGCTCAACCCCGGCGATCTTCTGGTTTTTAACAATACCCGCGTGATCCCGGCGCGCCTGTTTGGGCGTAAAGCCAGCGGTGGCAAGATTGAAGTGCTGGTTGAGCGGATGCTCGACGACAAACGCATTCTTGCGCATATTCGCGCTTCGAAAGCACCAAAGCCGGGCGCTGAACTTCTGCTGGGCGATGACGAAAGCATTAAAGCAACAATGACAGCCCGCCACGGCGCATTGTTTGAAGTCGAATTTAATGATGAGCGTTCGGTGTTGGATATTCTCAACAGCATCGGTCATATGCCATTGCCGCCATACATCGACCGTCCGGACGAAGATGCCGATCGCGAACTTTATCAAACGGTTTATAGCGAAAAACCGGGCGCGGTAGCCGCGCCGACCGCCGGACTGCATTTTGACGAACCTTTGCTTGAAAAATTGCGTGCCAAAGGCGTGGAGATGGCATTTGTGACCTTGCACGTTGGCGCGGGTACTTTCCAGCCGGTGCGCGTCGACACTATTGAAGATCACATCATGCACTCGGAATACGCTGAAGTGCCGCAGGAGGTGGTTGATGCGGTGCTGGCAGCGAAAGCGCGCGGAAATCGGGTGATTGCGGTTGGCACAACCTCTGTACGCTCTCTGGAGAGCGCAGCGCAGGCGGCGAAAAACGATCTCATCGAACCGTTCTTTGACGATACCCAAATCTTTATCTATCCGGGCTTCCAGTACAAAGTGGTCGATGCGCTGGTGACTAACTTCCACCTGCCAGAGTCGACGCTGATTATGCTGGTTTCGGCATTTGCCGGTTATCAACACACGATGAACGCCTATAAAGCGGCGGTAGAAGAGAAATATCGCTTTTTTAGTTACGGTGATGCGATGTTTATCACGTACAATCCGCAGGCAATTAATGAGCGCGTCGGGGAGTAATTCTGCGGCGCTGGTTTAAACGTTGGACTGTTTTTCTGACGTAGTGGAGAAAAAATGAAATTTGAACTGGATACCACCGACGGTCGCGCACGCCGTGGTCGCCTGGTTTTCGATCGTGGCGTAGTGGAAACGCCTTGTTTTATGCCTGTTGGCACCTACGGCACCGTAAAAGGGATGACGCCGGAAGAAGTTGAAGCGACCGGCGCACAGATTATCCTTGGTAACACCTTTCACCTGTGGTTGCGCCCAGGTCAGGAAATCATGAAGCTGCATGGCGATCTGCACGATTTCATGCAATGGAAAGGCCCAATCCTCACCGATTCCGGTGGTTTCCAGGTCTTCAGCCTTGGCGATATCCGTAAAATCACCGAACAGGGCGTACACTTCCGTAACCCGATCAACGGCGATCCGATTTTCCTCGATCCTGAAAAATCGATGGAGATTCAGTATGATCTTGGTTCAGATATCGTCATGATTTTTGACGAGTGTACGCCGTATCCTGCTGACTGGGATTACGCAAAACGTTCGATGGAGATGTCTCTGCGTTGGGCGAAGCGTAGCCGTGAGCGTTTTGACAGTCTCGGAAACAAAAATGCGCTGTTTGGTATCATTCAGGGCAGCGTTTACGAAGATTTACGTGATATTTCTGTTAAAGGTCTGGTAGATATCGGTTTTGATGGCTACGCTGTCGGCGGTCTGGCTGTGGGTGAGCCGAAAGCAGATATGCACCGTATTCTGGAGCATGTATGCCCGCAAATTCCGGCAGACAAACCGCGTTACCTGATGGGCGTGGGTAAACCGGAAGATCTGGTTGAAGGCGTGCGTCGCGGTATCGATATGTTTGACTGCGTAATGCCAACACGTAATGCGCGTAACGGTCATCTGTTCGTGACCGATGGCGTGGTGAAAATCCGCAATGCGAAGTATAAGAGCGACACAGGGCCGCTCGATCCTGAGTGTGATTGCTACACCTGTCGCAATTATTCACGTGCCTACTTGCATCATCTCGACCGTTGCAACGAAATATTAGGCGCGCGACTCAACACCATTCATAACCTTCGTTACTACCAGCGTTTGATGGCGGGTTTACGCAAGGCTATTGAAGAGGGTAAATTAGAGAGCTTCGTAGCTGATTTTTACCAGCGTCAGGGGCGAGAAGTACCACCTTTGAACGTTGATTAATATTAATAATGAGGGAAATTTAATGAGCTTTTTTATTTCTGATGCGGTAGCGGCAACGGGTGCTCCGGCACAAGGTAGCCCGATGTCTTTGATTTTGATGCTGGTGGTATTCGGTCTGATTTTCTATTTCATGATCCTGCGCCCACAGCAGAAGCGCACCAAAGAACACAAAAAGCTGATGGACTCCATTGCTAAAGGTGATGAAGTTCTGACGAACGGTGGCCTGGTTGGTCGCGTAACCAAAGTAGCGGAAAACGGCTACATTGCTATCGCGCTGAATGACACCACTGAAGTAGTTATTAAACGTGACTTCGTAGCTGCCGTTCTGCCGAAAGGCACCATGAAGGCGCTGTAATTCAAATTTTTCCCTAAGGGAATTGCCGTGTTAAACCGTTATCCTTTGTGGAAGTACGTCATGCTGATCGTGGTGATTGTCATCGGTCTGCTGTATGCGCTTCCCAACCTGTTTGGTGAGGATCCGGCTGTTCAGATCACTGGTGCGCGCGGAGTCGCCGCCAGTGAGCAAACGCTGATCCAGGTCCAGAAAACGTTACAAGAAGAAAAAATAACTGCTAAGTCTGTGGCACTGGAAGAGGGCGCTATTCTTGCGCGCTTCGACTCCACTGACACCCAACTGCGCGCTCGTGAAGCATTAATGGGCGTTATGGGTGACAAATACGTCGTGGCGCTTAACCTTGCCCCGGCAACGCCGCGCTGGCTGGCAGCTATTCACGCTGAGCCGATGAAGCTCGGTCTTGACCTGCGTGGCGGCGTTCACTTCCTGATGGAAGTGGATATGGACACCGCGCTTGGCAAGCTCCAGGAACAAAATATCGATAGCCTGCGCAGCGACCTGCGTGAAAAAGGCATCCCATATACCACCGTTCGTAAAGAAAACAACTACGGCCTGAGCATCACCTTCCGTGACTCTAATGCGCGTGATGAAGCCATTGCGTATCTGAGCAAGCGTCATCCTGATCTGGTGATTAGCAGCCAGGGCAGCAACCAGCTGCGTGCGGTAATGAGCGACGCACGTCTGAGCGAAGCGCGTGAATATGCGGTGCAGCAGAACATCAACATTCTGCGTAACCGTGTAAACCAGCTTGGTGTTGCTGAGCCTGTGGTACAGCGCCAGGGCGCAGACCGTATCGTTGTTGAACTGCCAGGTATCCAGGATACCGCTCGCGCGAAAGAGATTCTGGGCGCGACGGCAACGCTGGAATTCCGTCTGGTAAACACCAACGTTGACCAGGCCGCTGCCGCGTCTGGCCGCGTACCGGGTGACTCTGAAGTGAAACAGACCCGCGAAGGTCAGCCGGTTGTGCTGTACAAACGCGTGATCCTGACCGGTGACCATATCACCGACTCCACTTCCAGCCAGGACGAATACAACCAACCGCAGGTTAACATCTCGCTCGACAGCGCAGGTGGCAACATCATGTCTAACTTCACGAAGGACAACATCGGTAAACCGATGGCGACCCTGTTTGTGGAGTACAAAGACAGCGGTAAGAAAGATGCAAACGGTCGTGCGGTACTGGTGAAACAGGAAGAGGTGATTAACATCGCTAATATCCAGTCTCGTCTGGGCAATAGCTTCCGTATCACCGGCATCAACAACCCGAACGAAGCCCGCCAGCTGTCACTGTTGCTGCGTGCTGGTGCATTGATCGCGCCAATTCAGATTGTTGAAGAACGTACCATTGGCCCGACTCTGGGTATGCAGAACATTGAACAGGGGCTGGAAGCGTGTCTGGCTGGCCTGCTGGTTTCTATTCTGTTCATGATCCTCTTCTATAAGAAGTTTGGTCTGATTGCGACCAGTGCTCTGGTTGCCAACCTGATCTTGATCGTCGGTATTATGTCACTGTTGCCAGGCGCAACGCTGAGTATGCCAGGTATCGCGGGTATCGTCTTAACCCTTGCGGTGGCGGTCGATGCGAACGTACTGATCAACGAACGTATTAAAGAAGAGTTGAGCAACGGGCGTACTGTTCAGCAGGCAATTGATGAAGGTTATCGCGGTGCATTCAGTTCCATCTTTGATGCGAACATCACCACGCTGATTAAAGTCATCATCCTGTACGCAGTGGGAACCGGGGCAATTAAAGGGTTCGCGATTACTACCGGTATCGGTGTGGCAACGTCGATGTTTACCGCGATTGTTGGTACGCGTGCCATCGTAAACCTGCTATATGGCGGCAAGCGCGTCAAGAAGCTGTCAATCTGAGGAGTGCGATGTGGCACAGGAATATACTGTTGAACAACTAAACCACGGCCGTAAAGTCTATGACTTTATGCGCTGGGACTACTGGGCTTTTGGCATCTCTGGTCTGCTGTTAATCGCCGCTATCGTCATTATGGGCGTGCGCGGCTTTAACTGGGGGCTGGATTTCACCGGTGGTACAGTTATTGAAATTACGCTCGAAAAGCCGGCTGAAATTGACGTAATGCGTGATGCATTGCAAAAAGCCGGTTTTGAAGAGCCGATGCTGCAAAACTTTGGTAGCAGCCACGACATCATGGTCCGTATGCCGCCTGCTGAAGGCGAAACCGGCGGTCAGGTGCTGGGCAGCCAGGTTCTGAAGGTGATTAACGAATCCACCAATCAGAATGCAGCAGTGAAGCGTATTGAGTTCGTCGGTCCGAGCGTGGGTGCAGACCTTGCACAAACCGGCGCAATGGCGTTGATGGCGGCGCTGCTGTCTATCCTTGTGTACGTAGGTTTCCGCTTCGAGTGGCGACTGGCGGCAGGGGTCGTTATCGCGCTGGCGCACGACGTTATCATTACGCTGGGTATTTTGTCGTTATTCCATATCGAGATTGACCTGACCATTGTGGCATCGCTGATGTCGGTCATCGGTTACTCGCTTAACGACAGTATCGTGGTATCGGACCGTATTCGTGAAAACTTCCGCAAGATCCGTCGCGGTACACCTTACGAAATCTTTAACGTGTCCTTGACCCAGACGCTGCACCGTACCTTGATCACATCCGGTACTACCTTGATGGTTATCCTGATGCTGTATCTCTTCGGTGGTCCGGTGCTGGAAGGCTTCTCGCTGACTATGCTTATCGGTGTTTCCATCGGTACGGCATCTTCCATCTATGTTGCATCGGCGCTGGCTCTGAAACTGGGCATGAAGCGTGAGCACATGCTGCAGCAGAAAGTGGAAAAAGAAGGGGCGGATCAGCCGTCAATTCTGCCTTAATCAAGTTTCAGTTGATGTTGAAAATCCCGGTCAGAAGATCGGGATTTTTTATATGAGGTGATTGCGAAAATCACCCCATCTTGGGAAACTGCGCGTAACCCTACATTTTATCCAGGTAACTTTTCATGGCTATCATCCCAAAAAACTATGCGCGGTTAGAAAACGGTTATCGCGAAAAGGCGCTGAAACTCTATCCGTGGGTGTGCGGACGTTGCTCCCGTGAGTTTGTTTACTCCAACCTGCGTGAGCTTACCGTTCACCACATTGATCATGACCATACCAATAACCCGGAAGATGGTAGTAACTGGGAATTGTTGTGTCTGTATTGCCACGATCATGAGCATTCGAAATATACCGAAGCGGATCAGTATGGTACGACGGTTATCGCAGGGGAAGATGCGCAGAAAGATGTCGGTGAAGCGAAATACAACCCTTTCGCTGATTTAAAAGCGATGATGAATAAGAAGAAGTGATAAAAAATGCCGGATGTTGCATCCGGCATTTCAACTATTAGAAGTTGTAACCTACCACCAGGTAACCACCCCAACCGGTAGAGCGAACGTTGAAGTTGCCGTTACCGAAGTTCAGCTCTGCATCGTCGTTCCACTGACCACCGTCGTGCCAGTAACGAGCAACGACAGAGTAGTGCCAGTGATCATAGTTCAGAGCCAGAATATGGCTGGAAGCGATAGAGTTATTGGTACGCGTCTTAATACCGTTGATTGCGTTACCGCTGTCATCACCCAGATCGGAACCCCAGTCAAAGTTGGTGAAACCGATGTAGCTTAACTGACCGCCCCACAGATCGGTAATCGGCACAAAGTATTTAACTTTGAAACGGTAACCGTCCCACTCGTTTTCGTTCGCTGCACCGTAGTTCTGCCACTGGTATTTCGCATACACGTTCAAGGACAGGCTCATCGGCAGGCCAGTGTCGATGTCCGTACCCAGACCCATGTACCAGGTGCTCTGGCGACCATCTTTATTACGACCCATGTCGTAAATGTAGTTGTTCGCGAAGTACCACTCTTTGAACGGACCGAAGCTAAGGTCAGTATTGGTCAGCTTGTCGATGGAGAAACGCGGTTCGATTTCCATAAACAGCGGAGAACCGTGGTTCCAGATACCTTTTGCATCGGAGTTACCGCCGAAGAATACCGGCGCATCCGCATAACCATAAAAGTCGAACCAGTCTTTTTTAGCGAATGCTTCGTACTCCAGGTAGGTATCGTTGCGGATCTGCGGTCCGAAACGGGTGTGATAACTTCCTACGACGTTAACGCTCTGGTGCCACCAGTCGGAGAGATACTGCGGTTTGTCGTTTTCAGCTGCGTTGACAGTAAAAGACGAAGAGAGCGCCAGTACCGCGCCGGCTGCCAGTAATGTTTTTTTCATATGTATGCCACTGTTTGAAAATCCCTTGCGGGAGTGAAAAAGGCGCAAATTGCGTTTCTAAATATTACGTATACAGAGGAGCCTATTATAAAAATCATTGCTCACAAAAATATGTTTCGTTTCACAGTTCTATCATTTACGTAATCGATTGCGTTCACGTTTACACATATTCGGGCGGGGATTGTACTGACTTTCACCCTTGTTGCAAACTTTTACTATCAATCCGGGTGATGTAAGCGGAGTAACAAAATAATAGGGGAAGATGTTGCGGGACGCACAAAACACCCCGCCAAACGTTTATTGCATAACAGGCTGAATGTCGTGAATGCGTACAAAGCCTAATTGTTCAGGCGTGATGCCATTTAACTGTAGTGGGATGTCAACATCGCTGGGCGCGAGGAGACTTGCTGGTGCATTAATCAATTGATTCTGCACATTGATTTCCTGAAAGTTATCTATTGTTCCCTGAATTTGTCCATATTCAACGGTTCCGCTGAATGCGGGTAAAGGGTCATTGGATTCGCCCTGAATCCGTAAGGTCAGCGTAGTGCCCTCTGCATTTGGCGCAATATCCATAAGCGACATTCGTAAGGTGCCGATCTGGCTTTCCAGACGTGCGGCTGTTTTCGAGCCCGGCAGAAGGTAAACCCCACTGCTGGATTTTTCATTCAGCCTGTTTTGCTGAGTGATTTTGACGGTCTCTTTATTGAGCTGCGTCATCTCTTTATTCAGCGTGCTGACGCTTTGTTTCATCTGGCGTACTTCGCTTTGCTGTACGCAGGCGCTTAAGCTGAACAGGCTTCCCAGCAGGAATAGTCGAATAACTTTAGTGTTCATAGGTCGTCCCTTTCTTGTCGCAATTAGCTTAATAATAGAGCGTAAAAGCAGCGAAAACATCGCTCCTTTATCTCAAAAGCGTTGCGCCTTTGTTGTATCGTCAGTTCAGGGTAAAATAGGTTTCTGTTAACCACCTGGTCAGGACGCCGTATGCATTGCCCATTCTGTTTCGCCGTGGACACTAAGGTTATTGACTCTCGTCTCGTAGGCGAGGGTTCATCTGTACGCCGCCGTCGGCAGTGTCTGGTGTGTAATGAACGTTTCACCACTTTTGAGGTGGCGGAACTGGTTATGCCGCGCGTTGTAAAAAGCAACGACGTGCGTGAACCGTTTAATGAAGAGAAATTGCGCAGCGGAATGCTGCGGGCGCTGGAAAAACGTCCGGTAAGTTCCGATGACGTCGAAATGGCGATCAACCATATAAAGTCACAGCTACGTGCCACCGGTGAGCGTGAAGTGCCGAGCAAGATGATTGGCAATCTGGTGATGGAACAATTGAAAAAACTCGATAAAGTCGCCTATATCCGTTTTGCCTCTGTCTATCGCAGTTTCGAAGATATCAAAGAATTTGGCGAAGAGATCGCGCGCCTGGAGGATTAAACCGTGCAGGACGAGTATTACATGGCGCGGGCGCTAAAGCTGGCGCAACGAGGACGTTTCACTACTCACCCAAACCCAAATGTTGGGTGTGTCATTGTGAAAGATGGTGAAATTGTCGGCGAAGGTTACCATCACCGTGCGGGTGAACCACATGCCGAAGTACACGCGTTGCGTATGGCGGGTGAAAAAGCCAAAGGTGCAACCGCCTATGTCACACTCGAACCTTGCAGTCATCATGGTCGAACGCCGCCGTGCTGTGACGCACTCATCGCCGCTGGCGTAGCGCGCGTGGTCGCTGCGATGCAGGATCCGAACCCGCAGGTTGCTGGACGTGGACTTTACCGTCTGCAACAGGCTGGCATTGACGTCAGCCACGGGCTGATGATGAGTGAAGCCGAGCAATTGAATAAAGGCTTTCTCAAGCGGATGCGCACTGGCTTTCCTTATATCCAGTTAAAACTTGGCGCATCGCTTGATGGTCGCACGGCGATGGCGAGCGGTGAGAGCCAGTGGATCACTTCGCCTCAGGCGCGGCGCGATGTACAACGTCTGCGTGCGCAAAGTCATGCCATTTTAACCAGTAGCGCCACGGTGCTGGCGGACGATCCGGCCTTAACGGCGCGTTGGTCTGAACTGGATGAACAAACTCAGGCGCTCTATCCGCAACAAAATCTCCGCCAGCCGGTACGCATCGTCATTGACAGTCAGAATCGCGTGACGCCGGAACACCGCATCGTGCAGCAGCCAGGCGAGACCTGGTTTGCCCGAACGCAGGATGACACCCGCGAGTGGCCGGAAACAGTGCGCACTTTGCTGATCCCGGAACATAAAGGTCATCTGGATTTGGTTGTGCTGATGATGCAACTGGGCAAGCAACAAATTAATAGTGTGTGGGTAGAGGCGGGGCCAACGCTCGCTGGCGCACTGCTACAGGCTGGTTTAGTCGATGAGCTGATTGTCTATATCGCACCTAAACTTTTAGGTAGCGACGCCCGTGGATTATGTACGCTGCCAGGGCTTGAGAAATTAGCTGACGCCCCCCAATTTAAATTCAAAGAGATACGTCATGTAGGCCCGGATGTTTGCCTGCATTTAGTGGGTGCATGATCTCCCGGCTCGAAAGGGAAGCAGCGCACGAAATATTATGCTAAAATCCGCCCCCCTGCGGGGCCATACTCGAACCCGAAGGAAGAAAATGAACATTATTGAAGCTAACGTTGCTACCCCGGACGCTCGCGTCGCCATCACCATCGCGCGTTTCAACAACTTTATCAATGACAGCCTGCTGGAAGGTGCGATTGACGCACTGAAACGTATTGGTCAGGTAAAAGATGAAAACATTACCGTTGTTTGGGTGCCAGGTGCCTATGAGCTGCCGCTGGCGGCTGGTGCACTGGCTAAAACCGGTAAATACGATGCGGTGATCGCGCTGGGTACGGTTATTCGTGGTGGCACTGCCCACTTTGAATACGTCGCTGGTGGTGCAAGCAACGGCCTGGCGCATGTTGCCCAGGACAGCGAAATTCCGGTTGCTTTTGGGGTTCTGACCACTGAAAGCATTGAACAAGCGATCGAACGTGCTGGCACCAAAGCTGGTAACAAAGGTGCAGAAGCTGCACTGACCGCGCTTGAAATGATTAATGTATTGAAAGCCATCAAGGCCTGAAATTAGTAAGGGGAAATCCGTGAAACCTGCTGCTCGTCGCCGCGCTCGTGAGTGTGCCGTCCAGGCGCTCTACTCCTGGCAGTTGTCCCAGAACGACATCGCTGATGTTGAATACCAGTTCCTGGCTGAACAGGATGTAAAAGACGTTGACGTCCTGTACTTCCGTGAGCTACTGGCCGGGGTGGCGACTAACACCGCATACCTCGACGGACTGATGAAGCCATATCTTTCGCGCCTGCTGGAAGAGCTGGGCCAGGTAGAAAAAGCAGTACTACGCATTGCGCTGTACGAGCTGTCTAAACGTAGCGATGTGCCGTATAAAGTGGCCATTAACGAAGCGATCGAACTGGCGAAATCGTTCGGCGCAGAAGACAGCCATAAGTTCGTCAACGGCGTACTCGATAAAGCAGCACCAGTGATTCGCCCTAACAAAAAGTGATATCCAGGCCGGCAGAGTAACGGAAAGCATTTCCGTACTCTCCGGCCTTTTCTTTTTTACCTGCTGAGGCATAACGTATGGCATGTGGCGAGTTCTCCCTGATTGCCCGTTATTTTGACCGTGTAAGAAGCTCTCGTCTTGATGTCGAACTTGGCATCGGTGACGATTGTGCACTTCTCAATATCCCCGAGAAACAGACCCTGGCGATCAGTACTGATACGCTGGTGGCGGGCAACCACTTCCTCCCTGATATCGATCCTGCGGATCTGGCGTATAAAGCACTGGCAGTAAACTTAAGCGATCTGGCGGCGATGGGCGCTGATCCGGCCTGGTTGACGCTGGCATTGACTTTACCGAACGTAGACGAAGCGTGGCTTGAATCTTTCAGCGACAGTTTGTTTGACCTTCTCAATTATTACGATATGCAACTCATTGGCGGCGATACCACGCGTGGACCATTATCAATGACGTTGGGTATCCACGGCTTTGTTCCGATGGGACGCGCCTTAACGCGCTCTGGTGCGAAGCCGGGCGACTGGATTTACGTGACCGGTACGCCGGGCGATAGCGCCGCCGGGCTGGCGATTTTGCAAAATCGTTTGCAGGTTGCCGATGCTAAAGATGCGGAGTATTTAATCAAACGTCATCTCCGTCCGTCGCCGCGTATTTTACAGGGGCAGGCATTGCGCGATCTGGCGAGTTCAGCCATCGATCTCTCTGACGGTCTGATCTCCGACCTCGGCCATATCGTGAAAGCCAGCGACTGCGGCGCACGTATTGATCTGGCGTTGTTGCCATTCTCTGATGCACTTTCACGTCATGTCGAACCGGAACAGGCGCTGCGTTGGGCGCTCTCTGGCGGTGAAGATTACGAGTTGTGTTTCACTGTGCCGGAACTGAACCGTGGCGCGCTGGATGTGGCTCTCGGACACCTGGGCGTACCGTTTACCTGTATCGGGCAAATGACCGCCGATATCGAAGGGCTTTGTTTTGTTCGTGACGGTGAACCTGTCACGTTAGACTGGAAAGGATATGACCATTTTGCCACGCCATAAAGATGTCGCGAAAAGTCGCCTGAAAATGAGTAACCCGTGGCACTTATTGGCTACGGGGTTCGGGAGTGGGTTAAGTCCGATTGTCCCTGGTACGATGGGCTCGCTGGCGGCGATTCCGTTCTGGTATCTGATGACCTTTTTGCCCTGGCAGCTCTATTCGCTGGTGGTGATGCTGGGGATCTGTATCGGTGTCTATCTTTGCCATCAGACGGCGAAAGATATGGGCGTGCACGATCACGGCAGTATCGTCTGGGACGAATTTATTGGCATGTGGATCACCCTGATGGCGCTGCCGACCAATGACTGGCAGTGGGTTGCCGCCGGGTTTGTGATTTTCCGTATTCTGGATATGTGGAAACCGTGGCCGATCCGCTGGTTTGATCGCAATGTGCATGGCGGCATGGGGATCATGATCGATGATATTGTCGCTGGGGTGATTTCCGCTGGAATACTCTATTTTATCGGCCATCACTGGCCGATGGGTATTCTGTCGTAGGCCGAATAAGGCGTTCACGCCGCATCCGGCGGTTGCGCACCGATGCCTGATACGACGTGAACGCCTTATCAGGCCTGGATATCTATTTAAATCCTACTATCGGATGGGGTTTATACGGCGTTTCCAGTTCGGCAATCTGCTCTGGTTTTAGCGTGATATCCACCGCGTTCAGCAACTCATCAAGCTGTTCTTCCCGCGAAGTTCCGATAATCGGCGCGGCAATGCCCGGTTTGCTCAATAGCCACGCCAGCGCCACTTGTGCTCGCGTAGCCCCCAATTCTTCACTCACGCCCGTTAATCGTTCTGCAATCTGCGCGTCATTTTCGTCGCTTTCGTTGTAGAGATTTTTTCCTACTTCATCGGAAACTAATCGTGCGGTGGTTTCTCCCCACGGACGAGTCAGACGTCCCCGCGCCAGCGGGCTCCACGGGATCACCGCGACGCCCTCCTGATAACATAGCGGCAGCATCTCGCGTTCTTCTTCGCGATAAATCAGATTGTAGTGATCCTGCATACTGACAAACTGCGCCCAGCCGTGCTGTTTTTGCAGCTCCAGAGCCTGAGCAAACTGCGAGGCGTGCATGGATGACGCGCCGATATAACGCGCTTTCCCGGCTTTTACCACGTCGTTCAGGGCTTCCAGCGTCTCTTCGATCGGCGTGTTGTAATCCCAGCGATGAATTTGCAGGATATCAACATAATCCATGCCGAGACGGCGCAGGCTGTCGTCAATAGAGCGCAAAATTTGTGCGCGGGATAATCCTTCTGGCAAATCACCGACACGATGGAACACTTTGGTGGCAACGACCACGTCTTCACGGCGGGCGAAATCCCGCAATGCGCGACCGACTATCTCTTCGCTGCTGCCGTCAGAATAGCTGTTGGCGGTATCAAAGAAATTTATGCCGCCTTCCAGCGCACGTTTGATGATTGGACGGCTGCTCTCTTCCGGCAGTGTCCATGCGTGATTACCGCGATCTGGCTCGCCAAAGGTCATACAGCCAAGGCAAAGTCGGGAAACGCGAAGGTCGGTTTTTCCTAAGGGGTTGTATTGCATGCTGCCACTCCTGCCATGAATAATTTCTTAAGCATAGCAGGAGTGGAGTAGGGATTATGCCAGCCAGGCCTTGATTTTGGCTTCCATTCCGGCGGCATCGAGGCCGAGCTCGGCGCGCATTTCTTCCTGAGTTCCTTGCGGAATAAAGAAGTCCGGCAGGCCAATGTTCAGTACCGGCACCGGTTTACGATGAGCCATCAGCACTTCGTTCACGCCACTGCCCGCGCCGCCCATAATGGCGTTTTCTTCAACGGTGACCAGCGCCTCATGGCTGGCGGCCATTTCCAGAATTAACGCTTCATCAAGCGGCTTCACAAAACGCATATCGACCAGCGTAGCGTTCAGCGATTCGGCGACTTTCGCCGCTTCTGGCATTAGCGTACCAAAGTTGAGGATCGCTAGCTTTTCACCACGACGCTTCACGATGCCTTTGCCAATCGGCAGTTTTTCCAGCGGCGTCAGCTCCACGCCGACGGCATTGCCGCGCGGGTAGCGCACCGCTGACGGCCCCTCGTTATAGTGATAGCCGGTATGGAGCATTTGGCGACATTCGTTTTCATCGCTCGGGGTCATAATGACCATTTCCGGAATGCAGCGCAGGTAAGAGAGATCAAACGCGCCCTGATGGGTTTGACCGTCAGCACCAACAATGCCCGCGCGGTCGATGGCGAACAGAACCGGTAGCTTTTGAATCGCCACGTCATGCAGTACCTGATCATAGGCGCGTTGCAGGAAGGTGGAGTAGATCGCCACGATTGGTTTGTACCCCCCAATCGCCAGACCCGCAGCAAAGGTCACTGCGTGTTGCTCAGCGATTGCCACATCAAAATAGCGATCCGGGAATTTACGTGAGAATTCGACCATGCCAGAACCTTCACGCATCGCCGGAGTAATCGCCATCAGCTTGTTGTCTTTCGCTGCGGTTTCGCACAACCAGTCGCCAAAGATTTTTGAATAGCTCGGCAAACCGCCGCTACTTTTCGGCAAACAACCGCTGGAGGGATCAAATTTAGGCACGGCGTGGAAGGTGATAGGGTCTTTTTCTGCCGGTTCATAACCACGACCTTTTTTAGTCATGATATGCAGGAACTGTGGGCCTTTCAGGTCGCGCATGTTCTTAAGCGTAGTGATAAGCCCCAGCACATCGTGACCGTCCACCGGGCCGATGTAGTTAAAGCCCAGCTCTTCAAACAACGTGCCAGGCACCACCATGCCTTTAATATGTTCTTCGGTACGTTTGAGCAGTTCTTTAATTGGCGGAACGCCAGAGAAAACTTTTTTCCCGCCTTCGCGCAGTGAAGAGTAAAGCTTACCAGAAAGTAGCTGCGCCAGATGGTTGTTGAGCGCGCCGACATTTTCGGAAATCGACATTTCATTGTCGTTAAGGACAACCAGCATATCAGGACGGATATCACCCGCATGGTTCATTGCTTCAAACGCCATGCCAGCGGTAATCGCGCCATCGCCAATGACACAGACGGTGCGGCGATTTTTGCCTTCTTTCTCAGCAGCAACCGCAATACCAATTCCGGCACTGATGGAGGTTGATGAATGCCCGACGCTTAATACGTCATATTCGCTTTCGCCGCGCCACGGGAACGGATGCAGACCGCCTTTCTGACGGATGGTGCCGATTTTGTCGCGGCGTCCGGTCAAAATTTTATGCGGATAAGCCTGATGCCCCACATCCCAAATCAATTGGTCAAAAGGAGTGTTGTAGACATAGTGCAGCGCCACGGTCAGTTCGACCGTGCCCAGCCCGGAGGCGAAGTGCCCGCTGGAACGGCTCACGCTGTCGAGTAAATAGCGGCGCAGTTCGTCGCAGAGTTTCGGTAAACTCTCTTTTGGCAACAGTCGTAACTCCTGGGTGGAGTCGACCAGTGCCAGGGTCGGGTATTTGGCAATATCAAAACTCATCAGGGGCCTATTAATACTTATTGTTTATTTATTACGCTGGATGATGTAGTCCGCTAGCGCTTCCAGTGCCGAGGTATCGAGTGACTGTTCAGCCAGTTGTTTCAGCGACTGACGGGCATCGTCGATCAGATCCCGGGCTTTCTTCCGGGCTTGCTCAAGACCCAGAAGTGCAGGGTAGGTACTTTTACCAAGTTGCTGGTCGGCACCCTGGCGTTTACCCAACGTTGCAGTATCTCCCACCACATCCAGGATGTCATCCTGAACCTGGAAGGCAAGGCCGATGCTCTCTGCATACTTGTCGAGTATAGGCAGTGCATTTCGTCCTTTATCTCCGGCGCTTAATGCACCAAGGCGAACGGCGGCGCGAATCAATGCGCCGGTTTTATGACGATGAATACGCTCAAGCGCCTCCAGAGGTATGTGTTTGCCTTCTGCGTCTAAATCTAATGCCTGACCGCCGCACATTCCGGCAATACCGCTGGCATTTGCCAGTTCAGAAATCATCGCAATTCTGTCGCGATCTGATACTTCCGGCATATCGGCATCGCTTAAAATCGAAAACGCCAGCGTTTGTAAAGCATCGCCAGCAAGAATTGCGTTCGCTTCGCCAAACTTCACATGGCAGGTCGGCAACCCGCGACGCAGATCGTCATCATCCATTGCCGGTAAATCATCATGAATTAATGAGTAAGCGTGGATACACTCTACGGCGGCAGCGGGTGCGTCTAACGTGCTCATGCTAACGCCGAGCATTTGACCAGTAGCATAAACCAGGAACGGTCGCAGGCGCTTACCACCTAATAATGCGCCATACTGCATGGTTTCTACCACGGGAGTGTTCTGAAAGGGCAGTGGGGCGATAAAACGGCTCAGCGCCTGGTTGGCCTGCTTAACACAGGCTTCGAGTTGCTGCGGAAAGTCCATTACTCATTGTCCGGTGTAAAAGGTGTCGGAGAGGCGTCTTCGTTGTCAGACAGCAGGATTTGTACGCGCTGTTCGGCTTGTTGTAATTTGGCCTGCCCTTGACGTGCCAGCTGCACGCCACGTTCGAACTCGTTCAGTGCCTCTTCCAGCGGCAGGTCGCCACTTTCCAGACGGGTCACAATCTGTTCCAGCTCGCTTAGCGCCTTTTCAAAGCTGGCGGGCGCCTCATTTTTCTTCGGCATAATGAATGTCTGACTCTCAATATTTTACGCCCCGCCATGGTAACGGACTCAGGGCAAATAGCAAATAACGCGCAATGGTAAGGTGATGTGCGCAGCAAAGCGATGTTAGTGGTATACTTCCGCGCCTGGATGCAGCCGCAGGTGTGGGCTGCTGTATTTTTCCCTATACAAGTCGCTTAAGACTTGCCAACGAACCATTGCCGCCATGAAGTTTATCATTAAATTGTTCCCGGAAATCACCATCAAGAGCCAATCTGTGCGCTTGCGCTTTATAAAAATCCTTACCGGGAATATTCGTAACGTTTTAAAGCACTATGATGAGACGCTCGCTGTCGTCCGCCACTGGGATAACATCGAAGTTCGCGCAAAAGATGAAAATCAGCGTCTGGCCATTCGCGATGCCCTGACCCGTATTCCGGGTATCCACCATATTCTCGAAGTCGAAGACGTGCCGTTTACTGACATGCACGATATTTTTGAGAAAGCGTTGGTTCAGTATCGCGATCAGCTGGAAGGTAAAACCTTCTGTGTACGCGTGAAGCGCCGTGGCAAACATGATTTTAGCTCGATTGATGTGGAACGTTACGTCGGCGGCGGTTTAAATCAGCATATTGAGTCCGCGCGCGTGAAGCTGACCAATCCGGATGTGACTGTCCATCTGGAAGTTGAGGACGATCGTCTCCTGCTGATCAAAGGCCGCTACGAAGGTATTGGCGGTTTCCCGATCGGCACCCAGGAAGATGTGCTGTCGCTGATCTCCGGCGGTTTCGACTCCGGTGTTTCCAGCTATATGTTGATGCGTCGCGGCTGCCGCGTGCATTACTGCTTCTTTAATCTCGGCGGCGCGGCGCACGAAATCGGCGTTCGTCAGGTGGCGCATTATCTGTGGAACCGTTTTGGCAGCTCTCACCGCGTGCGTTTTGTTGCGATTAACTTCGAGCCGGTCGTCGGGGAGATTCTTGAGAAAATCGACGACGGTCAGATGGGCGTTATCCTCAAACGTATGATGGTGCGTGCCGCGTCTAAAGTGGCTGAACGTTATGGCGTACAGGCGCTGGTCACCGGCGAGGCGCTGGGCCAGGTGTCCAGCCAGACGCTGACCAACCTGCGCCTGATTGATAACGTCTCTGATACGCTGATCCTGCGTCCGCTGATCTCTTACGACAAAGAGCACATCATCAACCTGGCTCGTCAGATTGGCACCGAAGACTTTGCCCGCACGATGCCGGAATATTGCGGTGTGATCTCCAAAAGCCCGACGGTGAAAGCGGTTAAATCGAAGATTGAAGCGGAAGAAGAGAAGTTCGACTTCAGCATTCTCGACAAAGTAGTTGAGGAAGCGAATAACGTTGATATCCGCGAAATCGCTCAGCAGACCGAGCAGGAAGTGGTGGAAGTGGAAACCGTCAATGGCTTCGGCCCGAACGACGTGATCCTCGATATTCGCTCTATCGATGAACAGGAAGATAAGCCGTTGAAAGTCGAAGGGATCGACGTGGTTTCTCTACCGTTCTATAAACTGAGCACCAAATTTGGCGATCTCGACCAGAACAAAACCTGGCTATTGTGGTGTGAGCGTGGGGTGATGAGCCGCCTGCAGGCGCTCTATCTGCGCGAGCAGGGCTTTAATAATGTGAAGGTATATCGCCCGTAATTTGTGGTTTTTACGTCGCATCTGGTCAGATGCGACGTTTGCCGCATCCGACACTACTCGTAATAATTATAAATCCCTGCCGCCATCACCAGTTGTGATGCCACTTCATGGGCTTTCTCGCGCCCAACCAGCAGGTCGATAATTTTCAGACCAAAATCAATAGCCGTACCCGGCCCCTGGCTGGTCAGCAATTTTACCCGTGCATCCCAGACGACGCGCTTGTCCTGCCATTGTTCAGCGGGAATTTTGTCTTTCAGCGTCGGGAAGCCGGTCATATTGCCAATCGGGAAGATATCGTGCGGCACCAGCACGGTGGCTGGTGCGGCGCAAATAGCCGCGACGATACGCCCGGAACGGTGGAACTGTTTAACGGTTTCAACCAGCAGGGTACTATCGCGAAAACACTCTGCGCCTTTAATGCCACCAGGCAGCACGATCACGTCATATTCGCCATCCGCCACTTCGACCAGCGGCGCATCCGCCAGCAGCTTCACGCCGCGCGAGCAGGTAATCGCCAGGTTGCCATCGCTGGCGACGCTGGCAGTGGTGACATTAATACCACCGCGAACCAACAGGTCGATGGTGGTGACCGCTTCAGTCTCTTCACTACCAGGGGCGAGGCAGACCAGTGCCGATGCGCTCATATTCACTCTCCTTTCTTTTTACCATTTCAAACAGGCGGGTGTTTTCCGGTACAGCAATCCCATGCGCGCGGGCACGGCGTAAGAGAAAACCATTGATATAGTCGATTTCTGTATGGCGCATTGCGCGGATGTCCTGCAACATCGACGAAATGTTTTCTGCTGTGGCATCAATCACCTGCATCACGTAATCACGTAAATCTTCCGCTGAAGTATGATGCCCTTCGCGTTCGATCACCGCCGCGACTTCTTCGCATATCTGCATAATCTCTTGCGGGTGATGACGTAATTCACCGTTCGGGCAATTCCAGATGGCAGTGAGCGGATTAATCACACAGTTTACCGCCAGCTTGCGCCACAGCTCGGCGCGAATATTGTTATGCCAGGCAACGTCAGGCAACACGGTTTGCAAAATATCCGCCAGATAACTGTAATCACCGTCCTGTTGCCGTGCCGGGCCGATATGTGTGATACCGTTTGCCACGTGAATGATGACGTTGCCGTCGCGGCGCGCTGCATGGGTGGTCGTGCCCATCAGTAACGGTTGCCCGATGTTCTGTAACTCTTCAATGGTGCCCATGCCGTTGTGGATCAGCAGAATTGGCGTGGTTACAGGTAGCGTCGACGCCAGGCTTTTGACGGCATCAGATACCTGCCAGGCTTTCAGCGTCACCAGGAGTAGATCGCTGGTGGCGAGAAAATCGGGATCATTGGCGGTCAGCGATTCGTTAAATATCGAACCGTCTGTCTCCACCAGATTCACGCTACAATAAGGTTGCGGTACGCGCAGCCAGCCCTGAACCTCGTGACCTTGTTTGCAAAATGCTGTAAGCCATAATTGCCCTAAGGCACCGCATCCCAATACGGTAATTTTCATTGTTCCTCCTCACCCGCAACCACACCGGGTGTTCAATAAGGCTATCCCTTAATTGTGCATGGTGTTGTGACTATGCACAATTAAGGGATACGTCCTGGCGCAGGACTGTCTGTTATTTAACTTTGCAGGTATTATGCTTCGCATCAAAAATGAAGGGAGAGAAAAAGATGCCATCTTTCGATATTGTCTCTGAAGTTGATCTTCAGGAAGCGCGTAACGCGGTCGATAACGCGAGTCGCGAAGTGGAGTCTCGTTTTGACTTCCGTAACGTTGAAGCGTCGTTTGAGCTGAACGACGCTAACAAAACTATCAAAGTGCTGAGTGAGTCCGATTTCCAGGTCAATCAGTTGCTGGATATTCTGCGTGCCAAACTGCTGAAACGCGGCATTGAAGGCAGTTCGCTGGATGTACCGGAAAATATCGTTCATAGCGGTAAAACCTGGTTTGTGGAAGCGAAGCTGAAGCAGGGCATTGAGAGTGCGACCCAGAAGAAAATCGTCAAGATGATCAAAGACAGCAAACTGAAAGTGCAGGCGCAAATTCAGGGTGATGAGATCCGTGTGACCGGTAAATCCCGTGATGATTTGCAGGCTGTTATGGCGATGGTACGCGGTGGCGATCTCGGCCAGCCGTTCCAGTTCAAAAACTTCCGCGATTAATCTCGATAACGTGCGCTCTGTTCATGCCGGATGCGGCATGATCGCCTTAACTGGCCTGCAAAAGTTTGTGATTTCAAAAGATTACAGCAACTTTGTAGGCCTGATAAGCGTAGCGCATCAGGCAATTTAGCCTCGTTTTTATGCCTGGCGAATTGCCTGTTCAACCTCAAAGCGATTCGTCACTTTGCTGTCGATTTTCACGTAAGCCGAATGTTCTTCTTCTGCAATCAACACTTCTTTGACGCCAGCCGTTTCCAGTAAACGAACTTTTAACAAATCATTTGCGGCAACTTCAGCCGGGATTTCAATGCGCAAGCTGCTGACATACGGCGGTTCTTTCATCGTACTGGCGACCGCCAGCCACACCGCCGCCAGTATTGCACCTGCCAGAAAAACCCCCTGACCGTCAAACATGCCGTCAATCCAGCCGCCCAGAGAACCGCCAATCGCCACGCCAAGAAACTGGCTGGTGGAGTAAACACCCATCGCCGTGCCTTTGTAACCTGCTGGCGACTCTTTACTGATAAGTGAAGGCAGGAGGGCTTCCATCAGGTTAAACGCCACAAAGAAAAGCTGCACGCCGACCACTAACTGCCAGAACTGCGTTTGTGCGTTCCACAACACGATTTCCGCAATGACGATCAGCCCGACGCAGAAGATAAAGACCTGTTTCATTTTGCGCTTAACTTCGGCGTAGATAATGAAAGGCACAACCGAGCCAAAGGCGATTAACATCGTCGCCAGATAGACCTTCCAGTGTTCAGCTGCCGGAAAACCCGCGCCAGCCAGTTGCCCTGGCAGGGCAACAAACGTCGACATCAGCAACATGTGCAGACACATAATGCCGAAGTTGAGTTTCAGCAGGCGTGGTTCCGCCAGCACTTTACTGAAACTGCCTTTCACCATCCCGGACTCACGATTAAGTACGTGCGTGCGGCTGTTAGGCACAACCCAAATGGTCAACGCAATGCCGGTCGTTGCCAGAATAGCGATCATCCAGAACAGCGCATGTAGCCCAAGTTTGTGAGTGATGATCGGGCCAAGCACCATCGCAATGGCGAAGGTAATGCCAAAACTGACGCCGATAAATGCCATCGCTTTGGTACGGTTTTGTTCGCGAGTCAGATCAGAAAGTAGCGCCATAACGGCTGCGGCTATGGCGCCAGAACCTTGTAACGCACGACCCAGAATGATCCCCCAGATGGAGTCGGAAAGCGCGGCAATCACGCTACCCGCGACGAACACAGCTAACCCGCCAACGATAAGCGGTTTGCGGCCTATGCGGTCGGAAAGCAGGCCAAATGGAATCTGAAAAACGGCCTGAGTCAGACCATAAATGCCAATCGCAATCCCGATCAACGCTTCACTGGCGCCTTGCAGAGCCATGCCGTACGTGGTCAGAACCGGCAGAACCATAAACATGCCCAGCATACGCAATGAAAATACGGTTCCTAAACCCCAGGTCGCGCGCCGCTCGCCTGGCGTCATTTTATAATCGTTCATTACCACCTCTGTTTTAAATTCGCGACTAGTGTAAAGCGGCAAACGAATGGGGTAAACATGCGGATTTTTTAGTAAATATTTCGTGAGGGATATGTTTCTAATGCTAAGAAAAAAGGTGCCGTAGCACCTTTTTTAACAGGGAAGTCGCAGTTACCAAACGCCAGCCAGCAGCGTATGCGAGTCCGGCACCATAAAATCAACGGACATCATCACCGAGAGGGCAGTGATGGCGATGATAGAGAAGCCGAACAGCTTGCGCGCCCAGATTCGGTCATCAGCAACTTTATAACCACGCAGGGCCATACCTAACCACCAGACGCTGACTGCCGCAGCGACCACCAGATATTTGTATCCAGCGTAACCGCCAAGAGAGAGCATCAGCGTGGCAACAGCAAAGGCGATGATATACAGCGTGATGTGATTCTTCGCCACTGAAATGCCTTTCACTACCGGCAGTACCGGAATGTTCGCCGCCTGATAATCCTTGAAGCGGAAAATGGCGATGGCATAAGAGTGAGGCATTTGCCACAGGCTGAAGATAGCCAGCAGGATTGCAGCGCCGCTATCGAAGTCGCCTGTCACCGCACAGTAGCCGATCACCGGCGGCGCAGCGCCGGAGAGCGAACCAATCAACGTGCCGTAGACAGAGTGGCGTTTCATGTACAGGCTATAAACGCCAACATACACCACAAAGCCCATCACCCCCAGCCAGCAGGCCAGCGGATTCGCGCCAAACCACAGCAGCATAAAGCCAGCAATACCCAGCACGGTGGCGTACACCAGCGAGACAGCAGGAGAGATCAGGCCTTTAACCAGCACCCGATTCTTCGTCCTTTCCATCTTTCTGTCGATATCCCTGTCGATGTAGTTGTTAAACACACAACCCGACGCCACAACCAGTGACACTCCAACCAACGTGTAGATAAACAGGGGATAATCAATGCTGCCCTTTGAGGCCAGCAGGAATCCCCCAATCACCGAGATCAGGTTGCCAAAGATGATGCCTGGTTTCGTTACTTGCAGGTATTGCTTAAACATCATAACCGCCGCTCTTAGTGCATCATCATGTTGTAGTTGAGGTTCCACATGATCCAGATGGAGCCTACAACCAGAATCGCGATGATTAGCACGGTGAAGACAAACGCCGTCATGTTCCAGCCTTCATCTGATTTAGTATTCATGTGCAGGAAGCACACCAGATGCACCAGAACCTGTACCACTGCCATTGCCAGGATTGTTCCCAGAATTACGGCCGGAGAGGCAGAACCTGACATCACCATCCAGAACGGAATCACCGTCAGAATGATCGACAGGATAAAGCCTGTCATATAGGTTTTTACGCTGCCATGGGATGCGCCGCCGCTCACGTTAGAATGACTCATTACATCGCCCCCATCAGATAAACAACAGTGAACACACAGATCCACACCACATCCAGGAAGTGCCAGAACAGGCTCAGACACATGATGCGGGTACGGTTAGTGCTGGTCAGGCCACGACGGGCGATTTGCACCATCAGCACCGCCATCCAGATAAGACCGGAAGTGACGTGCAGACCGTGTGTCCCGACCAGCGCAAAGAACGCTGACAGGAAGCCGCTGCGATCCGGACCCATGTCGTTAACAATCAGATGATGGAATTCATAGAGTTCCATCCCGATAAATCCGGCACCAAACAACCAGGTCAACGCCAGCCAGGAGATAACCTGGCTTTTGTTGTTTTTGTACATGGCGATAGCCGCCATGCCGTAGGTGATGGAGCTGAACAACAGCAAGAAGGTTTCAACCAGAACGAACGGCAGTTCGAAAATGTCCTTACCTGTCGGGCCGCCTGCGGTGCCGTTCACCAGAACGGCATAGGTAGCAAACAAGATGGAGAACAGAATGCAGTCGCTCATCAGGTAGATCCAGAATCCGAAGATTTTGGTTCCGCCTGCATCGTGGTGCCCGTGTTCGTGCGCGTGGGCAGTCGCGTGCGTCAAAGTATCAGTTGCCATTTTTCAGCCCTGCCTTAGTAATCTCATCGAAATGCTGGTTTTCCAGTTTTTCGATTTCTGCCACCGGCACGTAGTAATCCACGTCCTCGTCGAAGCTTTTCACGATCCAGGTGATGATCATGCCTGCGAAGCCAACAATCGCCAGCCACCAGATATGCCAGATCATGGCGAAACCGAAGATGGTGGAGAAAGCCGCAATGACAATACCGGCGCCGCTGTTTTTCGGCATATGAATTTCTTCATAGTGGTCAGGCTTTTTGTACGCTTCGCCTTTCTCTTTCATTTCCCAGAATGCATCACGCTCGTGAACGTGCGGCACAACGGCAAAGTTATAGAACGGAGGCGGGGAAGAGGTTGCCCACTCCAGCGTACGGCCACCCCACGGGTCGCCAGTCAGATCACGGTTCTGGTCGCGGTCGCGAATAGAAACGTACATCTGAATCACGAGGCAGAGAATACCCAGCGCAATCAGTACCGCACCGCTGGCTGCAATCATCAGCATAGTGTGGAACTGCGGGTCAATCTGCTGGCTCAAACGACGGGTCATACCCATAAAGCCCAGCGCATACAGCGGCATAAAGGCAACGAAGAAGCCGATGATCCAGAACCAGAACGCGCGTTTACCCCAGGTTTCGTTCAGTTTGAAACCGAACGCTTTAGGCCACCAGTAGGTCATCCCTGCGAAGCAGCCGAAGACCACGCCGCCGATGATCACGTTATGGAAGTGCGCAATCAGGAACAGGCTGTTATGCAGAACGAAGTCCGCGCCCGGTACTGCCAGCAGCACGCCAGTCATACCGCCCACCGAGAAGGTGACGATAAAACCGATGGTCCACAGCATCGCGGAATGGAACACGATGCGACCCTGATACATGGTGAACAGCCAGTTGAAGATCTTCACCCCGGTCGGGATGGCGATAATCATTGTGGTGATACCAAAGAAGGCGTTTACGTTCGCGCCCGCACCCATCGTAAAGAAGTGGTGCAGCCAGACGATGAACGACAGCACGGTGATACAGACGGTTGCCCATACCAGCGAGGTATAACCAAACAGACGTTTACGCGAGAAGGTTGCCGCAATTTCGGAGAACACACCGAAAACAGGCAGGATCAGGATGTAAACTTCCGGATGTCCCCATGCCCAAATCAGGTTGATGTACATCATCATGTTGCCACCCATATCGTTGGTAAAGAAATGGGTGCCCAGATAGCGATCCAGGGTCAACAACGCGACGGTAACCGTCAGAATTGGGAAGGAAGCAATAATCAGAATGTTTGCGCACAATGATGCCCAGGTAAATACTGGCATCTTGAACATGGTCATGCCCGGTGCGCGCATCTTCAGAATGGTAACGAAGAAGTTGATACCAGTTAGCGTCGTACCAATACCGGATAGCTGGAGACTCCATATCCAGTAATCGACACCGACCCCCGGACTGTACTCTATTCCCGATAGCGGTGGATAGGCCAGCCAGCCGGTCTGCGCAAACTCGCCCACGCCGAGAGAAACGTTAACCAGAATCACACCAACAACGGTAAACCAGAAGCTTAAGTTGTTGAGGAACGGGAACGCAACGTCACGCGCGCCGATCTGCAGCGGAACCACCAGGTTCATCAGACCGATAACGAAAGGCATCGCCACGAAGAAGATCATAATCACGCCGTGCGCGGTGAAGATCTGATCGTAGTGGTGAGGCGGCAGGAAGCCCGCTTCGCCCGCTGAGGCAAGAGCCTGCTGGCTACGCATCATAATGGCGTCAGCAAAACCACGCAGCAGCATCACAATTGCCACGATGATATACATGATACCAAGGCGTTTATGGTCGACGGAGGTCAGCCACTCTTTCCACAGGTAGGTCCACTTACCGAAGTAAGTGATCAGGCCAACGAGCGCCAGACCTCCCAAAATAATGGCAGCGATCGTAACCATGACGATAGGTTCATGGAACGGGACTGCATCAAGTGATAATTTTCCGAACATCTTTATTCTTCCTCAACCCCTTTAATGGGCGGATTCCGCGTGGCTCATGTCCATGCCTTCCATACCTTCGTGTGCGCTGTGCTCACCTTCTGGCTGGGTCATGTCCATGCTCTTACCGTGAGCCATAAACTTGTTAATCACATCGGCAAACAAATCTGGTTTCACGTTGGAGAAATATTCCACCTGGTTGTATTCGCTAGGCGCGGCCAGTTTTTCGAACGCAGCCATGTCAGACATGGTGTTCGGCGACTGTTTGGCTTTTGCGACCCATTGGTCGAATGCGGCACGATCCGGTGTTGCGATAGCTTTGAACTTCATGCCTGAGAAGCCCGGGCCGCTGTAGCTGGCGGAGATACCGTCATAAGTACCGGGTTCGTTGGCGATCAGATGCAGGCGAGTCTGCATACCGGCCATGGCATAAATCTGGCTACCCAGACGCGGAATAAAGAAGGAGTTCATCACGGAGTTGGAGGTCACTTTGAAGTACACCGGAGTGTTCGCCGGGAAAGCGATTTCATTCACGGTTGCAATGCCCTGTTCCGGGTAGATGAAGAACCATTTCCAGTCCATGGAAACCACTTCGATGGTAATGGGCTTCTCGTCGTGTGCCAGCGGCTTGCTAGGCTCAAGAGCGTGAGTGGTTTTCCAGGTTAGTACCGCAAGGAAGATGATGATTAAGATAGGCACCGTCCAGACCACAGCTTCCACTTTATTGGAGTGTGACCAGTTCGGGCTGTACTTAGCATCTTTATTGCTCGCACGGTACTTCCAGGCGAAACCAACAGCCATCAAGATTGCGGGAATAACGACAATCAACATCAGGCCAAATGCCGTCAGTATCAGTGAACGTTGCTCCAGACCAATCTGTCCTTTGGGATCTAACAGCGCAGAATTACAACCACTGAGCAATACAGTGCCTGCAAATAATGACAACCATCCCAAACTTTTATTGTATTTCCTGAGTCTCATTTAACGACCTCAATTCCACGGGATCTGGTGGCGTTTAAAGTGTGTGGGCATTTTACGGGAAGGTTACATTACTGTAAACATGATTAAATTCCTGTTACTTGGATTTGGCTGTCAGGTCACATATGTTGCAAAACATATCAGGTTGATTTTAAGAAGCTGTTACAAAAGGGCGTTATAACGAAAGGGGACTACAGAAGGGGGTGGGGATGGCAATTGGTATAACCAATCTCAAAATAAAACAATTATTTAACAAATAATCATCATTGAGGTGACAAATCAGGCGTAGGGAAATAAAAAGTCATTAGCTGAATCGTGTAAAAAAATAAAACATATAGATTCAGTCAATAATTTCAGAAATCTAAGCCGCACAAAAGAACAAATATTATTAAGCAATGCTGATGTTTATTTAGCCGTAATAATTACGCCGGGTGATTACTACAGCTAAATTATATTCACAGATTACGTCAGATGCGTTTTTCGTAGCGCCAGATAATCCAGAAAACCACCAAGCACGACGCCGCCCAGGGCGACTAAAACGCCGACTTCCAACAGCGCAGGCAGGAAAGAGAAGTGGGTCAAATCCAGCGCGTCCATTGTCAACAGCAGTAACCACACGGCTAACAGACCGACGCCCACCGCCAGTGTCCACATGGCAAAAGCATAACCTGACGGATATTCGGTACGTGGGATAAAGTTGTCGTTGACCCGTGTATATTCAAGCGTCTGGCGACAAACCAGCAGCAAAATAAGCCCTGGTGCAGCGGCCGCAACAGAGAACAGATAAAACGTCGGCCAGCCGTGTGATTCAACAAACCAGCCCGCCACGGGGCCGACATATACCCGTCCGACAGCGGAAAGCGCCGAGAGCAGGGCAAACTGAGTAGCGGAAAATGACTTATTACACAGCGTCATTAACAGCGCCACAAATGCCGATGTGCCCATCCCGCCACACAGGTTTTCGAAAAAGACGGCTGCGCCCATGCTGTAGAGATGCTTATCAGTCACCGAAAGCAGCCAGTAACCGGCGTTGGACGCACCTTGTAAAAGGCCGAAAATCAGTAGTGCACGGAACAGCGAAAGACGCTGCATCAGAATACCACCGTACAACGCGCCGACGATGGTCGCCAGCAGACCGAGCGTTTTGTTAACCACGCCCACTTCACCGGCATCAAACCCGACGCCGCGAATCAAAAAGGTGGTAGTCAGACTCATGGCGAAAGCATCGCCCAGCTTATACAGCACGATTAAAAGCAGAATCAGCCATGCGTTATTGCGACCGAAGAAATCACGTAACGGTGCTACAACGGCTTGTTCTAGTGTTTTGGGAACAGGAATAGTGTCGGTTGGTTCTGGCGCAAGCAACGTTGCGATAATACAGGGGATCAGCAGAGCCGCCATCAACCAGTACATGCCTTGCCAGCCCAGCCATTTATCTGCCAGCCATAAGGCTAAACCACCAGAAACCAGCATCCCTAAACGGTAACCCAGCACGCTGATTGCTGCACCTGCGCCACGTTCTTCCGCAGGAAGCACATCCGTTTTCCATGCATCAAAGACGATATCCTGAGAAGCGGAGCAAAAAGCGATAACCACCGCCAGTGCCGCCATCCAACGAAGTTGAGTACCCGGTTCGAGAAACCCCATCGCCGCAATCGCCAGTAACAGCAACGCTTGCGTAGCGAGCAGCCAGCCGCGTCGACGATCGAGGAACGGCGGGGTATAGCGGTCCATCAGCGGCGACCAGAGGAATTTAAAGACGTATGCCTGACCCACCAGAGAGAAGAAACCAATGGTTTTAAGATCGATATTCTCGACGGTCATCCACGCCTGTAAGGTGCCGGATGTCAGGGCGAGCGGCAGCCCGGAAGCAAAACCCAGGATCAGCAAAATAGCTGAACGTGGCTGTTGGAAAATACGTAAATATTGACTGGACATGGGCGTCTACAGGCCCGATTTACACCGGGCCAGAGGGCAGAAATTAACGTGCGTTCTGCTTGATAAATTCGTGGATGCTGGTGTCCTGAGACATATCAGCAATGGTGTCGGTCAGCACACTGTTAACCGCATCGGCAATGTTTTTGTTGGAGGCCTGGAATGCACCTTCAACGTTGTAGCTGGCACGATAGTTTTTAGTCATTTTGTTGCCATTCTGCGCGGTGGCAATGATGGCGATATCTGCTTTAGTAGCAATGTTGTAGCGCACGTTGCCCTGGGACACGTCGGCATACAGTTGGCTAACGATGATTTGCAGATTAACCGGGCCATTCGGGCCAACCATATAACCGCGAGCGGTCATCTGTTTTTCCAGCACTTCTTGCAGCAGGAAACGCAGATCGCGGGAAGCGGTCAGGGTAACGATTTGATTATCGCGGGTGACTTTTGCCAGCGCCTGATCGGTACGCTGATCGGCACCATTAATGCTAACGGTGATGCCCATCAGACTTGGATCTTGCTGTGGCAGCGTCATCGTCGGAGAAACTTCAATGGTTGTTGGCGGTTTTGCACATCCTGCAAGCATAAACAGAGCAACTAACGGGAAGAGGATTTTTTTGAACATGTTCTGGCTCTCAGAGACTTTTTAGCGTGTTTGGTAAAGATTCCCGCCATCATAACATCGCCAACGACGAGGGGAAGTGGGTAAGACATGTAAATTCATTATGTTGACGAAATAATCGCCTTGGGTAAAAGAAACACCGATGTGAAGCCGGTGAATCAATCTTTAAATCAGTAAACTTCATACGCTTGACAGAAAAAATAGGATGAAAGCTAATTATTTGTTGTTAAGCTGTAATGGAAACGGTTAAAGCGGCTAGTATTTAAAGGGATGGGTGACATCTCAGCGTTGTCGGAGGAGATATTTCATGATGATACGTGAGCGGATAGAAGAAAAATTAAGGACGGCGTTCCAACCCGTATTCCTCGAAGTTGTGGATGAAAGCTATCGTCACAATGTCCCAGCCGGCTCTGAAAGCCATTTTAAAGTTGTGCTGGTCAGCGATCGTTTTATGGGTGAACGTTTTCTGAATCGTCATCGAATGATTTACAGTACTTTAGCGGAGGAACTCTCTACTACCGTTCATGCGCTGGCTCTGCATACTTATACCATTAAAGAGTGGGAAGGATTGCAGGATACCATCTTTGCTTCTCCTCCCTGTCGTGGAGCTGGAAGCATTGCCTAAACGCATTTGCAACAGTTAGCGTTTTTCCAGTATGTTGTTAAAGATTTTATGAAAAACGGCCTGCGGGCCGTTTTGTTTTGTCTGGATTTTGCGCTTTTTGCCCAGCATTCAGACGAAAATTACCTGAGAATTGTGAAAAAATACGCGGCAGCGCGCAATAACCGTTCTCGACTCATAAAAGTGATGCCGCTATAATGCCGCGTCCTATTTGAATGCTTTCGGGATGATTCTGGTAACAGGGAATGTGATTGATTATAAGAACATCCCGGTTCCGCGAAGCCAACAACCTGTGCTTGCGGGGTAAGAGTTGACCGAGCACTGTGATTTTTTGAGGTAACAAGATGCAAGTTTCAGTTGAAACCACTCAAGGCCTTGGCCGCCGTGTAACGATTACTATCGCTGCTGACAGCATCGAGACCGCTGTTAAAAGCGAGCTGGTCAACGTTGCGAAAAAAGTACGTATTGACGGCTTCCGCAAAGGCAAAGTGCCAATGAATATCGTTGCTCAGCGTTATGGCGCGTCTGTACGCCAGGACGTTCTGGGCGACCTGATGAGCCGTAACTTCATTGACGCCATCATTAAAGAAAAAATCAATCCGGCTGGCGCACCGACTTACGTTCCGGGCGAATACAAGCTGGGTGAAGACTTCACCTACTCTGTAGAGTTTGAAGTTTATCCGGAAGTTGAACTGCAGGGTCTGGAAGCGATTGAAGTTGAAAAACCGATCGTTGAAGTGACCGACGCTGACGTTGACGGTATGTTAGATACTCTGCGTAAACAGCAGGCGACCTGGAAAGAAAAAGACGGCGCTGTTGAAGCAGAAGACCGTGTGACCATCGACTTCACTGGTTCTGTAGACGGCGAAGAGTTCGAAGGCGGTAAAGCGTCTGATTTCGTACTGGCGATGGGCCAGGGTCGTATGATTCCGGGCTTTGAAGACGGTATCAAAGGCCACAAAGCGGGCGAAGAGTTCACCATCGACGTGACCTTCCCGGAAGAGTACCACGCAGAAAACCTGAAAGGTAAAGCAGCGAAATTTGCTATCAACCTGAAGAAAGTTGAAGAGCGTGAACTGCCGGAACTGACTGCTGAATTCATCAAACGTTTCGGCGTTGAAGATGGTTCCGTAGAAGGTCTGCGCGCTGAAGTGCGTAAAAACATGGAGCGCGAGCTGAAGAGCGCCATCCGTAACCGCGTTAAGTCTCAGGCGATCGAAGGTCTGGTAAAAGCTAACGACATCGACGTACCGGCTGCGCTGATCGATAGCGAAATCGACGTTCTGCGTCGCCAGGCTGCACAGCGTTTCGGTGGCAACGAAAAACAAGCTCTGGAACTGCCGCGCGAACTGTTCGAAGAACAGGCTAAACGCCGCGTAGTTGTTGGCCTGCTGCTGGGCGAAGTTATTCGCGCCAACGAGCTGAAAGCTGACGAAGAGCGCGTGAAAGGCCTGATCGAAGAGATGGCTTCTGCGTACGAAGATCCGAAAGAAGTTATCGAGTTCTACAGCAAAAACAAAGAACTGATGGACAACATGCGCAATGTTGCTCTGGAAGAACAGGCTGTTGAAGCTGTACTGGCGAAAGCGAAAGTGACTGAAAAAGAAACCACTTTCAATGAGCTGATGAACCAGCAGGCGTAATTTAAGCAGCATAACGCGCTAAATTCGCACAAAGGCCCGTCACCGCCAGGTGGTGGGCTTTTTTTTGTCATGAATTTTGCATGGAACCGTGCGAAAACCCTCTTTCGGTGTTAGCGTAACAACAAAAGATTGTTATGCTTGAAATAGGATGATGCCGTACCCATAACACAGGGACTAGCTGATAATCCGTCCATAAGGTTACAATCGGTACAGCAGGTTTTTTCAATTTTATCCAGGAGACGGAAATGTCATACAGCGGCGAACGAGATAACTTTGCACCCCATATGGCGCTGGTGCCGATGGTCATTGAACAGACCTCACGCGGTGAGCGCTCTTTTGATATCTATTCTCGTCTACTTAAGGAACGCGTCATTTTTCTGACTGGCCAGGTTGAAGACCACATGGCTAACCTGATTGTGGCGCAGATGCTGTTCCTGGAAGCAGAAAATCCAGAAAAAGATATCTATCTGTACATTAACTCCCCAGGCGGGGTGATCACTGCCGGGATGTCTATCTATGACACCATGCAGTTTATCAAGCCTGATGTCAGCACCATTTGTATGGGCCAGGCGGCCTCGATGGGCGCTTTCTTGCTGACCGCAGGGGCAAAAGGTAAACGTTTCTGCCTGCCGAATTCGCGCGTGATGATTCACCAGCCGTTGGGCGGCTATCAGGGCCAGGCGACCGATATCGAAATTCATGCCCGTGAAATTCTGAAAGTTAAAGGGCGCATGAATGAACTTATGGCGCTTCATACGGGTCAATCATTAGAACAGATTGAACGTGATACCGAGCGCGATCGCTTCCTTTCCGCCCCTGAAGCGGTGGAATACGGTCTGGTCGATTCGATTCTGACCCATCGTAATTGATGCCAGAGGCGCAACTGTGCCGCTATACTTATCCAGGGCGGCACAACGCTGTAAGCGGCTTGCGCCTGAGAATGGCATTTGCGTCGTCGTGTGCGGCACAAAGAACAAAGAAGAGGTTTTGACCCATGACAGATAAACGCAAAGATGGCTCAGGCAAATTGCTGTATTGCTCTTTTTGCGGCAAAAGCCAGCATGAAGTGCGCAAGCTGATTGCCGGTCCATCCGTGTATATCTGCGACGAATGTGTTGATTTATGTAATGACATCATTCGCGAAGAGATTAAAGAAGTTGCACCGCATCGTGAACGCAGTGCGCTACCGACGCCGCATGAAATTCGCAACCACCTGGACGATTACGTTATCGGTCAGGAACAGGCGAAAAAAGTGCTGGCGGTCGCGGTATACAACCACTACAAACGTCTGCGCAACGGCGATACCAGCAATGGCGTCGAGTTGGGCAAAAGTAACATTCTGCTGATCGGTCCGACGGGTTCCGGTAAAACGCTGCTGGCCGAAACTCTGGCGCGTCTGCTGGACGTCCCATTCACCATGGCCGACGCGACCACGCTGACCGAAGCCGGTTATGTGGGCGAAGACGTTGAAAACATCATTCAGAAGCTGTTGCAAAAGTGCGATTACGACGTACAGAAAGCACAGCGTGGGATTGTCTACATCGATGAAATCGACAAGATTTCTCGTAAGTCGGACAATCCTTCTATTACCCGAGACGTTTCCGGTGAAGGCGTACAGCAGGCACTGTTGAAACTGATCGAAGGTACGGTTGCCGCCGTCCCACCGCAGGGGGGACGTAAGCATCCGCAGCAGGAATTCTTGCAGGTAGATACCTCTAAGATCCTGTTTATCTGTGGTGGTGCGTTCGCTGGTCTGGATAAAGTCATTTCCCATCGTGTAGAAACCGGTTCCGGCATTGGTTTTGGCGCGACGGTAAAAGCGAAATCTGACAAAGCAAGCGAAGGTGAACTGCTGGCGCAGGTTGAACCAGAAGATCTGATTAAGTTTGGTCTGATCCCTGAGTTCATCGGTCGTCTGCCAGTTGTCGCAACGCTGAATGAACTGAGCGAAGAAGCCCTGATTCAGATCCTCAAAGAGCCGAAAAACGCCCTGACCAAGCAGTATCAGGCGCTGTTTAATCTTGAGGGCGTGGATCTGGAATTCCGTGACGAGGCGCTGGATGCTATCGCTAAGAAAGCGATGGCGCGTAAAACCGGTGCTCGTGGTCTGCGCTCCATCGTAGAAGCTGCGCTGCTCGATACCATGTACGATCTGCCGTCCATGGAAGATGTCGAAAAAGTGGTTATCGACGAGTCGGTAATTGATGGGCAAAGCAAACCGTTGCTGATTTATGGCAAGCCGGAAGCTCAGCAGGCATCTGGTGAATAATTAACCATTCCCATACAATTAGTTAACCAAAAAGGGGGGATTTTATCTCCCCTTTAATTTTTCCTCTATTCTCGGCGTTGAATGTGGGGGAAACATCCCCATATACTGACGTACATGTTAATAGATGGCGTGAAGCACAGTCGTGTCATCTGATTACCTGGCGGAAATTAAACTAAGAGAGAGCTCTATGAATCCTGAGCGTTCTGAACGCATTGAAATCCCCGTATTGCCGCTGCGCGATGTGGTGGTTTATCCGCACATGGTCATCCCCTTATTTGTTGGGCGGGAAAAGTCTATCCGTTGTCTGGAAGCGGCGATGGACCATGATAAAAAAATTATGCTGGTCGCGCAGAAAGAAGCTTCAACGGATGAGCCGGGTGTAAACGATCTTTTCACTGTCGGGACCGTGGCCTCTATATTGCAGATGCTGAAACTGCCTGACGGCACCGTCAAAGTGCTGGTTGAGGGGTTACAGCGCGCGCGTATTTCTGCGCTCTCTGACAATGGCGAACACTTTTCTGCGAAGGCGGAGTATCTGGAGTCGCCGACCATTGATGAGCGGGAACAGGAAGTGCTGGTGCGTACCGCAATCAGCCAGTTCGAAGGCTACATCAAGCTGAACAAAAAAATCCCACCAGAAGTGCTGACGTCGCTGAACAGCATCGACGATCCGGCGCGGCTGGCGGATACCATTGCCGCGCATATGCCGCTGAAACTGGCTGACAAACAGTCCGTTCTTGAGATGTCCGACGTTAACGAACGTCTGGAATATTTGATGGCGATGATGGAATCGGAAATCGATCTGCTGCAGGTTGAGAAACGCATTCGCAACCGCGTCAAAAAGCAGATGGAGAAATCCCAGCGTGAGTACTATCTGAACGAGCAAATGAAAGCTATTCAGAAAGAACTCGGTGAAATGGACGACGCACCGGACGAAAACGAAGCCCTGAAGCGCAAAATCGACGCGGCGAAGATGCCGAAAGAGGCAAAAGAGAAAGCGGAAGCAGAGTTGCAGAAGCTGAAAATGATGTCTCCGATGTCGGCAGAAGCGACCGTGGTGCGTGGCTATATCGACTGGATGGTGCAGGTGCCGTGGAATGCGCGTAGCAAGGTCAAAAAAGACCTGCGTCAGGCGCAAGAAATCCTTGATACCGACCATTATGGTCTGGAGCGCGTGAAAGATCGTATCCTTGAGTATCTTGCGGTTCAAAGCCGTGTCAACAAAATCAAGGGGCCGATCCTTTGCCTGGTTGGGCCGCCGGGGGTAGGTAAAACTTCTCTGGGGCAGTCCATCGCCAAAGCTACCGGACGTAAATATGTCCGTATGGCGCTGGGCGGCGTGCGTGATGAAGCGGAAATCCGTGGTCACCGCCGTACTTACATCGGTTCTATGCCGGGTAAATTGATCCAGAAAATGGCGAAAGTGGGCGTTAAAAACCCGCTGTTCCTGCTCGATGAGATCGACAAAATGTCTTCTGACATGCGTGGCGATCCGGCCTCCGCACTGCTTGAAGTGCTGGATCCAGAGCAGAACGTGGCGTTCAGCGACCACTACCTGGAAGTGGATTACGACCTTAGCGACGTGATGTTTGTCGCGACGTCGAACTCCATGAACATTCCGGCACCGCTGTTGGATCGTATGGAAGTGATTCGCCTCTCCGGTTATACCGAAGATGAAAAACTGAACATCGCCAAACGTCACCTGCTGCCGAAGCAGATTGAACGTAATGCGCTGAAAAAAGGTGAGTTGACCGTCGACGATAGCGCCATTATCGGCATTATTCGTTACTACACCCGTGAGGCGGGCGTGCGTGGTCTGGAGCGTGAAATCTCCAAACTGTGCCGTAAAGCGGTTAAGCAGTTACTGCTCGATAAGTCTCTAAAACATATCGAAATTAACGGCGATAACCTGCATGACTACCTCGGTGTTCAGCGTTTCGACTATGGTCGCGCGGATAACGAAAACCGTGTCGGTCAGGTAACGGGTCTGGCGTGGACGGAAGTGGGCGGTGACTTGCTGACCATCGAAACCGCGTGTGTACCGGGCAAAGGTAAACTGACCTATACCGGTTCGCTGGGTGAA
This sequence comes from Escherichia ruysiae, assembly GCF_031323975.1. Taxonomy (NCBI): domain Bacteria; kingdom Pseudomonadati; phylum Pseudomonadota; class Gammaproteobacteria; order Enterobacterales; family Enterobacteriaceae; genus Escherichia; species Escherichia ruysiae. Next base: position 3,816,285 of record NZ_JAVIWS010000001.1, read on the forward strand.
GTCATGCAGGAGTCCATTCAGGCGGCGTTAACGGTGGTTCGTGCGCGTGCGGAAAAACTGGGGATCAACCCTGATTTTTACGAAAAACGCGACATCCACGTGCACGTACCGGAAGGTGCGACGCCAAAAGATGGTCCGAGTGCCGGTATTGCCATGTGCACCGCGCTGGTTTCTTGCCTGACCGGTAACCCGGTTCGTGCCGATGTGGCGATGACTGGCGAGATTACTCTGCGTGGTCAGGTGTTGCCAATCGGTGGTTTGAAAGAAAAACTGCTGGCGGCACATCGCGGCGGGATTAAAACAGTGTTAATTCCGTTCGAAAATAAACGCGATCTGGAAGAGATTCCGGACAACGTGATTGCCGATCTGGACATTCATCCTGTGAAGCGCATTGAGGAAGTTCTGACTCTGGCGCTGCAAAATGAACCGTCTGGTATGCAGGTTGTGACTGCAAAATAGTGACCTTGCGCAAATTGCACTAATAAAAAGAGGGCTGGCGAGCCAATTCGGACTTGCCAGCCTTTTTTTGTCTCGTTAAGTTAGAGGGCGGATTAGGCTTGCCCTTATTAAGGGGTGTTGTAAGGGGATGGCTGGCCTGATATAACTGCTGCGCGTTCGCACGTTGAAGGATTCAAGTGCGGGATAAATTATAAAGAGGAAGAGAAGAGTGAATAAATCTCAATTGATTGACAAGATTGCTGCAGGGGCTGATATCTCTAAAGCTGCGGCTGGCCGTGCGTTAGATGCTATTATTGCTTCCGTAACTGAATCCCTGAAAGAAGGGGATGATGTAGCACTGGTAGGTTTTGGTACTTTTGCCGTTAAAGAGCGTGCCGCCCGTACTGGTCGCAACCCGCAGACCGGTAAAGAGATCACCATCGCTGCAGCTAAAGTACCGAGCTTCCGTGCAGGTAAAGCACTGAAAGACGCGGTAAACTAAGGATTATCCCCATTGGGGATGTGACGAAGTTCAAGGGCGCATCTACTGATGTGCCTTTTTTATTTGTATTGCGTGACTTTCTGCGAGTTGTGGGCTGACAATTGCCCCCGTTTCTTGTCACAATAGGCCTTTGCGCGCAGCGATATGTTGCGTGAGGTACACAGTCATCTACAGCGGAGTGTTGTTACACCATGATGGACAGCTTACGCACGGCTGCAAACAGTCTCGTGCTCAAGATTATTTTCGGTATCATTATCGTGTCGTTCATATTGACCGGCGTGAGTGGTTACCTGATTGGCGCAGGCAATAACTACGCCGCAAAAGTGAATGACCAGGAAATCAGCCGTGGGCAGTTCGAGAACGCCTTCAACAGCGAGCGTAATCGCATGCAGCAACAGTTGGGCGATCAATACTCTGAGCTGGCGGCGAACGAAGGCTATATGAAAACCCTGCGTCAACAGGTGCTGAATCGTCTGATCGACGAGGCGCTGCTGGATCAGTACGCTCGCGAACTAAAACTGAGTATCAGCGATGAGCAGGTTAAACAGGCGATTTTCGCAACCCCAGCGTTTCAGGTTGACGGCAAGTTCGATAACAGCCGCTATAACGGTATCCTCAACCAGATGGGGATGAGTGCCGATCAGTACGCGCAGGCACTGCGTAATCAGCTCACTACCCAGCAGCTGATTAACGGCGTTGCGGGCACCGACTTTATGTTGAAAGGTGAAACCGACGAACTGGCTGCGCTGGTCGCTCAACAACGCGTGGTGCGTGAAGCGACTATCGACGTTAACGCGCTGGCGGCTAAACAAGCTGTGACCGAACCAGAAATCGCCAGCTACTACGAGCAAAACAAAAACAATTTCATGACTCCGGAACAATTCCGCGTGAGCTACATCAAGCTGGATGCCGCAACGATGCAGCAACCGGTTAGCGATGCGGATATCCAGAGCTACTACGATCAGCATCAGGATCAATTCACCCAGCCACAGCGTACTCGCTACAGCATCATCCAGACTAAAACTGAAGATGAAGCGAAAGCAGTACTTGAGGAGCTGAATAAAGGTGGTGATTTTGCTGCGTTAGCAAAAGAAAAATCTGCCGATATTATCTCTGCCCGTAACGGCGGCGATATGGGGTGGTTAGAAGATGCCACTATCCCGGACGAACTGAAAAATGCCGGTCTGAAAGAAAAAGGCCAACTGTCTGGCGTCATCAAATCTTCGGTCGGTTTCCTGATTGTGCGTCTGGATGATATTCAGCCGGCAAAAGTGAAGTCGTTAGACGAAGTGCGTGACGATATCGCGGCGAAAGTGAAACACGAAAAAGCCCTCGATGCGTATTACGCGCTGCAGCAGAAAGTGAGCGATGCGGCAAGCAATGACACCGAATCTCTGGCTGGCGCAGAGCAGGCTGCGGGCGTTAAAGCTACCCAGACTGGCTGGTTCAGCAAAGATAAACTGCCGGAAGAGTTGAACTTCAAGCCGGTTGCAGATGCTATCTTTAACGGCGGTCTGGTAGGTGAAAACGGCGCGCCGGGCATCAACTCTGACATTATCACCGTAGACGGCGATCGCGCATTCGTGTTGCGCATCAGCGAGCACAAACCGGAAGCGGTGAAACCGTTGGCAGATGTTCAGGAACAAGTTAAGGCACTGGTTCAGCACAACAAAGCTGAGCAACAGGCGAAAGTGGATGCTGAAAAACTGCTGGTTGAGCTGAAAGCGGGCAAAGGTGCGGAAGCTATGCAGGCTGCCGGTCTGAAATTTGGCGAGCCGAAAACCTTAAGCCGTTCCGGTCGTGACCCGATTAGCCAGGCGGCGTTTGCACTGCCACTGCCAGCGAAAGACAAACCAAGCTACGGTATGGCGACCGATATGCAAGGTAATGTGGTTCTGCTGGCGCTGGACGAAGTGAAACAAGGTTCTATGCCGGAAGATCAGAAAAAAGCGATGGTGCAGGGCATCACCCAGAACAACGCACAAATCGTCTTTGAAGCTCTGATGAGTAACCTGCGTAAAGAGGCGAAAATCAAAATTGGCGATGCGCTGGAACAGCAATAATCCGGAAGCCGCCTCGCAAAAAAATGCTTTGCAGCTGTAACAAGAAAAGGTCGCTTTCGCGGCCTTTTCCATTTCTGAACATTGCCATTTGTTTACTGTTTTCGCTGCCGTTAAGGTGATTCCACTGTTAACAAACAAGGAGAAAACAGTATGAAACACGGAATTAAAGCACTGCTCATCACCCTGTCTCTGGCCTGTGCCGGAATGTCTCATAGCGCGCTGGCGGCAGCTCCTGCGGTGAAACCGGCAGCGGTAGAAACCAAAGCGGAAGCTCCTGCAGCACAAAGCAAAGCGGCAGTACCGGCGAAAGCCAGTGACGAAGAAGGCACCAGGGTCAGCATTAATAATGCCAGCGCGGAAGAGCTAGCCCGCGCGATGAATGGCGTTGGTCTGAAGAAAGCGCAGGCAATTGTCAGTTATCGCGAAGAGTACGGCCCGTTTAAAACGGTGGAGGATTTAAAACAGGTGCCGGGAATGGGCAATTCGCTGGTGGAACGTAATCTGGCGGTATTAACCCTGTAATTAATTTGCATAGTGGCAATTTTTTGCCAGACTGAAGAGGTCATACCAGTTATGACCTCTGTACTTATAACAGTTCTTATAACAACAACGTAAGGTTATTGCGCTATGCAAACACAAATCAAAGTTCGTGGATATCATCTCGACGTCTACCAACACGTCAACAACGCCCGCTACCTTGAGTTTCTCGAAGAAGCCCGCTGGGATGGGCTGGAAAATAGCGACAGCTTTCAATGGATGACTGCCCATAACATCGCTTTCGTGGTGGTCAATATCAATATCAACTATCGCCGCCCGGCGGTATTAAGTGACTTGTTAACCATTACCAGCCAGTTACAGCAATTAAATGGTAAAAGCGGCATTTTGAGTCAGGTCATCACTCTTGAGCCGGAAGGGCAGGTGGTAGCGGATGCGCTTATCACGTTTGTTTGTATCGATCTCAAAACGCAGAAAGCATTAGCTCTGGAAGGGGAACTGCGCGAAAAACTGGATCTGATGGTTCAGTAAACGTTTTGTTGGCCGGATGCTCAAGCCGCATCCGGCGACACCACGAATAATTACTTCAATCCGGTTTTCTGCTTCATCGCTGCCATCACCGTCGGTTTGTCGGCCAGATAATGATTCAATCCGTTAGCGCGCAGATTACATGCAGCACAATGACCACAACCATCGCCTTTAATACCGTTATAACAGGTCAGCGTTTCGTTACGCACTAAATCCAGTTTGCCGTAATAATCCGCGAGCGCCCAGGTTTCCGCTTTATCAATCCACATCAGCGGTGTTTCAAATCGAATATCTTTCGCCATGCCCAGACTGACGGCATGGTTCAGTGCTTTCACAAACTCATCGCGACAATCCGGGTAACCGGAGAAATCCGTTTCGCAGACGCCGGTGATCACTGCTTCTGCTTTAACCTGATACGCATATATCGCCGCCAGCGTCAGGAACAGAATATTACGCCCTGGGACAAACGTATTCGGGATACCATCGGCTTCAGGTTCATAATCAGGCACCGGAATGCTGTCACGCGTCAGGCTGCTGACCGCCAGCTCGTTGAGTAGCGTCACATCCAGCACCTTATGCGCGCGTGCACCCAGTTTCAATGCCAGTTCGCGTGCCACGTCAATCTCTGCGCGATGGCGCTGACCGTAATCGAACGTCACGCAATGGACTTCATCATATTGCTGCAATGCCTGTACCAGACAGGTGGTGGAATCCTGACCTCCACTAAACACAACGACGGCACGTTTCATAGATAATCCTGCTAAATCGATAAAAGCGTTATGGTAACGCCTGCGGTTAACACCGACCAGTGCTTCATTGCGACGGCGCGGGAAGCCAGGCTTCGGTAAATTCAAACCAGCCACGCGGTGTCAGTCGCACACCATTTACTCCAGGCGGGGCGCTAATGCGATAGTGATAATTGAACAGCGGCGTCAGCGTTGCATCTTCCATTAACTGGCTAAACACAGTTTTCAGCGCGTTATTCCGCTTTTCCTCATCAGCCATCAACTGCACGGTATCCAGTGTCGATTGCTGATGTGCATATGCGGAAGCGTCGAAAACATATGACCAGAGTGGATCGCAACGCAGCCATTGCTCCAGAGTATATTCCGGCGCTTCGCCAATTAGCCTGTCGCCCATCATCAAATCTGCCTGTGCCAGCGGGGTCGTGTCGTCCCAGTTTTTCGCGTTATGAAAAACAATCGTTAATTCGCAACCTTCTGCTGCCAGCGTCGTTCGTAATTGTTCTGCCATTGCATGAAGTTCCACTGGCAGGTGATAAACCAACGTCAGGGTTTCCGGTAATTTGACCTCATCCGGTACATCCCATTGTGGAATAGCCCAGCCAGGCAGCAATGCATTACTGGCAGTGATCAGGTTTTCTCCGACTTCTAACGTTTGTAGTAAACCGGATTGATGGATAATGGAAATCACTTTTCGCGCCTGCCAGAGGGAAAGGCGGGGGCTTTTGCGCAACGTTAAATAGCAAAAACCTAAACTGATGCCGCTACTGACCTGGCTGACCCGTGGCAACTCTTCAGGTTTACCGATGGTGATTTGTACTGGATGCTGACAACTGGTTCCCAAATCTTTTTCAAAAAGTGGTGGGGTTATCCAGTACTCAACCGCTTTTAGCAGTGGGTGACGTAAATGGTAATAATCATGGCTTTCGAGTCGCACCAGTTCTGTTGTGAATTTTGTTAAGCGAAAAGGACCGGTTCCCACCAGCGATAATTGCGGATGCGCCAGATGACTACAATAGCTCGCCAGCCTGTGTGCCAGCCAATAATCAGGGCGATGTAAAAAGAAGGTCAGACACTGCGGATGGGTGACTTCAATACGCTTCACGCTAGTCAATAATTTCCCCAACGCTGGCAGTTGTAGCAGCATCAATAATCGCTGGTGTAGTTGCGTTGCTTTTACCACATCGCCGTTATGCCAGTGCAGCGTTGAACGAAGATAAAAATCCCAGCGTAGCCCGTCAGCAGAGATTTCCCAGTGATGTGCTAAATCGCCAATCGGGCGTTGGGTATTATTGTCGAAGCGGGTCAGACCGGAAAATATCTGCCCGGCGAGATGCTGCTCGGCACGACCGGGTAAAAAGCCCGGTTGTAGCGGTTCGAGCGGGCGATAATAGGGAATACGCAACGTTGGCGTATCGTTTTGCCATTGCCCGCCCATAAACGGTTGTAACAGAGTGCGCAGCTCTCCTGGGGCCAGTTGCGCCAGCTCCAGCACATCTTGCTGCTTTCCTGTTTCCAGTGCCTGTTCCATCATCGCGTTGCGCAGGGATCCCGGTGTCACCAGAAAACGCAGGTGCCCGCGTTTTCCGCGTCCTGATTGCGCCTGCCACTCCAGCCATCCCGACTCCTGAGCCTGACGTAACAGGGTGCGCACGTGGCGTTCGCTGCAAAAACAGCGTTCGGCCAGTTCGCTGACGGTGACGGATTGCGGCTCTCCGGCAGAAGGTTGCCACAGACGTTGATACTGGTTAAGACGGTTTAGCAGTCGCATATAAACCCGGAACAATATTATTTAACTATTCACTATTACTTCCGTATATATCAGGTAATACTCAATCACCATTAACCGTGTCACAGAGTGGAGAAAGAAATGGCTCGTCTGGCAGCATTTGATATGGACGGCACTTTATTGATGCCTGATCACCATTTAGGTGAGAAAACCCTCTCGACTCTGGCGCGTCTGCGTGAACGCGATATTACCCTCACTTTTGCTACGGGGCGCCATGCGCTGGAGATGCAGCATATTATCGGGGTGCTATCGCTGGATGCGTATTTAATTACCGGCAACGGTACGCGTGTGCACTCTCTGGAAGGCGAACTTTTACATCGTGATGATTTGCCTGCGGACGTGGCGGAATTAGTGCTGTACCAGAAATGGGATACCCAGGCCAGTATGCATATCTTCAATGACAATGGCTGGTTTACCGGGCAAGAGATCCCAGCATTGTTGCAGGCATTTGTGTATAGCGGTTTCCGTTATCAGATTATCGATGTCAAAAAAATGCCACTCGGCAGCGTCACCAAGATCTGTTTCTGTGGCGATCACGACGATCTTATGCGCTTGCATATCCAACTAAACGAAGCATTAGGCGAGCGCGCACATTTGTGTTTTTCTGCGATTAATTGCCTGGAAGTGCTGCCAGTGGGTGTAATAAAGGCGCGGCGTTGGCGGTGCTGACCCAACATTTAGGTTTTTCACTGCACGACTGCATGGCCTTTGGTGATGCGATGAACGATCGCGAAATGTTAGGCAGCGTCGGTAGCGGTTTTATCATGGGCAATGCGATGCCGCAACTGCGCGCGGAACTCCCTCATTTACCGGTGATTGGACATTGCCGAAATCAGGCGGTCTCTCACTATTTGACGCACTGGCTGGACAATCCAAATCTACCTTATTCCCCCGAATAACGAGCTCTCTTCCAGCGCCGGGCAATCGCCCGGTTTTTTTACTTTGAATTTGTCATTTTGTGCAGTGGCGTTTAAACCGCACAGAATAAATTGTCGGTATTTCGTCTTTAAAATAGAATTAAAAGAGAAAAAAATTCTCTGCGGATTGGCTATGTTAGATAAAATTGACCGTAAGCTGCTGGCCTTACTACAGCAGGATTGCACCCTCTCTTTGCAGGCACTGGCAGAAGCCGTTAATCTGACAACCACGCCTTGCTGGAAGCGTCTGAAACGGCTGGAGGATGACGGTATCCTTATCGGCAAAGTCGCCCTGCTGGACCCGGAAAAAATTGGCCTCGGGCTGACTGCTTTTGTGTTGATTAAAACGCAACATCACAGCAGCGAATGGTATTGCCGCTTTGTCACGGTGGTAACGGAAATGCCAGAAGTGCTGGGGTTCTGGCGCATGGCCGGTGAATATGATTATCTGATGCGTGTTCAGGTTGCCGATATGAAACGCTATGACGAATTTTATAAGCGTCTGGTAAACAGCGTTCCAGGTCTGTCGGACGTTACTTCCAGCTTCGCTATGGAACAGATTAAATACACCACTTCTTTACCCATCGAATAAATATCCAGAATCAGGTCAGGACACAACGCGTGCGATTATTTGCTCAACTAAGCTGGTATTTCCGTCGGGAATGGCGTCGCTATCTCGGGGCTGTGGCCTTGCTTGTTATTATCGCGATGCTGCAACTGGTTCCGCCGAAAGTGGTCGGTATTGTTGTCGATGGCGTGACGGAACAACACTTTACTACCGGGCAGATCCTGATGTGGATCGCCACCATGGTGCTGATTGCAGTCGTGGTTTATCTCCTGCGTTATGTCTGGCGCGTACTGCTGTTTGGCGCGTCTTATCAACTGGCTGTTGAACTGCGTGAAGATTATTACCGCCAGCTAAGCCGCCAGCATCCAGAGTTTTACCTGCGTCATCGTACGGGCGACCTCATGGCTCGTGCGACCAATGACGTCGATCGGGTCGTGTTTGCCGCCGGAGAAGGGGTGCTGACGCTAGTGGATTCACTGGTGATGGGCTGCGCAGTGTTGATTATGATGTCAACGCAAATTAGCTGGCAGTTGACCTTATTTGCACTATTGCCGATGCCAGTGATGGCAATCATGATTAAGCGCAACGGCGATGCTTTGCATGAACGCTTTAAGCTGGCGCAGGCGGCGTTTTCCAGTCTCAACGATCGCACCCAGGAGAGCCTCACCAGTATCCGCATGATCAAAGCCTTTGGTCTGGAAGATCGCCAGTCGGCGCTATTTGCCGCAGATGCTGAAGACACCGGCAAGAAAAACATGCGGGTGGCGCGTATTGATGCCCGTTTTGATCCGACTATCTATATCGCGATTGGCATGGCGAATTTGCTGGCGATTGGTGGGGGAAGCTGGATGGTGGTGCAGGGCAGCTTAACGCTGGGGCAGCTCACCAGTTTTATGATGTATCTGGGGTTAATGATTTGGCCGATGCTGGCGCTGGCCTGGATGTTTAACATTGTGGAACGCGGCAGCGCGGCATATAGCCGTATTCGGACGATGCTGGCTGAAGCGCCGGTGGTGAATGATGGTAGCGAACCAGTGCCGCAAGGGCGTGGCGAACTGGATGTAAATATTCGCCAGTTTACTTATCCACAAACTGATCATCCTGCGCTGGAGAATGTCAGTTTCGCACTCAAACCCGGTCAGATGCTGGGTATTTGCGGAGCGACCGGTTCTGGCAAAAGTACTCTGCTGTCACTCATTCAGCGTCATTTCGACGTCAGTGAGGGGGATATCCGCTTTCATGATATTCCTCTGACGAAGTTACAACTCGATAGCTGGCGTAGCCGCCTGGCGGTAGTCAGCCAGACGCCATTCCTTTTTTCCGACACTGTGGCGAACAACATCGCGCTGGGTTGCCCGAATGCCACCCAGCAAGAGATTGAACACGTAGCGCGGTTAGCCAGCGTACATGACGATATTTTGCGTCTACCGCAAGGTTACGACACAGAAGTGGGCGAGCGCGGCGTGATGCTTTCCGGTGGACAAAAGCAGCGCATATCCATTGCTCGTGCGTTATTAGTCAACGCAGAAATCCTTATCCTTGATGATGCGCTTTCGGCGGTGGACGGACGCACAGAGCATCAGATCCTGCATAACCTGCGCCAGTGGGGGCAGGGAAGAACAGTAATCATCAGTGCCCATCGCCTTTCTGCGCTGACGGAGGCCAGTGAGATTATTGTGATGCAGCACGGACATATCGCCCAGCGTGGCAATCATGATGCGCTGGCGCAACAAAGCGGCTGGTATCGCGATATGTATCGCTATCAACAACTGGAGGCGGCGCTTGACGATGCTCCGGAAATTCGTGAGGAGGCCGTCGATGCGTAGTTTTAGCCAACTCTGGCCGACTCTCAAACGCCTGTTAGCGTATGGTTCGCCGTGGCGCAAACCACTGGGGATTGCGGTTCTGATGATGTGGGTTGCGGCAGCGGCAGAAGTCAGTGGACCGCTACTCATCAGCTATTTCATCGATAATATGGTGGCGAAAAATAATCTGCCGTTGAAAGTGGTTGCCGGTCTGGCGGCGGCGTATGTTGGGCTGCAACTGTTTGCCGCTGGACTGCACTACGCACAGTCGCTGCTGTTTAATCGGGCGGCAGTTGGCGTTGTACAACAGTTGCGTACCGATGTAATGGATGCTGCGCTACGCCAGCCATTAAGCGAGTTTGATATCCAGCCTGTCGGGCAGGTGATTTCCCGCGTCACTAATGATACTGAAGTGATCCGCGACCTCTACGTTACTGTGGTTGCGACCGTTCTGCGTAGCGCCGCACTGGTGGGCGCGATGCTGGTAGCGATGTTCAGCCTCGACTGGCGGATGGCGCTGGTGGCGATAATGATTTTTCCGGTCGTGCTGGTGGTGATGGTGATATACCAGCGTTACAGTACGCCGATTGTCCGCCGTGTGCGCGCCTATCTGGCGGATATCAACGACGGCTTTAACGAAATCATCAACGGTATGAGCGTCATCCAGCAGTTCCGTCAGCAGGCACGATTTGGTGAACGCATGGGTGAGGCCAGTCGGTCGCACTATATGGCGAGGATGCAAACCCTGCGCCTCGACGGTTTTTTACTGCGGCCATTACTGAGTCTTTTTTCGTCGCTCATCCTTTGTGGCTTGTTGATGCTGTTTGGCTTCTCCGCCAGCGGCACCATGGAAGTGGGCGTGCTGTATGCGTTTATCAGCTATCTTGGGCGGCTTAACGAACCATTAATCGAACTGACCACGCAACAGGCGATGCTGCAACAGGCTGTTGTTGCTGGTGAGCGCGTATTTGAGCTGATGGACGGACCGCGCCAGCAATATGGCAATGATGATCGCCCGTTACAGAGCGGCACCATCGAAGTCGATAATGTGTCGTTTGCTTATCGCGACAATAATCTGGTACTGAAGAACATTAATCTCTCTGTGCCTTCGCGTAACTTTGTGGCGCTGGTCGGGCATACCGGCAGTGGCAAAAGCACCCTTGCAAGTTTATTGATGGGGTATTACCCGCTAACGGAAGGTGAGATTCATCTCGACGGTCGTCCATTAAATTCGCTAAGTCACAGCGCATTACGTCAGGGCGTGGCGATGGTGCAGCAAGATCCGGTGGTGCTGGCGGATACTTTCCTCGCCAACGTGACGCTGGGGCGTGATATCTCCGAAGAGCGTGTCTGGCAGGCACTGGAAACCGTGCAACTGGCGGAGCTGGCGCGCAGCATGAGCGACGGTATTTATACGCCGCTGGGCGAGCAGGGGAATAATCTTTCGGTCGGGCAAAAGCAACTGCTGGCGCTGGCGCGCGTGCTGGTGGAGACGCCGCAAATCCTGATCCTTGATGAGGCAACCGCCAGCATTGATTCCGGTACTGAACAGGCGATTCAACATGCTCTGGCGGCGGTGCGTGAACATACCACGCTGGTCGTGATTGCTCACCGCTTATCGACTATTGTTGATGCCGACACCATTCTGGTGCTTCATCGTGGGCAAGCCGTGGAGCAGGGCACTCACCAGCAACTGCTGGCGGCCCAGGGACGCTACTGGCAGATGTATCAACTGCAACTTGCGGGCGAAGAGCTGGCAGCCAGCGTGCGTGAAGAGGAATCATTGAGCGCCTGAATAGCGCAATATTTCATCGTTGGTGCAAAAATGTAACGCACTGTGCACTGTCATAGTGCGTTTTCATTTTCAATCTTCTTAACTTCCTGCTCTCTTTCTCGTTTTTCATTTCTGGCATACCGCTTGCAATACCTTCTTCGTGTAGCAGAACCATTACCGAATTCTGACCGGAGGGGATCTATGAAGCTGGTGACCGTGATAATCAAACCATTCAAGCTGGAAGACGTTCGTGAAGCGTTATCTTCCATTGGTATTCAGGGGCTGACCGTCACCGAAGTGAAAGGTTTCGGGCGTCAGAAAGGACATGCTGAGCTGTACCGGGGGGCGGAATACAGCGTCAACTTCCTGCCAAAAGTAAAAATTGATGTGGCGATTGCTGATGACCAACTCGATGAAGTGATCGATATCGTCAGCAAGGCGGCTTACACCGGAAAAATTGGCGACGGCAAAATCTTCGTCGCTGAATTGCAACGCGTCATTCGAATTCGTACCGGCGAAGCCGACGAAGCGGCGCTGTAATCTCTGGCACACAGCAACAGGAACGAAAAATGAAGATAGCGACGATAAAAACTGGGCTTGCTTCACTGGCGATGCTGCCGGGACTGGTAATGGCTGCACCTGCGGTGGCCGATAAAGCCGACAATGCGTTTATGATGATTTGTACTGCGCTGGTGCTGTTTATGACTATTCCGGGAATTGCCCTGTTTTACGGTGGGTTGATTCGCGGCAAAAACGTGCTGTCGATGCTGACGCAGGTGACCGTGACGTTTGCACTGGTCTGTATTCTCTGGGTGGTTTACGGCTACTCGCTGGCGTTTGGTGAAGGCAACAATTTCTTTGGCAACATTAACTGGTTAATGCTGAAAAACATCGAACTGACGGCGGTGATGGGCAGCATTTATCAGTATATCCACGTAGCGTTTCAGGGATCGTTTGCCTGCATTACCGTAGGCTTGATCGTTGGGGCGCTGGCGGAACGAATCCGCTTCTCAGCTGTGTTGATCTTCGTGGTAGTGTGGCTGACGCTCTCTTACATTCCGATTGCGCATATGGTCTGGGGCGGCGGTTTGCTGGCTTCTCACGGTGCGCTGGATTTCGCGGGCGGCACGGTGGTGCACATTAACGCCGCAATTGCCGGTCTGGTGGGCGCATATCTGATAGGCAAACGCGTGGGCTTCGGCAAAGAGGCGTTTAAACCGCACAACCTGCCGATGGTCTTTACCGGGACTGCCATTCTCTATATCGGTTGGTTTGGCTTTAACGCCGGGTCAGCGGGCACGGCGAATGAAATCGCGGCACTGGCATTTGTGAATACTGTGGTCGCAACGGCAGCGGCAATTCTTGGCTGGATCTTCGGTGAATGGGCGCTGCGTGGTAAGCCTTCACTGCTGGGAGCGTGTTCTGGCGCGATTGCCGGTCTGGTCGGCGTGACGCCAGCCTGTGGCTATATTGGGGTTGGCGGTGCGTTGATTATCGGCGTTGTAGCTGGTCTGGCGGGCTTGTGGGGCGTTACCATGTTGAAACGCCTGCTGCGGGTGGATGATCCCTGCGATGTCTTCGGGGTACACGGTGTTTGTGGCATTGTCGGCTGTATCATGACCGGGATTTTTGCCGCCAGTTCGCTGGGTGGTGTGGGCTTCGCCGAAGGTGTGACGATGGGACATCAGCTGTTGGTACAGCTGGAAAGCATCGCCATTACGATTGTCTGGTCTGGTGTGGTGGCATTTATTGGCTACAAACTGGCGGATTTGACAGTTGGCCTGCGCGTGCCGGAAGAGCAGGAGCGCGAAGGACTGGACGTCAACAGCCACGGTGAAAATGCTTATAACGCGTAACAAGCACTGCAAAAAAATAGCCGGACGGTTTTCACCTCCGGCTGTTTTTTTAATTGTGATTACGCATTACCCCTTCCTGAACGGTCGAGGCAACCAGCACGCCGTCCTGGGTATAAAACTCCCCGCGCACAAAGCCGCGTGCGCTGGACGCCGAGGTGCTCTCCACGCTATACAACAGCCATTCATTCAAATTAAACGGGCGATGGAACCACATGGAATGGTCAATGGTGGCAATCTGAATCCCCGGTTCAAGAAAACCGATGCCGTGCGGCTGTAAAGCAACCGGCAGGAAGTTAAGGTCAGAAGCGTAACCGAGCAGATACTGATGAACGCGCAGATCATCTGGCACGCTACCATTTGCGCGGATCCATACCTGACGATGCGGTTCTGCAACGTGCCCTTTCAGCGGGTTATGAAACTCTACCGGACGAACCTCCAGTGGACGATCGCAGATGAATTTATCTTTTAGCACCGGCGGCAGCAGGTGCGCCAGCGATTGGGCGATTTGCGTTTCCGAAGGCAGGCCATCAGGCGCTGGCGCGGGCGGCATCTCTTTTTGGTGCTCGAATCCAGCCTCTGGCGCCTGGAAAGAGGCCGTCATATAGAAAATCGGTTTACCGTTTTGAATAGCAGCAACCCGGCGGGCGCTGAAGCTGTTGCCGTCGCGTAGCGTTTCTACATCATAAATAATGGGTTTTTTGCTATCGCCAGGGCGAAGAAAGTAGCTATGAAACGAATGCACCAGACGCTCTTCCGGGACCGTCTCTTTTGCTGCATATAGCGCCTGACCAACAACCTGGCCGCCAAAGACCTGGCGTAAACCTAAATCCTCACTCTGGCCGCGAAAGAGTCCTTCCTCAATTTTTTCCAGATTTAACAATGTCAGTAAATTTTTTAGCGCCTGACTCATATAACTCTCCAGTAACAAAGCTGCCGCAGCAAGCCAAAGTGAGTTGAGTATAACGCAATTTTGGTACTGGTCCGATGGGTGCAATGGTCTGAATTACGGGCTAAATGCAGGCGTTAATACGTGACATGTGCCACACTTATTGACGTTACTATTTTGTTAACCACTCTTCCGGCGAGGAAAGTTATCCCGCTGGTGCATTGATAATAAGGAGAAGTGAATGAAACTCGTGCACATGGTCAGTGGTTTAGCGGTTGCAATTGCGTTGGCAGCTTGCGCGGATAAAAGCGCGGATATCCAGACGCCAGCACCGGCTGCAAATACGTCTATTGCAGCGACACAGCAACCTGCTATACAACAACCGAATGTTTCCGGTACGGTCTGGATCCGTCAGAAAGTCGCACTGCCGCCTGATGCTGTGCTGACCGTGACACTTTCTGACGCGTCGTTAGCCGATGCGCCTTCTAAAGTTCTGGCGCAGAAAGCAGTACGTACCGAAGGTAAACAGTCACCGTTCAGTTTTGTTCTGCCATTTAACCCGGCAGACGTTCAGCCGAACGCACGTATCCTGTTGAGTGCGGCGGTTACCGTGAACGACAAATTGGTGTTTATCACCGATACCGTTCAACCGGTGATCAATCAGGGCGGAACCAAAGCTGACCTGACATTAGTGCCGGTTCAGCAAACCGCTGTACCGGTTCAGGCCAGCGGTGGCGCAACGACCACCGTACCTTCGACTTCACCAACCCAGGTGAATCCGTCTTCGGCAGTTCCAGCCCCTACGCAATACTAAGCGCCACTAACCCTCTCCGCTGGAGAGGGTTAGTAAATCCAGCGATAACGCTGTAAGTCGATTTGCCCGCTTCCCGACACCATCACTCCTTCTGCCAGTAATGCCTGCCGTTGACGCTGCAAATCCGGGCCGGTTAACGAGATTGTGCCGTGGCGATTAACCACCCGATGCCAGGGGAGGGTGCTGCCTTCGGGTAGACGCTTTAACACACCGCCCACCTGGCGCGCAGCACGGGGTGATCCTGCCAGTTTTGCGACGTCGCCGTAAGTGGTGACGTAGCCTTCGGGAATAGCGGCTACGATTTGCCAGACGCGTTGGGGAAATGAATCTTCTTTTTCCATCTTTTCTTCCTGAGGTAATTTTTCAGCATAATCTGGAAAAACCTCTGAGTGAAGCCGCATTGCGCAAGAAACCAGCATCCGGCACGCAATGGGTTGCAATTAGCCGGGGCAGCAGTGATAATGCGCCTGCGCGTTGGTTCTCAACGCTCTCAATGGGGGCTCTGTTGGTTCTCCCGCAACGCTACTCTGTTTACCAGGTCAGGTCCGGAAGGAAGCAGCCAAGGCAGATGACGCGTGTGCCGGGATGTAGCTGGCAGGGCCCCCACCCATTTCTGCTCCTGCCGTTTCGTCAAAAAATCCCAACGTGGCTAAACTTTAACCACGACTGACGCCGCAAGAATTGTCTGGCTGCGCAGTACGCTTCGGAGGTATTTCTGATGAAGTATGTTGATGGTTTTGTGGTTGCTGTTCCTGCCGAAAATAAAGATGCCTATCGAGAAATGGCCGCAAAGGCCGCGCCATTGTTTAAAGAGTTCGGCGCGCTTCGTATTGTTGAATGTTGGGCCAGCGATGTGCCAAACGGCAAAGTGACCGATTTTCGCATGGCAGTGAAAGCGGAAGAGAATGAGGAAGTGGTGTTTAGCTGGATTGAATACCCTTCAAAAGAGGTCCGCGACGCTGCCAATCAAAAAATGATGTCTGACCCACGAATGAAAGAGTTCGGCGAATCAATGCCGTTTGATGGCAAACGGATGATTTACGGCGGGTTTGAGTCAATCATCGACGAGTAGCGTGACGGGCTGTGCGGCGTGCCGCCAGCCCCCAAAATTTACAGATGGTATTCTGCCCAGCGTATGAAATCTTCTTTTGGCAACGCTTTGCTGTACAGCCAGCCCTGACCGTAATGCACGCCATGCTGACGTAGCCACTCTTCCTGTTTACCCGTTTCGATCCCTTCCGCCACCATTTTCAGTTTCAACGTTTTTGCCATTTCGATGATATGCGGTGTGACATTTTTATATTCCAACGCATCAACGAAGGATTTATCGATCTTCAGAATGTCGACATCCAGATCCTGTAAATAACTTAAACTTGAATACCCCGTACCAAAATCATCCAGGTAAATATCATGACCCGCTTCCCGGTAGCGCGAAATTATCGGGGCGCTGGTTTTCGGATCGGCAAATTCGCGCTCTGTGAGTTCAAGAGCGATCTGTTTGGGGTTAACCTGGTAGTGATTGATCATGTCTCGCAGCAGTTGCGGAATTTTTTCCGAGGCGAGCACGGTGGATTCAAGATTGATGGAAATATGTTGTTCCGGGTGTTGTCGCAGCCAGTCGCCCATATCTTCAAACACGTTTCTTATAATCAGCAGCGTCAGTGGCTCAGAAAGACCCGTTTGCTGTGCCAGCGGAATAAAACTATCTGGCGACAACCAACTACCGTCTGTCTGCGGCCAGCGCGCCAGTGCTTCGGCACCGACAATTTTGCCATTGGCTAAGGAGACAATCGGCTGATAGTGCACACAAATATCACGATTTTCGATGGCATCCTGCAAGCGATGATGCGGAGACTGGATACGACGCAAAATACGCAGCACAAACATGGCTGCCAGCAGGCCAATTAACAACCCTACAGGTAACCAGATAAAGACCTGCCGATGCCAGCCTTTTTGCAACGTTTTCGTTGAAGCCCAGGTGATGATGGAAATATTCATCTCTGGTAAGGGCAGAATGTCGTAAATGATCCCATTATTTTCGATGTGCTCACCGGGTGTTTTTTGCAATTGGGTAATAATACCCCGGGCAATTTCGTCGCTGCTGGTTATGACTATATTACGGGCATTGCCAATAATAGCGGCATCAATTTGCCATGAGCTATAAGGAATCACGTCGATAAAGGAGGCGGGGTCGATCATCACTACGTAATGTGCGGTTCCCATAGCAACCATGTAACGGGTAATACCTAAGTCATTGTGTGAGGTTAACCAGACCCGATAACCATCTTTTGAAATCTTCCCCGGCTCCGGAAAGGTATCCGGTGGGCTTTCGTGTTCCAGAGAAGAGCATTGGGGAACGTTGTTATCGATATAAACCACTTCCTGAATATAGCGATAGCTGTATGAAACCCGCCGCATTTCCATGAGATGCTCTTCACTACAGGCTCCGCCTTGCCATCTTTCCAGCTCTTGTAGTGCATCTTTCCCTTGCGTCGCCACTTTATTGGCTCGAATAGCGACGCGGGAGGAATAGGTATTCAGCTCTTCAACAAACGACGCTTCTACCTGCTGATGAGCCAGCCAGATGCTTAAGCCGACAGGCAGTAGTACTGAAAGTATAAGCACTCCCGAAATCAGGCTGACCAGATGTCGTGTTCTCACCAACATGTCCTTATCAACACAATGTAGGGAAAGTATATCTGATTGTGGAAAAAGGCTGGCAGGAGATAAGTGGGTAAGGTCAGTATTTCATGAAATGATGGGTGGCAACGATCATTGTCAATTGACCAGGCGCAGAGCTTACGCCTGGTGTGACAGTCTGACTTAAGATGTTGATTCGGCGCGAGCGAGAGTGAAAATATCGTAAAAAGACAGCTCGCCTTTACGGGCGATCATTTTTTGCAGTTGTTCTTTATGAACATCTGCGACACGCGGCGAGTTCAGTATGGTTTCAACCAGCGCGGCAGGGACAAAGCGCGTGTTATACCATTCGCCGTTATAGCAAACTCGAAAATCCAGCACGTCGATGTCTTCGTAGCGGTAGCGTGGGTAGACATCGAAAAAGAAGAAACCGTTGAGCAGGATGAATAGCACGACAAGGAGCCAGACTGAACCTGATAGCGTTTCGGACTGCAACATCACTGCCAGCGTAGCAAAAAAGGCAACATACATGCCAATAAACAGCCCCGGATGTTTGCGGATAAAACTGATACTAAAGCGGGGCTTGTTGTCGCGTTTTTCGCGCGTATTCAGAGATTCAATTGTTTCGGTCAGTAGGCGTTGTATTTCGGTCATCTTTTGCCTTCGTGGTATCTGCAACTCTCCAGGGAACACCCTATTTTAACGTGGGAATGACATGAGAAAAGTAACAGATTAACTACAATTTTGCATAACAGTTGCAATTTGTAGTTACAGTTTTTTAATGACTCTGGCTGGGTTACCGCCTACGACAACATTATCAGGGACATCTTTGGTGACGACGGCACCTGATGCCACTACGACGTTATCGCCAATGGTAACGCCCGGGTTAATGATGGCACGACCACCAATCCAGACGTTGTTACCGATAGTCACCGGTTTCCCCAGTTCAACACCGCTATTACGTGCTACAGGGTCGATGGGATGTGTTGCCGTGTAGATATGGACACCAGGCGCCAGCATACAATTATCGCCGATATGAATAGGGCAGACATCAAGCATCACGCAATCGAAGTTCGCGTAAAACCCTTTACCGAGAAAAATGTTATAGCCATAGTCGCAGCGAAAGGAGGGCTCAATATACGCATCCGCAACCTGACCGAGTAAATCGGCGAGGATTTTTTGGCGTAAGGATTGATCTTCCGGCGAGGAATGATTGTATTGGTGAATAAGCTGACGAGCGCGCAGGCGATCGCGAGATAAAGTCTCATCTGCCGATCGATACAACTCACCAGCAATCATCTTTTCTTTTTCTGTGCTCATTACTGACGACCCGGTTGCTGGAAATGGGGCAACACAGTAATACGAAATGTCAGTGATGAGAACGTTCCCGTCACCTCTGTGTGACAGAAGTCACACGCGGCATGTCGTCATAGTAAAAATAAAATATATCTAATAAACAGATGGTTATAGTCCAGTGCTTATACTGTTTAATTATCGAATAAATTTCCACACCGAGGAAGGGATCTTGTCGTAAAGCTTATTCATGGTCAATTCTGCAAGACGGTGATCTGCGGCTGAGTAAAATACCGCCAGTTCATTATCTGATAATTCGTATTTATTTTTCTCGATAACACGTTCCAGCGTGTCAATTGTCTGACAACGACGCAAACGCATCAAATAATCGGTTTTCGTTAAAGGCTTATCGGACATACTTCTACCCATGGTTGTAATAATTAGAACAAGATAAACTCGCAGGATTCTCTTTAGTGGCGTTCACAAAACAACGGAACAGTCGGTTACCTGACTTCCGCCATTTCTGGAGATCCTGCATATTAATACCATAACTACTGAACAACATAAAGGTGTCGTCCAGATATTCATCTATCTGCTCAATGAGCTTATTGTCTTCATTATACTTAATTTTGTAATTAAGTGCGAAGGTCGCAATATGCTCAATGAGTTCATTAAGCTGCAGATTGATAGCCGAGGTAGGGTCGTTAACCCAACCATGATTGCTTTCTTCAAGGTTTGCAAGACAGTCATGATACAGGGTTTCGCAGAGAAATTTAAGCTGTGCAATATCATGTCTTTTTGGTGAGTATTCATCCATAACGCGTCCCCTTCTTAGTGGTTGAACTAACGGACACCTTTCGGGGTGGGAAAACTTACTGACCTGGACTTGCCCTCACAGTTGTTAGATTAACTATAATCCACTCTATGAAGGTTTTCATCGCATTATTACGAAAAATTACAATTAGTGGGAGGAGAGGGAAAAGGCTTACTTTTTCACCCTGCATCAACCACGTAAAGGCTAAAGCAGTTTGTTTGATGCTATTCATAACGTAATCAGGATCCTTGCGTCGGGGGTGATAAAATGAGACGGGAATTTGTCACACTAATACCCAGGATTACTCTGATTATGATGTAATTGATATGAATAAATAAAGGATTGCCGCAAATAATTAAGAATAGCCTCTAGATGTCTATGGGTTATTATACCTATTGCTACCACTTAATATAAATTAACTAACAATAAGCATTTTTTATGAATTTTATGTAGCGTTAAAACTAACTTCCGTTTGCGAGCTTAGCTGTAAACATTGTTATTTTAAGATTATACGTATTAAAAAGGCCGCTTGCGCGGCCTTAGTGATTACGAGATCTATCAATGATGATCGACAGTATGGTTATGTTCGATATCTTCATTCTTGCGACTAAAGCGGCGGCGAACCACCACAAAGAACACCGGAACGAAGAAGATTGCCAGTACTGTTGCCGTCACCATCCCACCCATTACGCCAGTACCTACCGCATTTTGTGCGCCAGAGCCAGCACCAGTGCTGATAACCAACGGCATAACACCGAGGATAAACGCCAGTGAGGTCATCAGGATTGGGCGTAAACGCATACGCACCGCGTCCAGAGTTGCTTCAATCAGACCCTTACCTTCTTTATCCATCAAGTCTTTGGCGAATTCGACGATAAGTATCGCGTTCTTCGCCGACAACCCAATGGTTGTAAGCAGGCCCACCTGGAAGTATACGTCATTGGTTAAGCCACGGAAGGTGGCTGCCAGCAACGCACCGATAACCCCTAGCGGAACAACCAGCATAACGGAGAACGGAATCGACCAGCTCTCATACAGCGCCGCCAGACACAGGAACACCACAATCAACGAAATTGCGTACAGCGAAGGCGCCTGGTTGCCGGAGAGACGTTCCTGATAGGACATCCCCGTCCAGTCGTAGCCAACCCCCGTAGGCAGTTTGCTCGCCAGTTGCTCCATCAACGCCATCGCTTCACCGGTACTCTTGCCTGGTGCTGCCTGGCCTAAGATCTCCATGGATGGCAGACCGTTGTAACGTTCCAGACGCGGCGAACCGTATTCCCAACGGGAAGAGGAGAACGCCGAGAATGGCACCATCTGACCATTAGCCGCGCGGACATACCAGTTACCGATATCTTCTGGCAACATGCGGTATTTCGCTTCTGACATCACGTAAACTTTCTTCACGCGACCACGGTCGATAAAGTCGTTCACGTAGCTGCCGCCCCATGCAGCACCCAGAGTGGTGTTAATGTCGTTGATAGAAACACCCAGCGCCTGAGCTTTTTCCTGGTCGATATCAATTTTAAACTGCGGCGTGTCTTCCAGACCGTTCGGACGCACGCTGGTCAGCATATCAGGATGCTTCGCCGCTTCGCCCAGCAACTGGTTACGTGCCTGAGTCAGTTTTTCGTGACCGAGGCCGGCCTGGTCAATCAACTCAAAGTCAAAACCGGTTGCCGTACCCAGTTCTACAATCGCTGGCAGGTTAAAGGCGAACACCATCGCATCTTTAATCTGCGAGAAAGCGCGCGTTGCACGCGTGGTAATTGCTTCAACTTTGTTTTCATCACCCGGACGGTCAGCCCAGTCCTTCAACGAAACGAACGCAATACCCGTGTTCTGACCACGTCCTGCAAAACCGAAGCCGTTAACGGCGAACACCGATTCAACGTTGTTCTTTTCTTTGGTCAGATAGTAATTCGTCACTTCGTTGAGCACTTTCTGCGTGCGTTCCTGCGTTGCACCTGCAGGCAGCTGAACCATGGTCATAAATACGCCCTGGTCTTCATCTGGCAAGAAGGAGCTTGGCAGACGCACGAACAGATAGGCCATGCCGACCACGATGATCAGATACAGCACCAGATAACGCCCCGTACTGCGCAGAATTCCGCCTACGCTGTCGGTGTAGTGGTGCGTGCTCTTCTCGAACATGCGGTTAAACCAGCCGAAGAAGCCTTTCTTGCCTTCCCCGTGATCGCCTTTGGCAATCGGTTTCAGCATGGTCGCACAAAGCGCCGGAGTCAGGATCAATGCCACCAGTACCGACAGTGCCATTGCCGAAACAATGGTAATGGAGAACTGACGATAGATTGCACCAGTCGAACCGCCGAAGAAGGCCATTGGTACGAATACCGCAGACAGCACCATCGCGATACCCACCAGTGCGCCCTGAATCTGCCCCATCGATTTACGTGTAGCTTCTTTCGGCGGCAAACCTTCTTCCGCCATCACACGTTCCACGTTTTCTACTACAACGATGGCGTCATCCACCAACAGGCCGATAGCGAGCACCATCCCGAACATCGTTAGCGTGTTTATCGAGAAGCCAAAGGCAGCAAGAACCGCAAAGGTTCCCAGCAATACCACCGGTACGGCAATGGTCGGAATCAACGTCGCGCGGAAGTTCTGCAAGAACAGATACATGACCAGGAACACGAGGATGATCGCTTCAACCAGCGTTTTAACCACTTCGTGAATGGAGATTTTCACGAACGGCGTAGTGTCGTATGGATAAACGATTTTCAGACCCGATGGGAAGAACGGCTCCATCTTCGCCAGTTCAGCACGGATTGCCGCAGCCGTATCCAGCGCGTTCGCACCGGTCGCCAGTTTGATACCCAGACCAGAAGCGGGTTGTCCGTTAAACTCTGCGATGATGTCGTAGTTCTCACCACCCAGCTCAATTTTCGCCACATCACGCAGCAGTACGCGGGAACCATCCTGATTCACTTTCAGCAGAATTTTGCCGAACTCTTCAGTGGAGGTCAGACGCGTCTGAGCAATAATAGAGGCGTTAAGCTGCTGGCCTTTCACCGGCGGCGTACCACCGAGCTGACCGGCCGCGACCTGGGCGTTTTGTGCTTTGATAGCGGTAATGACATCAACCGGTGTTAACTGGTATTTGTTCAGCTCATTCGGGTTCATCCAGATACGCATCGCATACTGTGAACCGAACAGCTGAACGTCACCGACGCCTGATGTACGGCTGATGGCATCTTTCATATTCGCCGCTACATAGTCGGAGATATCCTCCTGCGTCATGGAGCCATCGGTGTTGATAACGCCGACAACCATCAGGAAGCTACTGGAGGATTTCTCAACGCTCACCCCTTGCTGCTGTACTTCCTGCGGCAGTAATGGCATCGCCAGTTGCAGTTTGTTCTGCACCTGAACCTGCGCAATATCCGCATCAGTACCAGACTCAAAGGTCAGGGTGATCTGCACAGTACCCGTGGAGTCACTGTTGGAGGACATGTACATCAGGTTATCGATACCGTTCATATTCTGTTCGATAACCTGTGTAACAGTGTCCTGCACCGTTTTTGCATCAGCGCCAGGATAGGAAGCGGAGATCGTTACTGCCGGCGGTGCAATCGTAGGATATTGCGCCACCGGCAGTTTGAGGATCGCCAGCCCCCCTGCCAACATGATGATGATGGCGATCACCCATGCAAAAATCGGGCGATCAATAAAGAAATTAGGCATGTCTTAACGGCTCCTGTTTAAGTTAAGACTTGGACTGTTCAGGCTGAGCACCGCTTGCGTCTTGCTGGTTGTTATCAGCGGTTATCTCTTGTGCTTTCACCTGGACACCAGGACGCACTTTCTGCAGCCCACTTACTACTACTCGTTCGCCTGCTTTCAGACCCTCAGTCACCAGCCACTTATCGCCAATGGCCTGGCTTGCGACGATCGGACGAGTTTCCACTTTGTCATCCGCGCCAACTACCAGAACGGTAGCTTCGCCGCGTGGTGTACGAGTTACACCTTGTTGCGGAACTAAAATGGCGGTTGGATTAAGCCCTTCTTCCAGACGTGCGCGCACGAACATACCCGGCAGCAGGGTGTGATCCGGGTTCGGGAAGATAGCGCGTAAAGTGATAGAACCGGTGGTCTGATCAACGGTAACGTCAGAGAACTCCAGCGTACCGTCCTGCGGGAACTTAATACCGTCACTGGTGATTAGCGAGACTTTGGCTTTACCGTTCTCTTGCTTCAGTGTGCCGTTGGCGAGTTCTTGTTTCAGACGCAGGAAATCGTTACTGGACTGAGTAACATCAACGTAGATCGGATCAAGTTGCTGCACGGTCGCCAGCGCAGTCGCCTGGCCGTTTTGCACCAATGCGCCTTCCGTCACGTTCGATTTACCAATACGGCCGGTAATCGGAGAGGTGACTTTGGTGTAAGCCAGATTGATGCGCGCGGTTTCAACAGCCGCTTTCGCCGCAGTAACAGCCGCATTTGCCTGTTGCGCATCAGCCAGCGCCTGATCGTACTCTTGCTTACTGATGTACTGAGTACCCAGCAGCTTCTGGTAACGATTAACAGTCAACTGCGCGATATTGGCTGCTGCCTGCGCTTTAGCCAGATCGCCTTTTGCACTGTCGTACGCTGCCTGATAGGTCGCAGGATCAATCTGATAGAGAGAGACACCTGCTTCGATGTCGCTACCTTCTTTGAAATTACGCTTCAGGATAATCCCGCTAACTTGAGGACGAACTTCTGCGATCCGGTAGGCACTGGTGCGACCCGGAAGCTCGGTTGTGATCTGCAGAGGTTCAGTTTTGACTGTTACTACCCCAACAGCGGGCATCTGCTGGCCACCTTGTTGGGCCTGTTTGTCGTCACATCCTGTAAGCGCTAAGCTGCCTGAGAGCATCAGAACGATCGCCAGAGGCGTAAACCCTCTGTTTTTGTTCATATGTAAACCTCGAGTGTCCGATTTCAAATTGGTCAATGGTCAAAAGTCGATAAACCCATTGCTGCGTTTATATTATCGTCGTGCTATGGTACATACATTCATAAATGTATGTAAATCTAACGCCTGTAAATTCACGAACATATGGCACGAAAAACCAAACAAGAAGCGCAAGAAACGCGTCAACACATCCTCGATGTGGCTTTACGTCTTTTCTCACAGCAGGGGGTATCATCCACCTCACTGGGAGAGATTGCAAAAGCAGCAGGCGTTACGCGTGGTGCAATCTACTGGCATTTTAAAGATAAGTCGGATTTGTTCAGTGAGATCTGGGAGCTGTCAGAATCCAATATTGGTGAACTAGAGCTTGAGTATCAGGCAAAATTCCCTGACGATCCACTCTCAGTATTAAGAGAAATACTAATTCATGTTCTTGAATCGACGGTGACTGAAGAGCGGCGGCGATTATTGATGGAGATTATTTTCCACAAATGCGAATTTGTCGGAGAAATGGCTGTTGTTCAACAGGCACAACGTAATCTCTGTCTGGAAAGTTATGACCGTATAGAACAAACGTTAAGACATTGTATTGAAGCGAAAATGCTGCCCGCAGATTTAATGACGCGTCGCGCAGCAATTATTATGCGCGGCTATATTTCCGGCTTAATGGAAAATTGGCTCTTTGCCCCGCAATCTTTTGACCTCAAAAAAGAAGCCCGCGATTACGTTGCCATATTGTTGGAAATGTATCTTCTTTGCCCTACGCTTCGTACACCGGCCACCAACGAAAAATCCTGAATCAGACTCCAGGATTTTTCCTGGACATTTTCTCTGTTGCTATTCTGGCTCTCTACGGCGTGCTATTCTAGCCGCTTGACTATTTCAGGTCGTCCTTCAGGTTCAGAAACCTTCATTCATCATGACTATGTTCCAGTATTACAAACGATCACGGCATTTTGTTTTTTCAGCATTTATTGCTTTTGTTTTGGTCTTGTTATGCCAGAACACGGCCTTTGCGCGGGCGTCATCAAATGGTGACTTACCGACGAAAGCGGATCTACAGGCACAGCTTGACTCGCTTAATAAACAAAAAGATCTTTCTGCTCAGGACAAACTGGTTCAGCAGGATCTGACAGACACATTAGCCACTCTCGATAAAATCGATCGCGTAAAAGAAGAGACGGTTCAGTTACGACAAAAAGTGGCTGAAGCGCCAGAAAAAATGCGCCAGGCGACCGCAGCGTTAACCGCACTTAGCGATGTGGACAACGACGACGAAACGCGCAAAATTCTGAGCACGCTTTCGTTGCGCCAACTGGAAACTCGCGTTGCCCAGGCGCTGGACGATTTGCAAAACGCACAAAACGATCTGGCGTCTTATAACAGCCAGTTAGTTTCTTTACAGACGCAGCCTGAACGCGTGCAAAATGCGATGTATACCGCCTCACAGCAGCTGCAACAAATTCGCAGCCGCCTGGATGGCACGGAAGTCGGTGAGACAGCCTTACGTCCCAGCCAGAAAGTGCTGATGCAGGCGCAGCAGGCTTTGTTGAATGCCGAGATTGACCAGCAACGTAAAAGCCTGGAAGGGAACACCGTCTTACAGGATACCCTGCAAAAGCAACGCGATTATGTGACGGCGAACAGCACTCGTCTGGAACATGAGCTGCAACTATTGCAGGAGGCGGTTAACAGCAAGCGTCTGACATTAACTGAAAAAACGGCGCAGGAAGCGGTAACGCCGGACGAAGCTGCGCGTATTCAGGCTAATCCGCTGGTGAAACAAGAGCTGGAAATTAACCAGCAGTTAAGTCAGCGTCTGATTAGCGCCACTGAAAACGGCAATTTGCTGATGCAGCAAAACATAAAAGTCAAAAACTGGCTGGAGCGGGCGCTGCAATCGGAACGCAATATCAAAGAGCAGATTTCTGTCCTGAAGGGCAGTCTGCTGCTGTCACGTATTCTTTATCAGCAACAACAAACGCTGCCCTCGGCGGACGAACTGGAAAATATGACCAACCGCATTGCGGATTTGCGTCTCGAACAGTTCGAAGTGAACCAGCAGCGTGACGCACTCTTCCAGAGCGATGCTTATGTCGCCAAACTGGAAGAGGGTCATGCGAATGAAGTCAACGACGAAGTCCGTGACGCATTGTTGCAAGTAGTTGATATGCGTCGCGAATTGCTGGATCAGCTTAACAAACAGTTGGGCAACCAACTCATGATGGCCATTAACCTGCAAATCAACCAGCAACAGTTAATGAGCGTATCGAAAAACCTGAAATCCATCCTGACCCAGCAGATTTTCTGGGTGAACAGTAACCGCCCGATGGACTGGGACTGGATTAAAGCGTTCCCGCAAACGCTGCAGGATGAATTCAAGTCGATGAAAATTACGGTGAACTGGGAAAAAGCCTGGCCTGCCGTCTTTATCGCTTTCCTCGCTGGTTTGCCGCTGCTGCTCATCGCCGGGTTGATTCACTGGCGTCTGGGATGGCTGAAAGCGTATCAACAAAAACTGGCTTCCGCCGTAGGTTCCCTGCGTAACGACAGCCAGCTCAACACACCAAAAGCGATCCTTATCGATCTGATCCGCGCGCTGCCGGTGTGTCTGATTATTCTTGCCGTCGGTTTGATTCTGCTCACCATGCAGCTCAACATCAGTGAATTACTGTGGTCGTTCAGCAAAAAACTGGCGATTTTCTGGCTGGTGTTTGGCCTGTGCTGGAAGGTGCTGGAGAAAAATGGCGTTGCTGTTCGTCACTTTGGTATGCCGGAACAGCAGACCAGCCACTGGCGTCGGCAAATTGTCCGCATCAGCCTCGCGTTGCTGCCAATCCATTTCTGGTCTGTGGTGGCAGAACTTTCCCCGCTGCATCTGATGGATGATGTGCTGGGGCAGGCGATGATTTTCTTCAACCTGCTGCTGATTGCCTTCCTGGTATGGCCGATGTGCCGCGAAAGCTGGCGCGATAAAGAGTCGCACACCATGCGACTGGTCACCATTACCGTGCTGTCGATTATCCCGATTGCGTTGATGGTGCTGACCGCCACAGGTTATTTCTACACCACGCTGCGCCTCTCCGGGCGTTGGATTGAAACCGTTTATCTGGTGATCATCTGGAACCTGCTGTACCAGACGGTATTGCGCGGCTTAAGCGTAGCGGCGCGGCGTATCGCCTGGCGTCGTGCGCTGGCGCGTCGGCAGAATCTGGTGAAAGAGGGCGCAGAAGGTGCCGAACCGCCGGAAGAACCCACCATTGCACTGGAGCAGGTTAACCAGCAGACGCTGCGTATTACCATGTTGCTGATGTTTGCGCTGTTCGGTGTCATGTTCTGGGCAATTTGGTCCGATTTGATCACCGTGTTCAGCTATCTCGACAGCATCACGCTCTGGCATTACAACGGCACTGAAGCCGGGGTTGCGGTGGTGAAAAGCGTCACTATGGGCAGTCTGTTGTTTGCGATTATCGCATCGATGGTTGCCTGGGCGCTGATCCGCAACCTGCCTGGTTTGCTGGAAGTGCTGGTGCTCTCGCGACTGAATATGCGGCAGGGCGCGTCGTATGCCATTACTACCATCCTTAACTACATCATCATTGCCGTTGGTGCGATGACGGTGTTCGGATCGCTGGGCGTCTCGTGGGATAAACTCCAGTGGCTGGCAGCGGCATTATCTGTAGGTCTGGGTTTTGGTTTACAAGAGATCTTCGGTAACTTCGTTTCTGGTTTGATCATCCTGTTCGAACGTCCGGTGCGCATTGGCGATACGGTAACCATCGGTACTTTCTCCGGGACAGTCAGTAAGATTCGTATTCGTGCAACGACTATTACGGACTTCGATCGCAAAGAAGTGATCATCCCGAACAAAGCGTTCGTAACCGAGCGTCTGATCAACTGGTCGTTAACCGATACCACCACTCGTCTGGTGATCCGCCTGGGTGTGGCTTACGGTTCTGATCTGGAAAAAGTACGCAGAGTCCTGCTTCAGGCAGCGACTGAGCATCCAAGGGTGATGCACGAACCGATGCCGGAAGTCTTCTTTACTGCGTTTGGCGCCAGCACCCTGGATCACGAGCTGCGCCTGTACGTTCGTGAACTGCGCGACCGTAGCCGTACTGTCGATGAACTGAACCGTACCATTGATCAGCTGTGCCGTGAAAACGACATCAACATTGCCTTTAACCAGCTTGAAGTGCATCTGCACAACGAGAAGGGCGATGAGGTGACGGAAGTAAAACGCGACTACAAAGGCGACGATCCGACGCCAGCGGTAGGGTAATAACGAAAGGGGGCGACATTTATCCGCCCCCGAGATTGCTGACAAAGCCCGGCATATGCACGGACGATCCCCTCGCCCCATCGGGGAGAGGGCTAGGGTGAGGGGGCAGGCCAGCGCCTGTGCGAATAATACCCTCACCCCGACCCTCTCTCTAAAAGGGCGAGGGGGAAAGCCGTGCCCGTTTTGACCCGTAAGCGAGTTTGTCAGCAATCGCAGGGACGGCATCTAGCCACCCCATTTATTTTTCGCTTTGCGCCTCATCATCGCGCGTTAATTTCTTTTCATAATCACGTTTTACAATATCAAGGGCGCGCAGCACGGTACTGGCAGGGATCTGATTTTCCTCCAGCAGCACAATCAAATCGACGGCCAGTTTGACATCGTCAGGGGCATTTTCCAGTGACATACTCTCTCCATTGTTAGCGGGTTAAACGCGCTAACCTGTTTTCGATTTTTTCCAGCGCATGGCGACACCGCGCCAGACGCGCTTCATAGGCTTCTACTTCACGATGCAGCGTTTGCTGCTCTACGAGATCGGTTGCCTGCGCCAGACGGGATTTACGTTCCGCTACCATCTCACGTAATCGCCGTTCAAAATCCTGATGTTGAATCCTTTTTCGTTGCCAGCGGGCAATTTTTGGTGGCGCGCTGTCCCACTCGCGCAGTGACCAGGATGCCGCTTCACGGGCAATCGCTTCCAGTTGGGCGACCAGGTGTTCTGCCAGCCAGGCTACTTGCGGCAGCTGCTGCTGTTCGACTGCGTGATGAAGCGCAGCCATGTTATCGCCCGCCTCATCAAGACAAGCCTGTAACGTTGTCGCGCGAGTCTGAAAAAGATGCCTGTCGAAACGGGCGCTTAACGTGCTGAACTGCGCCACCGGGACACAACGCTGGCGCAGCGTGGCGAGCTGACCTTCCAGTTTTTCCAGCAGCAAGGTAGTTTTCACGATAAGACCTCAATGAAAATGATAATTGTTATGCTAAAGTAGCCACTCTGTAAGCTGACAACACTCAATATGCAACGAATCATTTTAATCATCATTGGCTGGCTGGCGGTAGTGTTGGGTACGCTGGGCGTGGTATTACCGGTATTGCCGACTACGCCGTTTATCCTGTTGGCGGCCTGGTGCTTTGCGCGCTCTTCCCCGCGTTTTCACGCCTGGCTGTTGTACCGCTCATGGTTTGGCAGCTATTTACGTTTCTGGCAGAAATACCATGCAATGCCGCGTGGCGCAAAACCACGGGCGATTTTATTGATACTCGTGACTTTTGCTATTTCACTATGGTTTGTGCATATGGTGTGGGTACGCATTTTGTTGCTGGTGATCCTCACTTGTTTGCTGATTTTTATGTGGCGAATCCCGGTGATTGATGAAAAGCAAGAAAAGCACTGAAGCACAACAATCGCTGTTGCAATTATCGCGCACAGCCAGTACATTCTGGCGTTTTCGAGCACAGGCGCAGGCGGTCAAAGGTTAAACAAAAGTTACTTTTGATACGTTTAAAACGCGCCGTGAGTACCACCGTAACAAGCAGGCATACACTTATGACCGCGACTGCACAGCAGCTTGAGTATCTCAAAAATAGCATCAAAAGCATTCAGGACTACCCAAAACCCGGCATTCTGTTCCGTGATGTCACCAGCTTACTGGAAGACCCGAAAGCTTACGCTCTCAGCATCGACCTGCTGGTTGAGCGTTACAAAAATGCGGGTATTACCAAAGTTGTCGGCACCGAAGCACGTGGCTTCTTGTTTGGTGCTCCGGTAGCATTGGGTCTGGGCGTAGGTTTTGTACCGGTACGTAAACCGGGCAAACTGCCGCGCGAAACCATCAGCGAAACTTACGAACTGGAATACGGCACCGATAAGCTGGAAATCCACGTTGATGCCATTAAACCAGGTGACAAAGTATTGGTAGTCGACGATTTGCTGGCAACTGGGGGCACCATTGAGGCGACAGTGAAATTGATCCGTCGTCTGGGCGGTGAAGTCACTGACGCTGCATTCATCATTAATTTGTTCGACCTCGGCGGTGAACAGCGTCTCGAAAATCAAGGCATTACCTGTTATAGCCTTGTCCCGTTCCCGGGCCACTAATTTTCGACAGCCCGCGCCATGGGCAGCACAAGATGTACATTCAGCCTCGCCGTTCTGACGGGGCTGTGTTAGCATTACCCCTTCGTGAATCCACCTTCCAGCGTTTCAGAGCCTGCCAATGAGTTATCAGGTCTTAGCCCGAAAATGGCGCCCACAAACCTTTGCTGACGTCGTCGGCCAGGAACATGTGCTGACCGCACTGGCGAACGGCTTGTCGTTAGGGCGTATTCATCATGCTTATCTTTTTTCCGGCACCCGTGGCGTCGGAAAAACCTCTATCGCCCGACTGCTGGCGAAGGGGCTAAACTGCGAAACAGGCATTACCGCGACGCCGTGCGGCGTATGCGATAACTGCCGCGAAATCGAACAGGGGCGCTTTGTTGATCTGATTGAGATCGATGCCGCCTCGCGCACCAAAGTCGAAGATACCCGCGACCTGCTGGATAACGTTCAGTACGCGCCAGCGCGCGGTCGCTTTAAAGTCTATCTGATCGACGAAGTGCATATGCTGTCGCGCCACAGCTTCAACGCACTGTTAAAAACCCTTGAAGAGCCACCAGAGCATGTGAAGTTTCTGCTGGCAACCACCGATCCTCAGAAATTGCCGGTGACGATTTTGTCGCGCTGTCTGCAATTTCATCTCAAGGCGCTGGATGTCGAGCAAATTCGTCATCAGCTTGAGCACATTCTCAACGAAGAACATATCGCCCACGAGCCTCGGGCGCTGCAACTGCTGGCGCGCGCCGCTGAAGGCAGCCTGCGAGACGCGTTAAGTCTGACTGACCAGGCGATTGCCAGCGGTGATGGTCAGGTTTCGACCCAGGCGGTCAGTTCGATGCTCGGTACGCTCGACGACGATCAGGCGCTGTCGCTGGTAGAAGCGATGGTGGAAGCCAACGGCGAGCGCGTAATGGCGCTGATTAATGAAGCCGCTGCTCGTGGTATTGAGTGGGAAGCGTTGCTGGTGGAAATGCTCGGCCTGCTGCACCGCATTGCGATGGTACAGCTTTCGCCTGCTGCGCTTGGCAATGACATGGCTGCCATTGAGCTGCGGATGCGTGAACTGGCACGTACCGTGCCGCCAACAGATATTCAGCTTTACTACCAGACGCTATTGATTGGTCGCAAAGAATTACCGTATGCGCCGGACAGACGCATGGGCGTTGAAATGACGCTATTGCGCGCGCTGGCGTTCCATCCGCGTATGCCTCTACCCGAACCGGAAGTGCCGCGCCAGTCCTTTGCGCCAGTCGCGCCGACGGCGGTAATGACGCCAATGCAGGTGCCGCCACAGCCGCAATCAGCGCCGCAGCAGGCACCGACCGTACCGCTCTCAGAAACCACCAGCCAGGTGCTGGCGGCGCGCCAACAACTACAGCGCGCACAGGGAGCAACCAAAGCAAAAAAGAGTGAACCGGCAGCCGCTACCCGCGCGCGGCCGGTGAATAACGCTGCGCTGGAAAGACTGGCTTCGGTCACCGATCGCGTTCAGTCGCGTCCGGCACCATCGGCGCTGGAAAAAGCGCCAGCCAAAAAAGAAGCGTATCGCTGGAAGGCAACCACCCCAGTGATGCAACAAAAAGAAGTCGTCGCCACGCCGAAGGCGCTGAAAAAGGCGCTGGAACATGAAAAAACGCCAGAGCTGGCGGCGAAGCTGGCGGCAGAAGCCATTGAGCGCGATCCGTGGGCAGCACAGGTGAGCCAACTTTCGCTACCAAAACTGGTCGAACAGGTGGCGTTAAATGCCTGGAAAGAGGAGAACGGCAACACGGTGTGTCTGCATTTGCGCTCCTCTCAGCGTCATTTGAATAACAGCGGTGCACAACAAAAACTGGCTGAAGCGTTGAGTACGTTAAATGGCTCAACGGTTGAACTGACTATCGTTGAAGATGATAATCCAGCGGTGCGTACGCCGCTGGAGTGGCGTCAGGCGATATACGAAGAAAAACTTGCGCAGGCGCGCGAGTCCATTATTGCGGATAATAATATTCAGACCCTGCGTCGATTCTTCGATGCGGAGCTGGATGAAGAAAGTATCCGCCCCATTTGATCGTAAGCATAGCTTACGATCGTCATCCTTAACGTGATTGAGAGAGAAACCTATGTTTGGTAAAGGCGGTCTGGGCAACCTGATGAAGCAGGCCCAGCAGATGCAAGAAAAAATGCAGCAGATGCAGGAAGAAATCGCGAAGCTGGAAGTGACCGGCGAATCCGGCGCAGGTCTGGTGAAAGTGACCATCAACGGCGCACACAACTGCCGTCGCGTTGAGATCGACCCAAGCCTGCTGGAAGATGACAAAGAGATGCTGGAAGATCTGGTTGCTGCGGCATTCAACGATGCGGCGCGTCGTATCGAAGAAACTCAGAAAGAAAAAATGGCCTCTGTTTCCTCCGGAATGCAGTTGCCGCCAGGCTTTAAGATGCCGTTCTGATGCAAACCAGCCCGCTGTTAACACAGCTTATGGAAGCACTGCGCTGTCTGCCGGGCGTTGGCCCGAAGTCAGCGCAGCGTATGGCGTTCACGCTGCTTCAGCGCGATCGTAGCGGCGGGATGCGTCTGGCGCAGGCGCTCACCCGGGCGATGTCGGAAATCGGTCACTGCGCCGATTGCCGCACCTTCACTGAACAGGAAGTCTGTAACATCTGTTCAAACCCGCGTCGTCAGGAAAACGGTCAGATTTGCGTGGTAGAGAGTCCTGCGGATATCTACGCCATTGAGCAGACGGGGCAGTTTTCCGGTCGCTATTTTGTGTTGATGGGGCACCTGTCACCGCTGGACGGCATTGGCCCGGATGATATCGGACTTGATCGTCTGGAACAGCGTCTGGCGGAGGAAAAAATCACCGAAGTGATCCTCGCCACCAACCCAACGGTCGAAGGTGAAGCCACCGCTAACTACATTGCCGAGCTTTGCGCGCAGTATGACGTGGAAGCCAGCCGTATTGCCCACGGCGTACCGGTTGGCGGCGAACTGGAAATGGTCGATGGCACCACGCTGTCGCACTCACTCGCCGGGCGTCATAAGATTCGTTTTTAAGCAAACGAGAGCAGGATCACCTGCTCTCGCTTGAAATTACCCCCCCTTGTCCCCATCTCTCCCTCATCCTGTTTTTAACCTTAAAATGGCATCATTGAGGTAGACCTACATGAAAGGACAAGAAACTCGTGGTTTTCAGTCAGAAGTGAAGCAGCTTCTGCATCTGATGATCCATTCTCTCTATTCCAATAAAGAAATCTTCCTGCGTGAGCTTATCTCTAACGCCTCCGATGCGGCGGACAAGCTGCGTTTCCGCGCGCTCTCTAATCCGGATCTGTACGAAGGTGATGGCGAACTGCGCGTTCGTGTCTCTTTCGATAAAGACAAGCGCACGCTGACTATTTCCGACAACGGCGTGGGGATGACCCGCGACGAAGTGATCGACCACCTGGGGACTATCGCTAAATCCGGCACCAAATCGTTCCTCGAATCTCTGGGATCTGATCAGGCGAAAGACAGCCAGCTGATCGGTCAGTTTGGTGTTGGTTTCTACTCCGCATTTATCGTGGCCGATAAAGTGACCGTGCGTACTCGCGCGGCAGGCGAAAAACCAGAAAACGGCGTGTTCTGGGAATCGGCTGGCGAAGGTGAATACACCGTTGCCGACATCACCAAAGAAGATCGCGGTACTGAAATCACCCTGCATCTGCGTGAAGGCGAAGATGAATTCCTCGATGACTGGCGCGTTCGCTCCATCATCAGCAAATACTCCGACCATATCGCGCTGCCGGTAGAGATCGAAAAACGCGAAGAGAAAGACGGCGAAACCGTTATTTCCTGGGAGAAAATCAACAAAGCGCAGGCGCTGTGGACGCGTAACAAGTCGGAAATCACCGATGAAGAGTACAAAGAGTTCTACAAACACATCGCCCACGACTTTAACGATCCGCTGACCTGGAGCCACAACCGCGTTGAAGGTAAGCAGGAGTACACCAGCCTGCTGTACATCCCGTCCCAGGCTCCGTGGGATATGTGGAACCGCGATCATAAACACGGCCTGAAACTGTATGTTCAGCGTGTGTTCATCATGGACGACGCAGAACAGTTCATGCCGAACTATCTGCGCTTCGTGCGTGGTCTGATTGACTCCAGCGATCTGCCGCTGAACGTTTCCCGTGAAATCCTCCAGGACAGCACGGTAACGCGTAACCTGCGCAATGCGCTGACCAAGCGTGTGCTGCAAATGCTGGAAAAACTGGCGAAAGACGACGCGGAAAAATACCAGACCTTCTGGCAACAGTTTGGTCTGGTACTGAAAGAAGGTCCGGCGGAAGATTTCGCTAACCAGGAAGCGATCGCCAAACTGCTGCGTTTTGCTTCTACCCATACCGACTCTTCTGCGCAGACCGTGTCTCTGGAAGACTATGTTTCCCGCATGAAAGAAGGGCAGGAGAAAATCTACTACATCACCGCAGACAGCTATGCGGCAGCGAAGAGCAGCCCGCACCTGGAACTGCTGCGTAAGAAAGGCATCGAAGTTCTGCTGCTTTCCGACCGCATCGATGAGTGGATGATGAACTATCTGACTGAGTTCGACGGTAAACCGTTCCAGTCGGTGTCTAAAGTTGACGAGTCGCTGGAAAAACTGGCTGACGAAGTTGATGAGAGCGCGAAAGAAGCGGAGAAAGCACTGACTCCGTTCATTGACCGTGTGAAAGCTCTGCTCGGCGAGCGCGTGAAAGATGTCCGTCTGACTCACCGTCTGACCGATACGCCAGCGATCGTTTCGACCGACGCGGACGAAATGAGCACTCAGATGGCGAAACTGTTCGCTGCGGCGGGCCAGAAAGTGCCAGAAGTGAAATATATCTTCGAACTGAACCCGGATCACGTACTGGTGAAACGTGCGGCAGATACTGAAGATGAAGCCAAGTTCAGCGAGTGGGTAGAACTGCTGCTGGATCAGGCGCTGCTGGCAGAACGCGGTACGCTGGAAGATCCGAACCTGTTTATTCGTCGTATGAACCAGCTGCTGGTGTCGTAAGCCTTTTACCCCCTTACCCTAACCCTCTCCTCAAAGGGGAGAGGGGATCGATCGTGCAGATATTAAAGAACTGCGCTGGTTTTCACCCTCGCCCTTTTGGGGAGAGGGCCGGGGTGAGGGGCATCAACCGCACTTTCCCCCAAACTTTCTCTCCTTAACCGTTTCAGCCCCATGTGCCTTTCTTGAGGCAATTGCCTGTTGGTGGTATCGTTTATCGCTTTTTCAAAAAATTCGACACATTTTAAGGGGATTTTCGCAATGCGTATCATTCTGCTTGGCGCTCCGGGCGCGGGGAAAGGGACTCAGGCTCAGTTCATCATGGAGAAATATGGTATTCCGCAAATCTCCACTGGCGATATGCTGCGTGCTGCGGTCAAATCTGGCTCCGAGCTGGGTAAACAAGCAAAAGACATTATGGATGCTGGCAAACTGGTCACCGACGAACTGGTGATCGCGCTGGTTAAAGAGCGCATTGCTCAGGAAGACTGCCGTAATGGTTTCCTGTTGGACGGCTTCCCGCGTACCATTCCGCAGGCAGACGCGATGAAAGAAGCGGGCATCAATGTTGATTACGTTCTGGAATTCGACGTACCGGACGAACTGATCGTTGACCGTATTGTCGGTCGCCGCGTTCATGCGCCGTCTGGTCGTGTTTATCACGTTAAATTCAATCCGCCGAAAGTAGAAGGCAAAGACGACGTTACCGGTGAAGAACTGACTACCCGTAAAGACGATCAGGAAGAAACCGTGCGTAAACGTCTGGTTGAATACCATCAGATGACTGCGCCGCTGATTGGCTACTACTCTAAAGAAGCGGAAGCGGGCAACACCAAATACGCAAAAGTCGACGGCACCAAACCGGTTGCTGAAGTTCGCGCGGCTCTGGAAAAAATCCTCGGTTAATTCGAAAGCGCGCACGGATAGTCCCCTTGCCCTCGGGGAGAGGGTGAGGGGAACAGGCCCGCACAAGCAAACTTATCAGCAATCTCAGGCCGGATTTTCATTCGGCCTTTTACAAAAACCTCAATCTGCGTTATTCCTTTTTCTGATTTGACCTCTCACAGCAATTAGTTCTTCTTCCTCACTTTTCCGCTACAATTATCAACAAGTTGAATCGATAAGAGGCGGTAATGCGTCAGACAAAAACCGGTATCCTGCTGGCAAACCTGGGCACACCCGATGCCCCCACACCTGAAGCGGTAAAACGCTACCTGAAACAATTTTTAAGCGACAGACGCGTAGTCGATACTTCACGGCTGTTGTGGTGGCCATTGCTGCGCGGCGTGATTTTGCCGCTGCGCTCGCCGCGTGTGGCGAAGCTGTATGCCTCTGTCTGGATGGAAGGTGGCTCGCCGCTGATGGTTTACAGCCGCCAGCAACAACAGGCGCTGGCACAACGTTTACCGGAGACGCCCGTGGCGCTGGGAATGAGCTACGGCACGCCATCGCTGGAAAGCGCCGTAGATGAACTACTGGCTGAACATGTTGATCATATCGTGGTACTGCCGCTCTACCCGCAATACTCCTGTTCAACGGTCGGTGCGGTGTGGGATGAACTGGCTCGCATTCTGGCGCGCAAACGTAGCATTCCGGGGATATCGTTTATACGTGATTACGCCGATAACCACGATTACATTAATGCGCTGGCGAATAGCGTTCGCGCCTCTTTCGCTAAACATGGCGAACCGGATCTGCTGTTGCTTTCTTATCATGGCATTCCGCAACGTTATGCGGATGAAGGCGATGATTATCCGCAACGTTGTCGCACAACGACTCGTGAACTGGCGTCTGCGCTGGGAATGGCACCGGAAAAAGTGATGATGACCTTCCAGTCGCGCTTTGGTCGGGAACCCTGGTTGATGCCTTATACCGACGAAACGCTGAAAATGCTGGGAGAAAAAGGTGTCGGCCATATTCAGGTGATGTGTCCGGGTTTTGCTGCGGATTGTCTGGAAACACTGGAAGAGATTGCCGAGCAAAACCGTGAAGTCTTCCTCGGTGCAGGCGGAAAAAAATATGAATATATTCCGGCGCTTAATGCCACACCGGAACATATCGAAATGATGGCTAATCTTGTTGCCGCGTATCGCTAAAGCTGAGCGGTAAAGAATTGAGCGCCGTCGCGAAGAGCATCGTCGGCGGTTTTCATCATCCGTGAATAATGCAAAAAGGCGTGCAGCGTGCCTGGGTAGAGTCTGAACTCACAGGGCTGCTGATGCGCCGCTAACGTCTGGTAAAGCAAGCGACTGTCATCCAGCAGCGGATCGAACTCTGCGCCGGCGATATAGCAGGGGGGCACATCGCGAGTGAGATCGTTATTAAACAGGCAGTAATACGGCGACTCGCGGTCTGCTTCGTTGTTTAAATATGCCTCTTCATACATCTGCAAATCTTGTTGCGTTAAGCCATCCCAGTCACCCCCCAACAGACGACGAGTCACGGAATCACGTAATCCGTAAAGCCCATACCACAGCAAAACGCCCACAACTTTGCCGCAATCGATCTGCTTATTACGCAACCATAAAGCACTGGCGAGCGCCAGCATGGCGCCAGCGGAATCACCGGCAAAACCAATGCGTGACATATTGATCTGATAATCGCCCGCCTGCTGGTGGAAGTGACAACAAGACGCCACGATTTCCTCTATCGCTTGCGGAAAACGCGCTTCTGGCGAAAGGGTGTAATCAATGCCAATCACCGTACACTGGGTGTACTTTGCCAGCAGACGCATAATGCGATCGTGGGTATCGAGATTGCCGAGAATAAAACCGCCGCCATGTAGATAAAACAGCGTCGCCGGACTATCCGGGTTCGGACAAAATTGCCGTGCTTCTACCTGACCATATTTTGTCGGAACCGCGTAAGCTCTGGTTTCCATTTCTGGAGCGCCAGCGTTCCAGAATCGGCGCTCAAGCGTGTAATGCTGGCGTTGTTCGGCAATCGTTCCCGTTGCGGGCCAGGGCGGTAAATCGGGCTGAAGAGTATTAACAACCGCCTTCATTTCGGCAGAGATTAGCTCCAGCACGGGTAGTTTGTTTTCCGGCTTCATGCAAAAACTCCTTTCAAATTGCGTCATTGTAAGGAACATCTCCCATGAAAATGCGATCCCGTCGGCTGATATTGAAACTGCCTGCGTCTCGCGCGTTCAGGCATGATTGTGTTAACATTCGCCGCTCAGTTAACCACCCGTAAAAACAACCATGAAATTTCCCGGCAAACGTAAATCCAAACATTACTTCCCCGTAAATGCACGCGATCCGCTGTTGCAGCAAATCCAACCAGAAAACGAAACCAGCGCAGCCTGGGTGGTCGGTATCGACCAGACGCTGGTGGATATTGAAGCGAAAGTGGAAGACGATTTTATTGAACGTTATGGATTAAGCGCCGGGCATTCACTGGTCATTGAAGATGATGTTGCTGAAGCACTTTATCAGGAGCTGAAACAGAAAAACCTGATTACTCATCAGTTTGCAGGTGGCACTATTGGCAATACCATGCACAACTACTCGGTGCTCGCGGACGACCGTTCGGTGCTGCTGGGCGTGATGTGCAGCAATATTGAAATTGGCAGCTATGCCTATCGTTACTTGTGCAATACATCCAGCCGTACCGATCTTAACTATCTGCAGGGTGTGGATGGCCCGATTGGTCGTTGCTTTACGCTGATTGGTGAGTCTGGCGAACGTACCTTTGCTATCAGTCCAGGTCATATGAACCAGTTACGGGCAGAAAGCATTCCGGAAGATGTTATCGCCGGAGCGTCGGCGCTGGTATTAACGTCCTATCTGGTGCGTTGCAAGCCGGGTGAACCGATGCCGGAAGCGACCATGAAAGCCATTGAGTATGCGAAGAAATATAACGTACCGGTGGTGCTGACGCTGGGCACTAAATTTGTCATCGCCGAGAATCCACAATGGTGGCAGCAATTCCTCAAAGAACACGTCTCCATCCTTGCGATGAACGAAGAAGAAGCTGAAGCGTTGACCGGAGAGAGCGATCCGCTGCTGGCATCTGATAAGGCGCTGGACTGGGTTGATCTGGTGCTGTGCACCGCCGGGCCAATCGGCTTGTATATGGCGGGCTTTACGGAAGACGAAGCGAAACGCAAAACCCAGCATCCGCTGTTGCCGGGCGCTATCGCGGAATTTAACCAGTATGAGTTTAGCCGCGCCATGCGCCACAAAGATTGCCAGAATCCGCTGCGCGTCTATTCGCACATTGCGCCGTATATGGGCGGGCCAGAAAAAATCATGAACACTAACGGTGCCGGTGATGGGGCGCTGGCGGCGCTGTTGCATGACATTACCGCCAATAGCTATCACCGCACTAACGTGCCAAATTCCAGCAAGCATAAATTCACCTGGCTGACTTATTCGTCGTTAGCGCAGGTGTGTAAATATGCTAACCGTGTGAGCTATCAGGTACTGAACCA
The DNA here is from genome assembly GCF_031323975.1 of Escherichia ruysiae. Taxonomy (NCBI): domain Bacteria; kingdom Pseudomonadati; phylum Pseudomonadota; class Gammaproteobacteria; order Enterobacterales; family Enterobacteriaceae; genus Escherichia; species Escherichia ruysiae. Next base: position 3,856,964 of record NZ_JAVIWS010000001.1, read on the forward strand.
GCATTCACCACGTTTAACGCGCGGTCTGCCGGAGCGAGAAGACAGCCTGGAAGAGTCTTACTGGGATCGTTAAGCCATTGAACCAATGACAGTCGGATGCGGCGTAAACGCCTTATCCGACCTACGGAAGATGGCACCTGTGGGCCGGATAAGATGCGGCAGCATCGCATCCGGCAATGGCGTCAATGTATTACCCCGTCACCACTTCACCCGCCGGTGGCGTTTCCAGCAGTTCCAGCATAGTACGGGCGATTTCACGTTCACCCATCACTACCTGATTCGCGCCACGTTCGGTGATATACGCCACCTCATCGTCATAATGGGCGCGGGCGATAATCTCAATATCCGGGTTTTTGGCGCGAGCAGAGGCCACAATCTCGCCAGCTTCGTAACCGTTAGGAATGGTCAGAATCAGCCATTTCGCGCACTCCAGATGCGCCAGTTGCATGATCTCTTCATTCGCCGCGTTGCCCAGTACCGCGCGAACGCCGCGCTCACGCAGTTCATCGACGCGGGTTCGTGATGTTTCAATCACCACTAACGGAATATCAGAGGCGAGTAATTTCTCCCCCAGCAGACTGCCTACACGACCGTAGCCCACCAGTAGCGCATGGTTGCAAATATCCACCGGGATCTGCTTCTCTTCTTCGATAGCTTCTTCCAGCGTCTGTTCTTCCAGCGTTTCGGTTTTTGCCAGATATTTCTCCAGCAGCGCGAACAGCACCGGGTTGAGCATAATCGACAGGATCGCGCCTGCCAGTACCAGGTTTTGTCCGGCCTGCGGCAGTAAATTTAATGCCATTCCCAGTCCCGCCAGGATAAACGCGAACTCACCAATCTGCGCGAGGCTGGCGGCGATGGTTAACGCCGTGCGCTGGGAGTGACCAAACAACCGAACGAGGAACAGTGCCGCGACAGATTTACCAAACAGAATAATTGCCAGCGTTGCCAGCACTGCCAGCGGTTGCTGAATCAGAATTAACGGATCAAATAACATCCCGACGGAGACAAAAAACAGCACCGCAAAGGCGTCGCGCAATGGCAGCGTATCGTGTGCGGCGCGGTGGCTAAGTTCGGATTCATTCAGCACCATCCCGGCGAAGAATGCACCGAGCGCAAAGGAGACGTCAAACAGTTCTACCGCACCAAAAGCAATGCCTAACGCCAGTGCCAGCACCGACAGGGTAAACAGTTCACGCGAACCGGTTGCCGCGCTGCGTGCCATAATCCACGGCACCAGACGGCGACCCACTAACATCATTATGGCGATAAATGCTACCACCTTGCCGATGGTGATCCCCATATCAACCGCCAGCGTCGCGAAGCCCACATCGCCCTGTTCCAGCATCCCTGCCACTGCGGGCAGCAACACCAGCGTCAGAACCATCACCAAATCTTCCACAATCAACCAGCCGATGGCGATTTGCCCGCGCTGGCTGTCTATTAATTGCCGTTCTTCAAGTGCGCGCAGTAACACCACGGTACTGGCGGTGGAAAGACATAAACCGAACACGATACCGGTCATTAACGACCAGCCCAGCACGGCAGAGAGCGCCATACCCAGCAGCGTCGCCACGGCTATCTGGGCGATCGCGCCGGGAATGGCAATGGACTTTACCGCCATCAAATCCTTGAGCGAAAAATGCAAACCGACGCCGAACATCAGCAAAATAACGCCCAGCTCCGCCAGTTCCGGCGCAAGCTTGGTATCGGCAACAAACCCTGGAGTGAATGGCCCTGCCAGCACGCCCGCTAACAGATATCCCACCAGAGGAGAAATACGCAGTTTATTAGCAATCATGCCGAGGATAAAAGCGAGCACAAGGCCGCCAACAATGGTGGTGATAAGCGGGGTGGCGTGATGCATTCCGTCTCCTGTTCCTGGTGGTTGTTGTCCATTTTTGGCTGGGAAAACCAAAATTACAGGTAATAGTTTATGACAATTTCATGGTTGATGTTTATGAATAATTGTTGAATTTTGCAGAAAAATGGAATTAACCGCAAAAAAGGCACGGATCGGAAAAGTGATAAGGTGTATGAAGAGGAAAGGCTTATGGCTACTGCAAAATGAAGCAGCCAAAGTTTACCTTTGGCTGCATGGAAATCAGGATTTATGCCGGTTATCAGGCAGGAATATGGTCAACATACCAAGAAGTGGAAGGAAAGCACAGATTTTATAAACTAACTCGATACTGGTATGATCGGCGATAAGCCCCAGAACCGCAGCGCCCAGCCCCCCCATACCGAAAGCAAAACCGAAAAACAGTCCAGAAACCATGCCGATACGTCCCGGAAGTAGCTCCTGAGCGTAGACCAGAATGGCGGAAAACGCCGAGGCGAGGATAAATCCAATAATCACCGTTAAAACCCCCGTCCAGTACAGGCTGGCGTAGGGTAAAATCAAGGTAAATGGCGCAACGCCGAGGATAGAGCCCCAAATCACATATTTTCGACCGATTTTATCGCCTACAGGCCCGCCAATCACCGTACCCGCCGCGACGGCAAACAGGAAGGCAAACAGATGAAGCTGGGCATTCTGGATAGATAATCCGAATTTTTGCATCAGATAAAAGGTGTAATAGCTGCTGATGCTCGCCATATAGAAATATTTCGAGAAAATCAGCACTAACAGCACACAAACAGCCAGCACGACCTTATTACGCGGCAGTGGATTGATTATTATTGCTTTCGGTTTGCCTTTACTCATCCGATGCTGTGCAGAGTACCAACGGCTGATTTGCGCCAGTACCACGATAGCCAGCAACGCCGCCAGCACAAACCATGCAACGTTGCCTTTGCCGTAAGGGGCGATGATCACCGCCGCCAGCAATGGCCCCAACGAACTACCAAAGTTACCGCCTACCTGGAAGATAGATTGCGCCAGGCCATGACGTCCACCAGACGCCATACGCGCCACGCGGGAAGATTCCGGGTGAAAGACCGACGAACCCGTACCGACCAGCGCCGCCGCCAGCAGAACCGTGCCAAAACTACCCGCCAGCGCCAGCAGTATCAGGCCGCTCATGGTAAAGCACATGCCAATCGGTAATGACCACGGCATTGGGTATTTATCTGTCCAGTAACCGACTACCGGTTGCAACAGCGAAGAGGCGAGCTGAAAGGTGAGGGTAATCATCCCAATCTGCATAAACGTCAGGGAAAACTCTGACTGAAGCAGCGGATAAATCGCCAGAATTAGCGATTGGATCATGTCGTTCAGCAGATGCGAAAGGCTGATTGCGCCTAAAATACCAAATGATGTACGAGCCTTAGTGGTCGATGCAGCCGCGCCCGCCGCAGGCTGGGTTTGTTCACTCATTGCCATAGGAAAGTCACTTTTTCAGAGTTGCGATGTAAAGAATGATCTTATTTGTGATTATTACCCGACTAACATACCTGTATGCGCTGTCTGAAGGAAGTCTCAATGCTTAATACAGAATTTCCATTTTTGTATGTAGATTTACCATCACCGAACACAGACTTGTCTATTATGTCGCGTCATACTAATTTTCAACACGTTGATATCTGGTCAGGGAGAGAGAAATATGAAGTTTTTGCAGCGGGGTGTGGCATTAGCACTATTAGCCGCATTTACACTGGCGAGTGAAACCGCCCAGGCTTATGAGCAGGATAAAACCTACAAAATTACGGTACTTCATACCAACGACCACCACGGTCATTTCTGGCGTAATGAATATGGCGAATATGGTCTGGCGGCGCAAAAAACGCTGGTGGATGGTATCCGCAAAGAAGTCGCGGCTGAAGGCGGTAGCGTGCTGTTACTTTCTGGAGGTGACATTAACACTGGTGTTCCAGAGTCTGATTTACAGGACGCCGAACCGGATTTTCGCGGCATGAATCTGGTGGGTTATGACGCGATGGCAATCGGTAATCATGAATTTGATAACCCGCTCACCGTATTACGTCAGCAGGAAAAATGGGCAAAGTTCCCGTTGCTCTCCGCCAATATCTATCAAAAAAGTACCGGCGAGCGTTTGTTTAAACCCTGGGCGTTGTTTAAGCGTCAGGATCTGAAAATCGCGGTAATTGGTCTGACGACCGATGACACGGCGAAAATTGGTAACCCGGAATATTTCACCGACATTGAATTTCGTAAACCTGCCGACGAAGCGAAGCTGGTGATTCAGGAACTGCAACAGACAGAAAAGCCGGACATTATTATTGCAGCCACGCATATGGGGCATTACGACAATGGTGAACACGGTTCAAACGCACCGGGCGATGTAGAGATGGCGCGCAGCCTGCCTGCCGGATCGTTGGCGATGATTGTCGGCGGTCACTCGCAAGATCCGGTCTGCATGGCAGCAGAAAATAAAAAACAGGTCGATTATGTGCCGGGTACACCTTGCAAGCCGGATCAACAAAACGGCATCTGGATTGTCCAGGCGCATGAGTGGGGCAAGTATGTGGGACGAGCCGATTTTGAGTTTCGCAATGGCGAAATGAAAATGGTCAATTACCAGTTGATTCCGGTGAACCTGAAGAAAAAAGTGACCTGGGAAGACGGAAAAAGCGAACGCGTGCTGTACACTCCGGAAATCGCCGAAAACCAGCAAATGATCTCGCTGTTATCACCGTTCCAGAACAAAGGCAAAGCACAGCTGGAAGTGAAAATTGGTGAGGTTAGTGACCGTCTTGAAGGCGACCGCAGCAAAGTTCGTTTCGTACAGACCAATATGGGACGGTTGATTCTGGCAGCACAAATGGATCGCACCGGAGCCGACTTTGCGGTGATGAGCGGAGGCGGAATTCGTGACTCCATCGACGCGGGTAACATCAGTTATAAAAACGTGCTGAAAGTGCAGCCGTTCGGCAATGTGGTGGTGTATGCCGACATGAGCGGTAAGGAAGTGATTGATTACCTGACCGCCGTTGCACAAATGAAGCCGGATTCCGGTGCCTATCCGCAATTTGCCAACGTCAGCTTTGTGGCGAAAGATGGCAAACTTAACGACCTGAAAATCAAAGGCGAACCGGTCGATCCGGCAAAAACTTACCGCATGGCGACGTTAAACTTCAATGCCACCGGCGGTGATGGTTATCCGCGCCTTGATAACAAACCGGGCTATGTCAATACCGGCTTTATAGATGCTGAAGTGCTGAAAGGCTATATCCAGAAAAACTCGCCGCTGGATGCGAGCGCGTATGAGCCGAAAGGTGAGGTGAGCTGGCAGTAATCTGAAAGTGCCGGATGTTTGCATCCGGCACAATGCTTAATCCCGGCGGGCGATATCGGCAAATTTCGCATCGAGGATCTTCGCCAGATCGCCTGCCGCAAGTTCAATATCCAGTCCGCGCTTGCCACCGGAAACATAAATAGTGGCAAATTCTTGCGCGGGGGCATCAATAATCGTCGGCAGACGTTTTTTCTGTCCTAGTGGGCTAATTCCCCCAACTAAATATCCCGTCGAACGCTGTGCCACCATCGGATCGGCCATCTCTACCTTTTTGGCACCCAGCGCCTTTGCCACCTTTTTAAGATCCAGTTGACCGGCGACCGGCGTAACGGCCACCGCCAGATGTTTCATATCGCCGTTCACTGCGACCAGCAGCGTTTTGTAGACCTGATCTGCATTCAAGCCTAATTTTTTGACCACTTCATCGCCAAAGTTGGTTTCAGCCGGATCGTGATCGTAGGTATGAATCTGGAATGAAATTTTGTTTTTTTCGAGTAATTTAACTGCGGGTGTCATCGTAATTTTCCTGCCTTAAACAAAAAAACGGAGAAAGCATACGCCTGATGGCGGCTCAAAAAAAAGAGTCATCTTGCCTAATAGTATTGGCAGGATGGTGAGATTGAGCGACAATCGAGTTACACCGTCGCTTAAAGTGACGGCATAATAATAAAAATATGAAATTCCTCTTTGACGGGCCAATAGCGATATTGGCCATTTTTTTAGCGCAACATTTGTGGCAAATTCCCTTCTCCATACAGATGTAACGCACCGACCGCGACCACATAGCGCCCCGGTGGCATGGCCCGTAATTTATCCCGCCAGGCAAGATTTCGCTGATGCATCAACACGTCGTACAGCGACTGGCTGAACGTATTGGGCAGCGTTATTTCATTATTTTGTGGCGGCGCATTCAGCCACCAGCTCATCATTTGTTGTAGTAGCCGTGCGTTGGTATGCCAGTGGGTCAGCGTATCGTCCAGCAGCGCCAGTCCTTTGTCGGGGAGCTGGAGCAACATGGCAATCTGATTTTCTGCCCCTTCCAGTTCAATCACGGGCTTATGTTGTTGTTTCGCCGCCTGCAATAGCTGGTAATCGATACCATATTCTGCCCGCAGCCCCAGTTTTTGCGCCTGCGTCGCCTGGAGAACCATCGCGATTTGCCACAGTGGTTGGGTAGAAAAGAGCGACGGAGAAATGCCCATTTCCTGGCTGATGTGCTGCAGATTTTGTAATTGTTCTTCGCTGATGCGCTCTTCCAGCGCCTCGCAGGCAGGCAAATTAGCAAAAGGCGTATCGCTGGTGGAAACATCTGCCTCGACAATCAGCGCATCGGCTTGTTTGAGCTTTTTAAGCAAACGGGTGGGTAGAGGAGCCATATCGTGGCTACCCATATGAATACTGCCAATCAGATGAAAATGGCGATTGCCGGGGAGGGAGATATCGATGGCAGGCCAGGTGTAATGATTACCGCGCAGCGCGGCCCAAAGTGTTTTTACCCGGTACAACAGATCCATACGACCTCCCTTTGTGAAATATCATGCTAGCGCGCGGGGAGGGATGGCGCAAATGGAGTTGATTGTTGCACTTGTGCACAGTGCTTGTGTGCATTATAATGATTAAATAATGGACAAGGAGATGAGAATGGAATGGCTCAAAAAATCAACATAAGGAGTTTTCGTGATCCCTGGCTGGCTGATTTTTTTGTCCACTCAACGCCACATCGAAAGATCCCTGCTGAAATCCATAACGCGTTATCAAGAAAATTGGACATCATTAATGCTGCCACTTCCCATCGGGATTTACGTTCCCCACCAGGGAACCGGTACGAAGAGTTATCGGGGAAATTGCAGGAATACTCCTCCATTAGAGTGAATAAACAGTACCGACTGATATTTAAATGGGTTAATGGCAAGGCCGAAGAATTGTTTTTAGATCCACACAACTACTAAAACATAGCTGTCGTATTGACGAGAAAGGTAAAACCATGAAACAGGCAACAAGAAAACCGACGACACCCGGAGATATTCTTCTCTATGAATATCTGGAACCGCTCGATTTGAAAATCAATGAGTTAGCAGAGTTGCTGCATGTTCATCGTAATAGCGTCAGTGCACTGATCAATAATAATCGTAAACTCACCACTGATATGGCATTTCGTCTGGCGAAAGTTTTTGATACCACAGTCGATTTTTGGCTAAACCTCCAGGCGGCAGTTGATCTTTGGGAAGTTGAAAACAACATGCGCACCCAGGAAGAATTGGGACGGATTGAAACAGTGGCTGAATATTTGGCACGCCGTGAAGAGCGTGCAAAAAAGGTCGCGTAGAATCATTTCCCTATAACGGATGCGCCACCCTAAAGCAGCGCATCCGCAATGACATACTTATTCCTTCGGTTTAAACCGCAGCAATCGGTTAGCGTTACTCACCACCGTAATCGACGAGAGCGCCATTGCCGCTCCGGCGACCACCGGGTTAAGCAGTGTTCCGGTGAACGGCCACAAAATACCGGCGGCGACCGGAATACCGATACTGTTGTAGATAAACGCGCCAAGCAGGTTTTGCTTCATATTGCGTAGCGTCGCGCGGGAGATGGCGAGTGCGTCTGCAACCCCCATCAGGCTATGGCGCATCAGGGTAATCGCCGCTGTTTCAATGGCAACATCACTCCCGCCACCCATTGCAATACCGACATCCGCCTGGGCCAGCGCCGGCGCGTCGTTAATGCCGTCGCCCACCATTGCTACCTGGCGACCCTCGCTTTGCAGACGTTTAATCGCTTCGGCTTTTCCATCCGGCAATACACCCGCAATCACTTCATCAATCCCTGCTTCTTTGGCGATCGCATTGGCGGTGGTTGGGTTATCGCCGGTTAACATTACCAGACGATATCCCGCTTTATGCAGACGTTGCAGCGCCGCCACGCTATCGCTACGCAATGGATCGCGTACCGCCAACAGAGCCACCGCTTTGCCATCAACGGCCAGTAACACCGGCGTTGCGCCTTGTGATGCCTGGGCTGAAATATCAGCTTCAATCGCTTTCGTATCGACTTGCTGGTCATTTAACAGAGCCTGATTCCCCAGCAGCAGTGAATGGCCTTCCGCTTCGCCACTTACCCCCAGTCCGCGCAATGTACGGAAGCTATTGACCTGTGGCAGCGTGATATCGCCTGCTTTATCGAGGATTGCCCGCGCCAGCGGATGGCTGGAACCTTGCTCCAGTGCCGCCGCCAGACGCAATGCCTGCGCTTCATCAATATCAGCAAACGTTTTTACTGCGACAACCTGTGGTTTACCTTCGGTCAGCGTCCCGGTTTTATCGAACACCACGGTGTCGAGCGTACTGGCACGTTGCAGCGCATCGGCGTCACGCACCAGCACCCCAAATTCTGCCGCGCGCCCGACGCCGGAAATAATCGACATCGGCGTTGCCAGCCCCAGCGCACACGGACAGGCGATAATCAGCACCGTGGTGGCAATCACCAGGGTATAAACAATTTGCGGTGCGGGTCCAAAGAAATACCAGATTGCCGCACTGATCAACGCAATCACCACTACCACCGGCACAAACACGGCAGAGATTTTATCCGCCAGCTGGCCGATTTCCGGTTTACTGCTCTGAGCCTGGCGCACCATGCGAATGATCCGCGACAGCGTGGTATGGCTGCCGACTGCGCTGGCGCGAAACAGCACACTACCGTCCTGTACCACTGTCCCGGCATGAACGCTATCGCCTTCGCCTTTTTGCTGTGGAATAGGTTCGCCCGTTAACATCGCCTCATCCAGCCACGCTTCGCCCTGAGTGATTTCGCCATCCACCGGCACACGGTCACCGGTTGTCAGGCGCAGCAACATACCTGGCTGAACGTCTGCCAGCGGCACACTCTTTTCACCTTCGTCAGTAACCAGTCGCGCCGTCGGCGGGGTTAAATCGAGTAATTTCTCCAGCGCCTTTGAAGAACGCTGACGCGCACGCGCTTCCAGCATATGACCGAGATTAATCAGACCGATAATCATCGCGCTGGCTTCGTAATAAAGATGTCGTGCTTCCATCGGGAACCACTGCGGCCACAGGTTAACGCTCATTGAATAGAGCCATGCCACGCCAGTACCCAGCGCCACCAGCGTATCCATCGTCGCCGCGCCGTTGAGCAGGCTTTTCCATGCACTGCGGTAAAAATGTCCGCCAGCGAAAACCATAACCGCCAGGGTTATCAGCCCAATAACCAGCCACAGGCTGCGGTTGTCGGCGGTGACCATCATGTTATCGCCGATCATCCCCCAGACCATTACCGGGATACCCACCGCCAGAGCGACAATTGCCTGCCAGCGGAAGCGTTTCATGGTAGCGACGGCTGTTTCCTGCTGGCGCTCACGTCGTTTAGCGTCATCTTCAATCGCTTCTGCGCCGTAGCCCGCTTTTTCCACCGCCTGCACTAAATCTTGTGCGGAGGCACTGCCCATCACCAGCGCAGTGCGCTCCGCCAGGTTTACCCGTGCCTGGGTGACGCCCGGTACGCTTTGCAGCGCATTTTGTACGCGGGTGACACAACTGGCGCAGCTCATGCCGCTCAACAGCAACTGCTGGCTATCGTCGTCATCGGCGGTTGCTGCCGGAAGCTCATCAGAAACCGCTGTCAGTGCTTCCGACGGGATTGATGACTCCGCCAGCGGTTTAGCCTTTGGGTGGCTTACAGATGCGTCATAACCCGCTTGCTTGATGGTTTCGATAAGCTGTTCCGCGCTGGCAGTACCGGTGACGTGCGCTTCAGTAATTGACACATCTGCCTGCTCAACGTCCGGGCGCTGTTCGAGACTTTCTTTCACGCGTTTAACGCAGTGACCGCAGGACAGGCCGTCCAGGGTCAGGTCGATAGTTTGTGACATAACGTACTCCTTTAAGACAGTTTTGACTGACTGTGATAAAGGGTAAACCTTCCAGCAAGGGGAAGGTCAAGAAATTATTTCGTAGCGCAATGAAAACGCGGTGGAGATTAAAAGATTGGCTCAATTTGCATCAGGATTAGACATTTATCTCTTTGTTTTCCTTTGGTTAAGTTGCGGGTGCTAAGTTAAATCAGGATGCCTGAAAATTGGCATCGGGATGAGGAATAGCCTCCCGCATCTATAAAAAGGAGTTAACAACAGATGTCAGATGCAAAAAATTTACAGCAGGCAGTGGATCAGGCATATGTCCAATTTCACTCACTTAGCGGCGGGCAAAATGCCGATTACATTCCCTTTCTGGCGAATGTCCCCAGCCAACTGGCGGGGGTAGCTATTGTGACTTGCGATGGCAACGTCTATCGCGCGGGTGATAGTGATTACCGCTTTGCGCTGGAATCCATCTCGAAAGTCTGTACTTTAGCCCTCGCGCTGGAAGATGTCGGCCCGCAGGCGGTGCAGGACAAAATTGGCGCTGACCCGACCGGATTGCCTTTTAACTCAGTCATTGCCTTAGAACTTCATGGTGGCAAGCCGTTGTCGCCGCTGGTAAATGCAGGCGCTATCGCCACTACCAGTCTGATCAAAGCCGATAATGCTGAACAACGCTGGCAGAGAATTTTACACATCCAACAACAACTTGCTGGTGAGCAGGTGGCGCTTTCTGAGGAAGTGAACCAGTCGGAACAGACCACCAACTTCCACAACCGGGCGATTGCCTGGCTGCTGTATTCCTCTGGATATCTCTATTGCGATGCGATGGAAGCCTGTGATGTGTATACCCGTCAGTGCTCCACGCTTATCAATACCGTTGAGCTGGCTACGCTTGGCGCGACACTGGCGGCGGGCGGTGTTAATCCGCTAAGCCAAAAACGCGTTCTCCAGGCTGACAATGTGCCGTACATCCTGGCCGAAATGATGATGGAAGGGCTGTATGGTCGCTCTGGTGACTGGGCGTATCGCGTTGGCTTACCCGGCAAAAGCGGCGTCGGTGGCGGCATTCTGGCGGTAGTGCCTGGCGTGATGGGGATTGCCGCGTTCTCGCCACCGTTGGATGAAGAAGGCAACAGTGTTCGTGGACAAAAAATGGTGGCATCGGTCGCTAAACAACTCGGCTATAACGTGTTTAAGGGCTGATCATGATGAACACGGAAGGTAATAACGGTGACAAACCTCTGGGACTATGGAATGTGGTTTCCATAGGTATCGGGGCGATGGTGGGGGCGGGGATCTTTGCCCTGTTGGGGCAAGCGGCGTTGCTAATGGAAGCCTCGACCTGGGTCGCTTTTGCTTTTGGCGGCATTGTGGCGATGTTTTCCGGATATGCTTATGCGCGCCTTGGTGCAAGTTATCCCAGCAATGGCGGGATTATTGACTTCTTTCGCCGGGGGTTAGGCAACGGTGTTTTTTCGCTGGCGCTCTCGTTGCTGTACCTGATGACGCTGGCGGTGAGTATCGCGATGGTTGCCCGTGCCTTTGGTGCTTATGCTGTGCAGTTTTTGCATGAGGGCAGCCAGGATGAGCATCTTATTTTGCTCTACGCGCTGGCGATCATTGCCCTGATGACGCTGTTCAACTCCTTAAGCAACCATGCGGTAGGGCGACTGGAAGTGATCCTTGTCGGCATCAAAATGATGATCCTGTTGTTGCTGATTATTGCGGGCGTCTGGTCGCTGCAACCGGCGCATATTTCCGTCTCTGCGCCCCCCAGCTCCGGCGCATTCTTCTCTTGTATCGGGATTACCTTCCTTGCTTATGCGGGCTTTGGCATGATGGCAAACGCGGCGGATAAAGTGAAAGATCCGGCGGTCATTATGCCGCGAGCATTTTTGCTGGCGATAGGCGTTACCACACTGCTCTATATTTCCCTGGCACTGGTGCTGCTTAGTGATGTTTCGGCATTAGAGTTAGAAAAATATGCCGATACCGCCGTAGCGCAGGCCGCTTCTCCACTGCTTGGGCATGTGGGTTATGTGATAGTGGTGATAGGTGCTTTGCTGGCGACGGCATCAGCCATCAACGCAAACCTGTTTGCGGTGTTTAATATCATGGACAACATGGGCAGCGAGCGTGAACTGCCGAAGCTAATGAATAAATCCCTGTGGCGGCAGAGTACGTGGGGCAACATCATCATAGTGGTGTTGATCATGCTGATGACGGCCGCGCTTAATTTAGGTTCCCTGGCCAGTGTTGCCAGCGCCACCTTTTTGATCTGCTACCTTGCGGTGTTTGTGGTGGCGATCCGTCTGCGTCATGATATTCACGCCTCGTTGCCAATCCTCGTTGTCGGTATGATGGTCATGCTATTGGTAATCATCGGTTTTATTTACAGTCTATGGTCCCAGGGCAGCAGCGCACTGATGTGGATTATTGGCGCACTATTACTAAGCCTTATTGTGGCAATGGTAATGAAACGGAATAAAACCATATAAAATCTACCTGCGCGCAGTGCTTTCTGTGCTGCGCCTTTATTTTTTTTCTTAATCAAATCCTCCGTCTTATACTTTTAATAAATAAGTCACAAAAAAATGGTATATACACGATAAAACTGTGATTCTTATCACTTCTTACTATGGATTATTCTCAATGCGGATGATGGTAATCTAAAACTCGTAGTGTATTCTTAATAAATAACGTATAAGCTTTTTAGCTGCATTTCTTTTAATAGGGGGAATAAAAACGAAAGAGATGCACAAGTTATTACCCTTCTTAAATAAAATGAGGCTGGTTATAAAAACCAGTTAAAATAATGACCTGGAAGGAAGTGACTTATCTATGGCGCGATTACAATTAAAAAACCGTAAAAATAAATGCCTGATATTTTTAATAAGTTTTATTGTGATGGGAGAAAACGCGCTTGCAGCGCCATTACCACAATGGGCTAACGCCCCTGCGGTTACGTCGGTTGCCAGTTTATCCTTACAGGAAAGTATATTACGCGCATTTGCGCGAAACCCCGACGTCACCCAACAGGCGGCGCAGATAGGTATTGGCGAAGCGCAAATCGATGAAGCCAAAAGTGCCTGGTATCCGCACGTTGGCTTAACCGGTAACGCGGGGCCGTCCCGACAAACGGACTCCAGCGGCAGGCTTGATAACAACGTTTCGTATGGCATAACCCTGACGCAGTTGGTGTATGACTTTGGTAAAACGAACAACGATATCAAACTGCAAACTGCCGCTCGTGACAGCTACCGATTTAAATTGATGGCAACCCTAACCGATGTCGCAGAGAAAACGGCGACCACCTATATGGAAGTTAGCCGTTATCAGGCTTTGTGCGATGCGGCTCAACGTAATATCCACTCGCTGGAAAATGTCTACAACATGGCGGCACTACGCGCCAACGCCGGCCTGAACTCATCTTCTGATGAATTGCAGGCTCAGACACGCATTGCCGGAATGCGCTCGACGCTGGAGCAATATCAGGCGCAAATGGCGAGCGCCAAAGCGCAACTGGCGGTGCTGACTGGCGTACAGCCGGAGGCGATAGCCGCGCCACCTGCGGAATTAGCCGAGCAGCCGGTATCGCTAAAAAATATTGATTACCAGTCCATTCCGCTGGTGCTGGCGGCAGAAAATTTACGCCAGTCGGCACAGTACGGCGTGGAAAAAACCAAAGCGCAATACTGGCCGACGCTCAGTATTCAGGGAGGCAAAACGCGCTACCAGACCAGCGATCGCTCGTACTGGGACGACCAGTTACAGCTGAACGTTAACGCGCCGTTGTATCAGGGCGGTGCGGTTTCTGCCCAGGTACAACAGGCCGAAGGGCAACAAAAAATCTCCGCCTCGCAGGTCGAACAGGCAAAACTGGATGTATTACAACGGGCATCAGTGGCGTATGCCAACTGGACTGGCGCACGGGGGCGCGAAGAAGCCGGTTTAGCGCAATCCGAAAGTGCACACAAAACGCGAGATGTGTATCAAAATGAATATAAATTAGGTAAACGCAGTCTGAATGATCTATTAACCGTCGAGCAAGATGTCTTTCAGGCGCAATCGGCTGAAATAAATGCCAGTTATGATGGCTGGGTTGCCGCAGTAAATTATGCCGCTGCGGTTAATAACCTTATTCCATTAGCGGGAATTAAACAGGGCTTATACAACGACTTACCCGATTTAAAATAATCCTGCCATTATTAATATCAGGTAGGCATCGTTGTTGAGTTATTACCTTTGTCTTATTTAGATAAATGGACTCGCTAAGGATGTGCGCCATTTATCAGGAATGCCATTATGAGCCTGATTATTGATGTTATTTCGCGTAAAACATCCGTCAAACAAACGCTGATTAATCCTGGCGGCGTTACGGTTGTTATTTATGAGCCCTCTGTGGTGCAGGTTCATGCTCAGGCATCTGCCGTTGCGCGTTACGTTCGCGAAGGAAATGATCTGTTGATCTATATGCAGGATGGCACGGTTATCCGTTGCAACGGCTATTTCCTGCAAGCGGCAAATACCACTGAACAATCGGAACTGGTGTTTGCTGATGGGCAACAGCTAACCCACGTCACCTTTGCCGATGCCGCAGCGGGGGGATTAGCCCCCGTAGAACTGAGCGCCCAGACCACCGCTATTGAAAGCATTGCGCCATTTCTTGATACCGTTGCTCAGACCAGCACCTTCCCGTGGGGATGGTTAGCCGGTGCGGCGGTAGGTGGCGGTGCGCTTGGCGCTTTACTGGCAAGCGGTGGCGATGACGATTCAAAAACTGAAGTGGTTAACAACCCTCCGCCACCCACCGGCCAGGCAATGCAACCCCGTCATTTTTAGTCACCGATAATCAGGGCGATCAGCGCGGTATTCTCGCCACCAATGACATCACCGATGACACCACGCCAACCTTTAGCGGTAGCGGGCAGGCGGGTGCGACCATCCAGATTAAAGACAGTAACGGCAATACTATTGCCAGTACTCAGGTAGACAGCAACGGGCACTGGAGTGTCTCTTTACCCACGCAAAGCGCAGGTGAACATACCTGGTCAGTGGTGCAAATTGTCGGCAGCACCATCACTGACGCTGGTTCGATAACGTTAACCATCGACGACAGCCAGGCCAGCGTGCAGGTCGCCACCACCGCAGGCGATAACATTATTAACGCCAGCGAACAGGCCGCCGGATTTACGCTTTCAGGTACGACGAGCAACTTGCCGCAGGGAACAGAACTCAGCGTCACGCTAAACGGTAAAACCTACACGACCAGCGTAGGTGCTAACGGCGCGTGGAGCGTGCAGGTGCCGACCGCTGACGCCCAGGCGTTAGGCGAAGGGAATCAGGCAGTGCTGGTCAGCGGGAAAGATGCCACGGGCAATACGGTCACCGGCGCGCAGCTGTTAACCGTCGATACTCAGCCGCCGACGCTTGCTATCAACACTATCGCCCAGGACAACATTGTCAGCGCCGCAGAACATAACGCCGCGCTGGTACTGAGCGGGACTTCGAATGCTGAAGCCGGGCAAATCGTTACACTGACAGTAAATGGTAAAAGCCATACAGCAACCGTCGGTAGCGATGGCACATGGCAGGTGGCGCTGCCTGCCGCAGAAGTGCAGGCGCTGGCAGATGGTAACTACGCCGTAAATGCCAGCGTCAGCGACCGGGCAGGAAACACCACCAGCAACAGCGCGAATTTCGTGGTAGATACCAGCGCGCCGACGATTAACGTCAACACCGTGGCGGGCGACGATATTCTTAATAATGCCGAACAGGCCGTCGCACAGATCATCTCCGGAAATGTCAGCGGTGCTTCTCCTGGCGATACGGTGACTGTGAAATTGGGCGCTCATGTCCTGACGGGCGTCGTGCTGGCAGACGGTAGCTGGAATGTGGCGCTGGATCCGGCGGTAACCCGCACGCTGGATCGCGGAGCCAATACGATTTTCGTCACCGTGACAGATGCCGCCGGAAATACCGGCGCGGCGTCTCGTGCAATCACGCTGGTAGGTGTTTCTCCGTTGATCACCATTAACACCGTCTCCGGCGATGACATTATCAGTGGCGCAGAAAAAGGTGCGCCACTGACCCTTACCGGTAGCACTCAACAGGCCGAGACAGGACAAACCGTCACAGTAACCCTGGCTGGACAGAGTTTTACCACTACCGTGCAGGCCGATGGCTCCTGGAGTCTGACAGTACCCGCTGCCAATATGGGTGATCTGCCTGACGGTGCCGTAGCGATTACCGCTTCTGTGACGGATCTCAGTGGTAATACCGGCAACACCTCCCGCACCATTACCGTCGATAGCCAGGCGCCGGCCTTAAGCATTGATCCACTGACCGCCGACAACATCATCAACGCCGCCGAAAGCGGGCAGGATCTGCCCATCACTGGCACCACTGACGCCCAGCCGGGGCAGACGGTAACGGTGACGCTTAACGGGCAGACGTATCAGGGCATCGTGCAACCAGATGGCACATGGAGTGTGACGGTTCCCGCCGCCAACGTTGACGCACTGGCTGACGGCAACGCCACGGTCACCGCCAGCGTGAACGATGTTGCTGGTAACCCGAGCAGCGTTTCACGCGTGGCGCTGGTCGATGCCACGCCGCCTGTGGTGACCATTAATCCGGTGGCAAGCGATAACGTCATTAACACGCCGGAACATACCCAGGCGCAAATCATCAGCGGCACGGTTACCGGCGCGCAGGCTGGCGATGTTGTCACCGTTACGCTGAATAATGTGGATTACACCACGGTGGTGGATGCTTCCGGCAACTGGAGCCTGGGCGTTCCGGCTTCCGTTGTCAGCGGGCTGGTGGACGGCAGTTATCCGATCAACGTTTCAGTGACTGACCGCGCCGGAAACAGCGGCAGCCAGGCACTCACCGTCACGGTTAATACCGCCGCGCCAGTGGTTGGAATTAATACCATTGCTGGCGATGATGTGATTAACGCCAGCGAAAAAGGAGCCGATGTTCAAATTACCGGCACCAGCGATCAACCTGTTAATACCGCCATCACCGTGACGCTGAACGGGCAAAATTACACCACCACGACCGACGCCTCCGGCAACTGGAGCGTCACCGTTCCGGCGTCGGCGGTAACCGCATTAGGCCAGGCCAACTACACGGTGACGGCAGCGGTGACCAGTAGTATTGGCAACAGCGCCACCGCCAGCCATAACGTGCTGGTCGATAGCGCGCTGCCCGGCGTGACCATTAATCCTGTGGCGAGCGACGATATTATTAACGCCGCCGAAGCGGGCGCTGCGCAAACCATCAGCGGACAGGTGACTGGTGCAGCCGTTGGCGACGCGGTAACTATTACGTTGGGCGGTAATACCTACACGACTACCGTTCAGGCTGGTTTAAGCTGGAGCGTGAGCGTTCCGGCAGCAGATATTCAGGCGCTGGGTAATGGTGATTTAACGGTTAATGCCTCGGTCACCAATCAAAACGGCAACACCGGTAGCGGCTCGCGGGATATCACCATCGACGCCAATCTGCCTGGCCTGCGGGTCGATACGGTAGCGGGTGATGATGTGGTCAATATCATCGAGCACGGGCAGGCACTGGTGGTCACCGGCAGCAGCTCGGGGCTGGCTGAAGGCACGCCGCTTACCGTCACGATTAATAACGTCGAATACACCACTGCGGTGCAGGCCGATGGTAGCTGGAGCGTGGGCGTGACGGCGGCGCAGGTTAGCGCCTGGCCTGCGGGGACGGTGACGGTTGCCGTGTCCGGGGAAAGTAGCGCGGGAAATCCGGTGAGCATCGCCCATTCCGTTACGGTCGATCTCACACCGGCGGCGATCGCCATCAATACCATCGCCACGGACGATGTGATTAACGCCGCAGAAAAAGGCGCTGATTTAACCCTTTCCGGCACCACCACTAACGTAGAACCCGGACAAACGGTCACCGTCACTTTTGGCGGTAAAAATTACACAGCCACGGTTGCAGGCGATGGTAGCTGGACAACCACTGTACCCGCTGCCGATTTAGCGTCATTAACCGATGGTAGCGCCACCGCGCAGGCCAGCGTCAGCAACGTCAACGGCAATAGCGCCTCGGCGGTGCATAACTACAGCGTCGATAGCAGCGCGCCGACCATCATTATCAATACCGTTGCCAGCGACAATATCGTCAACGGCAGCGAAGCCGATGCGGGCGTGACGGTGAGCGGCAGCACCACCGCCGAAGCGGGGCAGATTGTTACGATAACGCTTAACAGCCCGACCGTGCAGACGTATCAGGCAACGGTACAGGCCGACGGCAGCTGGAGCATCAATATTCCTGCGGCAGATCTCGCAGCGTTGACCGATGGCAGCCACACCCTGACCGCGACGGTCAATGACAAAGCGGGCAACCCGGCGAGCACCACGCATAATCTGGCCGTGGATCTCACCGTTCCGGTACTCACCATCAACACCATTGCGGGCGACGATATTATTAACGCCGCCGAACACGGGCAGGCGCTGGTGATTTCTGGTTCCAGCACCGGTGGAGAAGCGGGGGATGTCGTCACCGTCACGCTAAACAGTAAAACCTATACCACGACGCTGGATGCCTCCGGCAACTGGAGCGTCGGCGTTCCGGCGGCGGACGTCACTGCGCTGGGCAGCGGTTCACAAACCGTAACGGCGAGCGTTACCGATGCGGCGGGCAACAGCGACAGCGAGACGCACACGGTCGCCGTTAACCTTACCGCGCCGACCATTGGCATTAACACCATCGCCACCGATGACGTGATTAACGCCACGGAAAAAGGCGCGGATCTGCAAATCAGCGGCACCAGCAACCAGCCCGCAGGCACCGCAATTACGGTGACGCTTAACGGGCAAAATTACACCGCCACGACGGACGCAGCAGGTAACTGGAGCACCACGGTGCCCGCTTCCGCAGTAGGTGCGCTGGGCGAAGCCAGCTACACGGTGACGGCGAACGTCACCGACAGCGCAGGTAACAGCAATTCCGCCAGCCATAACGTGCAGGTCAATACCGCGCTGCCTGGTGTCACCATTAATCCGGTGGCGAGCGACGATATTATTAACGCCGCCGAATCGGGCGTGGCGCAGACCATCAGCGGCCAGGTGACGGGCGCGGCGGCGGGCGATACCGTCACCGTAACGCTGGGCGGGAAAACCTACACCGCCACCGTGCAGGGCAATTTAAGCTGGAGCGTGGACGTTCCGGCGGCAGATATGCAGGCGCTGGGCAATGGCTCTCTCACGGTTAACGCCTCGGTAACCAACGGCGTTGGCAATACCGGCAGCGGTTCGCGCGATATTGTGATAGACGCCAACCTGCCGGGTCTGCGCGTTGATACCGTGGCGGGCGATGATGTGGTCAACAGCATCGAGCACGCTCAGGCGCTGGTGATCACCGGTAGCAGCAGTGGGCTGGCGACGGGCGCGGCACTGACGGTGGTGATTAACACGGTCACTTACGCTGCAACAGTATTAGCCGATGGCACATGGAGCGTTGGCGTTCCGGCGGCAGATGTGGGCAACTGGCCTGCGGGGACGGTGAATATCACGGTTTCAGGTGCCAGTAGCGCCGGAAACCCGGTCACTATCACCCATCCGGTCACCGTCGATCTGGCGGCGGTGGCGATCTCCATTAACACCGTTTCCGGTGATGATGTGATTAACGCCGCCGAAAAAGGGGCAGATTTAACCCTGTCCGGCAGCACCTCTGGCGTGGAAGCGGGGCAAACGGTCACCGTCACCTTTGGCGGAAAAACCTATACCGCGACCGTAGCGGGCGATGGTAGCTGGACAACCACCGTGCCTGCCGCCGATCTCAACGCGTTACGCGATGGCGACGCCACGGTACAGGCCAGCGTCAGCAACGTTAACGGCAACACGGCTTCGGCGACACACGCCTATAGCATCGATGCCACGGCACCGACGCTTGCCATTAACACCATCGCCACTGACGATATTCTTAACGCCGCCGAGGCGGGCAATCCGTTAACCATCAGCGGCACCACTACCGCCGAAGCGGGGCAGATGGTCACCGTTACCCTTAATGGCGTGACTTATACTGGCACCGTCCAGGCGGACGGCAGCTGGAGCGTCAGCGTACCGACGGCGGATCTCAGCAATCTGACCGCCAGCCAGTACACGGTCAGCGCCTCGATAAGCGATAAAGCGGGTAACCCGGCGACCGCCACTCACGGCCTGGCGGTGGATCTCACTGTTCCAGTGCTGACCATCAACACTGTCTCCGGCGATGACATAATTAACGCTACCGAGCACGGGCAGGCGCTGGTGATCTCCGGTTCCAGCACTGGTGGCGAAGCGGGCGATGTCATCACCGTCACGTTAAACAGTAAAACCTACACCACCACGCTGGACGCTTCCGGCAACTGGAGCGTCGGCGTTCCGGCGGCAGATGTCACTGCGCTGGGCAGCGGCGCACAAACCATCACCGCGACCATTACCGACGCGGCAGGCAACAGCGACGACGCCAGCCGCACGGTTACTGTGAATCTCACCTCGCCGACAATTGGCATCAACACCATTGCTACGGATGACGTGATTAACGCCACGGAAAAAGGTGCGGATCTGCAAATCACCGGCACCAGTAATCAGCCAGCGGACACTACGGTTACGGTGACGCTGAACGGGCAAAATTACACTGCCACTACCGATAGCAACGGCAACTGGATCGCCACGGTGCCAGCCTCGGCGGTTAGCGCGCTGGGTGAAGCCAACTACACGGTAACGGCAAACGTCACTGACACGGCAGGCAACAGTAATTCCGCCAGCCATAATGTGCTGGTCAACAGCGCCTTGCCTGCTGTCACCATTAACGCGGTGGCGACCGACGATATTATTAACGCTGCTGAATCCGGAAACGCGCAAACCATCAGCGGCCAGGTCACGGGTGCGGCGCAGGGAGATACGGTCACCATTACGCTGGGCGGCAATACCTACACCGCCACGGTGCAGGCTAATTTAAGCTGGAGCGTCAGCGTTCCGGCGGCGGATATTCAGGCGCTGGGTAACGGCTCCTTGACGGTTAACGCCTCGGTGACCAACGTCGTCGGCAACACCGGCAACGGTTCGCGAGACATCACTATCGACGCCAATCTACCTGGCCTGCGGGTCGATACCGTGGCGGGCGATGATGTTATTAACAGCATTGAGCACAATCAGGCGCTGGTGATCACCGGGAGCAGCAGCGGATTAACGGTGGGAACCGCGTTAACGGTCGTTATCAATAACGTCACTTACGGCGCGACGGTGTTAGCCGACGGCACATGGAACCTCGGTGTTCCGGCGGCAGACGTTAGCAACTGGCCTGCGGGTACGGTGGATATCATGGTAAGCGGCACCAACAGCGCCGGAACAACCTCCACCATTACCCATCCGGTTACCGTCGATCTGGCGGCGGTCGCCATCACCATTAACACTCTCTCTGGTGATGATGTGATCAACGCCGTCGAAAAAGGCGAAACGCTGGTCGTAAGCGGCAGCACCAGCGGTGTGGAAGCCGGGCAGACGGTAACCGTCACCTTTGGTGGTAAAAATTACACCACCACCGTGGAGGCCAACGGCAGCTGGACGGTGAATGTGCCGCCTGCCGATCTCGCTGCGCTGCCGGACGGCGCGGGCAACGTGCAGGCGAGCGTCAGCAACATTAACGGCAATAATGCCCAGGCGGATCGCGCGTACAGCGTCGATGCCACCGCACCGCTTGTGACCATCAACACCATCGCCAGCGACGATACTCTCAACGTGAGCGAAGCGGGCGCGGGGATAACCATCAGCGGTACCACCACGGCACAGGCCGGACAGACGCTGACCGTCACGCTCAATAACAACACATACCAGACCACCGTTCTCGCGGATGGCACTTGGAGCGTGAATGTTCCGGCAGCGGATTTAAGCGGATTAACCGCCAGCAGCTATACCGTGACCGCCACGGTAAGCGACAAAGCGGGTAACCCGGCAAGCGCCGACCACGCACTGGCGGTGGATGTCACCGCGCCGGATCTCACCATTAATACCGTCGCGGGCGATGACATTATCAACGCCATCGAACACGGTCAGGCGCTGGTGGTGAGCGGCACCAGCACGGGCGCGGCGGCGGGGGATGTGGTAACCGTCACGCTGAACGGTAAAAACTACACCACTACGCTGGACGCCTCAGGTAACTGGAGTGTGGGCATTCCGGCGGCGGATGTCACGGCGCTGGCAACCGGAAGCCAGACGATCACCGCCAGCCTGAGCGATCGCGCGGGCAACAGCGACAGCACGACTCACGATGTGACCGTTGATCTCAGCGGCCCGACGCTGACCATCAACACCGTCTCCGGCGATGACATCATTAACAATACCGAGAAAACCCAGGATCTGACCATCAGCGGCGGCTCCAGCGGTCTGGCGACCGGCACCACGGTCACCGTGATGTTGAACGGCCTGGCGTACAGCGCCACCACCGATGGTTCTGGCAACTGGAGCATTACCGTGCCTGCTTCGGCAGTCGGCGCACTGGGCGAGGCGGTATACCAGATTAGCGCCAGTGCTACCGACAGCGCGGGCAACAACGGCAGCACCACCCATACGGTGAATGTCGAATCGCTCCTGCCTGGGGTGATCATTAATACCGTGGCAGGCGATGACATTATCAACGCGGCTGAAAGCGGTGTTAACCAGACTATTAGCGGCCAGGTAACGGGGACGGCGCAGGCGGGGAATACGGTGACGGTCACGCTTGGTGGCAACCAGTATACCGCTACCGTGCAACCAGATTTAAGCTGGAGTGTCAGCGTGCCGGCGGCAGATTTGCAGGCGTTGGGTAACGGTGAGCTGACCATCAGCGCCTCGGTGACCAACACCACAGGCAATACCGGCACCGCCACGCACGACATCGTGATAGACGCCAACCTGCCTGGTCTGCGCGTCGATACCGTGGCAGGCGATGATGTGGTCAATATTATCGAACACGGTCAGGCGCTGGTTGTCACTGGTAGCAGTACCGGACTGGCGGTGGGGACGCCACTAACCGTGGAAATCAACAGCGTCACCTATGGCGCAACGGTATTAGCCGATGGCACCTGGAGCGTGGGCGTTCCGGCGACGGATGTCGCTAACTGGCCTGCGGGGACAGTCGATATTACGGTTACAGGCACTAACACCGCCGGAACAACTACCAGTATTAGCCATCCGGTCACGGTCGATCTCGCCGACGTGGCGATTACCATCAACCCCCTTTCCACTGATGATGTGATTAACGCCGCCGAAAAGGGCAGTGATTTGCAGCTTTCCGGCACCACCTTCGGCGTGGAGGCGGGGCAGACTATTACCGTTATTTTTGGCGGCAAAAGCTACACCACGACGGTTGCTGCGGATAATACCTGGGGGATGACAATCCCAGCCGTCGATCTCACGGCTTTACCGGACGGTGCAGCAAACGTTCAAGCCAGCGTCAGCAACGTAGCTGGCAACATTGCCCAGACAACACATGCTTACAGCGTTGATGCCACCGCGCCCTCTGTCACCATCAACACCATCGCCACGGACGATATTCTTAATGCCGCCGAAGCCGGAACGGCGCTGACCATCAGCGGCACCAGCACGGCAGAAGCCGGGCAGATGGTGACCGTGACGCTAAACGGCGTCAATTACAGCGGCAACGTACAAGCAGACGGAAGCTGGAGCATCAGCGTACCAACTGGCGATTTAGCGAATCTCACCGCCAGCTCGTATACCGTCAACGCGGCGGTCAGCGACAAAGCCGGAAATCCGGCCTCGGCAACGCATAATCTGGCGGTGGATCTGATTGCCCCAGTCGTCACCATCAACACGGTGGCGGGCGACGACATCATTAACGCCACGGAACACAGCCAGGCGCAGATTATCAGCGGCTCGGCAACGGGCGCGACCACAGGTAACACGGTTTCCGTGACGATTGGCACGACCACCTACACCACAGTGCTGGACGCCAACGGCAACTGGAGCATCGGCGTACCTGCCAGCGTGATTTCCGCACTGGCGCAGGGCGATGTGACCATTACCGCCACGGTCACCGACTCCGCAGGCAACAGCGGCACAGCCTCGCACATCGTCAGCGTGGCGCTCGGTGCTCCGGTACTCGGCATTAACACCATCGCCGTCGACGACATCATCAACGCCACCGAGAAAGGCGCGGATCTGGCGATTTCCGGCAGCAGCAACCAGCCTGCGGGCACGCAGGTAACCGTGACGCTCAACGGGCAAAATTACACCACCACAGCCGATGCTTCCGGTAACTGGAGCGTGACCGTTCCGGCGTCTGCGGTTGGTACGCTTGGTGAAGCGACTTATACCGTGACCGCCGCCGCTACTGACTCCACTGGCAACAGCGGTTCCGCCAGCCATAACGTACAGGTCAATACCGCGCTGCCGGGCGTCACCATTAACGTTGTGGCAATGGACGATATTATTAACGCCGCCGAAGCTGGGGTAGATCAAACTATCAGCGGTCAGGTTACAGGCGCGGCGGTGGGCGACACGGTGACCGTCACGCTGGGTGGCGAGACTTACACGGCGACAGTGCAGGCCAATTTAAGCTGGAGTATTAATGTTCCGGCAGCCGCTTTACAGGCGTTGGGCAACGGCGAGTTGAGCATTTCGGCTTCGGTGACGAACAGCGTGGGCAATACTGGCAGCGGTACGCGTGACATTACCATTGACGCTAATCTCCCAGGTCTGCGGGTCGATACCGTCGCTGGCGATGATGTGGTGAATATCATCGAGCACGGTCAGGCACTGGTGGTAACCGGCAGCAGTTCTGGTCTGGCAGCGGGTGCCGTACTCACGGTTTCGATTAATAGCCAGAACTATAGCGCAACGGTTTTAGCCGATGGTTCATGGAGCGTCGGCGTTCCGGCGGTGGATGTCAGCGCCTGGCCTGCGGGGACGGTCACGATTACGGCGAGTGGTAGCACCACCGCCGGAAATCCGGTCAGCGTCACGCACCCGGTCACCGTCGATCTCACGGCGATTGCCGTCAGCATCAACGCCATTACCGCTGATGATGTGATTAACGCCGCCGAAAAAGGCGCGGCGTTAACGCTCTCCGGCAGCACGTCCGGCGTGGAGGCCGGGCAAACGGTCACCGTCACCTTTGGCGGCAAAAACTACACTGCAAGCGTCGCGGCGAACGGTTTATGGAGCACCACAGTTCCGGCGGCGGATATGGCAGCCCTGCGTGATGGCGATGCCAGCGCACAGGCCAGCGTCAGCAACGTTAACGGCAACAGCGCCACCACGACCCACGCGTACAGCGTCGATGCCAGCGCGCCAACGGTGACCATTAACACCATTGCGGGCGACGACATTCTTAACGCCGCCGAAGCCGGATCGGCGCTGACCATCACCGGCAGCAGTACGGCGGAAGCGGGGCAGACGGTGACCGTCACCCTCAATGGCGAAAACTATACCGGCACCGTACAGACGGACGGCAGCTGGAGCGTCAGCGTGCCGCCAGCCGACTTAAGCGCCTTGACCGCCAGTAACTACACCGTCAGCGCGGCGGTGAGCGACAAAGCCGGAAACCCGGCCTCCGCTAACCATAACCTGACGGTGGATACTTCCGTTCCGGTTGTCACCATCAACACGGTGGCGGGTGATGATGTGATCAACGCGACTGAACACGCCCAGGCGCAGATTATCAGCGGCTCCGCCACGGGTGCGGCAACCGGTAGCACCGTGACGGTGACTATCGGCACCAATACCTTCACCACCGTGTTGGATGCCAGCGGTAACTGGAGCGTCGGCGTACCGTCGAGCGTCGTTTCGGCGCTGGCAAACGGCACGGTCACCATCAACGCCAGCGTCACCGATGCCGGGGGTAACAGCGGCAGCGCCACCCATCAGGTGACGGTCAATACCGGGCTGCCAACCATTACCTTTAACGCCATCAGCGGCGATAACGTCCTGAACGCCGATGAAAAAGGTCAGCCGTTGACCATCAGCGGCAGTAGTACGGGGCTGGCGACCGGCGCACAGGTTACCGTCACGCTCAACGGTCATAACTACAGCGCCACCACCGACGCGGCGGGCAACTGGACGTTAACCGTACCGGTGAGCGATCTGGCGGCCTTAGGCCAGGCCAACTATACCGTCAGCGCCAGTGCTACCAGCGCGGAGGGTAACACCGCCAGCAGCCAGGCGAATTTACTGGTCGACAGCGGCCTGCCGGGCGTCACCATCAACACCGTGGCGGGCGACGATATTATCAACGCCGCTGAAGCGGGCGCCGATCAAACCATCAGCGGGGTGGTGACCCGCGCCGCCGCAGGCGATATGGTGACCGTCACGCTGGGCGGCAATACTTATACTGCACAAGTTCAGGCTGATTTAAGCTGGAGCGTCAGCGTTCCGGCAGCCGATTTACAGGCGTTGGGTAATGGTGATTTGACCATTACCGCTTCGGTCACCAACGCCAGTGGCAACACCGGTAGCGGCACGCGAGATATCACCATTGACGCCAACCTGCCAGGTCTGCGCGTGGATACCGTCGCGGGCGATGATATCGTCAACAGCATAGAGCACGGACAGGCGCTGGTGATCACTGGTGGCAGTAGCGGTTTGAATACCGGCGCCGTGCTGACGGTCACCATCAACGGCACGGCCTATGCCGCCACGGTACAGGCGGATGGTAGCTGGAGCGTAGGTATTCCGGCGGCAAACGTCAGCGCCTGGCCTGCGGGGCCGTTAACCGTTGAGGTAGCAGGGCAGAGCAGCGCCGGAAACCCGGTCAGCGTCAGCCATCCGTTCACCGTCGATTTAACAGCGGTGGCTATCAGCATCAACACCGTTGCCAGCGACGACGTAATTAATGCCGCTGAAAAAGGTGCCGATCTGACCCTTTCCGGCAGCACCAGCGGGATTGAAAGCGGGCAAACCGTCACCGTCACTTTTGGCGGCAAAACCTACACCGCAAGCGTCGCCGCCAACGGAAGCTGGAGCGTAACGGTTCCGGCGGCAGATCTGGCAACTCTGCCAGACGGCGCGGCGAACGTGCAGGCCAGCGTCAGCAGCGCGAGCGGCAATAACGCTTCGGCGACCCATGCGTACAGCGTCGATGCCAGTGCGCCAACGCTCACCATTAACACCATCGCCAGCGACGATATCCTGAACGCTACGGAGGCCGGAAGCCCGCTCACCATCAGCGGCACCAGCACCGCCGAAACCGGGCAGACGGTGACCGTCACCCTTAATGGCGCAACCTACAGCGGGAACGTACAGGCGGACGGTAGCTGGAGCGTCAGTGTTCCCACTTCAGCCTTAGGCGCGCTCACCGCAAGCAATTACACCGTCAGCGCCACGGTCAACGACAAAGCGGGCAACCCCGGCAGCGCCAGCCATAATCTGGCGATAGACACCATCGCACCGGTTCTCACCATTAACACCGTGGCAGGCGATGACATCATCAACGACGCCGAGCACGCGCAGGCGCTGGTGATCTCCGGCACCAGCAGCGGCGGGGAAGCGGGCGATGTGGTGAGCGTTGTGCTCAACGGCAAAACCTACACCACCACGTTGGACGCCTCCGGTAACTGGAGCGTCGGAGTACCGGCGGCGGATGTGACGGCGCTGGGTAGCGGCGCACAGACCATCACTGCCAGCGTCAGCGATCGGGCGGGCAACAGCGATGACGCCAGCCGCACCGTTACCGTCAGCCTCACAGCGCCAGTGATTGGTATCAACACCATCGCGGGCGATGATGTGATCAACGCGACGGAAAAAGGATCTGATCTGGCGCTTTCCGGCACCAGCGATCAGCCTGCGGGTACGGCGATCACCGTCACGCTGAACGGACAAAACTACAGCGCCACCACCGACGCCTCCGGCAACTGGAGCGTCACCGTTCCTGCCTCGGCGGTCAGTACGCTGGGTGAGGCCACCTACAGCGTCACGGCGAGCGTCACCAACGCTCAGGGCAACAGCAGCACCGCCAGCCATAACGTACAGGTCAATACCGCGCTGCCGGGCGTCACCATCAATCCGGTGGCGACGGACGATATTATCAACGCCGCCGAAGCAGGCAGTGCGCAAACCATCAGCGGCCAGGTCACCGGGGCGGCGGCGGGCAGCACCGTCACCGTTGAACTGGGCGGTAAAACTTACACCGCCACCGTCCAGCCAGATTTAAGCTGGAATGTGAGCGTACCAGCCGCCGACTGGCAGGCGCTGGGTAACGGTGAGTTAACGGTTAACGCCTCGGTGACCAGCGCCGTTGGCAATACCGGCAGCGGCACGCGCGATATCACCATCGATGCCAGTCTGCCCGGTCTGCGGGTCGATACTGTCGCTGGCGATGATGTGGTCAATATCATCGAACACGGTCAGGCGCAGGTGATTACCGGCAGCAGTTCCGGCTTTGCGGCAGGCACGGCGTTGACGGTGGTGATAAATAACCAAACTTACGCCGCCACGGTGCTGGCGAACGGCACCTGGAGCGTCGGCGTTCCGGCGGCGGATGTCAGCAACTGGCCTGCGGGAACGCTGAATATTACCGTTAGCGGGGCGAACAGTGCCGGAACGCAAACCAGTATTACCCATCCGCTGACCGTTGATCTCACCGCCGTCGCCATCAGCATGAACAGCATCACCAGCGATGATGTGATTAATGCCGTTGAAAAAAGTGCAGCGTTAACGCTCTCCGGCAGCACCTCCGGCGTCGAAGCGGGGCAAACCGTCACCGTCACCTTTGGCGGTAAAACCTACACCACCACGGTGGCGGCAAACGGTAGCTGGAGCACCACCGTTCCGGCAGCGGATATGGCGGCTCTGCGTGATGGCGATGCCAGCGCCCAGGTGCGGGTGACAAACGTTAACGGCAACAGCGCCACGGCAACGCATGAATACAGCGTCGATAGCGCCGCGCCAACGGTGACCATCAACACCATTGCCAGCGATAACATCATCAACGCCAGCGAAGCGGCGGCAGGTGTGACGGTTTCCGGCACCAGCACGGCGGAGACGGGGCAGACGCTGACCGTCACGCTTAACGGCAGTAACTACCAGACCACGGTGCAGGCAGACGGGAGCTGGAGCTTAACGCTGCCTGCCGGCGACTTAACCGCGCTTGCCAATAATGGCTACACCCTGACCGCTACGGTCAGCGATCTGGCGGGTAACCCTGGCAGCGCCAGTAAAGGCGTAACCGTCGATACCACCGCGCCGGTGATCAGTTTTAACACCGTGGCGGGCGATGATGTGATTAACAACGTCGAACACACCCAGGCGCAGATTATCAGCGGCACCGCCACGGGCGCGGTAGCTGGCGACCGCCTGGTGGTGACCATCGCCGGGCAGCAGTATGTCACCAGCACCGATGCCAGCGGCAACTGGAGCGTCGGCGTGCCTGCCAGCGTAATTTCCGGTCTTGCGGATGGCACGGTGACCATCAGCGCCACCATCACCGACAGCGCAGGCAACAGCAGCACGCAGACCCACAACGTGCAGGTGAATACGGCGGCGGTATCGCTCTCGGTCAGCACCATCAGCGGCGATAACCTCATTAACGCCGCCGAAGCAGGCAGTGCGCTGACCCTTAGCGGCACCGGCACCAATTTTGCGACAGGCACAGTGGTGACCGTGTTGCTTAACGGCAAAGGCTACAGCGCCACCATTCAAAGCAACGGGAGCTGGAGCGTGAATGTGCCAGCGGCAGACGTTGCGGCGCTTGCGGATGGCACCAGCTATACGGTTAGCGCCTCCGCTCAGGACAGCGCCGGAAACAGCGCCACGGCCTCGCGCAGCGTGGCGGTGGATCTCACCGCACCGGTTATCAGCATCAACACCGTTTCAACTGACGACCGACTCAACGCCGCCGAACAACAGCAGCCGTTAACCCTTAATGGATCGACCAGCGCGGAAGTGGGGCAGACGGTCACCGTGACCTTTGGCGGCAAAACCTATACCGCCACGGTAGCCGCCAATGGCACCTGGGCGCTGAACGTACCTGCGGCGGATCTGGCAACGCTCGGGCAGGGCGCGCAGACCATCACCGCCAGCGTGAACGATCGCGCCGGTAACCCCGGTCAAACCACGCACGCCCTGACCGTCGACACCGCTGCGCCGACGGTGACCATCGCCACGGTAGCGGGCGACGATATTATCAACAACGCCGAACAGCTCGCCGGGCAAACTATCAGCGGCACCACCACCGCCGAAGTGGGCCAGACGGTAACCGTCACCTTTAACGGTCAGAGCTGGAGCGCAACGGTTGGCAGCGGCGGAAACTGGTCGGTATTTATTCCGGCGCAGCAGTTTGCCGGATTAAGCGACGGCAGCTACACCATTAGCGCGTCGGTCAGCGATCAGGCCGGAAACCCCGGCAGCGCCAGCCGTGGCGTCACGTTGAACGGCGACGTCCCCACCGTCACCATCAACACCTTTGCGGGCGATGATGTGGTGAACGCGGCGGAACACGGTTCGTCTCTGGTTATCAGCGGCACCACCACCGCGCCGGTCGGCCAGACGCTGACTCTTACCTTAAACGGCAAAACCTACACCACCACGGTGCAGACCGGCGGTAGCTGGAGCTACACTCTTGCCAGCGCCGATGTCACCGCGCTGGCGGATGGCAACGCCTATGTGATTAACGCCTCGGTCACTAACGCCATTGGCAACACCGGCAGCAGCAATCACACTATCACCGTCGATCTCAGCGCCCCGGCGATGGGGATTAATATCGATTCCCTGCAAGCCGACACCGGCCTTAGCGCCAGCGACTTTATCACCAGCGTCAGCCCGGTGGTGGTCAATGGCTCACTCACCGCCGCGCTTGCCAGTAACGAGACGGCGCAAATCAGTATCGACGGCGGCGCAACCTGGAGCACGCTCACCGTGACCGGCACGACCTGGCGCTATAACGACAGCCGCACGCTGACTGATGGCAACTATCTCTATCAGGTGCGGGTGATTGATGCGGCGGGCAACGTCGGCGCGACTGACAGCCAGAACGTGGTGATCGACACCATCGCGCCAGATCCAGCGGTGAAAACCATCGCCATCAGCGCGATCACCACCGATACTGGATTGATCACTAACGATTTTATCACCAGCGACACGACGCTGGCGGTGAGCGGCACGCTGGGCGCGACTCTTTCTGCCGGCGAGTTCGCGCAAATCAGTATCGATGGCGGCACCACCTGGCAGAATCTTTCGGTAAGCGGTTTGACCTGGACGTACCTTGATGGGCGCACGCTGACTGACGGCAACTACAACTATCAGGTGCGGGTTATCGACACCGCCGGAAATATCGGCGCGACCGCCAGCCAGATTGTCACCGTTGACACCAGCGCGCCGCTGGCGAGCAAAACCATCGTCATTGCGGGCATTAGCGATGACACCGGCTTAAGCAGCAGCGATTTTGTTACTCGCGACACGACGCTGACCGTGCGCGGTACACTCGGCGCGGCGCTGGCGGCAGATGAACGGGCACAAATCAGCCTCGACGGCGGTGTTACCTGGACTACGTTAACCGTTATCGGCACCAGCTGGAGCTATGCCGATGGTCGCACGCTTACCGACGGCACCTGGAACTACACGGTGCGGGTGGTGGATCTGGCGGGGAACGTCGGGCAGACCGCGACGCAAAACGTGGTGGTCGATACCACCAGCCCGGAAGCGGCGAAAAGCATCACCATTACCGGTATCAGCGATGACACCGGAGCCAGCAGCAGCGACTTTATTACCAGCGATACTACGCTTACCGTGCGCGGCGTGCTGGGCGCGGCGCTCGGCGCTAACGAATTCGCGCAAATCAGTACCGACAACGGCGCAACCTGGGTGAACGTGACGCTGGCGGCAGACGGCCTTAACTGGACATACGCTGATGGGCGCACGTTGACTAACGGCACGACAACCTGGCTGGTGCGGGTGGTCGATCTGGCGGGCAACGTTGGTGCCACCGGCAGCCAGTCGGCGCAGATTGATACCGTTAACCCGGCGCAGGTGTTGACCATCGCCAGCATCAGCACCGACACGGGGAGCTCGGCAACTGACTTTATCACCAGCGATACCTCGCTCACGCTAACCGGTTCGCTGGGAGCGGGGCTTGCCAGCGGCGAAGTAGCGCAGATTAGCCTTGATGGCGGCGCGACCTGGACTACGCTCACCACCAACGGCACGCAGTGGACTTACACCGACAGCCGCACATTGATCGACGGCAGCTACGTTTATCAGGTGCGGGTGCTGGATCTGGCGGGAAATACCGGCCCGGTGGTGTCGAAAACGGTGGTGGTCGATACGATTAACCCCACCGCCACGCCAGGTATTGTGTCGTATACCGATGATGTCGGGCAGCGGCAGGGGACGTTAAGCAGTGCGCAGGCTACCGACGACACCACGCCACTGCTGAACGGCGTGCTCTCCGCTCCGCTGGCCAGCGGCGAAGTGGTTTACCTCTACCGCAATGGCTTGTTGTTAGGCGCGGTAACGATGGTCGGCGCACTGAACTGGACCTACAGCGACAGTGGTCTGGTCAGCGGTGCCTATACCTACAGCGCGCGAGTGGTGGATCTGGCGGGGAATATCACCTCCTCCAGTGATTTTATCCTGACAGTCGATACCTCTATTCCGACGACGCTGGCGCAAATCACCAGCCAGACCACGCGTGACACCACGCCAATTATCAGCGGCGTAATCACCGCTGCGCTTGCCAGTGGGCAGTACGTCGAAGTGGTGATCAACGGCAAAACCTACACCTCACAGCCGGGCGGCGCGGTAGTGGTCGATCCGGCGCACAATACCTGGTATGTGCAACTGCCGGATACCGACGCGCTGGCAGCGTCCGCAACTGCTTATAACGTCACCGCGCAGGTGAAAAGCTCGGCGGGCAACGGCAACACCGCCAACGTCAGCAATGGCACGGTGACAGTCAACGCGGCAATTGATTACACGCCAGCCTGGACGACCGCCAATAAAACAACTGCCTGGGGGCTGACCTACGGCCTCGACACGCACGGAATGTGGACGGTGCTGGCCAACCAGCAGGTGATGCAATCTACCGACCCGCTTACCTGGTCGAAGACCGCCCTGACGCTGTATCAGAGCGGCAACAACTACGCCACCAGTTCCATTGCCGATTACGACCGTAACGGTACGGGCGATCTGTTTATTACCCGTGATGATTACGGCACGGGCTATATCAACGGCTTTACCAATAACGGCGACGGCACGTTTTCCAGTGCCATTCTGGTCGCCGTTGGCACTCTGACGTGGTATGGCTCGGTAGTAGCGTTTGATAAAGAGGGCGACGGCTATCTTGATTTCTGGATTGGCGACGCCGGGGGGCCAGACTCCAATACCTTCCTGTGGAACAACGCGGGCGTGCTGACGGGGAACTCTACCGTGACTAACAACGGGGGGAGCGCCACGGTCGGCGGGGCGGTGACGGGGTATCTTTCGCTCAACGAGGGTTCTGGCGTTGATCTTAACAACGACGGCAGGATTGACCTGGTTCAGCACACTTTCAACCTGAATAACTATTACACGCTGTCCTCGCTCATCAGCCAGGGCAACGGCACGTTTGTCTGGGGGCAGAACACCATCAATACCTTCCTCAGCACGGCGGGCAGCGGCGGCAACTCGACGTCTGTCTCCATGACCTGGGCGGATTTCGATGGCGACGGCGATATGGATCTCTTCCTGCCCGCCAGCCAGGGAAGAGCTAACTACGGCTCCCTGTTATTCAACACCAACGGCGTGCTGGGAAATCCGGTGGCGGTGGGGGCAACGGCAACCACCTACGCCAGCCAGTTTAGCCTGGCGGTGGACTGGAACCACGACGGTCTGATGGATATCGCCCGTATTGCCCAGACCGGACAATCCTACCTTTACACCAACGTTGGCGGAGCCAGCAACTGGACGCAGTCGGTACTCGGCGGCAGCCAGAGCGGCACTACCAGCGGCGTGGCGGCAATGGACTACGACTGGGACGGTGCGGTGGATGTACTGGTAACCAAACAGTCGGGCAGCGTGTTCCTGATCCGCAACACCAACACGGTGAGCTACGGCACTTCGCTGCACCTGCGCATTACCGATCCCAACGGCATTAACGTCTATTACGGCAATACCGTAAAACTGTACAACTCGGCGGGTGTGCTGGTTGCCACGCAAATTATCAATCCACAGTCGGGGATGGGGGTTAACGATACCTCGGCGCTGGTCAACTTCTACGGGCTGAACGCCGGAGAAACCTATAACGCGGTGCTGATCAAATCCACCGGCACCACAGCCAGCAATATCGACCAGACGGTCAACACCAGCTGGGGCGGCTTACAGGCCACCGATGCCACCCACGCTTACGATCTCAGCGCCGAAGCGGGTACCGCGAGCAACAACGGCAAGTTCGTCGGCACCGGTTATAACGACACCTTCTTTGCCACCGCAGGCACCGATACCTACGACGGTTCCGGCGGCTGGGTGTACAGCTCCGGTACCGGAACCTGGCTGGCGAATGGCGGGATGGACGTGGTTGATTTCCGCCTCTCGACGGTGGGCGTGACCGCGAACTTAAGCAGCACCGCCGCGCAGGCTACTGGCTTTAACACCTCGACATTTACCAATATCGAAGGCATTTCCGGCTCGAATTTTAACGACACTCTGACCGGCAGCAGCGGCGATAACCAACTGGAAGGGCGCGGCGGCAACGACACCCTTAACATCGGAAACGGCGGTCATGATACC